>DATNPH010000144.1:0-13492 GCA_036703315.1 Coleofasciculaceae cyanobacterium
ACCAGTTGCTCACTAATTTGATTTGCAGGTGCATCCAAAACTAGAACGCCTTTTTGCTTCAACTGGGCAAAGGCAACTTGACGTTGGGCGAGTAAATCTAAGGCAACAGAACGGGCATAAGTCGCTGCAATTGCACCTTGCTTCTCCTTTTCCAGGATAGGAGGGGTGTGTGCCAGTCGGTCAACCTGGGGGTCGCCCAGAGTTACACAAAACGGTAAGTAGCGGGGTGTGAGGCGTACTAGTGCGGCAAGGAGTTCTGCGGAGGCGGTGACATCTACGATATCTGTAATTAGAACAACTAAGGCGCGGCGGGTTTGCTGATTCACTAGCCTTGTCACAGCACCAATATAGTCGGGTTCTAGTAGTACCGGCTGAATGGGGGTAAGCCGTTCAATCAACTTAGATAGCTGGTGTTGACCGCGTTCAGGTGCAATCCAAGTTGTCACTTCGCGGTCAAATACGCCGATTCCCACCTTGTCGCCCCGATTTAATCCAGCTAATGCCAAAGACAGCGTCGCATTCAATCCCCAATCAAACCGTTTCAACTCCTGCACCCGTGCCGTCATCAAGCGTCCCCGGTCGAGCAAAATTATTAAGGTTTGCTCGCGTTCCGGTTCCAACACCCGCACTAAGGGTCGCGATCGCCTTGCCGTAGCTTTCCAATCAATCAGGCGGATATCGTCACCGATACCATATTCCCGCAATTCGGCAAATTCAGTACCCATGCCGATGCGTCGCGCTTGGCGCATGGTGCCAGTGTTTTCTAAAGTCAAGCGAATTGAAAGCGATCGCAATCCCAGCAAATCTGGATAAACGGCAACCGTCTGACTTGCCGGGATTTTCCAATCATGCCATGCCAATCCCCATGCTCCCAGTTGCCGTACTTGAATATCCCCCCACTGAAACTCACCCCGCATCGTTGGGTGAATTGTATAGGTTAGTTCCTGGGTAGTGTTTGCCTCTAGGGAGGCGTCCAGGGTTGGGGTAGAAACCTCAAACTCTAAGGGGTAGTAGTCGCGCAGGCGAATTTGTACGCCCTGATTTCCCGATTGTACGGAGAGTACAACCGGATTATCCCGCCCAATCGAAAGCCGTTGTAAGGGATAGCGCGTCACTTTCACGGCGTTAGGTTTCACCCGTTGTCCATCCCAGACAGCTAGACCTAAAACCACGCTATCGAATACGAGGGTAGCAATGATGCTTACCAGCTGACCAAACGAGATCGCGAGGATGAGGGCGATCGCAATGCCTAGAATTAGCAGACCATAAACTCGGCGGCTGGGAATCATCAACAACATCCTTGCTTTAGCACTACCTACTCACCTCGGTACTGGCACCTGGTTCAGTAACGAAGCAATTACGGCATCTATTATCAAACCGTCTAATTGCGCCTCTGGTTTAAGGATAAGACGGTGACGCAGCAGAGGCAGCGCAACTGCCTTCACATCATCAGGGGTAGCATAATCACGTCCTTCCAGCCAAGCTTGGGCTTTACTTGTTTGCAACCAAGCTACAGCTGCTCTAGGGGAGGCTCCTAACGCCAGATCGGAGTGTTGTCGTGTGCGCTGCACCAAAGCCAGCAGGTAATCTATCACGTTGTCTTCAACTTTGACAGCTTGGACCGCTTTACGGGCACTAACAATCTGCTCTACCGTTACCAAAGGTTTGACACGAACCAAGTCAAGACGTTTGGCTCGAAACCCGGCTTGAGCATTCAGCAACATCTGCTTTTCTGCCCCAGCATCGGGGTAATCCACAATCAGCTTGAATAAAAATCGGTCTAACTGAGCCTCTGGCAGGGGGTACGTTCCTTCAAATTCTAGGGAATTTTGAGTAGCAATTACCCAAAATAGTTCAGAAAGAGCCATAGTTTCGCCATCTAGCGTCACTTGCTGCTCTTCCATCGCTTCTAGCAGTGCTGCCTGGGTTTTGGGGGGTGTGCGGTTAATTTCATCTGCCAGCAACACCTCGGTAAAGACTGGTCCTTTTTTGAGGGTAAAACTACGGCTATTCAGGTCAAAAACATTCGTCCCTAGGATATCGGAGGGCAAAATATCCGGTGTCAGCTGAACCCGCCGAAAATCTGCCTGCATTAGTTTCGCCAACACCTTAACCAGTAAGGTTTTTCCCGTTCCTGGTACTCCCTCGATAATGACGTGCCCACCACTCAGCAGCGCTACTAGCATCTGCTGCACTAGAGTAGATTGACCGACGATTATCTTGCCAAGGGTTTGGCTGAGGCGGTTAAATAGGGTGTTGGTTTCGCTCATCTTAACTATCAGCTATTCGCTTTTTGTCCTTAGTCATTAGAGCTTAGTCCGAAGCCAATGAGTAATGACCAATGCCTAATAATCGCTGATTAAGGCGAGAAATAGCGACGGATTTGCTCCCATTTCCTCAACCACGTTAGCAAGTCCGACTCACTCATTCGACCTTTTCGAGATTGTACTTGTAGTAGTTGTTCCAATTCTGCGGCTGGATGACCTGTTTGCTGCACCCAGGCGTCTACGAGGGATTTATGGTCAAGCAAAACCTGTCCCAATCCTAGTGCTTTTTGCAGTTGCAACTGTTCTTCTTTGCCCACAACGTCCAAAATAAACTCACTGCTGTTGGCTTTTTGCAAGACACCCGCTAAAGCCTGGATATAAGCTTCACTGTTATCAACTACGGGTGCTGATAAGGTTACAGGCTTTCCAAAGCGGCGATTCCCAGCCCAGATAGCAACCAACAGGAGAATGAATACTTGAACAAAAACTGGAAACACGGGGGTTTTGGCTAAATAACTGAATAGATCGCCTGTTTGCTCACGCTTTATACTCTCTGAATCTTTGTAGCCGTGGATGTATTCATCTACCCATACTGGATTTTTGCTTGAAAGTTTCTCCCCTGCTCCTGTTCGGGTGACAAGTTGCGCTAGAAATTCATAGTTGCCTTGGAAGTCCTGATAGGCATTGGCAGCTAGGTGGGGTGTGGTGGAGTAGATGACTTGTCCTTTACCAATACTCTCTTGCCAAACAATTGCCCCAAAGCGATCGCCTAATAGTTGTTTCTTTGCCTGTTGTTCCCTTCGTTGCGTATCGATCTTCACGCTGCCTGCTGCACTATTGTGCCTTGTACTAAAGGGGGCTTCTGTAACCGATTGAGGGACTCCCAAAATGACTAGCGTATTGCCCTTTTCCACCCAGTCTCGCTCTTGCCCATAAGGCTCTTGCCCTATCAAGCCACTGTTGACTCGCAACAAGGTAATCGGGGGTTTAGCCTTTTTGTTATTGGCTAACTCTTCAAATGGTTTTCGCCAACGATTGACAGGGGTTCCCCGTTCTGACATGAAAGCATACCAAGCACCATAGCCCTCTGGGGCACGGTTATAGGTCGAACCGCTATTTAGCTTATTGTTGGCAGGAGCAGCTAGGAGGGTAATCAGAATAATTGCCCCGATCGCGATCGCACCAAATACCCATAACCGTCGCTTTGAAAACTTCATGGAGCCTCAATCTCTTGATAAGCTTGCAGGCACTGCTCAAAGTCTGAGCGTGAAGCCTCTGTTTTACTAAAGCATAGTTGCTGGTGAGTCATGAGCAACGTTTGGTATGGCGTCGGCTGAGGTAGCTGTTGGACTAATTGCAGATATTCTCCATCCGTGCGACTCGGTTGAGCCTTAGCAATTCCCGTATCATTTAATCGTTGTAACATTGCCCTGTACAGGCATAGGCAAGCTTCACGGTAGTTACCCTGTTGCTGGAATTTTTGCGATCGCTGTAACCACTGGGTAACCGATAATTCACCACTTGAGATTTTTGTCGCTTTGTCAGCTGACTGATTCAGCTGATTAGTGAAGGAATAAATATAAGGATGCAATAGTCGCATAATTTTCAAAGCTGCCCAGCTTAGGAGCAAAGCTAGGAGCAACCAAAAAACCGTCTTAGTAATCAGCTCTAAGATCGGAGAATCAAACCAAGACGGTAGCGATACTTTCGGTAGGTTAGGTGAAAATCGGGACCTTTGCAGTTCCCACCACTCCCCAAGCCGTTGTTGCAACTGTCCCAACTGCCAACCAAAACTGTTTTTCTCAAAGGCACCTGTAGCCATGACTTTTAAGTCTCTTAAACAAAACTCCCATTTCTTGAAGTTTGGCTCAAGAAATGGGAGGAGCATCTGCATTGTTTATAAAGTTAATGGGTTGTGTTGCCCAGCAAACTCATACAGCGCAGCAAAATTTTCTATCAGCTAGAGAAATCTCTCTAGCCTCGCACCCTTCCTAACAGCTGAGTTATTTGTGTCCAGCAACAACTAGTTCCAATCAGGTACCGTTGCATCTTCTCCACCAACGCCAATCCCTGTGTTGAAGATTTCAGCATTACTGATGTTAAGCCCATTCATCGATGCGCCATACACATTAGCACTATAAATTTTAGCGCCAGTAAAATTTACACTGTTGAGATTGGCTTGACGCAAATCAGCATTAGTTACAAAAGCTGACGTTAAGTTAGCTCCTGTCAGGGTAGCACCGCTGAGGTCAGCGCCTTCGAGATTGGCTCCTGTAAGATTGGCTCCTGTAAGATTGGCTTCTCTCAAGTCAGCACCAATTAAGTGTGCTCCACTGAGATCCGCTCCTGATAGATCGCACTGATAGCATGTCCCAGTTGACAATAGCTGTTTTACTTGAAGCGGATTTTCAGCTTTAACTGGACTAATGAAAAATAGCGGAGTTAGTAGGGTTAGGGTAGCTAATAGCTTGAGGTTCATAATTTTCCCCCTTTGTAATTAAAGTTTGTTCCGTTCTTTGCCTCACTCTTCCATTATCTCACTAAAATCTTGGGACGGTAATTTATTGTACTCACAAGTAAATTGTGAAACGCCTCACTTTGAATTGTGATGCCGAAAATGCTATTTAATTGACTAATACCTACTGGTTTGTGTGATCTAGATCACTTATACACAATTGGAGAATTCTCGCTACTCCCTAAGATAGTAATTCCAGCTTTTTTGCAAGAATCGCAACGGCTTTCCAGAGGTTTGAGAAGAGAATATTCTAGAATGATGCAGACAGCGATCGCGTCCACACAATTTGGAAGCTATACGAAAGAAGAATGTTATCTTCAAATCAGACAGAATTATCTTTAGAAACATCCCTTAAATTTGACATTCCAGAAATTTCGGGACTAACCTACATTCGTGACTACATCACGGTCGAAGAACAAAATCAATTACTTGATATTATTGACCAACAAGAGTGGGTAATAAAATTAAAAAGACGAGTGCAACATTATGGCTATAGATATGACTATAAAAATGGCTTACTTGCTTCATCTAGTTACCTAGGGGCTTTACCAAGTTGGTTACAAACTATTGCCGGTAGATTCTTTGCTGATGGCTTAACGCCAAGAGTTCCAGATCAAGTAATCATCAATGAATATGAGCCCGGACAAGGCATTACGAGCCATATTGACTGTATTCCCTGCTTTGGAAGCACAATTATTACCCTAAGCTTGGGGAGTAAGTGTGTAATGGACTTTACTCATTCTCAAACAAACGAGAAGGCATCAATTTTGTTGCTACCTAGAAGTGTGCTTGTCATGCAGAAGGTAGCTAGATATGACTGGGAACACGGTATTGCCGCCCGTAAGAAAGATAAGTATCAAGGTAGAGAATTGATTAGAGCCAGAAGAGTAGGTGTAACTTTCAGGGAAGTTTTATTCCCCTATAAGTGAGTTGTTTTTGAGGGAGCATCCCAATTTTTTTTAGCATTGTAGGGACGCAACGCCTTGCGCCCCTACCGAGGTACATTTGCAAAAACGGGATACTCCCGTTGTTGAGCTATGCAACTACAGTCAATAAAAATATCTATGTGACATCAATCAAGATGGCAGACTTATAAACCCAAAGGAAAGCTGGATTGGGAATTTGAAAATCAATGGTCTAAAATCCAAATTCCCAAATCCAAAATCATGGCAATAGAACTGTACGCCCAGTCTATATGACATTAAGTTGGCAGTATTGGGCATTTTGGCCCTTTATGTTGTGATGGACACTACAAATTTTCGATTTAACCGCTCTCTAGCTTGAAAATAGGGAGTAGTGAGTGGTTAAGCGAAGAGCCAGCACCGGGAGTGTATATCCTGGCACTGGCTCTTCGCTTCAAAGTTTGTAGCAGAATTAATTTTTAAGGAAGCTCAAACGAGTTCTGTCTTAAACCGTTGCTAACTGTGGTTCAGGACGCTTGCTGTTGCGAACACCCTCAATAGCTTCTGCGTAATCTTTCGCCTTAAAGACAGCTGACCCAGCAACTATAGCATTGGCTCCAGCTTCCAAAACCTGCCAAGTGTTGTTCCCCTTGAGTCCGCCATCAACTTCAATCCAGGGATCAAGTCCACGCTCATCACACATTTGACGCAGTTTACGGATTTTTGGCAGCACTGCCGGGATAAAGCTCTGACCACCAAAGCCAGGATTGACGCTCATAATCAGCACCAAGTCGCAGACTTCTAAGACATACTCAATCAACTCTAAAGGTGTCGAGGGGTTAAGCACTACGCCGGCTTGCTTACCCAGTTCTCTAATCTGACAGAGAGTGCGGTGTAGATGAGGTGAAGCATTATGTTCACAGTGAACCGAAATAATATCAGCTCCAGCCTTAGCGAAGTCTTCCACATACTTTTCTGGTTCCACAATCATCAGGTGGACGTCCAGAGGCTTTTTGGTGACAGGGCGAATTGCTTCAACAATCAGAGGACCAATTGTAATGTTGGGGACAAATCGACCATCCATTACATCAACATGAATCCAGTCAGCACCAGCGGCATCCACCGCCTGAATTTCTTCCCCCAGTCGGCTAAAATCCGCTGATAGTATAGAAGGGGCAACAACAATAGATTTATTGGATTGTGTTTGGGTCATGCTCGGCGATACTCTCCTGCGTCCTCTGTGTACTTTATCTTAACAAAATCTTTAGTAATCCTATTATTTTGTGTTAGCTCTCGCGGGACGTTAGTTCTTTACCCAAGTGACTTCAAACAACAGTAGGGACTGGTCAGAGAAAATGTGGCTTTGGTCAAACCTGCTCTTTTAACTCATAAGTGACAGCTATTTAGGAGAAGCGTCCTTGGCTCAGCGGCAGATGGTTAAGAAGTTGGGATGGATAATTGGTGGCTTGAGCGCCTCTTGGTTATTGACCCCGGTACTAGCTTCACAAATTTCTTCCATAGGAGAGGCGGGAATTGAAGCTCGCAAGCTACATGCCCCTCCCTACAACTTGCTCGGTCGTAAAATAGCGATCGGTCAGGTGGAAATTGGTAGACCAGGAGTATTTGGTTTGGATAAGGCAGTTTCTTGGAATCCTGCAACGGCTCTGGAGCGAGTATTTTATCGCGACGGTCCCGCCAAAGCCAATAATGATGTTGATACCCATGCGGCAATGGTCGCTGGTGTCATGATTAGTAAAGACAAAGCCTTGCCGGGAGTAGCGCCAGAGGCACGCCTCTATTCTTCAGCCGTTGGCGCACCATCAAAGGGCGGACAACCAGAGGAATGCCTATCTGCTCAGTTTGTGGCTCAGCAAAATGGGGGAGATATCCGGGCGATTAACTTTAGTTTTGGCGAACCCCTCCAGCGTGATCCTAGACCGGATGCGACTCTCGATGGTAATGCTCTACTGACGCAATGTATTGATTGGTTATCACACTTTCACAACGTTCTGTTTATTATTGCAGGCAACCAGGGTGATGGTGGTATTCCTATTCCTACAGATAACTACAATGCAATCAATACTGCCTACACCACCCAGCGCAAAGGAGTCTTTACCAAGGTAGATTTTCCCAACTTAAGTTCTGCGCCGATTGGGATTGGCAAGCGTGTGATTGAACGAGAGATTAATACTGGTCCTCGCCGTTCGATTAATCTTGTGGCTCCTGGTAGCAAGATCCGTGTGTATGACCTGAAGGGTAAAGTGGAGGAGGTTAGTGGCACTAGTTTTGCAGCTCCTCATATCACTGCCTCTGTAGCACTACTTCAGGAACTCGGCAATCGCCAAGTCCAATCTAATCAATCTAAGTGGAGTATCGACTCTCGACGCCACGAAGTGATGAAGGCAGTGTTGCTCAACTCCGCTGACAAAATTAAAGACAAAGGTGATGGTTTGCTCTTAGGAATGACCCGCACCATTTTGGGAAAAGATAACAGCAATTGGTTAGATTCGGACGCCTACAAAGACCCCAAAATTCCCTTAGACATTCAGATGGGTACAGGGCAACTCAATACCTTTCGGGCTTACCAGCAATTCAGCCCAGGTCAGTGGGAGCCAACAGTTACGGTGCCGCCAGTAGGTTGGGATTATCGTTCAGTAGAGGTGTCATCCTTTAAGGACTATGTGTTGGAAAAACCTTTAAAGGAAAAAAGCTTTGTTTCTCTGACGCTGGCTTGGGATCGCCTAGTTGAGCTGGAAGATAAAAATAAAAATAATGTCTATGAAGTTGGGGATAGTTTTCGCGATCGCGGACTAAATAACCTTGACCTCTATCTGATGCCAGCTGACGAAAATGATACGAGCAAGAGTGCTTGCTCGTCCATCAGTGAAGTCGATAGCGTACAACATATTTTCTGCCCAGTGCCCGCCCCTGGTCGCTACAAAATCAGAGTTCAGTATCGCAAACAGGTGAATGAGGCGTCTCAACCCTACGCCCTAGCTTGGTGGACAGTACCAGGAAGATAAGCTAAAGAACCTGCCATAAAATCAATTTCGGGCAAATACCTCAAGTCCATTTCAATGGAATAAAAATTTGGCGTGCCTTATTTCGGCATGGCAATTTATTGAGTGTGCTTCACAACAAAGTTAAGCCGTGCACATTAGAGTTCCTGTGTGAATCGAAACTTGCCCCCCTAACCTCCCCCAAATTGGGGGGAACTTATGATGAGCTTCCCCCAAAATTGGGGGGCGATAAATTATTCATGCAGCAGCTCTATTGAATGCGTGACAGCCTATCAAGTTGCTTGCTAACGTAGTACCTCGTTTGCTTAGGGTAAAGGCAAGGGATTAGAAGCCTTCTAGATGTACCATTTACCCTTACCCCGTGAGCACGTAATATCGTGTGACCGCAACTTGGTGTAAAAATACTGTGGGATTGGGAAAAGAAAATTCAAAACTGCCTGCAAGAAAGGGGCGTTGGGAAAAGCAGCAGTTAAGGATAACGTTAGCGACGCCTACTCTCAGGCTTATCGCCTCATACATCAGTTATGCGGTTTCCGTTGGGATAGCTTTGCTTTACGCCTCTAGTAGAGATTGCGCCAAAGCTCAGAACATTACCCTGGATGGTAGCCTTGGACCTGCACAAACGTTGATTGGTCCAAACTACCTTATCCCCCAAGCCGTCGGTCAAACCGTTGGTAGCAATCTCTTTCACAGCTTTGGGCAATTTAACCTCAATGCAGGAGAATCAGCTGGTTTTCAAAGCGCTGCCAATATTCAGAATATTTTCTCACGGGTTACAGGTGGCTTTCCCTCCTTGATTGACGGTCTAATCTTCACGCAGAGTCCTAGTGTCAATCTTTTCTTGATTAATCCTAGTGGTATTGTCTTTGGTCGCAATGCTCGTCTTGATGTGGGCAGCGCAACCAAAGGCTCGTTTGTTGCTACGACGGTTGATGCTCTAGTGTGGCCGAATGGTAGCCAGTTCAGTGCCATCAATCCAGGTAGTCCTACTAGCATACTCACCATTGTTGGCGATCCGAGTGGGTTTCTAGCTTCTCAAAGAGCGCCTCAACCAATCGTAAGTTCAGGTAGCACTCTGGGTGTCTATGAAGGTCAGAGTTTATTGCTGCTGGGAGGAGATGTAACCCTGAACAACAGCTCCCTATCGGTGGATTTGGTGAAGGGAGGACGGATTGAGCTAGGAGGAGTATCAGGAGCAGGACTAGTAGGACTGGGTGTGAATGGCAATGAGCTTCGTTTGAGTTTTCCTGATGGAGTGGCGCGAGCAGATGTGTCTATGAATAACAGATCTGCCATTTTTGTCGATGCTGAAGATGGCGGCAGTATTGCCATCAACGCCCGCAACTTCAATATGTCAGGAGGAAGTATTCTTAATGCTGGCATAGCACAAGGCTTAGGGCGAGTTGACTCTCAGGCGGGAGATATCGACATTAACACGACTGGAGCAGTAACACTCGCAGCCAGCAGTATTATCAACCTTTTGAATTTCCAGTCAGTCGGCAATGGGGGCAACATCAACATCACCACGCGATCGCTCTCTATTATCAATGGTGGTCAACTGGGTGCCACTACCCTTGGACAGGGAAATACGGGCAATGTAACGATTAACGCCACCGATTCAGTATTTTTGGATGGAGTGGGGAGCAATCGTACTTCCAGTAATATATCTAACAGTGTGGCACCCGGAGCGGTGGGTAATGGTGGCGTCATCAACATTACAACAGGGTCGTTATCTGTAACCAATGGTGCTCGACTGCTTGTTAGCACGTTTGGACAAGGGGATGCGGGTAGTCTCAGGATTAATGCTCGCGATACCGTCTTCTTTGATGGGGTGGGAAGCAATGGATTTCCAAGTGCTGCCACCAGCCAAGTGGCACGGGGAGCCATGGGCAACGGGGGCAATATCGAGATCACAACGGGTTCGCTTACCCTGACTAATCGTGCTCAACTGGCAGCCAGTATCTTTGGCAATGGAAACGCAGGCAGTGTGACGATTAATGCTCGTGACACCGTCTCCTTTGATGGAGACAGTCAGGTTTTGACCAGAGTAGAACCGGGAGCAGTAGGTCGAGCAGGTAGTCTCAACATCACAGCCGGATCGCTTTCTGTCACCAATGGTTCTAGAGTGTCTTCTAGTACCAATGGCCAGGGAGATGCAAACAACATAACGATCACGGCTAGGGATATCTCGTTTGATGGTAGTGAAATTTTCAGTACAGTAGGCCCTGAAGCAGAGGGCAATGGGGGTGATATCAAGATTACAGCGCGATCGCTGTTTGTTACCAATGGTGCTCAACTGGGTGCTGCTACGTTGGGACTGGGAAATGCAGGCAATGTGACAATTACTGCTACCGATTTAGTCTCCTTTAATGCGGCTGATCTGATCAATCTTGTAGAACTTGGAGCCGTGGGCAAAGGAGGTGACATCGACATCACAACTGGGTCGCTGTTTGTTACCAATGGCGCTCAACTACTTGCCAGTACCTTGGGACAGGGGGATGCGGGCAATGTGACGATTACTGCTAGGGATACAGTCTCTTTTGATGGGGTCGATAGTAATGAATTTGCCAGTGCTGTACTCACCGCAGTGGAACCTGAAGGACAGGGCAATGGCGGTAATATCAAAATCACGGCTCAGGCGCTGTTATTGACAAATAGTGGTTTTCTGAGAGCTAGTACTTCGGGTCAGGGGGCTGGAGGTAACATCATCCTTAACGTCAATACCTTGTCAGCCTTTAACAGTGGTGGAGTTCTCACCACTAGTTTCAGCGCTGGTAAAGCAGGTAACATCACGGTGAATGCCACTGATAGGGTCACTCTCTCTGGCAGTGGTGGTTTGTTTGCCAATACAGCTGAGACTTCCACAGCTCAGGGCGGAGACTTGAAAATTATGACTAGCCAATTAACCGTCCAAGATAGGGCGCAAGTCAGTGTAAGCAGTGATGGGTTGGGGAATGCAGGTAACCTAAGAATCGAAGCTAACTCTATCTCGCTGGACAATCAAGGAAAGCTACTTGCTTCGACTGCATCCGGTGAGGGTGGCAATATTGAGCTACAGGTGCAGGATTTAATCTTGATGCGCCACGCTAGCTTGATATCTGCCCAAGCTAATAACAATGGCAATGGCGGCAATATCACCATCAGTACCCCATTCATTGTCGCTGTGCCTGGTGAAAATAGCGACATCATTGCCAATGCCTTTAGAGGTCAGGGAGGTAACATTAATATCACCACTCAAGGCATCTATGGGCTGGAGTACCGCCAAGAGCTAACGCCCTTAAGTGACATCAATGCCAGTTCTCGGTTTGGCGTAAACGGCACGGTGCAAATCAATACGCCCGGTATTGACCCTAGCCGAGGATTGACCAACCTACCAACAGAAGTAGTCGATGCCTCTGACCAGATTGCTCAAAATTGTCCAACGGGAGGCGCAACAGCAAGCCAACAAAACGAATTCATTGTCACAGGTCGTGGTGGTTTGCCGGACAATCCCAATGAAACACTTAGCAGTGATGCCATTTGGACAGATTTGCGCCTGACCCCACGTCAAACCCAAACTCGCTCAAGTTCCCAAGACACCAAAGAGCAACCTTCCGTTTCTTCTCGTCAGGATGTTCGACGACTCGAAGCACAGGGGAAGGCATCCTTAACAATGCCAGCTAATTCCAGGACAGTCCCGTTGCTGGAAGCCCAAGGATGGGTGATTAACGACAAAGGTCAAGTCGTTCTTTCGGCTTCTGCACCCACCACCCCCCAAAATCTAGGACTAACACCAGCAACATGCCCTCGTTCCTAACTTTGGCTCAAGTTGCTAAATCATAGAGAAGGAACTGCTTGAGGCAATGTCAAGTCATACACTTAAAGTTAGAACCGCCAAGATGCCAAGGTGATGAATGCTTCAGCTGTTTGGGTCAAGGGTATGAGATTTGCGTCAACATTGAGTCAGCAAGTTTGGATACTGCTTTTAGTGCTGGGTATCTTTGCTGCTGTGATACCTAAATTAGCATCGGCACAAACGCCATCAGCACAAACGCCATCAGCACCCGAGCCTCCCTTAGAGACAAAACTACTAGAGCCAAATGCAGCACTGGCAAGACGCAACGTAGTAACGGCTAATACTATATCCCCGACACAGCTAACCACCCCTAGTTTCTGGTGGATAAAAAAACAGTTTGATGACGATAAAGAGTTTGGTAACAAGTTCATCGTCAACTGGATTGCCTACCAAGACGAGAAACGGGTGGATTTAGTGGTTAACCGTCAAATTTGGACGATTCTTGACTATATAGGACGATATCGCTTTGTCAATAAGTTTGGCACGGCTGCCAGAGATTTCAATTACGATGTTAGGGTCTTTAACCAGCAGGGATCACTCCTAGCCACCTACACCTGTAATTACAGTACGACTCCACCTGATTGCGAGTTTAAGAGATTCGAAGCCTTTGGCCGAGATAGTTTGGCAGTTCCTCGCAGTCAGTAGGCGGCTCCTAGCTTTTATACCAAGTTGCAGCCGTTAATAAGCTAATCGGCATTCAAGTTGCACAGAGAGAGGCTGGGTAAGCTGGGGGAGAAGATTATGCAATTTAAATGCACATCAGCTTAGTAAGATACCGTTGGTCAATTCACAACAAGCTTGACCCCACCCCGCAACGGGCAGGGGAGCCGGACTGTATTCCTAAGCTTTTGATTGACGGATTTCTTGCCAGAGAGCTTGGTACTGCTTAAACACCGGCGTGGGTAAAGGCTGAAGAAACTCACTTTTGTCGAGAACTGATTCACTCGGCACAA
>DATNPH010000145.1:0-11271 GCA_036703315.1 Coleofasciculaceae cyanobacterium
TTCCCAATAAAGAACTTGCCAAGGCATATGGCTTGAACTGGGGTCTGATTGTTACCCGTCCTACACAAATCGCTTTTGCCCCCCAAAGACAGTTGCTCGTAACGTTGATCGTGGGGACAAGCCTTGTCGCTTTGCTGGTGACAGCACTTGCTATCTGGATCGTGAACCGAGCAACACGTCCAATTTTGAGGGCTACAGACGCGGTAGTCAAAATTGGTCAAGGAGAACTGGATACTCGCTTGGAAGTACGAGGAAGCGATGAACTTGCTCTATTGAGCGATAACATCAACGACATGGCTGGTCAGCTCAAAGGGCTCCTACAGGAACAAGCACAGGCAGCCCAGGAGCAGCGCCAGCTCACTGAAACGTTGCAAAATCGAGTGTTGGAACTCCTGGAGGAAGTCGAGCCGATTAATGACGGGGACCTCACGATCCGAGCGACAGTCACAGCCGATGACATCGGCACGATCGCTGACTCCTATAATTTCATGATTGCTAACTTGCGAGAAATTGTTACCAAAGTGCAAGCCGCAAGCAGCAATGTAGCCGAAACCACGAGCAACAATGAAGTTTCTATCCAAGCGCTCTCACAAGAAGCTCTGCGTCAGGCTGAGGAAGTTGCGGTAGCTCTCAAGCAGGTGCAAGAGATGGCTCAATCGGCTCGACTTGTTGCTGCCAGGGCTGAGAAAGCAGCAGCAGTGGTACGGCAAGCGACTCAGACGGTAGAAGAAGGCGACGTAGCTATTAACCGGACAGTGGAGGGCATTTTGGCGATTCGAGAAACAGTCGCCCAAACCCGTCAGAAAGTGAAGTACCTTGGGGAATCTTCGCAAAAGATTTCTACTGTGGTCAACCTGATTAGTGAATTTGCTACTCAAACCAAGATGCTTGCCTTCAATGCTTCAATTGAGGCGACGCGTGCTGGTGAACAAGGGCGAGGTTTTGCGATCGTTGCTGATGAAGTGCGAACACTGGCGCAGCAATCGGCAGAAGCCAGTAAGGAAATCGAAAAGCTAATCGCAGCAATCCAGGGAGAAACCAATGAGGTTATCACCGCAATGGAAACAGGTACCGAGCAGGTGGTGATGGGAACCAAACTGGTGGATGAAACTCGTCAGACGTTGAGCAAAATTACGATCGCCTCTTCAGAGGTTAGCGAGTTGGTCGAAGCGATCGCTCAAGCAGCAATGCAGCAATCGGGAGTCTCTGAAACTGTCACCCAAACCATGACGAATGTAGCCCAGATTGCTGACAAAACCTCAAAAGAAGCCACTCTTGTATCGTCTTCCTTTGAGGAACTCCAACTGGTGGCAAAAGCCCTACAAGAGGATGTTGCTCAATTTAAAGTTAGTTAGTGGTTAGTCGTTAGTGGTTAGTCGTTAGTAAGACTTTGACCAGCTTTCCCACTAACCACTAGCTCCTCACTAAAGCTCCGGTAGCCACTAGCCAATAACCAATAACTATTAACTACTAACTACTAACTACTAACTACTAATGAACCATGGCAGTCAACCCTGATATCCGCGACCAAGCTTATAAGTTTTTCATCGAAGAGGTTCCCGAATTTTTGCAGGTGCTCGAAACTGGGTTATTGACCCTCAAGCAAGAGCGCAGCAATAATAAGATCCACAGTTTAATGCGAACCTCTCATTCTATTAAAGGAGGAGCGGCTGGTGTAGACCTAGAAGCGATCGCCACCCTGGCTCACCGCCTAGAAAATATATTCAAAGCCCTCTACAGCGAAACTGTAGAAATTGATACCGACCTGGAAAGCCAGCTGCTCTCTGCCTACGACTGCCTGCGCCTGCCTTTGATGGAGCAGATGGCATCCGGTCAATTTGATGCCTCACAAGCCTTAGCTACAGCCGACCCGATCTTCGCCCAGCTTGAAGAACGATTGGTAGACGCCCTCGCCGAGGTTGAAAATTATGACATACCTACCTCGGCTGAATTGGGGGTGGATATGACATTGTCCATCTTTGAAGTGGATGTCGCTCAGGGACTTGATCGCCTTGCCACTGTTGTGGCTAGCCCTGAAAATTACCAGGTAGCGGGAGAATTATGCAAACAAGCTGAGGTGTTTGTCGAGCTTGCCGAGATTCTCAACAAGCCAGGATTGGGGGTAATCGCACAAGCGGCTCTAGCCGCACTCAATGCCCACCCTGAAAAGGCACTACAAATTACACAACTGGCTCTGGCTGATTTTCAAGCCTACCGAGAAGCCGTGCTTGCTGGCAATGCTACCGAAGAAGGAAACCTCTCTACTGATCTATTGGCACTTAGTAAGACTCAAGCCGGAGAATTCCCTCTCGATCAAGAGCTTTTCGTTCAAAACTGGAGTGAGGAGCTTCTGCAGCAGGTTAATCAGTACGAAGATTTTGGGATTGAGGATCTGGCTCCACTACAGAAAGCGATCGCTGACTTAGAGAGTTTCCCGGTTTTTCCTGAACAGAGTTATGGCAACCTATTAAATACCGACCCAGCAGATACTGATCAACTAATCTTCCCTGTCATCCTAGATACAGAACTGGCTGATGAGGATATATCAGTGAGTGAGGATGTCGAAGAAGAACTCCCTTCATGGGAGGAGCTTTTGCTCAACGCTGCGGCTACTTCCGAAACAGAGGCTTCTGCTTCCAGCTCACTATTGCGGATTACCTCTTCGCTCAAGGAACTTCAACACCAGCACACAGCCACACCTACAGCCACACCTACAGATACAGCAGAAAGCATAGAAGTGACGGATCAAGCCGTTGAAACGTCATCTATCGAGCACATATCCAAACTGACACCGGAGTTGTTGCCAGGGACAAAGCAATCCAAGCAAATCTCGACCACGATTCACCAGAAAGACGTACCTGTCACGCCTAGCATTACCGTCCGGGTTGATGCAGATCGACTGGAACGGATGAATAATTTAGTCAGTGAGTCCGCCATCCATCGCAGTGGTCTTTCCCTTGAGAATCGTCAACTCCAGGGATCGGTGCGAGAGCTGCTGAATCGAGCCACTGCGATCGAGCAAATCGTCGAGCAGCTACGGAAGGTATCAGACCAGACGCTAGTTCCTGACCAAAGCCACAGCCACCAGACATCCCCAGAGTCAGCCGGTCAACTAGGCAAGCTAACCACAACTCAGGCTGATTTTGACTCTTTGGAAATGGACAGCTACGGAACCTTGCACTCGTTACTGCAAAGGTTCCTAGAAGACATGGTTCAGTTGAAAGAATCTGTTGCTGATATTGGTCTGTTTGCGAGGCACTCAGACCGAACCCTAGAACAACTGCGTAAAATGCTCACTCATCTACAGGATGAGTTCGTTTGGGCTCGCATGTTACCACTGGGTGAAGTCCTTAACCGTTTTCCCCGAATTTTGCGCGATTTATCAACCACCTATGACAAACCCGCCAGTCTGAAGGTGAATGGTACGGGGGTTCTTGTTGACAAAGCCGCCCTCGAAAAAATCTATGATCCATTGCTACACTTGCTTCGAAATGCCTTCGATCATGGGATTGAGTTTCCAGATGTCAGGCGTCAACAAGGGAAACCCGAGCAAGGCGAGATTGAAATAAAAGCCTACCACCAAGGGGGGCAAACCATTATCGAAGTCAGGGATGATGGTCGAGGTCTGGATCTCGAAGCAATTGCTCGTCGGGCAATAGAAATGGGATTGCTCAGTGCCGAACAACTCGCGAATATTTCCGAAAATCAGCTATGCAATTTAATTTTTGAGCCAGGATTTTCCACAGCGAAGCAGGTTAGCGAACTGTCGGGACGGGGAGTTGGTTTGGACGTGGTGCGAGCTCAACTGCAAATCCTCAAGGGTACGATCGCCATGACCTCTAAACGGGGAGTTGGCAGCACCTTTACCATTCGCCTACCGCTAACGCTGACGAGCGCCAAATTAATGGTTGGCTTGGTCGGTTCCAAAGCGATCGCCTTGCCTTCTGACAGTATTGAAGAAATTGTCCTTCCCAAAGCCGATCAGATTAAAACAAACGAAACCCAGCGGTTTTTGAAGTGGCGGGGACAAATTGCGCCAATCTATCGAGTGGCTGAGCTTTTGGACTATGCCTATCCTGTGCCAGAAACTCCTCTTACTAGAGCCTTGGTCGCAGAATCTTCTTCCACTGATTTAACACCGCCGTTGCTAATACTTAATAGCGGTCAACAGGTTTTTGCCCTAGAAATCGATCATCTCGTTACTGAACAAAAATTGGTAATTAAACCATTTGGATCAGTGGTTGCCCCCCCCAGCTATACCTACGGCTGCACGATCTTGGGGGATGGCAGTTTGATTCCCGTAATTGATGGCGTGACATTGGTAGAGCAATCACTCAATCTTGATTTACAGGCAACTGCGATCACTACCATTTCAGAGCTAGAGGAGAGCATCGAGTTTGAATTCGAGCAGACCGACGTTGCTAGCAGCAATTCGTCAGGTAATAAGACCGCTGCTTGGCTCAATATGGTGACAGCCCCTACAGTTTTGGTTGTCGATGATGCGGTTTCCCTACGGCAAACCCTGGCGTTGAGCTTGGAAAGAGCAGGTTACCGAGTCTTGCAAGCTGGGGATGGCTGGGAGGCTCTCAAACAGTTGCAGTCAAATTCATCGGTGAAGCTAGTCATTTGTGACATTGAAATGCCAAATCTCAATGGCTTTGACTTTTTGAACCATCGTCGCAAAGATCCTCAACTTCAGAATGTTCCAGTGGTGATGCTCACATCCCGCAGTAGCGATAAGCACAAACGGCTGGCGATGCATTTAGGTGCTACCGATTACTTTACTAAGCCCTACATTGAGCAAAGCTTTTTAAAAGCAATCAAAGACATCCTCAATCAAAGCAGCCTTGAAAGTATTCCCGCTTTGTAATGTTGCTCAGCCTGCTCAGGGCTCGGCAGGAGCTTCTCGAATTCCTTTAACAGACTTCTTGCAAACATGCTGATTTGAAGTTATGAAATCTAAGTAAACGCAGATAAAAAATGCAGATAAATCTGATCATATACGGGTTTCAGCTAACTTTTGCAAGAAGTCTAACGACAAGTCTGTCAGCAAAACTTGATAGTAGTTTTAACAATGACATCACTGCTAGTTATTAAGTTCTTAGTTACTAATCCAAAAAGAACTAACGACTAATAAATTCCATACATATAAACCTCTATTTGGTTTTTGCACCAGAAACTAAACTCAGTTCATCGTATTTTTATAATTACTTTATCGAATCTTTTTTGTCAATTTATTGCCATCTACGAGGTTTTCAAGTTAAAAATGATTAGAGATAGACAAATCGGTGCGTACTGGAATATAGTCAGCAAGACAGACATGGTGGTAAACCATCATATGTATTACATAGAACAATTCTTTTGTGACAATTCCAGTACATAAGCTGTTATTACCAAATCTAAAGGCTTAGTTCCAAATAGCTTTCCCAGTCAGGAGGACTGGAGTTATTCCCTCAGTTGGGAGACTTTGCGTAAAGTTGAGAACACTACGCAAAAACTTCTCAGAGCAGGTTATTGAAGCATTAAACCACTTTAGTTGTACGAATTATGCAACAGAAGAACTTATCGTTGTGGACTTCGTAGCAACGCCTAATCATTCAATGTGTCCGTTCATCACCATGCAAATGTAGGTGATTGGAGTACATGTAGGCGATCGGAGACTGTAGTCAGCAAAGTAGACAAGGCGGTAAAGAATGAGATCTCTCACATTGAACAATACTTTTGCAACGACCCATAAACTAGTCGATAAGACTGTTGGTTTTTTGCGCCTGGATCAGATGACTGGTGAGGATTGGCAGTTGCTCCAAGACTATTCTGAAGAACTTGCAACCAGCAGTGCAGACAGGGCACTGAAAATGTTAGAGAGCCTCAAAGGTATAAAGCCAATTTGCCCGATTGATCGATATGAACACTCTCTCCAAACTGCAACCCGTGCCTACAAAGATGGTGCAGATGAGGAAATGATTGTCGTTGCTTTACTGCATGATGCTGGAGATGCAGTTGCACCCAAAAATCATGCTGAGGTGATTGCTGCTGTCTTGAGACCTTTCATTTGTGAGAATAACTACTGGCTTCTCAAGCATCACACCTTGTTCCAAGGGTATTATTATCATCAATTCTGTGGGCGAGACCCTAATGAGCGGGACAAGTACTGCGATCATCCTGCCTATCAAATAACGGTTGATTTCTGCGAGCGGTGGGATCAACTCGCTTTCGATCCTGCTTATGAAAGTCTGCCCTTGTCCTTTTTTGAACCTATGGTTCGACGTGTGTTTGCTCGTAAGCCTTTTCAGCCCTCTGCCTGGAAAATATAGGCATGGTAAAGTTAAGTGAGCAGTAATGCCCAGCACTATTTCCTTCCATCTGTTGGTGATAGTCGCAAGCTACAGACGTGTTATTTGGGATAGAAGTCTTCTCGGATAAATTTGAAAACTGAGAGAAATCATTGTACGTGTCCTGGCAGTTGAATCGTTGCATGTGTCTCTCTCGCACTTACGTCAGTTGATGTGCGTTTTCCGTTTGCGCTTCGCACACGCTACGCGAACGATTGTTCAATCTCTTATGTTGTCGATGTCCTACGTTGGCTAGTAGGTTTCGTTTAGCGGCACCGTAACTCTTGAGTTTGTTGGTGACGATGACACTTAAACCTCAGAGCTAACCTCAGAACCATTAAGGAGATCCCGATCTTGAGTTTCCGACAACTTTTACAAAACTCTCCTCAAATTTTGGAGTTTACTCAACTTTGTCCTGGTATCGCTGCTGGAAGCCCTGTGCCGCCTAACTGGGAGTCGATCGCTATCCAGCCCCTACTTATCGTTGTCGGTGTGACAGGTGTGGGGAAAAGTACCACTCTCGATAGTTTGAGAAGTCAAGGGGTAGACTTCACGCTACTTCCCAATCGTCGCAACCTTACAGATCGGCTGATTATTGCTCAAATGCAAGCCGCTAAGGGTCAGCAGCCCCACTCCATTGATCGCTTGGAACGACTCAACTATACCCGTCGCTACCGAAAACAGTACCCCGGCGGTATGGCACACATTCTGACTCAACTGTGGATAGACCCTGCTCAAACAGCGACTCGGCTAATCTTTGATGGTCTGAGGGGGGAAAATGAAATCCGTTATGCGGTGCAAGCTCTGCCCCAAGCCAAATTTGTTGTTCTGGATGCACCAGATGAGGTGCGACTCTTGCGGTTGCTGCATCGTCAAGATCCTTTTGACCAACTCCACAAACATTCCCCCTCAAGAGTTGAAGACACGTGCCTAGCTATCAGTCCTTGGGTTGACTTTGCCTCCTTGGGAGTTCCTGAGGCGTCCAGTCTGTTTGATGCAGATCAGGAACAATTAATTCTCTCTCTCGTGCATCAGGGCAGTGTCACCGTAGAGGAACTACGAGCCAAGCTGAAAATTGTAGTGGAGGAGCGGCGCAACTATGATCCAGTTGCCACAATCGCGACTTTGCGGCAACTAGCTTCTGAACGCACGCTTGTAATTGACACAACAACCCACTCCCCTCAGCAAGCGGCTAATCTGCTACTGACCTTCTACGCTGACTTCCTTGCCTCCTGCCAACTTCAGCCAAAGCTTTCACCTACTTTGAGCCATATCCATCCCATTCCTAATACTGAACGGAGCACGGGTTAGAAGGCTGACCCATGACAAACAACAAAAAGCACACTGTAACTTGCTGAGAGCTTTGATTAGTCACAAGGATAAGAAAATGTCGCTTACTGAGTTTTTCATCGTTGACAGCACTCTCCGAGAAGGAGAGCAGTTTGTTGGGGCTGCCTTCTCATCAAAAGACAAGATTGAGATTGCTCGCACATTAAGTGAGTTCGGGGCTGAATATCTGGAAGTCACCTCGCCCTGTGCTTCGCCTCAATCGCGCCGTGACTGTGAGCATCTGGCAAGCCTGGGTTTGCGCTCCAAAGTCGTGACTCACATTCGTTGTCATCCGGATGATGCTGAGATTGCGTTAGACGTCGGTGTGGATGGCATAAATGTCGTTATTGGCACCTCCGATTTGCTCCGGCAGTTTGCTCACGGCAAAGACATTAATCAAGTTATCGATCTGGCAGCACAAGTATTAACGTATATTCGCCAGCAGTCACCGACAATCGAGTTGCGTTTTTCAACAGAAGACTCTTTCCGTAGCTCCCTCGAAGACCTGCTTCAGGTCTATACAGCGATTGAACGATTAGGAGTGGTAAACCGTTTTGGTATTGCTGACACTGTAGGGATTGCCACACCTCAACAAGTCACGAATCTGGTTAGAACTCTGCGACCGCTTACCCAGGCAGATATTGAGTTTCATGGGCATAATGATACGGGTTGTGCGATCGCCAACAGCTATTCAGCCCTCGAAGCCGGTGCAACCCACATTAACACCTGTATCTTAGGAATTGGAGAACGCAATGGAATTACTCCCCTGAGCGGTCTAATCGCCCGTTTGTATACCCTCAACCCAGACTTAGTCCGGCGTAAGTATCAGTTGCCTCTGCTAAAGCATCTGGATCAATTGGTTGCCCAAAAAGTTGGTGTTACTATCCCCTTTAACCACTACATCACTGGGAAAAGTGCTTTTAGCCACAAAGCAGGAATACACCTCAAGGCTCTCCTCAAGAATTCTAAAACTTACGAAATTCTTGACCCACAGGACTTCGATTTAACCCGCCGACTTGAAGTTGCCCATCGACTCACAGGTTGGCATGCCATCCAGGAACGGGCAGATCAGTTGGGTTTGGACTTACCAGAAACCCAACTTCGAGCTGCCACTCAGTACATCAAAGCCCTAGCTGACCATCGGCAACTTAGCCTAGCTGATGTGGATGTTATTTTGCATCAATGGCGCAATAACAGTATGTTGCAAAAAGTTCCTGAGAGCCAAGAGTCTTTTGGATGAGAGTTCGGTAGATAGGCGCTCTCAAAATTACTCAAGTTTGATGAACCCTTTCAGAATTTGGCGTTACCACCAGTAGTATGCCTTGTAGTGCTTTGGAAAAAACAGGAAGAACTTTATGCAACTAACACAAGAGCAAGTCAAGAAGAACTTTATGCAACTAACACAAGAGCAGGTAGAGCAGTATCAAGAACAAGGTTATTTGTTGCTCCCAGAGTATTTCTCTCAACAGGAAACATCAGTCATGTGTGCTCAAATTCCTGCTGCAATGGCTAATGACGCTGTTAAGAAGGATTGGGAACCAGACGGCAAAACGTTTCGTTCTCTTTTAGGAATCATAGAACACAAATTCTTCTACGACTTAGCGCGGCACCCACGCCTACTTAACCTAGCTCAGCAGTTGCTCGATAGCGAGGTCTATATCTTCCGTTCTCGCATCAATTCGAAGCCAGCTTTTACTGGAGGTATGTGGCCGTGGCATCAAGACTACTCATTCTCACACCATTTAGATGGTGTGCCATCGCCCAGGATGACCAAGGCAATAATTTTCTTTGATGAAGTGAATGAGTTTAATGGACCACTGTATGTCATCCCTGGTTCCCATAAAGAAGGTATTGTTGATGTTGAAACGCACCCTGAGGTGAATACAGCTACAGGCGACAAAACTAACGGGACAATGACTACTAGTGCTTATCTCCCGTATACCACTCCCAGAGAAACAGTAGCCAAATTAGTCGATAAGCAGGGTATTGTAGCGACGAAAGGTTCGGCTGGAACTGTTCTGTTGATTAACCTAAGCGTAGTTCATGGCTCGGTTTCCAACATATCGCCATTCCAGCGCCGGATTCTCAATATAACTTACAACAGTGTTGAGAACCTACCGATTATTCAACGCACAGAAGCTAGGCCAGGAAATGTTCATTATTCGCCGCTGCAATCTCTAGATACGGAAGAAGCCGATCGCCTGTTTTCTGACAAAGTCTTGTCAAGTTAATCACGGTTACAGCAACTAGTAGAATCTGGGATACTCTTTCTGCCTCTGTTATGTTCACCACCTGCAATGTACACCTGTTATCGCTTCCCAACTGAAATCATCTACGCGATTTGAAGGTGTTCACTGACTTGTTTTCTTGCTTTAACGTGAGTTCGACGGAACGCTGGAAATTATGATTGTTATTGATGGCTTGGAGCCTGAAACCCGCATTCCTGCGTCTGCCAGGTTGTCTCATCGAACTCACGTTGTTTTACTCACTAAATCACGGTGCTGAAAGCTCCTAACAACCTTAACCCTAGGCCTAAACCCTTACTGATAACTAATCCAGGCTTGCCAAAACATGTAAATTGAAAGCGTTGCCAAAAAGATTCGGAAGATTATGAACACAACATGATCTGGTAACTTTGGCAAAACGCGAGTACTCACCTGTGCACCTAGATAACCGCCAACTCCTAAGATGATGCCTTGCATAAATAAGATATTCCCATGTGTCGCATGCACCACACAAGCAGATACGGTAATGCCAATAATGACACCTAAGCTAGTTTGAATTGCCGTTTTGATTGGTTCCCCTAACAGCAACATCTGTAATGGCACCATAATCGAACCACCACCGCCACCCAGTAAACCTGCAAATATACCCGCAGCTCCTCCGGTTCCAATTCTAGAAAGCACAGGGTTAAACTTTTGTGGTTTAGACTGTACTTTTTGAGCTGATAAGCGCTTTCGCAGCTCTAGCAAGTAAATATTAATGAGTAGAAATATTCCAAATACAAAAAGTATTAAATAGGGAGCAATATTGCTCGCCAAATAAACGCCAATTTGAACCGTCACTAATGCTGGAATTCCCAAAAGCAACACCCGCTTAGCATCAAAGTAGCCCATCCGTCGATTTTGTAGGCTGCCAGAAACTGAAATAACCGTAACACCTAGAGTACTAGTGGCTACGGCTTGAACAGGCGTATAACCTAAAGTCACTAAAAGAGGGACTGAGATTATACCGCCGCCAACTCCTAACAAACCAGCCAGAATTCCAGACAGGAATCCTCCACTTGCTAAAATTAGCAAACTTCCGATAATCATAGATAGAATGCCCTGGTTAGATTCACCACAAATGATATATTTCCAGAAATCAAATCCTGGAAACTAAGTCCAAATGGTCTTTTAGCTGGATTATATTTATGCTTAATGAAGCCTACAGTTTTATGCTTAATGAAGCCTACAGTTTCAACTCCGGTACGAAGTTATTTTTTTCCTATAAATAGAGAATATTCGATGGTTACTAAGATGGCAATAAACCGATATAAAGATTCGATGAAGTGATGATAAAGATTCAATAAAGTTAAGTTTGAACTATCGCTTTTTAATGACTCTGGGAA
>DATNPH010000147.1:0-1529 GCA_036703315.1 Coleofasciculaceae cyanobacterium
ACCATTTGGACCGAGTAACCCAAACATTTCACCCGGTTCCACTTTAAAGGAGATGTCCTTGACAGCTTCGACATCACCGTATCGCTTTTGGAGATTTTGGACTAAAACAGCGGCAGCCATAACTATTCCTATGCCTGGATAAGCTACACAAATCTAAACAGTCTTTCTTTCCATTTTAGGGGGTCAGCTGTGAGAGAGCGCAAAGCGCTAGCCTGACATCAGACCTATCCCTAATGAAAGCGGCGAAGGAGAGTAGATAACTATGGTGACTAATTCTGTTGTCACAGAGAATATCACTTTAGAAGACTGGATGCGAAATCCTCCGGAACATATGGAGTGGGTGGATGGCAAACTCGTTGAGAAAAATCCCGTTAATTGGGGGGATGGAGAACTTGTTGAGAAAAATGGCATGACGCTAAAGCATAGTCGAATTCAGGCTAGGCTGGCTCGTTATTGGGGAAGTTACATGGCTTCCAGCGGACAAGGTGGAGAAGTTTATACAGAAGTGCCTTGTCGCACCAATAAGCAGGGACGTGTTCCTGATGTTGCCTATCTCACACCTGAACTGGTTGCTCAGTTTGGTGATGCTGCCACTTTGCCGCAGAGTTTCCCGCTAATTGCCGAGATAGTTTCACCCACTGATATTGCTGAGGATGTATTTCTGAAAGCTCAGGAATATTTACAGTCTGGTTGCGAGGAAGTCTGGTTAGTATTTCCTGAGAGTCGTTTAGTCTTGGTGATGACTCAAAATCAGATATTAGGGTTTAAAGCGGGTGAGGTGGTTAGCACTCAAGAAGTCTTACACGGTTCTAGTGTGGCGGTTGATGAATTGTTGGCGTGAGGCTGACGATTGGCTTGGTTTTTGGGAAAACTGAATATAGACAAAATCTGCTGATGCCTCCCCAGATATGCTCTATTGTTCCAATCCTCGTTGCTCGAATCCCTTCAATCCCGATGGGAATAAGTTTTGCCTTAGCTGCGGTTCACAAACACTTTCACCTTTATTCCGCAACCGCTACCGCGTAATTCGACTCTTAGGTGAGGGTGGATTTGGCAGAACTTATGAAGCCATAGACACAGATAGAATGGACGATCCTTGCGTAATTAAGCAATTTCTCCCGCAAGTTCAGGGAACGACAGCACTTGAGAAAGCGACAGAACTGTTTAAGCAAGAGGCGAAGCGACTTTATGAACTGGGAGAGCATCCTCAGATTCCCCGTTTGATTGCTTATTTTGAGCAAGATAAGTACCTGTATCTGGTACAAGAGTTGATTGAAGGGCAGACCTTACTCGCAGAATTGAACCAGCAGGGAGCGTTTAGCGAAGAAAAAATTCGGCAGTTATTGGCAGATTTGTTGCCAGTTCTCAAGGTTGTCCACGATCGCGGCGTGATTCACCGAGACATCAAGCCAGAGAATATTATGCGCCGTCGTAAGGATGGCAAGTTGATGTTAATTGATTTCGGTGTTTCTAAGCAGGTGACAGCAACAATTCTCGGTCAAGTGGGTACAACAGTTGGAACGCACGGA
>DATNPH010000200.1:0-42501 GCA_036703315.1 Coleofasciculaceae cyanobacterium
GCTGTGTTCGGTAAGAACAATCCAGACGCACTCAAGATAATGGATCGTGCTGGTTGGAAGTAGAGACGTTCGGCACAAACGCCTCTACTGTGACTAGGAAATGCGGCGTACCTACTGGATGGGTACGCCACTTCCTTTATATATACGCGATCGCTCTCACATCAGGCGTAGCGGGTCGTACCTCCTATACGACACCCACTACCAAGAACCTCGCTCTTGAGCCTCCGTACTAAGAAATGAGGCGGAGTGTCAATTTTTGACTGTGCCATCAGGCATGATTACACCGCTGAGGTTTGCACCATCCAGCTTTGCACCCTCGATCTTGGCAGTACTTAGATCAGCATCCTTCAGGTTGGCATTCGTGAGAACAGAACCACTTAAGTCTGCCCCTTTTAGATAAGCGCCACTGAGGTTAGCACCACTTAGGTTGGCACCTTTCAAATTCGCCGCCGCTAAACCCGCACCACTGAGGTTAGCACCAGTGAGATTGGCATCATTGAGTTTGGCACTATCCAAAAAAGCCCCACTCAGATTAGCTTTATTTAGCTTGGCACGACTGAAATTGGCATTATTGAGCTTGGCAGCACTCAGATCCGCGCCTATCAAGTCAGCACTACCAAGTTCAGCGTCATTCAACTTACAACCAGGGCAACTCTTCGTTTCTTTTAATTTTGCTTTCGATTTTTCAATTTCACTTCCTGACCCTCCACAACTGGAAAGGGTAAAGAGCAGCACTAATGGAAAAAAGGTGTTCAGTTTCATCATTTAGCCGTTGGTTTGATTGGTCCGAAACCCAGAAATCCTCAAACTCAAGAGAATTACTGGAATAATCCCCACAACGACGATCGCCAACGCTGGACCTGCTGCCTCAGCTAGCCGCTCATCGGAAGCAAGACTATAGACTCGAACCGCTAAGGTGTCAAAGTTAAAAGGTCGAATGATCAATGTTGCTGGCAGTTCCTTCATGACATCCACGAAGACTAGTATTCCTGCCGTCAGTAAACTGCCCCACATTATCGGTGTATGCACTTTGAGCAATGTGCTAGTTGGCCCTAAGCCTAGCGATCGCGCGGCATCATCCAAACTCGGTTTGATTTTGCCAAGACTTGCCTCAACGGTGCTGAAGGAAACAGCAAGGAAACGAACCAGATAGGCAAATACCAACGCGGTGATAGTGCCGCTAAGTAACAAACCCGTCGAGATCCCAAAGGTGCTACGCATCCAGGCATCGATCGCGTTGTCGAGTCTACCAATCGGGATCAGGATGCCAACTGCAATAACTGAACCCGGTACAGCATAGCCCATTGAGGCAATACGAGCAGCAAGGCGCATTCCCAGGTTAGAGTATAGACGCAACCCGTAAGCCATGACGAGTGCGATCGCCACTCCCAAGGCAGCGGTAACCGTCGCGAGAATAAAACTATTACGAGCAAACCCCCAAAAGCGTTCATCCAAGCTACTCGTGGCATTTTCAAGGGTCATCTCTAGCAATACTGCCGCTGGGAGCAGAAAACCAAGGCATACTGGCAGGAAACAAGCCAACCAAGCTCCTACCGCCCGTATTCCTCGCAGCTGATAACTGGGTAATCGGCGGTGTGTCCCTGTAGTCTGGTAGTATCTGGCTCGACGACGCGACCAACGCTCCAGCAAAATCAGCCAGAGGATGAATATCAACAGAAAAGCTGCCAGTTGAGATGCTGCTACTCGATCACCTAAACCAAACCAAGTGCGATAAATGCCAGTGGTGAAGGTATCAACCCCAAAGTACTGTACCGTGCCAAAGTCGTTCAAGGTTTCCATCAATGCCAACGCCAGACCTGCAACGATCGCAGGTCGTGCTAGTGGTAAGGCAACGGTGGCAAAACTCCGCCACGGGTCACAGCCAAGACTGCGGCTAGCTTCTAAAGTACATACTGATTGCTCTAAGAAAGCGACCCGCGCCAGTAGATACACATAGGGATACAGCACCAAAGTCAGCATAGCGATCGCACCCCAGAGTGATCGGATATTTGGAAACCAGTAGTCTCCATAACCCCAACCGAACAAGTTACGGAGTACTGTTTGCACCGGTCCAGAGAAGTCCAAAAACTCAGTGTAGGTGTAGGCAAGCACATAGGCAGGTGCCGCCATAGGCAGCAGCAGTGCCCATTCAAATAAACGACTTCCAAGAAAGCGGCACATTGTTACCAGCCATGCCGTTCCCACCCCGATCACCAAAACACCACACCCAACACCAATCATCAGCCAGAAAGAGTTGGTGATGTAACGCCCCAAGACTGTTTGTGCTAGATGGTTCCAAGTCTTACCAGAATCAGTAAAGACGTTGCTTAGGACAAATAGTACAGGTGTCGAGATGAGCAAAGCGATCACCATGACTAGAGCAGTCCAGCCACTGGGACGCTCCCAACGAACCCCCAACTGACGTGATAACGTCATCGGCGCAGTAGGTGCATATCGAGTTTGTTTTTCCATCTCTAATTAGCTCTGTTAGAGATCAGAGCTAATTGACCCATACCTAGAACCATCTCAAAGTCTTTATCAGAATAAATTTCAGTAAATACTTTACACTATAAAGCCTAGACTGTTGCTAATTTCTAGCAATAGAGGGGTCTAAATACTCTTTAGGATACTTGCCGCAGCACATCAAACTTCAGCAAATACACCAGAGTGCGGGATAGATAGACTTGAGTTATCACCTCCGAACCAGCAAAGCGGCGCACAATCTCCGCCACGCTCAACGGGCCTTCCTGCGCAATTGCTGCCAGTACCGCATCAATCGTAGCTGTTGGCGATCGCTTATCCGCCCCAAAATTAGTCATCCATACAGTGCCCAGAGCCTGCAACTTTTCGGGATCTGCCATAGAACCAAGTCCCAGGAGATGGTTCGGACTCAAGACTTGAGTAGGATAGTGAGCCAATAATCGGCAGGGATCATCGCAGAGGGGGTAAGGAGATTTTCCTGAGGTCAGAGGAACCATCGGTACCGCATTAGCTCGCAGTTCGGCTAGTTCTTGCCAGAGATTTTCGTAGGCGGCAATCACGACCGACCAATCATAAGTCTCGCAGGCTCGTTGCCGCCCATTCTCTCCTAAGCGCTGGCGCAGTTCTGGTTGGGTGAATAAGGTAGTCAAAGCCTGGGCACAAGCGTCAATGTCCACGGCTGTCATTAGGCTAATGTGACCAATATAAGTGCTGTAATTGAGAGTGTCGTCGTAGTAACTAGCAGCAAAATCCAGACCGCACCCAGCTGGTGGCATCAGGGTAGGAATCCGCAAACCATCCACGTTATGACGCACTGTCTCCTGATAGCCATTCCAGTCCGCTACCACCACAGGTAGACCCGCTGCCATCGCTTCAATTGGTGTTAACCCAAACGTTTCCTGAATATTGTCTGCCAGAGAAATAAATATATCCGCAACAGACCAGATGTCTTGGCGAATCTGCGGTTGCCTGCCATCGACAAAAATATGATTGACACTCGGGCTAAATAAAGCTGCCGTGTTTTTAAAGGCAACCTCCTGTTGCTGGTCTTCAAACCAGCCAGCCTGGATCAGATGCACCTTAGCATTGCTTGCCTGAACAGCCTGTTCCACTGCCAGATACATGGGCACTGGATGGGCTTTTGCATGGAAGATCAGCCGACCGACGAACAGAACTACAAGATCATCCGAACCAATCCCTAGTTGCTGTCGTAATCGATTCCGGGTTTCCTGGGCTGCCTGACCTTGTGGGAAAGCTTTACAATCAATCCCCAGCGGAATCACTGGCAGATTGATCTGGATCTCAGGCTGGGCACCTAGACGTTGAGCTAGATACTCGACCCAAGTTCCCAGTAGTCGTTCAATCATTGTTTTAACGACTCCAGACGTGCAGATAATCGCATCCCAGGGCTGGACGGGTGAAATCAGCAAATCACCGAGTCCTGCCATCACTCCTTTACTCGCTAGCGTGTGAGTGATCCCGCAGATGCTGTAGGCTCGTGGATCCCTGTAGCGTCGTTGCCAAGCCAGTTCTGTAATCAGTGGGTCTGGTCTGTATAGAGTACCTGGTTCTGCTAGTGCTAGGGGATTGCCAGCCGGAACCCAACGGATTTGTCGCAAATCTGGAACCCAAGGACGAACTTGCTGGCAAAATTCCTCAAACTCTGTTCTATCCCTGGTACAACAATATAAATACTCTGCCGTGCCATAGCGAGCCAACGCTTTCAGGAACCCTTCACTAGCTGCTTGCCGACCCATTAACCGCTGACCACGAGTGTCGTAAGTCTCGCGCTGATACAGAATTGCTGCCGTTTTACCCATAATTCAGATTAGTTTTTATTGGGGTGCAACTGCCTTATTAAGTTCCTCGCGATCGAGCGGTTCCTTGGCAATCAGGTATACGGTGCCTTTGTCTGTGGAAAACAAATTGAGATAATACTGTGCTTTGCCATCCTTAGACACCTCATATACTCTTCTTCCTGTATCATCTTCAAGATCTAACGCTTGGACAACAAAACCTTTACTTTCTAGTTTCTGTATAAGATCTCTAGATACAGAGCGCCACTGGGTTTCTGCTGTTTGCCAACAGTCCTTTGAACCGTTACAAGTTGTTGGAGCTTGATCAAAATGGGGAAAGTCTGCCAACGGATCGGCTGGTGTTGAACTAGGCGTTGGCAGCGCAGGCGGTGTAGACTCCTGGCTGGGAGTTGGTGCAGGCGTCGGAGTTGATGAAGCTGTCGCAGTTGGTGCAGGTGTCGGAGTTGGTGCAGCTGTCGGAGTTGATGAAGGTGTTGGAGTTGGTGCAGCTGTCGGAGTTGGTGACGCAACAGGACTTGGTAGTGCAGGTGAAGGAGTATTTTGCTCTAGTGTTGGAGATGGCTTGGGCTGTTGAACTGTCACAGAGGGTTCAACGATAGGAGAAGTGCTTGGCTGCACTCTCAGAGAGGGTGGAATAACTAGAGACGTATTTGGCTGTACTCGTGGAGAGGGTTTGACAGCTAACGGAGGGTTTTGCTGAAGTTTAGGGGAGGGTTTGGGCAGTTGAGCAAGCGCTGATCGTTGAGGAGAAGGCACAAGAGGCAACTGCGTAACCCTGATTTGTTTTTTCTCAGGAGGCTCAGGCTCTGGTTCAGAAGGGATTGGTAGGCTCAATAGCAGTCCGTGCAGTCCCAAAGAGATCAGCCATGTTGGTCGAACCAGCTTTACTAGGGGAGCAGGCAAGTTTTTCAAAAAATGAGGATGAATCATGGTCTTGAAGAAATTCAGATGTCCCTGTTAGGTAGAACAATCTGGGCAGTCCGAAATGCCACTTGTTGTTTTGAACAAAGAAAGGCAGAAGGCGGAGGGCAAAAGGGATTTATCCCAATGCCGAAGGCACAAGCAATCTTAAGGGCCCAATTGTGCAAGGGTGACAATCCCCCACTCAACTATGTTCAGTGGCTGGGAGTGTCAGGGGGTTGAATCCCCCTGACACTCCCCCCTTGTGCCTTCCTTCTTCTGCCCTCTGCCTTCTTCAATACCCGCAACGACCTGCCCTGCTGACTGCAATAGGTCGTGCAGTCGTTTTTGCGATCGCATATCTTGTTTGTGCAGGTCATGAAAGCAGACGTTATTGTCTGAACCCTGCTAATGGGCATCTACACAGTGAGATCACTTGCAAATTTTTATCAATAAGCCATTAAATTACAAAATCATATTTGTTGATTATTTGCAAGTCGCTGATGCCTACGAGTTATGGAGCGAGTCTCGCTGTTAGGTGAGTTCAACCTTCAACAGCGTCCTGTATCCACTGCAAATGCTGTTGTAGTAACTGTGGCATGTTATAACGCCCCTGGATTATTTCCCGCGCCTTAGCTCGAATTGTTGCCATATGAGTCGGATGGTCAAGGACTTCCTCAACGCGATCAGCAATTTCCTGTGGAGAAAAAAAGTCCACCAACAGACCATTAACGCCATCTTGAATGACCTCAGTTACAGGCGCAGTTCTAGACGCGACCACCAAGCAACCTGCTGACAGAGCCTCTAGCATCGACCAAGACAAAACAAAGGGACGTGTTAGATAAACATGCACTGAGGAAGCCTGGAGGACTTGCAAATATTCAGGGTAAGCAAGCAAACCTGTAAAGTGAACTCGCTCAAGGTCGAGTGGCACTTTTTCCAACATTAAGTCCTTGTAGGTTTTGCCATCAGGAAGGGACTTGCCATAAGCCACTCGGTTTTCCCCTACAATCACGACATGGCAATGGGGTCGTCGCTGCTGGAGCAAGGCCACAGCCTCGATAAACTGCGGAAAACCTCGGTAAGGTTCCATCCCACGAGCTACATAAGTTACAAACTCTTGCGCTTGAGAAAGGTCTAGATTCAATCGTGGTAGAACTAGCTTGGCTCCTGAGTGAGGCTGAAAAAATTCTGTGTCAATGCCATCATGGCAAACGGTAATTTTGCTGTGATATTCCTCTGGAAACTGCTGCCGTTGCCAAGTGGTGGGAGAAAGACCGCGATCGCAACTGTACAGATCGATCAAAATCGGAGCATTTTTAACGCGAATACGAGCTTCATCGTCAGCTGTGAGCGTCTCCGTCGGGTCAAAGTCTGCATCGGAACCATGAGCGTGGTAAAACCACTCAAAGTAACATAGCAGTTTAGCTTTTGGGAAAATATCTTTAACAAACAAGGTCGGTCCCCAACCGGAATGACCATAGACTACGTCCGGTATGAAACCTTGGGACTTTAGTTGTTCCGCTAAACGATAGACAGCTTGACCCTGAACAACAGCATTTTCCAGAGGACGGACGTAATGGTGAGTCTGGGGATGAGCTTCGCGAGAAGGAGCGTAGAGAGCCTTGTACACACCAGGTAGGCTGCCTTCCTTGCGAGTGGTTCCGAAGACAACTTGGTGATTGGAATTTTTTGCTAAGGCTACAGCCAAATGACGAAACTGAGCTGGGAAATTGGGATGTAAAAATAAAATACGCATAGACTCAGCTAACTAATGAGTAACTTACAATAGCTATTCCCAATTACTACAACTGTGCCGCCGAATATCGACAACCTAGAAAGCGCGATCGCACTTCTAACTAACCAAAGCATCAGTGAAGCGCGATCGCTCTTAAGAGCCACAGTGGACTACCCCACTGAATTGGTTGTGGAACCTTCAACCAAACTGAGGACAGTTCCTTCTAGGTTGGCGTTATCCAGATTGGCATTAGTCAAGTCAGTTCTAGCTAAGTTAGCGTCACTTAAGTCAGCATTACATAAGTCTGCTCCCTGGAGCTTGACGCTAGCTAGGTTAGAGCGATGCAACTTCACTCCATTTAAGTTAGCACCACTCAAGTTGGCTTCAATCAGGTTGGCACCATTCATGTCGGCTCCAATCAGGTTAGCCCCACTCATGTCGGCTCCAATCAGGTTGGTAATACTAAGGTTGGCACTACCCAGATTAGCCTCACGCAGGTTGACTTTAATCATGCTGGCACCAATTAGGTTGGCATTACTCAGGCTGGCACCACTGAGGTTGGCACCATTTAGATCCGCACCACTTAAATTTGCACCAACCAAGTTAGCATTACTTAGTTTGGCAACACCCAGTTTTGCACCAATCAAATTGGCATCACTTAGGTTGGTATCACTCAGGTTGGTATCACTCAGGTTGGCAGCAATCAAGTCAGCACCACTGAGGTTGGCACCACTTAAGTTAGCTTCACGCAAATCGGCTTCACTGAGGTTGACACCTCTTAGGTCAGCACCACGCAGGTCAGCATCACGAAAAACTCTCTCTCCTGCCGCGTAATGCTCTAGAAGTTCGTTAGCATCCATAAGTGTATTTTGGGTTTTGAAAACTCAGTTTTAGCAAAATTTTCCTGAGCCTAAGTCCCAGAACAAGACAGATAACTCATCGTCTAGGTAAAGCCCCTACCCAAATACGGCATCAAGAGTTCTTGATTCAGGGGTTGAGGACTGGTAGTTGTACAAATCCTGCCCCTTAATCCCTTTGCAATCATTAAAGATTAGGCTAGAAATTTTTTGGTGAACTTTCAGGAATGGTAGAGAAATATCTTGTAGGTAGCAGTAACGTAGCTTTGCTAGAGCTGGTCAAACCTTAAAAATGTTTTTGGCTTAAGTCTCTAGGAATTCCTCCCAATTTTTAAATACCGATGGTGTAGTACAACACCATCGGTTTTTTTTGATTTAATTAAAAGTTGTTAGGTTGAAGATTCTAGGGGTTGAACGTTCTTTTCCAGTTTTCTAACCCGCAACCTGCCAACCTATAACCCTCAAACAAAGACTCGGTGTTGTAAAGAGGGCATTTGGCGTCGGACTTGTTCCAGGCGAACCGGATCAATTTCGGCGATCGCAACTCCGGGTGTATCTCCAGCATCTGCTAGGATGATCCCCCAAGGGTCGATAATCATCGCATGACCGTGACTTTGACGCATGGCATAATGACGCCCTGTTTGTGCGGGAGCAATGACATAACAGGTATTTTCAATGGCTCTAGCTTGGAGGAGAACTTGCCAGTGGTCTTTGCCTGTGTAAGCGGTAAAAGCAGCTGGGACAAACAAAATGTCAGCGCCCTTATAGGCTAAATGTCGGTAAAGTTCCGGGAAGCGAACGTCATAGCATACGGAAAGTCCTAAACTACCCAGTTGCTCCGAGGGATAGACAGGCGGCAGTTGAGCCCCAGGCATCACCGTGCTGGATTCTTGATAAGTGTTGCCATCAGGCACGTTCACATCAAACAAATGGACTTTTTGGTAACGAGCAAGTTCGGTGCCGCTAGGGTCAATCAGCAGGGCGGTATTGTAGACTTTGGTGCTGTTGACAGGAACAGGAAAGCCGCCGCCCAGGATGGTTACCTGAAAGCGCTGTGCCATCGTTTTGAGGAATTTCTCACTCTGTTGAGCGATCGCCTCGGCTTGAGCAATTTTTTCTTTCTCGGTACCCAGGAAGGAGAAATTTTCGGGTAAGCTGACAAGCTCTGCGCCCTGGCGCACGGCAAGTTCTATGAGTTCTTCCGCCTCAACTAGGTTTTGTTCCAAGTCAGGCTGGCTGGTCATCTGAATTGCTGCGGCAAGATAGGACTTCATTGGTACTGCGGGACGGACAATTATATCGCTGAGTTTTGGCAACTATACCAGGCAAAGCCGCTAAAGGCTATACCAGGCTTGAAAAAGCAGAGCGCTCAGTTCGCTCTTACCTCTATCCTTACTTAGTCTTAATAAAGCCAGACAAATGAGAAACAATACTCTTCTATACTAAAGCTTACAATAAGTAGGAACGCTTATTGTGAACCTAAAAGAATCATGGTAAAAGAGCCTTTATACAGCTGTATGACGCCTGTATGACGCTTGTATGGCGTTTTCAGGACTTTTCTATCCTAGTTAGTTCTTTAGTGCATACCGTGTTCAAAACGTTGATCCAACTTTAGGCAGAGAATATTGCCCTACCCTATTATGTAGACTTCCCATAAAGCCACAAAAAATTAAACTCTTGTTCGGTCGATGGTGTGTAGAAATGTAAAGGAGACATGACATCTGTTTCACTATCCGGATAGTGAAACAAAGCTTAAGTGGGTGCGTCGATACTGGTACTGAACGAACAAGAGCAGACTAAAGTCAACCGAAGGCTGAAAGCCTGTTCTCAGGACGGTTCTCCACGGTGGATTGAGTTGAGTTAGAACTTTTGTCGTGCCTTTATCTACCAACTAAGGGAGGAAATAAGTGATGAGTTTAATCCGTGAAATTGTTAAGCAAACCTTGAAAAATGGTTATCTGACGCTAGAAGCAGAAGATCAGTTGCGCCAGCTTTTATTAACGAAGTACGACTGGGAAGACTTTAAGGCTTTCATTACATTACAGCAAGAAGCAATGGAGGGTAGAGTGAGGCAAGAGTCTCGTGAGCTATTGCAATCTAGGCAACTCTCCTGCGGTAGTCTCAAAGAAAAAGTAGCGATCGCCTCTTAAACAAAACCCGTGGTGTGATGTCACATGCGTGGGAAACTAAAGCAGAGCTTCAAAGAAACGTTAGCGAAGCGGCTCCCTTTGAGAGCAAGAGATCTGAGATGCGTAAGTTCGCGATGTTTACATGAACTCTGTGGCTTCTAGTTAGCCTAGTGATCAATAACTCTAACCAACTGCCTGTGCTAATGCTCCGCTACGCTAACCGCATAACAAGGCAGGAAGCAGAGATCTGAATCGATAAGAACACACAGGACATACAAGAGCGCAAATTTCTAAAAGCCTGGGTTTCTCTTCGAGCGTAAGAATTAACACAGAGCAACTGTGTAATCGAAGCTTGACAAACAAACAGAAATTTGGAGTCGCTGCTTAAAATGTAAAGTATGAGTAAAAGCAGGGTGTAGAAAACACTGAAGTCCATCATTTACCCAGCAGTGCTAGACAACGGCTATTTCCTATTACTTGAATGAAGATGTACCAGTAATCCTCGTTAGCTAGGAAAGAGCAGCGGATTCATAGCAGATCGACTAGCCGAATGTGGGAAACTAGACGGCATTACCCTTACAGTTGAGTAAATCTCTTCTAAACTCTAGCTGTGGATATCTCTATCTTTATCAAAACCTTTGTTGCTCTCTTTGTCTTGGTAGATGCCTTAGGAAATTTACCCCTTGTTTTAGTTCTGACAAAGGGCATGGAACCCGAGCAAAGACACAGTGTGGTAGATCGAGCTAGTGTTGTGGCGACCGCTGTGCTGCTGGCATTCGCTTTTGCTGGTCAATGGGTTTTGAAGTACATGGACATCAGTATGGGGTCTTTGCGGGTAGCTGGGGGACTGCTTCTGCTCATAATTGCTTTACGCATGCTAGAGGGAGAACTCGATACACCAGTCATCGAGCAGGGGCGGGATGTAGCGATTACTCCACTGGCTTTGCCCTTATTAGCTGGACCAGGAACACTCACTACAGTAATGCTATTGATGTCGGAATCTCCTAATGCTCACATAAGCGTTGTGCTTGGTATTGTATCGGCTATGTTGGTGAGCTGGTTGATTGTGCGTCAGGCAAGCCGCATTGATCCATTGCTTGGTCCGGAAGGCGCGATAATCATTACCAAACTTCTAGGTTTCTTGCTTGCAGCACTGGCAGTAGAAATCGGCAGTGCTGGTATTCGTGAACTATTTCTCAGTTGATAGGTATAGGTTTCTTGCTTGCAGCACTGGCAGTAGAAATCGGCAGTGCTGGTATTCGTGAACTGTTTCTCAGTTGATAGGTACCGGAGTTCGTAAGTTAGTTAGGGCAGCTAAGACGATGAGTATTCAAGTAGACCCGATATGACTCTGGCAAAACTTTAATGCTACAGAGAAATCGCTGGTTTGCTGGGGATACTCAACAACTGGGCGGGCAATTACTATCAGTGGAATGCCTAACTCGGCTGCAACGGATTGCTTGATATCTTCTCCTCCAGCAACGCCAGAAGCTTTTGTTACTACCAGCGAGATGTCCCAGTGACGCCAGAGTACCTTTTCCAACTCAGCGCTTACAGGAGGACGCAAGGCTATTACCCGATCTGAACTAAATCCAGCGGCTATAGCGGCTTCCAGGGACGTGACAGCTGGGAGAATTCGGGCAAATAGGGTTGAGCGGTCTTGCCAGCTACGGAACAGGGATAACGCTTTGTAACCGACAGTGAGAAGTACCCTCTGTTTGTAAAGATAGTTACCAGCTAGAAGGGTTCCAAAGCTGTCAAGCGAAATTACTTGTGAGGTGTTGGCTTGAACATCAACGACTGGGCGTTCGAAGCGTAAGTAGGGAATTTTCTGTGCGGTTGCTGCCTCGATCGCCATCTTTGAAATTTCCACAGCATAAGGATGGGAGGCATCTAAAATAGCGACTATTTGCTGCTCGTGCAAAAACTGCTTTAACTGATCAGCATCCAGACGCCCTACCTGAATCCCTAATGTTGGCATCTTGGGATAAAGCGTTTCGGCTGCCGCTGTTGTCACAGTTACACTACAGGGCAGCTCAAGTAAGGCGATCGCCTGAGCCAACATGGCACTCTCAGTCGTACCACCTATCAGCCACAGGCGTCCACCAATGCCTAGCAATGCCTACTCACCGCTCAAAGCTACCTGTTAATTCTTAACCCTTCAAAGCTTTAGTAAAGTTTTTGCGATAGGAGGAATTAACAATGATCAACGCTGGCCATAACAATGCCAAAGAAACTCGGTTGGGCAAACTGCGGGAGAAGTTAGTCCGCTCAAACCCTTTCCAGAATTTCCACACCCCGTACCCATAGATCCCTAACAAAATCAAAATAGCTAAATTCATTTAATCAACCCCCATAATGACTGACTCGGTTCACTTTGTTGAAGCAGGCGACAGTCAATTTCCGCATGTCTACAAAACTACCTGGCTTGAAAGGCTCCCCTGACGGCAACGTACAGCAAAAGCCCTTGGGAGTGTAGGGCAATTTCCGGAATTGATTCCTACTACAGGTCAAAGTAGCATTAGATCCAGTTCTAGTCTATCTTTTGCTCAGTGGTAGCGTCACGCGTATGAGAAAGCGGCTTTTCACATTTTGGCTAGCTCCTACCTTACGCGCTTTCTTTGTGCTGCTACGTAAAATTCAATCCTTCAATACGGTGGCTGAGAACCGATGTAAGCCATGAATTTACAACGCGTCTTTAGCCATAGCAAACAAATTACCTTTTGTCAAATCAATTCTCTTCTTGGGGAGGATACCGCAAATTTCACGATCATAGGAGACTATTAGAAGTAGGTAACGGAACGTAAACATACGAAACCACACCGTAAAGCGCGCAACAGCGCAATTAGGAGGACTTATGCGAGCAGTGCTGATGGCTGGCGGTTCGGGGACACGTCTACGGCCGCTGACGTGCGATCTTCCCAAGCCGATGGTCCCGATTCTTAATCGACCTATCGCTGAACACATTATCAATTTGCTCAAGCGACATCAGATTACCGAGATTGTTGCAACATTGCACTATCTCCCAGATGTCATGCGAGACTACTTCCAAGACGGCAGTGACTTTGGCGTACAAATGACATATGCCGTGGAGGAAGACCAGCCGCTGGGTACTGCAGGTTGTGTCAAAAACATTGCGGAATTATTGGATGACACGTTTTTAGTGATTAGTGGCGACAGTATCACTGATTTTGATTTGAGCGCCGCCATTGAATTTCATAAAAGCAACAAATCGAAAGCAACACTGGTTCTGACCCGCGTTCCCAATCCGGTTGAGTTTGGGGTCGTGATTACGGATGAACAAATGCGCATTCGGCGGTTCTTAGAAAAACCTTCGACAAGCGAAATTTTTTCCGATACGGTTAACACTGGCACTTATATTCTGGAACCATCAGTTTTAGATTATCTGCCAGTTAATGAGGAATGTGACTTCTCAAAAGACCTGTTCCCCTTGTTGCTGAAAAAAGATGAGCCAATGTACGGTTACATTGCAGAGGGGTACTGGTGTGATGTAGGTCACTTGGATGCCTACCGCGAAGCGCAGTACGATGCTTTGCACCAAAAGGTACAGTTGGACTATGCTTACGAGGAACAGAAGTCGGGATTGTGGATCGGTAAGAACACGTTCATTGACCCCACGGCTAAGCTGGAAAGTCCAGTACTAATTGGCAGCAACTGCCGCATTGGTCCACGGGTAACTATCGAAGCGGGTACAGTAATTGGTGATAATGTTACTGTCGCTGCCGATGCTGACCTGAAGCGACCGATTCTCTGGAATGGCGCAATTATTGGTGAGGAAGCTCATCTTAGTGCCTGTGTAATTTGCCGAGGAACTCGGGTAGATCGTCGCGCTCATGTGTTGGAAGGTGCTGTAGTTGGTTCGCTTTCAACCGTTGGAGAAGAAGCGCAAGTTAGTCCCACTGTACGCGTCTGGCCGAGCAAGAGAATTGAATCGGGTGCCACGTTAAATATCAACCTAATTTGGGGAAACACCGCTCAACGCAATCTTTTCGGTCAGCGTGGCGTTCAAGGGTTGGCAAATATTGACATTACCCCAGAATTTGCTGTTAAGTTAGGAGCCGCTTATGGTTCTACCTTAAAGCCAGGTACGCAGGTGGCGATATCCCGTGACCAACGCAGTATTTCCCGGATGGTTTCACGGGCTTTAATTGCGGGTTTAATGTCTGTCGGGGTCAATATTCAGAACCTGGAAGCCACGTCAATTCCTGTAGCTCGCCTAGTGACACCAACTCTTTCAGTTGTTGGGGGAATCCATGTGCGAGTACATCCAGACCGACAGGACTACATTCTCATAGAAATTTTTGACTCCAAGGGAATTAATATTTCCAAGGGGCAAGAGAAGAAAATTGAGGGAGCTTATTTTAAGGAGGATTTGCGGCGATCGCAAATTCATGAAATTGGTAATGTCGGCTATCCCAGCCAAGTGCTGGATCTCTACAGCATCGGCTTTGAGAAGAATCTGAACATTGAAGCCATTCGCCACAGCAGCTCTAAGGTAGTCATTGACTACGCTTACTCAGTTTCAGGTGCGGTACTACCGATACTGTTGGCGAAGTTTGGTTGTGATGCTGTAGTCCTCAATGCCAGTTTGCACCAAACTTCACTCTCAAACTATGAACGAGAGGGATTGCTAACTCAGTTGGGTCATGTGGTAGAGGCACTGAAAGCTAATTTTGGCGTGCAGGTGGCAGCGAATGGCGAACAACTGACTTTAGTGGATGAATCGGGAATCCCGATTCGGGGCGAGCTGTTGACGGCGCTGATGACGAGCGTCATGCTGACGGCTTATCCCAGAAGTACCGTGGTGGTACCGGTGCATGCATCTAGTGCAGTGGAGCGAATTGCCCGACTGCATGATGGCAAGGTAATTCGCACCAAAGCCAATCCCACGGCGTTGATGGAGGCATCTCAGACGAATCCCAATGTAGTATTGGCAGGCAGTGGGGAAATGGGCTTTATTTTCCCGCAGCTTCATCCAGGATTTGATGCGATGTTCTGTATCGCGAAGTTGATCGAGATGCTGACGGTACAGGAGCGATCGCTTGCTCAAATTCGCACCGATCTCCCTCGCGTTTGCCACAAAACCTACACGGTTCGTTGCCCTTGGACCGTCAAGGGATCGCTCATGCGTCATCTTGTGGAAACTCATTCCAGTGAAAACTTGGAGTTGGTCGATGGAGTGAAGATTGTAGACCTCTACACGGACAATTGGGTGTTAATTCTACCCGATGCTGGAGAGCCTCTGGTGCATATATTTGCCAATAGTGAGGATCGGGATTGGGTTGATGACAGCCTGCGGAAGTATCGCAGCTACGTCCAGGATTTTGTTGAACACGAGCATGGTGTAGAAGCTCCTAGAGCTGAAGCATTGTTATAAAAGGATTTGAAGAAGGCAGAGGGCAGAAGAAGGAAGGCAGAAGGGGGGAGTGTCAGGGGGATTGTTTCCCCCAGTCACTCCCAGCCACTGAATACCTTCAGTGGGGGATTGTAACCCTTGATCCAAATCCTTCGCCAGAAACCTTGGTGAAGAAGGCAGAAGGATTTTCCTTCTGCCTTCTTCCCTTTGCATAAGAGCCTTTCTTGCTAAAGGTATTTCTTCTCGATGATTTCCTTGAGCATCAATTATTACTTGGCGGTTTTTTGCCACTCCTGCTCAATACTTGAGCTGCCTTTTTTCCAGTTCAAGCACAAAGGCTGTGTTATTTCGATAGCCTTCATCTATCAGCACCAGTCCGGGTCGATATCCTCTCGCTAAACGGGGCTCAATTAAACTTAACGCTAACTCCGGCTTCTTCTTAATTTCTGCGTCTTTGTTTCCTTAGGGCAAACAACTGGCATGTTGATATAACTCTATATCTCAGGGCAAACTTTGGGCACCCTCATATAGATGAGTGGTTACTTCCACTATGGCGTTATCGGTTTTTCCGCTTTTCCAATGTATTGCCGTCCTATTCCCTGCTTAAAATTGCCACTGTTGCTATGACCTGACTTATCAATGATTAGGCTAAATTCCCGACTGATGAGGGTTTTTGAACACTGATTGATCACTATCACTCGGCGCTGATTCACCTGTTGTGACTCCCAAGGGGCTTGTGTCCAAAAGTGCTGTAATCTGTGCTACGTCACTCCTTGCGCGTTATTCGCCATTTGAGAGCGGTTTTTGGGTTCGCTTTCCCCAATTAATCCCGCTATATAGTTTCTACACTCCCGTTTTTGAGCAAGATGTTTTAAGACATCATCGAATCGATGGCACCATCTGTCAAAGCAAGCGGGCATAGCGGCGGGAGGAGTCTGTTTCATCCCCCAATCCTCAATGTAGAATGTCTGCTACCTCAGCCTTCTACTTATATCCGCTCTTAATTTTCGTTTAAGTCCCGCTAACAACTGACCTATAACGGCGGTCGGGTGGTCGTTCCTCTCACCTCTGCTGTGCGACTAAGCTTTCCGACCGCCTTTTTGTGAAGCAAGAAAAAAACTTTTTTATCCTTTTTCCTCACTGGGCGGTTTGGTACACTTGTTCTATTATGGATAAGGACAACGTTGAAGCATTTCACGGACTCCTTTGTCCTTTTTTTTTTACCTGCTATTCCCACGTATCAAAAAGCGTGTCCACTGTCTTCAACCGATTGCATCGTAATTAGATGTGATTAAGTAAGCAGTTGTGGTTTAAAAAAGAGTAGGCAGACACCAAAAGCTCTAGGAGACTTGAACTATGAATAGCTGTATCTTAATGGCACAAATCATTCAAGATCCAGAACTCCGTTACACCCCTGATAATCAAACACCCCTTGCCCAAATGCTGGTTCAGTTTCCTAGTCAACGGTCTGAAGATCCACCAATAACGTTAAAAGTTATAGGGTGGGGCAATTTTGCCCACGAAATCAAGGAAAATTATTCAGCGGGCGATCGCGTGGTGATTGAAGGACGCTTAAGCATGAATACTATTGAGCGGTCAGAAGGGTTCAAGGAAAAACGTGCTGAATTGACGGCTTCCCGGATTTATAAACTGGGAGCGGATACTGCTTTTGAGCCACATACTGCCGTATCTTCCACAACTTACGAAACCCCGGCACCCACAGTTTCCTCAAAATCCAATAATGTTGTTGTACCAATGAGGTCGCCTCGGCAATCGGCACCGATATCTGAGCCAGATGATCTCGATAGAGATTATGCGGCTCCAACCACTGAGTCAACGTTTGAACCCTCTACAACTCGACGTTCGGCTTCAGCAAACCTAGAGAATCAACAGGATCTAGATGATATTCCTTTCTAGTTATCTATCTTTATAACTGTCGGTTTGAATCAATACCTTCGTCCTGCATTCTTTTAGCTTCTCCCTTATGAAGGGCGTCTACTAAATAGATGCGGGATCAGGTCAACGGGCGTTAGGTTCTGCTTAAATTTATTTAAAAATTACAGTAGAGTTTACTTAAGATAAGTAAACTTAGATTTCATTCGCTCGTTTTTTTTAGAGAGAGTGGTAAATTAAACATTGAAGCGGAAAAGCTTCTCTGACAGATAGTACAGCATAGTCCACATTAGACATACGAGGTAAAAAAGGCTGTTTCATCTAAAATCTGTCTCATCAAACAACAGCACTCAACAAGAACGCTGATATTTCCTAAGATAGAAATTTGGGAGCAATGCGCTTGAAATGTTTAATTCAGTGCTACTCCGTATCTAATCGCTCAAAGCAGGAAATCACTCAGCAAGTCTGTCTGGAGTGCTGTTGTTGTTAAAGATTTAGCTAGTCCTACAGTAAACTTTGCTCTAAGCCTACAGAGCTGAAGTATCAAAGCAGGCAGAACCTTTTCCAAAGCCAAATTAATTGCTACGTCTTAATTTTTCTTGTTCTTCCTACAAAAAATAGCTGATGTTTCAACTTCTATATCCGCTGGTTCACGCTATCCAGCCCTACTTGGTGCCACTGTGCTTTTGCTTAACTTGGGGATTCATCATTCTCTTCTTGTTAACCATTTTGTCAGCAGTTAGAACAACTATGACTACTGCAAAACGCATGCATCAAATTCCTTGTACTGGATGTCAGTTTTTCAATAACGATCACCGCTTGAAGTGTTCAGTAAATCCCTCCATCGCCAACACTGAGACTGCCATTCACTGTTTGGACTATTGCTCAAAGAATCATCGGATTAGTATGACTTAGAAAGAAGTCTCGCCATCTGGTGATCAGGATAAAAATTTATGCTAATTCAAAAGCTGAATGCTTGTACAGAATTCATCGCTGGTGATGGTACTCAACTGCGAGAGCTATTGCACCCGGATAAGCAGCCACTAGAGTTGCGCTACAGTTTAGCCCATGCCATTGTTCCAGTAGGGCAAACTTCTAAACCACACGCATTGAAGACATCAGAGGTTTACTACATCCTCAGTGGTACGGGTGAGATGCACATTGATGATGAAACTCAGCAAGTGGAACCGGGGGATGCCGTGTATATTCCTCCTGATGCCAGGCAGTTTATTCACAATTGTGGAACAGAGCCACTGGTATTTATCTGCATCGTTGATCCAGCGTGGCGCACAGAAGACGAGACAATTTACCAAGAATGATACGTAAGTTTAGTTTTTCAGGTAACGTCTATGGGGACGTAACACCTTGCTGTCGATAAAAAACCTGTAGGTGACGCTAGATCAATCACTACTACAGGCTTTTCTATCTAAGTTGTGATTAACTTTACTCCGGCTTGAAGTGTCTGGGGATGTCTACGAGCGATCGCCTAAAGCCAGACCAACATTTTAAGCATTAGTCGTTGTAGGCAAACAAACTTTTGTACCCCCTAGACCACAATACCCATCTGGATTTTTGGCAAGGTACTGCTGATGATAGCTTTCTGCGTAGTAAAACTCAGGAGCATCAATGATTTCAGTTGTGATAGTTCCGTAGCCTGATGCCTTAAGGGCTTGCTGATAAGCGTCTTTCGAGGCTTCAGCTAACTTTCTTTGGCTCTCGGAATACACATAAATTCCTGAACGATACTGGGTACCAGCGTCATTACCTTGGCGCATACCTTGAGTAGGATTGTGGCTCTCCCAGAAGATTTTCAGGAGTAATTCGTAACTAATCACTTTGGGGTCAAAAACAACGTAAACCACTTCGTTGTGACCCGTCATGCCCGTACATACTTCCTTATATGTTGGGTTTGGCGTTATTCCGGCTGCATAGCCAACGGCTGTTGTAAAAACTCCGTCTTGCTGCCAAAATTTGCGTTCTGCTCCCCAGAAACATCCCATGCCAAACATCGCTATCTCCATTCCATCTGGATAAGGAGGCTTCAACGGATTACCGTTGACAAAGTGAGTCGAGGGTACTTGCATGGACTCCGTTCGTCCTGGTAATGCCTCTTCAGGAGTAGGCAGGGATGGCTTTTTACCAAATCCAAATAGCACCATAACTTTTACTCTGATTTTTGTATCTATTTACATTACTTAATGATAACTTACTGCCTGGAAGTGCTTAGGTTTATTAGTGTTCTTGTGGGATGGGCATCCTGCACGTCCTATAGTTGTGGCATGCATTAGTGTGGCGGGGCGTAACCAGTGCAACACCTACCTCACAAGAATATGTATTTGCACACCTGGGATGCTCGCTTGCCAATTTTAGATTTTGGAGGGACGAAGCTCAAGCCAAAATACTTGACGAATGAGGAGCCGGAATACTAACCCGAGCAATCTGTAGCGTAGTTTGAATAAGAGTAATCCGGTCTAATTTCTAAAACAAAAGCAGCACTACTGTAGAAGTTACTGAGTGATTTCCTCTCTTGGGCAATTCAACACGGAGTTACACTGAATTGTACGGTTCAGTTGCATGACTCCCAGTTTTTCAGCTTAGGAAATATCAGCATTCTGTTGAGTGCTGCTGTTGTTGTTTGATGAGACAGATGTTAGATGAAACAGCGTTTTTTTACCTCTTTGTTTACTGTGAACTTCGCTGTAGTTTCTGTCAGAGAAGCTTTGTAGCTTCAATTTCCAATTTACTACTATTTCCTAAAAGTACAACTAAATGATACGTAAGTTTACTTTTTCAGGGAGAGTGCTATGAAGATGAGGGTACAAAATCAAGGAGAAAATGGTGCGATCGCGCTCATACTAAGTGTTAGCAAGTTCCACAAATGTTGGAGACGAGAGGCTGGAGAAGATTTCTTTAAAGTGTTTTATGATTTATTAATGTGTTTTGATATTTACTGTCAAAAGGCGATTGTAGTGTTGTCTTTAACCCAAGCGAAAGAACCGCCAACCGAAGAGAGAGGGTAATGGAAAATCTGTAGATGCGATCACCCAAACCTTCCTACAAGCACCGATATCGCGCAAGAAAGAGGGTGAGAGCCACTTTCTCACCCCTTTAGCCGCAAGACTTTATAAGCTTAGAAAAGAAAAATTTCAATAATTCCTGCCACGAGAGCAGCCAGTAGAGCGATCGCGAAATGACGACCAGCCGCTGAACTAAAACCCAAAACCGCTTTCTCCTTACCGCTATTAAAAACCTTCGATTCAGTCAGGTCAATCTAATGAGAGTACTGGCTCATTACATCAGACCAACTTGTTGCAGGATGTTTTGACCCGTGAACCACTCAATCGTTAAGCCAATAACAAAGCCCAGCATCGCCAAACGACCATTTAATGTTTCAGCAAAAGGAGTAAAACCAAATTTAGGCTGTTGTTTTTCCACTACTTTCGATATGTCTTATTAGTTTGTTTATGTAATTAAATTTAATCGAAAAATGCCAAATATGCAACATTTCTTTAGATTTGTTTTCGGGTAAATCTGGTACAAAGGCAATCTCTAGCAGATAGTCATACATCTGCATCCAGGCTTGAACCAACACTTACGCATTACGGCTGGTTTCAAGAACTACCCTAGATATAAGTCGCAATTTTATATCACTTATTGCCATGAAACTCTTGCGTTTCCTGATGCTCCTGCTGTTCGTGACTACAACTACAGCTTGTAGCGCGATCGGTACCTCAAGAGAACAACCTATAGCCTCTAACGCCCAGCGGGAAGAAAAGCTATCTCAAAAGGAATCGCCCCAACCCGCTGAGTCATCCCAAGACAATACTTCCACCCCAACCAAAAACGTCGTACCGACCAAAACCCTGACAGCAAAATCCATCAAAATCACCGTCGATAGTTTGCCCAAACCGTTCGCTACCAATAGCGCTTCCAACTCACCCAATGTCGTAGCGATACCATCAAACCCCACACTGAACGTACCAGCAGGATTCCAAGTCAATGTCTACGCTGAAGATTTGGACGCTCCACGTTGGCTAACCTTAACTCCCAGTGGTGATGTTTTAGTAACAGAGACAAGACAAAACCGCATTCGCTTATTGCGTGATACCAATGGTGATGGCGTTGCCGATGTTAGTAAAACCTTTGCAACAGACCAAAATGGAGTAAGTATTCCCTTCGGGATGACCTTTGCCGGTGACTCATTCTTCCTTGCTAACACGGGTGCTGTCCTACGGTTTCCCTACACAAAAGGACAACAGCAACTCACAGGTAAAGGTCAAAAAATTACTGACCTAACTCCTGGCGGTTACAACCAACACTGGACACGCAACGTAGTCGCCTCACCTGATGGGACAAAGCTCTTCGTCTCAGTTGGGTCACGCTCTAACGTTGATGAAGAACCCCTGCCCCGCGCCTCTGTACAGGTGATGAACCTGGATGGTTCCAACCAGCAGACCTTTACCTCCGGACTGCGTAACCCAGTGGGACTCGACTTTCACCCCACCACTGGCGAACTCTACGCCACCGTTAATGAACGGGACGGAATTGGAGATGACCTTGTGCCAGATTACTTCACCCGCATACAACAAGGGGAATTCTACGGCTGGCCCTATGCCTACCTGGCACCAAATCTGATCGAGCCTCGTCAGACCGTTAGTGGTAAAAGCAAACGTCCTGACTTGGTAGCCAAAACTAAGACTCCCGATGTCCTTTTCCAGGCTCACTCGGCAGCTTTGGGACTGCAATTTTATGACAGACAAACCTTTCCCGAAAAATATCGTAATGGAGCCTTTGTGGCTATGCGTGGCTCTTGGAATCGCAATGAGGGCACCGGCTACAAAATTGTGTTTGTTCCCTTTGATGCCTCTGGACGACCTCAAGGTAATTACGAAGATTTTCTGACGGGTTTTCTGACGAATCCATCTGGACCAACCACTTGGGGACGCCCTGTGGGTTTACTAGTACTCCCTGATGGCAGTCTTTTGGTTACTGAAGAAGCCAATAACCGGATTTATCGTATTCAATATCGTGGCTGATATTAAACTATGACTGACCAGAGAAGGATTCAGGAGTTCAGGAGTTCACAAGTTCAAAAGGAAAAAAAAACGCTTCCTCTTTACTTTTTACTTTTTACTTTTTACTTTTTACTTACCCAAGGGTTTGCCACAGCTGCCAATGCCGCTAATCCCAAAGACTTGGAACAATTGCGGGCTACCAATGCCTGTCCTAAGTGTGACCTGACAGATGCCCAGCTAGAGGGTGCTAATCTTCAGCAGGCAAACCTGAGCGGTGCCAAGCTAGACGGTGCCCAGCTTAAGGGTGCTAATCTAACGGGTGCTAATCTGAGCAGTGCTGAGTTGAGAGGTGTTCAATTATCTAAAGCTATCCTCACGGGTGCAAACTTAAAGCAGGCAAAACTACAGGTAAGGCAAAAGGACAAGCAAAGAGTCGTTACTGATTTGCGGGAGACAAGCCTTCAAAAAGCTGACTTGACTGGCGCTAACCTCACAGGTGCTCGGTTGACTGGTGGCAACTTGGAGGAAGCACAGTTAAGTTATGCCATCTTGACTAACGCCAGTTTGGAAAAAGCTAACCTGATTCGAACGAACTTGGCAGTTACTAATCTAACTAAGGCAAATTTAAAAGGAGCGCAATTGAAAATTGCGAATCTTAGTGCAGCTAATCTTACGAGTGCTCAGATGAGTGGTGCAAATCTGGATAATGCCAATGTCAATAGTGCTAATTTGAGTGATGCTAACTTGAGTCAGGCTAATTTAAATGAAGTTGATTTGAATAATGCGGTTCTCTCTGGAGCAAAGCTTCCGAATGTGGTTTTGATTTCGGCTAATCTCCGGAGTGCTGATTTGACGGGTGCTGACCTTGGGAGAGCGAATTTGAAGGGGGCGGGTCTCAATCGTGCTAATCTGAGTGCGGCGAACCTGAAGGGTGCTGACTTGACAAATGCCAAATTTGCGATCGCTAATCTCACAGGCGCTCAACTAACGGGTGCTATCCTCCACTCGGCTTACCTGCACAGCGCCAACCTTACCAATGCCAACTTGGATGGTGTTGACCTGCGGCAAGCACTACTCCGTTCTGCTGACCTAACGAGTGCCAGCATGATTGGGGCAACTCTGGAAAATGCCAGTCTCATCAGTGCCAAGTTGACAGGTACCAACTTAACTTACACTAACTTGAGACTGTGCGACTTGACAGGGGCAAACTTGTCGGGTGCTAACCTGAGTCATGCCAACCTAAGTCAGGCAAATTTAGAGAAAGCCTCTCTAGTTAATGCTAATCTGAGCGGTGCTAATCTGACAGACACTAAGCTTAAAGGTGCGATCGGATTCAACCGATAATTAGCTAATTAAAAATTAGCCGTGTGTCAGGGGAATTGGAAAAAAACGAAAATACCGGATAGTAGAATCCACCTCTAGAAGAGTGTACTGGAGTCCGACAGCTGATAACGTTGGAGCAAAAATTTGTGAGACTATAAGCCAAATGGTTCCTCCATCAGTTGACTTGGTGCCAACTGACCTCTCAAAATAATCCGTTCTATCGTGCCGTGCTTTAGTTGTTTTTCTCTGCTCACTCATCGCATCACTGTTTATGCAACTGCAAAAATCTCTACGTCGGACAAAAATTGTTGCCACGATTGGCCCTGCCAGCAATAGCCCAGACGTTCTGAAGGCACTGATCAAAGCTGGTGCCACCACTTTGCGACTCAACTTTTCCCACGGCACTCATGAAGACCACCAGCGCAGTATTCGCCTGATTCGCCAGACTGGTTTTGAACTCAATCAGCCAGTTGGCATTTTACAAGACTTGCAAGGTCCGAAAATTCGCCTAGGGAAGTTTGAGAACGGGTCGATTATTCTCGATAAAGGCGATCGCTTCACCTTAACCAGCGAACTTATCCCCGGCACCCAGGAAATTAGTTCTGTTACCTATGAGCCACTGGCAGACGAAGTCCCAGCCGGAGCCACCATTCTTCTAGACGATGGCAGAGTGGAGATGCTAGTCGAAGAGGTAGACCGAGTTAAACGAGCCTTACACTGTCGCGTCATCGTCGGCGGTCCACTTTCCAATAACAAAGGCGTTAACTTCCCCGGTGTCTACCTGTCAATTAAAGCGATGACGGATAAAGACCGACAGGATTTAATGTTTGGTCTAGATCAGGGTGTGGATTGGGTCGCCCTAAGCTTTGTCCGTAATCCCCACGACGTGCTGGAGATTAAAGAACTAATTGCCAGTGCTGGCAAGCAAACACCAGTAATTGTCAAGATTGAAAAGCACGAAGCCATTGAGCAAATGGAGGCAATTCTTTCACTCTCTGATGGCGTTATGGTTGCCAGAGGCGACCTAGGTGTTGAACTGCCAGCAGAGGATGTCCCTATTCTGCAAAAGCGGCTGATTGCCACAGCAAATAGACTGGGAATCCCGGTTATCACGGCAACCCAGATGTTGGACAGCATGGTTCACTCACCTCGACCCACTCGTGCAGAGGTTTCTGATGTTGCCAATGCCATCCTTGATGGCACCGATGCCGTGATGCTCTCGAATGAAGCCGCGGTTGGTAAATACCCTGTTGAAGCGGTAGAGACAATGGCACGGATTGCCACTCGTATTGAGCAGGAACAAATTGCTAGTAATGTAAAGGATACCCGCCGCTCGATTCCTAACGCCATTTCTCAGGCAGTCGGTCAAATTGCCGAGCAATTGCAGGCAGCTGCAATTATGACCCTGACCAAGACTGGTGCCACAGCACGAAATGTCTCGAAGTTCCGACCCTTCACACCAATTCTGGCTGTAACCCCCCATGTGGATGTGGCGCGACAACTACAGCTCGTTTGGGGCGTCAGACCTTTGCTAGTGCTAGATTTACCTTCTACTGGTCAGACTTTCCAGGCGGCAATCAACGTAGCTCAGGAAAAACAGCTCCTCTCTGAAGGAGATTTGGTGGTGATGACTGCTGGTACACTCCAAGGCGTTCCTGGGTCAACCGACTTGATTAAAGTAGAGGTCGTGACAGCCGTTCTCGGTCAAGGAATTGGCATTGGTCAGGCATCGGTGAGCGGTCTGGCCCGCGTGGCTCACAGTGCTAGAGAAATTGGAAACTTTAACCCTGGAGAAATTCTTGTAGTACCATCAACCAATGTCGAGTATGTGGAGGCGATTCGTAAGGCGGCTGGGATTATCACAGAAGAGGAAAGTCTAACCAGTCATGCAGCGATAATTGGCTTACGTCTAGGGGTACCCGTAATCGTAGGCGTTAAAGATGCCACGAAAATCATTCGGGATGGGGCAATTTTGACCCTGGATACAAACCGAGGCTTGGTCTATTCCGGTGCAATGGGCCCAAGTCCTGTCGGTGGAGTGATGATGGTTTAGCAGTGAGTTTAGAAAGCAAAACCCTATCTTGAAAATAGGCAGACGAGCAGGAAGCAGGGGGTAGGGGAGAAAAGAGATTTTCATTCTTGATTATGAGCGATCGCCTATTGGGTTCAATCAGAATGTTTCTCTCTCATTCCCACTGCCTACTCACCCTTCACTACTCCCTACTTTGTGAAAGCTAGCAAAAACTACACATTTATTAAAATACCGCTGGTTTGATTTAAACCAGCGGTATAAGCTTTTGATGAGTATTTAGGTATCAAACAAGCATCAAATTAATGACTCATAAATCTCAGCTTCAGTGAGTTCTACAGAGAGGAACCAAGTCCTGCGTAGGCACCGTAAAAGAAAAGACCAAGAATTACGAGTACGCCGGTTCCGGCAACAGTTGCAACAATCCACAAAGGAATTTTTCCACTTCTAGTCATAATTTCTACCTCCTAATTCAACACAACAAGGCTTACCGCCATATCCAGTTAATTGAAGAAATAACTGGAAAACAGAAGACCGAGAACAAAAACCAGTAATAGACCTAAGTAAAGCGAAGTCCGATTGAGTTCAACCGGTTGGTTATTCGGGTTGGGAGTACGCTCTGGCATAAGTGTTTCTCCTATCGTTGAATGAACTGCATTGAGGCAATTGCGCCTAAGAAGAAAATTGTAGGTACAGCCAGCGTATGAACAGCCAGCCATCTAACCGTAAAGATTGGATAGGAAACTGGCTGATTGGGAGTATTACTTGTCATTGTTTTAAACCTGTTTTACAACTACTGACCTGAGAATTGATCAATTTGCTGAGTAGCTTTATAGCGATCGCTCAGAATTGGCAACTCTTGCCGATCTGGGGTGAAATACTGATCAGGACGAGGCGTCCCAAACGCATCGTAAGCAAGACCCGTGCTCACGAATAACCAGCCTGCAATAAACAAAGCAGGAATAGTGATGCTATGAATTACCCAGTAACGAACGCTTGTAATAATATCCCCAAAAGGGCGCTCTCCAGTTGAACCCGACATGGCTTATTCCTCCTTCCAATAACAGTTAAAACCTTCTGTCAAGACCGTTTAATTACTTATTTTATACTCCCTTGTTATTGAGCATTGGTCATTAGTCATTTGGAAATAACTGATAACTAATGACCGATAACATCAGTAATCAATCGAGCTTGATACACTCACTATAATACGAAATCGCCTTATATTAATTCAAGCACGATTTCACTAGCTTTTAAGCCGCTTGTGAGGTTTGTTCATACCTTAGTAAAAGACCCTTCTGACCAATGATAAATCCCTGTTCTGGTGTTATGAAAACAATTTTGTACAAGTTGGAGGGCACTTCCTCAATCTCGCGGTCTTTTTGCCAGGTTTTCCCACCATCCAGACTACAAAGCAAATTACCACTACCACCTGCTACCCAAATTTCATTGGGTGTTCGATAGGCTAAATCGAGTAATCCCCAGCTTGTGGAAAACTCCGGCTTGATAGTATCTTCCCAAGCTTCTAGATCTTCTGTGCTGCTAAACTGCAACTGACCGCCTCGTGCTAACAGCCAAAGACGCCCATCTTTCCCATATCCCATATTCTGAAGACGCTTAGAACTGTTGCGGTTATGTTGTACCCAGGCATTTTGACCGGGTTCCCAAGTCGAGTAGAAGTTACCTCTAGCAGAAACAGCAACATATTTGCCATCGTCAGAGCGTGAAATATTACGCACGACCCCCACCGCTTCTTCAACCATTGCTTTCCAGGTTTTACCCGCATCTTTGGTCTGATAAATTGCTCCAACCGTGGTGCTCATCTCCGCTGATTTTGGTCCGAGGGCGACAATCGTGTTGGGTGAACCAGGTAGCTTCTCGCTTAAGGGGATGCGAGACCAAGATGCTCCGCTGTCGGTCGTATGAAGTAGGATTGACGGTTCTCCTGTAATCCAGCCTTCATCACCGGAAAAGCTTATAGACGTAAAGCGATAGTTCTGCTCGCCTAGCTCTAGTTTTCTCTCTTGCCAGGTTTTGCCGCTATCTGTTGTTTCTAAAATTGTGGCATTACTGCCTACAACCCATCCATGATTAGGGTTGCCTGTAAAAGCAACGTCTTGTAAGGTAGCCTCGGTTGGCACGGGAATGACCTGCCAAGGGTTGTAGCTCAAAGATTGAGCATACTTACAGCTGACACAAATGAGGGCGATCGCCACTAATATTACAATTTGTTGCAGCTTTTTCACAAAATAGCTCATAACGTCCAGAACTTGTAAAAGCGAATTTTCTATCCTTCCTGTAATCGTGCTTTCTCAGGTTGACTGATACCCGCACATGGGGATGGGCTAGCTCCAGGTGCTCCTTTCTTCCAGCCGGAATGCGGTAGCGCCTAAAAGCGCACCCTCAACAATACAACTAATTTCTAGTAAGTCATCATCCCAAAACTGCAACCAAATTGCGCTGATTTTATCGCAAGGTGTAGAGACTTATAAAGAATAAAAAGCCTATGGCTAGAGCCCCAAAAATCAAGATATTTTTCTGCCCTGGGGTCAAACGGTTGACACCCAAGCCATAGTTCAGGTTTGCCTCAAACCCAGAAGGGGCACCACTCGCACCAATATTGTTAAACTGAGAAGTCCGAACGCCGCAAACAGGACAGCGCCATTCATCTGGTAACTCTTCAAAAGGCGTCCCTGGAGGAACGTCACTTTTACTATCTCCCTTGTTCGGCTCGTAGACATAGCCGCAAGAGCGACATTCGTAACATGCCGGTGCCTGTTCAGCTAGGGTTTGCTCGTTGGCTTGTTCGCTCATTGCTCACAGAGAAAAGTAGGAAGCAAATCTTAAAATATATGTTAAAAATTATCGCATAACTAGGCGATTTCCTTAACTTTAGTTTGGATTCGTGCATCTGCCAGGCGGATTAGATGAGCAGGATTGACGTACTCCACCCCCTGACTTTTCACGCGAAGCTCGAAACCTAATCGATGAGAGAGGTGGGGAAAGTGGGGAGGATGGGTTGAGAAATCTCCCCTAACTCCCTTGCCGTACCCTCGCCAAGGTCAGGATGGTCAATAGTTACAATTGCTTTTAAAAATGATTTTGCCCAGGTCTGTTCAAGTCGGACAAAACCTCAAACCCTCTATAATTAGCGTAAAGAAGTAATAACGCAAGTTTTTAGTGGCAGTTACCCATTGTGTTTGTCCTTAGCGGCTACGAGTATCTCTTAGGTTTCTTACTGGCTTGCAGTTTAGTTCCGTTCCTGGCACTGGCTGCGTCTAAGCTTCTGCGACCCAGCACTCGCGGTCCAGAGCGGCGTACTACATACGAATCTGGCATGGAACCAGTAGGTGGAGCTTGGATTCAGTTCAACATCCGTTACTACATGTTCGCGCTAGTTTTCGTGATTTTTGATGTTGAAACTGTGTTCCTGTATCCTTGGGCGGTTGCGTTCAATCGTCTCGGACTTCTGGCTTTCATTGAAGCCCTAATTTTTATAGCAATTCTTGTGGTTGCTCTTGTTTACGCATGGCGCAAAGGAGCCCTGGAATGGTCATGAAATCAAACACTAGCACTGGCAACGGTGCTTTAACACAGCAGCAAAAAGAAAGTATTCTCTACCCTATTGAGCGACCTCAAGTTACTCAAGATTTATCAGAAAATGTCATCTTGACGACAGTAGACGACCTATACAACTGGGCAAGACTTTCCAGTCTGTGGCCTATGCTGTATGGCACAGCCTGCTGCTTTATTGAGTTTGCGGCATTGATTGGTTCTCGGTTTGACTTCGACCGCTTTGGTCTAGTTCCTCGTTCTAGCCCTAGGCAATCTGATTTAATTATTACAGCAGGTACCATAAACATGAAAATGGCACCTGCGCTGGTTCGCCTCTATGAGCAGATGCCAGAACCCAAATATGTGATAGCGATGGGTGCCTGCACCATTACTGGCGGGATGTTCAGTGTTGATTCCCCGACAGCAGTGCGAGGTGTGGATAAGTTAATTCCTGTGGATGTCTACATTCCTGGCTGCCCTCCTCGCCCGGAAGCAATTATCGACGCCATTATTAAGCTGCGTAAGAAAGTTTCTGATGAGTCTATGCAAGAGAGAGCGAAGCTCAATCAAACCCATCGGTACTACAGCACAACTCACAAGATGAACGTTGTGCCAGAAATCTTGACTGGGAAGTACTTGCAGTCTGAGACACGCTATACTCCTCCCAAGGAATTGACCGAAGCGATGGGTATGCCAGTACCACCAGCACTCAAGTCCTCAGTGAAAGAGGAGGTCAATCGTGCCTGAAGAAGAGTCTAAGCAAGCCGCTTCTGAGGCAGGGGGTTCTGGAGACTTAGCGCCAGCCACGACTGGGGAGTCCGCCCTCGCTGAAGTCGGCGAGGTTTCTCAGTGGTTGACAGAAAATGGCTTCGAGCATCAAGCTCTAGAGCGTGACCACCTGGGTGTAGAACTTATTCGGGTGGAGCCAGAATTTCTGATACCGCTTGCAACCGCTCTCTACGCCTATGGGTTCAATTACCTTCAGTGCCAAGGCGGTTATGACGTGGGACCCGGACAGGATTTGGTTAGCTTCTACCACTTGATTAAACTAAGTGATAATGCTGACCGACCTGAGGAAATACGGCTGAAGGTATTCCTGCCTAGAGAGAATCCCAGAGTGCCCTCAGTGTACTGGATTTGGAAATCCGCCGATTGGCAAGAGCGGGAGTCCTACGATATGTTCGGCATTATCTATGAAGGACACCCGAATCTAAAGCGGCTTTTGATGCCAGAAGATTGGATAGGCTGGCCTTTGCGGAAGGATTATATCTCGCCTGATTTTTACGAGTTGCAGGATGCGTATTAGTTGAGGCTACTCGCCTTGCCGATTCTGTGTGAAAGCACTCACTTCTTGTTTGAAGTGGGTGCTTATTTTTTACCGTTGTACAACTTAACAGCCATCAAGACTTGAGTCGTAAAGGTAACTGAATCCTCAATCGTTACATCAGGTCAGGACTTACGCAAATCGAGCCTTCAGGCACTACGTATAGCGTTATGGTGGGCTATGCCCACCCTACAATTTGAGGTTATGCGTAAGTCCTAAGGTCTGTGTTCAAGGATTATTGTCTAGGCGCTAAGGTCTTGCGCAATAGTACCGTTAAGTTTCTTTCTAGACTCATTTTCAAAAATCGTTAGCTCTTTTGGCTGACACTGCTTAATATCGATAGCAATTAGTTGTGGTCTTTCCTGTTCTAAGTCTTCAATGTAGCCGAGTTGAGCAAGTTGAGCTTCCCTGTGACTCACAAAAGGTCCGAAGTAATAGGTACAGTCGGGCTTTTTGGTGACAATTTCGACCCACCAAGCCTTTCCAGTCATCTCCAAGTAAGACGTAAAAAACTCTTCAGTATTTTCTAAAAACTTGTTAATGATTGCTTGTAACAGCTCTAACCTTGGTATCGAATTGTGCGCTGGTAAATGTTCTTTTGATAGTGTGGCGTTTTTCATGGTTATTTCGTATTTGTTAACTAATCTTCACTCGATGGATAAATACGTATAAATGAGTAGAGACATTAAACCTATCCATAAGCCAGGTTTTATCTCCTAGTAAAGGTATAGCTTGATACAGCACGAAGCCACAACCGTCCTAAGAGTAGATTTATGTCTGTTTTGTATGTAGTTATTTTGTTTCGTTGGCAACACTTTAAAACCCAGTCACACAAACAACGTTATGTTTCTGCTCTAGCAAAATATAAGGAAGATAGAGGTTCATTTGGTGATAGTTGGGGAAATGTGTCTCTTACCGCCAATTCAGATAGAATGTCTGCACTTAAGGCACTCTTGAACAAAGAGTTTGTACTCTATCCGGATTTGGGAAACGTCCAGAAGTGCGTACCTAGGTAAATCTCAAAAGCGCTAGACAAGACTTACGCTTGCTAGTTGTTCCTAGCCAGCAGTGTCCTCAACCTAGTAGGGTGAGATTCTTGACCTACTTCCCCATGTAAGAATTACAATTTAGACCACAAGTTGGTATAAAAGCTTTAATGACAGGGGCAGTGAGAGAGTGAAGTTGTTCTCAAAGAATGTTGATCAAGTTGAAAATAAGCGTCAAGCTCAGAATTTATATGACGGACGCTCGCCTGTAAAGGATAATCACCACTCTCTAAACACGCTCTTGTCGCTAGCTGAAGCTAAAGGCAATTACCATCTACATCCATCAGCAGCGAATCAGCCACCATCGGGATGCCCCAGAATACCCCCCTCTATCCAACTACGGCAGTATCAACGGCAAGCTGTAGATAATTGGTTTGCCAATCAAGGGCGAGGGACGCTGAAGATGGCTACGGGTAGTGGTAAGACAATTACAGCGTTAGCGATCGCTACTGAACTTTACCAAAAAATTGGCTTACAAGTTTTGCTGGTTGTTTGTCCGTATCGCCATCTCGTTACCCAATGGGCGCGAGAATGCCAAAATTTTGGACTAGAGCCAATCTTAGCATTTGAGAATGTACGCAACTGGCACAGCCAATTCTCTACAGAACTTTACAACGTCCATTCTGGTAAGCAGCCCTTTCTCACCGTCATCACCACAAATGCCACTCTCATTGGAGAAGGATTGCAGTCGCAACTCAAGTACTTTCCCGATAAGACGCTGATTATAGGAGATGAGGCACATAACCTGGGTGCGCCACGTTTGGAGGAGAGTTTACCTCGCAATATTGGCTTGCGCCTTGCCTTATCAGCTACACCAGAACGCTATTTTGATGAGCAAGGGACGCAATTCTTATTTGACTACTTTGGTTCTGTATTGCAACCCGAACTTACCCTAGCAGATGCGATTCGGCAGAGGGCGCTAGTTCACTATCTCTACTACCCCGTTTTGGTGGAATTAACAGAAGCTGAAACAGTTGCCTATGCCAAACTAACGAAACGGATTGGCTGGGCGCTGATGGATGAAGAAGATATCGACCTTAACAATGACACACTGACATCTTTATTAATGCAACGTGCCCGGTTAATTGGTGCAGCTGCCAATAAATTACAAGCATTGCAGCAGTTAATGGTGAGGCGTTTGAATACTCACCACACTCTATTTTACTGTGGTGATGGTTCGGTAGAAGGGGCCGTGAGTGAACAAAGCGATCGCCAATTAGCAGCTGTTGCCCGGTTACTAGGGTCTGAACTAGGGTACCGCATTAACACCTACACTGCCGAGACACCCCTAGCAGAACGAGAAGATTTGCGCCGTCAATTTGAAAGTGGTGAATTGCAAGGTTTGGTAGCGATTCGGTGTCTTGATGAAGGCGTCGATATCCCAGCCGTTCAAACAGCTGTAATTCTTGCCAGTAGTGGCAATCCGCGCCAGTTCATTCAGCGACGGGGAAGGATTTTACGCCCCTACCCAGGCAAGCAACGCGCTACGTTATTCGACATGATTGTGTTGCCACCCGACTTGGGGCGAGAAACCTTGGAAGTAGAACGTAATCTACTGAAAAAAGAATTGAGACGATTTTTAGAATTTGCAGACTTAGCAGATAACGCCGGAGAAGCTAGAATCAAACTTCTACAGCTTCAGAGAAGATATGGACTGTTAGATCTGTAAATCCTCAGGGAAATCTCACCATGGTTATGACATTCCGCTACTCAAAGGGTGCTACTAGAGTAGTAATACCCAATGTTCTATCCGAAAATCGTTCCTCCTACAACACCAATGTTGGTTTAAGTGATGTCCAAGAACCAATTACGAGTGCTGCACCGGAGGTTCGCCGAATTATTGAGCGGGTGTTGCAGGCTGAAAAAGATAAGCTTTATATGAAACATCCGAGGAATATTAATGATGATATTTTGAAAATTATCAAGGAAGAAGTGCAATGAAGCTGTTATCAATCCGGCTTTGCAACTTTCGTCAGTTTTATGGTAAAACTCCAGAAATATTCCTCTCATTTGGAGAACGCAACACAACGATTATACATGGCAATAATGGAGCGGGTAAAACAACACTACTGAATGCTTTTACCTGGGTACTATATGAGAAATTTACTGCTGCTTTTGCATCAGAAGAGCAACTGGTGAATAAACGAGCGATTGCCGAACTTGCTCTTAAAAACTCTGTGGAATGTTGGGTAGAAGTAAGGTTTGAGCATAACAACAAGCGCTACCAGGCTAAGCGTCTATGCCGTGCTTATAAGACTGAAGCTGGAGTTGAACAAGGAAAAAGTGAGTTGTACCTCCAGATAGCTGGAGATGATGGGCGCTGGTTACTGCCTCAACAACTCCCAGAAGATATCATTGGTCAAATTTTACCAGTTACCTTACATCAATACTTCTTTTTTGATGGAGAACGGATTGAGCAAATTGTTCGCTATGACAAGAAGCCAGAGATTGCTGAAGCAACGAAAACATTACTGGGTGTAGAGGTATTAAATCGTTCTATTAAACATCTAAAGGAAGCCAAGAAAAATCTTGAATTAGAGCTGGCAGCTATTGGAGATTCAGAAACTAAAACACTATTGCGAGAGCAAAAGCAATTAGAACAACAAAGTGAGCAACTCTCAAAGCGTCAAATTGAGATTAGTCAAGAGTTAGAACACCAAAGCGAGTTAAAGAAAACCTTTGGCAATCGATTGCTAGAACTTAGCGGTGCTGAAGAGTTACAACAGTTAAGAGCTGAACTGGAAGCAAGAGAAACATTACTTCGAGAACAACTTAAGCAGGCGAAAGATGTACTGAAACGAGCAATTTCAACACGAGGCTACACAGTTTTGCTCTCGGACACAACGACTAAGTTTCGCTCAACTGTCAATGACTTACGGGAAAGAGGCGAGTTACCTGGTGGAATTAAACGGCAATTTGTCAGGGATTTACTGGCTAAACAATGCTGTATCTGTGGTGCAGACTTGATAGAGGGAACTCACGCTCATCAGCAGGTATCCTCCTGGATGGATAAAGCTGGAATTGCAGATGTTGAGGAAACAGCGATGCGTATGGATGTCCAGGTTGATGAAATCGACAAGCAAGTACCTGAGTTTTGGGAAAATGTTGATAGGCAGCAAGATAATATTGCTAAGTGGAGAGGTGAGCTTTCTGGAATTGAAACGCAGCTGGATGATATTAAGAAGAAGTTAAGAAGTTTTCCTAACGAAGATATCAGTCAGCTACAAAAGCGATTGGATGAAACAGAAGAAAAAATTCGTGATTTAACTCTAGAAAAAGGAGCAAATCAGCAGCAGATTGAGCGTTTAGCGATTGATGTTGAGGCGAAAGCTAAACAGATTGCTAAGCATAAAATGAATGAAAGCAAGCAGACTTTGGTACAGCGACGCATTGCCGCTACTCAGGATGCAATTGAGCGAGTAACAGAAGTGAGATCACGCCTGGATAATCAGTTTCGCTTTTCGTTAGAGAAGCGAGTTCAGGAGATATTCACTTCAATTTCCTTCACTCCTTATATTCCTAAACTAAGTGATAAATACGAACTGACGCTAGTAGACAAGTCGTCAGGACAAGAGACGATTGTTGGTGCTTCTACGGGGGAGAATCAGATTCTCAGTTTATCATTTATTGGTGGCATTATTGACCGGGTACGGGATTGGATTCAAGAGAATACGCTTATGGGACCCGATAGTAGCACGTTCCCGATTGTTATGGATTCGCCTTTTGGCAGTTTAGATGAAATTTACCGTCGGCAAATTGCGAAGACACTCCCTAGATTAGCGAATCAACTCGTGGTTTTAGTAACTAAAACACAGTGGAAAGGAGAAGTTGCCCAAGAGATGGTGAATCATATGGGTAAAGAATATGTTCTTATCTATAATTCTCCTAAACCAGATTGTGAGGAAGATTCAATTGAGTTAGGAGGCGATCGCTATCCATTGGTGAGGCAAAGTCCTAATGAGTTTGAGTATACGGAAATTGTAGAGGTAGATTATACTTTTTAGTTCATCAGGACCTTGTAAATGTTGATATAAGCTTGGTGAAGCACCATAATGACATAAGCTTACACCTCAAATATTGCTAAACTTCAGCGCAGAAGTAAAATACGAAAAATAGTCCGCAATAGTTTAGGTGCTCTGGAAGATTGGGCTTGATCAACTTTTGCTGGAACTTGAGTGCAAACTTCTCGTGGTGACCAGAAGTGGTCATCAAAATCGTAATATCCCATCTGTTGTACGCTTTCTATGAACATCTTCATGAATACTTCATAGAAGGTAGAGACAAAACAGGATATTTCCGGTAAAAAAATTAGTTCGGTCCTAGCTGCTTCCCTGTTCGCTGAATGATGGTTAATAGATAATTGTGTTTTTCCCATTAGCCATTAGCCATTAGCCAATCAATGAAGCACCTTCCACAAGCCACTACCATAACGCCTTGGCTTTACTGGTCTGTTTTCCCCATCCACCGCATTTTTCTAAGTCTTTATTTTAGGCAAATTATCTTTCAAGGGTATGAACATCTACCGGAATTTGGACCCGTAGTTCTTGCTCCTAAGCACTTTAGCCGTTGGGATCCAGTGCTATTAGCCTTACTCAGCATTGAACCATTATGGTTCATGACCAATGCTAATCAGTTTGAGGGATTTCAATGTTGGCTGATTCAACGATTGGGAGCTTTTCCCGTTGATCTAAATCATCCTCGAGTTTCTAGCTTTCGCTATGCTACTGAACTGTTGCACGGGGGAAAAAAACTGGTCATGTTTCCTGAAGGGGGAATTGTTCGCGACCAACCTCTGCGACCTCTCAAGACAGGTTTAGCGCGTTTAGTGCTACAAGCAGAAGCCACGGCACCGAAATCTGTAGCAATTCCCATTGTTCCCATTGCTCTACGCTATGACCCAGGTGCTTACCAAGGAGCTAAGGTATTTATCCACATTAGTTCTCCTCTGTACACCCAAGAGTACCGTCAGGAGAATGATAAGCAAACAGCCATTGCACTGACCCAAGCCTTACAAGCTGCTTTACTCAAAGAGTTAGAAACTATTTAACTCAATAGTACGGCTAAGCGATCGCTAAAACTTTGTGTTCAATTTGCTGATCACAAGAAAAACCTCTGTAAGTTTGAACACACCCAGATTTGAGAGGCGAATCGCAGTGATTACTTCATCGAGCGGGCATGCAGGCACTACCCTGGCAAAAAATTTAGTGACAGATACCTGGTGGGGCAAAGTTAGCTGGGAAGAATATATAGCGCTGGCTGAAAATCCTGCTTATGTCGATGGCAGGTTTTATTACCATCATGGACTCTTAAGAATTGAAATGTCGCCCCTTGGACCCCGTCATGGTCGTCAAAATTCCATAATTTCCAAGGTGGTTAGTCTGTTTGCGACTATCAAAAATGTCCGCATCGTCGAGTTCATCAATACTAGTTTTAGGAAAGCAGGCGTCGGTGAATTTCAACCAGATTTGGCTTTCTATATCGGTTCAGGGTTGAGAGTGCCACCGCTAACTGATACCCCCGTTGATCTTGAGAAGTACAGTCCGCCAACGTTGGTAGTGGAAATTGGGGATTCCTCGATAAGTGATGACTTGGGACGGAAGCGGTTGATGTATGAAGAGTCGGGTGTGCAGGAATATTGGGTGGATGATTTGAGTATTGGGGAATTGATTGCTTTAGCGATCGCGGATGGGCACAGTGGTCGAATCCGAGAGTCACGAGTTCTACCTGGATTAGCGATCACATTGGTAGAAGAAGCTCTAAAACGCAGTCATACTGAGGATGATACAAAGATTAATCTCTGGCTCCTCAAAACATTTAGCCAAAGTTAAGAAAGTACTTTGCCAAGAAATAAGCTCATTCGTAAAAGCCCTGCCCAAAATTTCCGGACTAAATTTTTCCCAAGTTCGTAAAACACAACTTCAGCGGTTTCAGCGATTCGGCTCAAATTTAATTCCTAGCTTCAATGCTGGATTATTATCCCAGCGATCGCCTACATGAGCATAAATACAAGTTGTTCTTGGATCAGCGTGTCCTAATAAATCTTGTACTTGGCGTAACTGTGCACCAGAACGTAGGGCAAGAGTGCCAGCTGTATGCCTTAAGCTGTGGGCAGATATCGTTCTCCCCTGTGTTTGCTTGAGTTCCGTTTGCGTCAGATAGTTATCCACAATCAGCCTAATGCCACGCCGGGAAATCCGCTCTCCACCTGCCCGGTTCCCGACGGCTATAAATAGAGGGTTGGACTGTTTTAGTGTTTCCCCATTTTCTTCCCTTGCCTCCAAATAATTCATCAGGATCTTGGCGATATCTGGGGTTAATGGAACAATCCTAATGTTGCGTTTGCCTTCTACCCGAATTCCCAGATTTCCTCCTTGCCTGACTACATCAGAGATATTCGCCCGGTGTAGTTCTACGGTACGCGGTCCTTCCAGTACCATTATCGCTAACAAGGCTTTATCCCGTGCTGCTTTGAGCGTGCCATCATTAGGGATAGCTTCTAGCAATTTCTCGACTTCTGCTTTTTCCAAGTAGGTTATTTTTTCGGCTGGATCGCGCTTTTCCCGTGGCGGTTTGATACCAACGGCAGGATTGATGGCAATCAGCCCTTTTTCGAGAGCGGCTTGATAGAAGCGCTTAACTACAGATAGCTTTAGGGCTACGGTAGCTGGCTTGAATTTCTTTTTCTCTACCATCCAGCGGCGGTACTGCTTAATGTCGTCTTTCGTGACTTCAGCGGGGTTAATTTTTTGGCGATCGCACCAGTCCACAAATTGCTGAACTTGTCGGCGGTAGGTATTCAGGGTATCTGAAGCCGCATCACCAGCACTGACATCAATATTTAGGAATTCCGCAAATACTTCCAGAAGGTTAGCCGTGGTGACTACCAGACTGAATTGTTGAGAGGTTATTTGGCTTGGCGTTGCAGCAGCAAGCATGGTGAAATTTTGGGGATTTTTACTCATCCTATCATCTTTAACACCTTTAACACCGATAATTACGGTTATAGGAATTAGAAATCTACTAGGCTAAAGCATAAGTCTCAGCCTTCCTGAGACGATCACAATTATTGAAGATGCCCTGTAATGCCGTCATACTGGGGAAGATAGGGAAAATAATGCTTTTTGGTTAAACCGCTCTGTTAAGATTCCAAGAAACCAGATATCAACACCATGGGTGCAAACAGAATTAGGGTGGCTAAAGATAAGGCTGATTTGGTGAAAGCCTTAGTAGACTCAGACAACGCAACTGGCCCGTTCCAAACTTATGCTGATGTAATGGTGTTTGCAGCTACGCTGGGGGCAAAACGAAAAAAGCGATCGCCTCTAGGAACAATCACCAAAGAACCCTCTCCCATTGCGTTAGAAGTTTTTGTTTCAAGGGGATATGATTTGGTGTTCAAGTTACTGGCGATCGCTGAAACTAAAGATGCGAAAATTCTCTCCCTTTTTGATGAAACCTCTGAAGAAAAACGCGCCCATATTTTTGAGGAGTATGCTAATGGTGGGCTGGAGATTTTGCGAGATGAGTTGCGGGGAGCTGTGGACTATTCAGAGCGAGTTTTATTGATTTTGAGTACTGAAAGATTTAAAAAAGAATCTTCTGAAGATGGTTTTGATTTAAGTCGGTTTTTATAAAAAAAATGTATACGTGACTCCTGTTTTTACTAGGCTTGGAAGTTGATTCGGTAACAAAGTTTTGCAGCAGGGTTGGCGATGTTGTTATGGCTGTTAGGTGTTAAGCGAAGCTAAAACGTATTGTGCGCTTAACTTAGTGCTATCTTAAATTTTCACGGTGTTTGGAGAGTCTTTGCTATGGCAGGGTAGCATTCAAGCTACCTTGGGTAAAGGAATGTCATGTAACGGCGATGGAGTACGGAGACTTTGGAATTCATGGAGAAACGAACAGTTGCTCAAGCGGTGATTGAGGTATTGCAAGCAGCTAAGCAACCAATGACTATCTCTGATATTACACAGGCTATCCTCGATAAGAAATTGTATACCTTCAATGCAAAGGAGCCAACAGCAATTGTGCGTGGAGCAATTGAACGACGATGTGAGGGAGTGAATCGCAAAAATTCAATTGACCCCAAATATTTCAAGAAACTGTCAGATGGAAAGTATGGTCTGAAAGATAAGTGAGGGAAGTTGGCGGAAAATATGGCAAATGATTGACCACGATCGCCTATTTAAGGAATTACTCTCGATATTTTTTAGTGAATTTATCGAGCTATTTTTGCCCAATGTTGCTTGCTATATTGAAAGAGAGTCGATTTCTTTCTTAAATCAGGAAATTTTCACAAATATCACGTCCGGAGAGCATCGAGAAGTCGATTTGTTGGCACAAGTGCGGTTTCGGGGTCAAGAGACTTGCTTTTTAATTCATCTCGAAAATCAATCCTATTCCCAAGCTGGATTTGAACGGCGGATGTTTCATTACTTTGCTCGTTTAGACGAGAAGTATAGCTTGCCGATTTATCCAGTGGTTATTTTTTCTTTTGATAATCCACAACGACTCGAATCCAACCGCTATCAAGTTGAGTTTCCTGACCGGAAGGTGTTGGATTTTAGTTATGTAGCGATTCAGCTCAATCGTTTGAATTGGCGAGATTTTCTCTCTTCGCAAAATCCTGTAGCGGCGGCGTTGATGGCGAAGATGAAAATTCAGCCAGAAGATAGACCCAAGGTGAAGGCAGAATGTTTGCGGTTGCTGGCTACGTTACGTTTAGCACCAGCAAAAATGCAGTTAATTTCGGGGTTTGTTGATACTTACTTGCGGTTGGATGAAGCAGAGGAAGTCACCTTTGAAGCTGAACTGAATAGAATGGGTTTATCTGAGGAGGAAGAGGCGCGAGTTATGGAGATTGTTACCAGTTGGATGGAGAAGGGGATTGAACGGGGATTTCAGCAAGGATTTCAGCAGGCATTAGCAAGAGAAGCGGCTTTGGTTTTGTACCAGCTCAATGACCGCTTTCAAGGAATTCCGCAATCTGTAGAGGAGGAAATCCGCAGGTTATCGATTGTGGAAATCGAGTTATTAGGTGAGGCGTTATTTAAGTTAGCTAGTGAAACGGATTTGAGGAGTTGGTTAGATCAACGGAGATTGCGCCAGGGAGTTGAAAGAATTGTATTGAGCCAAATCAATCACCGTTTTGGAACTGTTTCTCTGGATGTAGAAAAGCAGGTTCGCCGTTTACCCATTGAACGGGTGGAAGAGTTGGCACAGAGGTTGTTTGATTTTGAAGAAGAAGAGGCGATGACAAATTGGTTGAATGAGATTAGCGGTCAATCAGTTTGAGGGATGTACTCAGATACAGTCCTCTAAAGAGGACTTTAGCTATTAGCCAGGGATTTAAATCCCTGGTGGGTGTGGGCAACATACAATTAATGATGCAAAATCGCTCTACTTAGATTTTTACAACACTGCCGGAAGCCCTACATCCCTTGGATTAACAAACTTGCCATTAAAACCCACAGCTTTCCCTTCAATCGTTCTCACTTGGGCTAACTCTCGACGCAGTTCTGCACGCTCCATGTCATCCTCAGTACCAGCAATGATGTAAACTAACAGCCTTGCTGCTAAATCCCGTCCCGAAACCAGTACCCGCTTTTTATTAGGGTCATACAAAACGCCGTACCAAAGAGACTGCGGATTTTCCATGCCACTAAATCCATCGTCCACATCGTACTTTTGGAGTTTTTTAAAAACCTCTTTGAGAGGTAATCCCTTTTGGAATACTACAATTCCCAGAGCCTGAGCGAAGGCAACTTGACCCACTGGACGGAACAAAATATTTCCTTCACCTCCATTCTTCTCAAAGCTGAACCGACGCAGTTGAGGCGTTTCTTCACCAGCTTCTAGTCTTTGGTAGCTGGGTAGAGTCGCTAAATGGTTGAAGAGTTGGGTAAATGCTTCGATTCCCTCCTCAAGTTCCTCATCCTCAGGGCGCATCGGAATTAAACCCTTCTTCTCGGAAGGTTTCCAGTGAGGGAATTTAGATTCTAAATACCGCTCAGACATTTCATCGAGCGCTTGCAGGGTAGTCAAGACGGTTGACTTGGTTGCAACGGTGGCACTGTCCCAATTGACACGAGGATTTCGACCTGCCACTTCTTTTAAGAGAGGATGGCTGACGGCAATTTTTCGGGCAACGATGGAAAAGCCATCATTCTCATTGAGCAGGGCAAGCTGTCCTTTGCTCAACCGTAACGCCATGAGATTTACATGGACAAAGATGGAACGGACTCGCCGCAGTGCTTCTTCGCGGGTTTCCCCTTTGCCTATGGCTGGAATGAATTCGATGCCAATTTTTTCATGGGCTAAACTTTGCAGGTAAGCGGGGTCTAATTGATATTCCTCAATGAGGTCGTCACTGGTAATGACATCGCCTACAGGCTTTTTATATTTGTTGTAGCGCTGGAGTCTACCTGTTTTGAGTAATGTCATTAAACCTTGGACTCCCATCAGTCGGTGCTGACCGTCTAGGGCGAAGATTGAGACGTTCTCTGAAACATCCAAAAGTCCAACGGTTTCGTTTTTGTCTAAGGGCGTGAAGTCGGCAGCAGATTTGAGTGCGCGTCCATGTTTATCCCATTCAGGCGCTTTGGGGTTATCTACCCAGGCGGGACTGTGAACGACTAAAACGGCGGGAAACTTATGTGCTTTCCGTGCGGCTAAATACTGGGTGAGAGATGCTTGACGTGACCAATCTAGGGGACGTTGGAGAATTTCATCGATGGTTTCTTCATCTCTGACAACGTTATCGGTTTGGGGGTCGAACTTTTGCCGGAAAAGGGGGAGTTGAGAGGCGAAGCGAACGCGGCTATCGAGCCATTCTAGGGTGACTGAGCCGATAAAGGCGTCAGTGCTGCCCATTTGCGTTTTCTGAACGATGAGTTGGTCGTTTCGGGCGAGATGTCTATCTAGCAGGAGTGCCAGCGCCTGTCGTTCCTGGTTTTCTCGTTCCAGGATTTGGCTGGCGATGTCAGCCGTTGGGTTGTTGGCGCTGTTCATGGGTTTT
>DATNPH010000229.1:0-4756 GCA_036703315.1 Coleofasciculaceae cyanobacterium
CCGATGACATTCATCACTTCCGCAATATTGTGCGCTTGCCGTCGCTTGTCGATAATTGCCAAAGGCGCATCATTTAGCTTTTTAGCAAATGCTCTCGCTCTGGCAACACCACCGACATCCGGTGAAACTACAACAATGTCAGATAGTTGCTTACTCGCCAGGTAGTCTAGCAGCACTGGTGAGCCGTAGACATGGTCAAAAGGAATGTCAAAGTAACCCTGAATTTGGGCAGAGTGCAAATCCATTGCCAAAATCCGACTCGCACCCGCTTCGGTAATCAAGTTAGCAACCAGCTTCGCCGTAATCGATTCACGTCCTGCGGTTTTACGATCTGCCCTGGCATAACCATAGTAGGGAATCACTGCGGTAATTTGCCGTGCTGATGCCCGACGGCAGGCATCAATCATAATCAGTAATTCCATCAGGTGAGTGTTCACCGGTTGGCAGGTTGGCTGAATCAGGTAAACATCACAGCCACGTATTGATTCTTGAATTTGGATATACAACTCTCCATCCGCAAACTGCTTGCGAACCATCGGTCCCAAGTCCATGCCAAGATAGCGAGCCACTTCTTGAGACAGTGGAACATTAGCAGAACCAGAAAACAGTCGCAGACGATTGTTATCCGCAATCGGCGGCAGCATTGGCTGAAGCGTTAAAGTCGCAGAACGGCTCACAGCAAACCCTCGAAGCTCATTTCACCGCAATCTTATCATTACAGCTTATAAACGTTTCTAAGAATTTCCTAAAAATCAATTTGGATAGGAAAACCGATAATTTCTAAAAGATGTGAACAAATCCATCAGCAAGCCTAGGAACTATATCACGTTTATTGTGGTAAAAATACTTAGAAATGATTATTGAGCTAACTTAACCCCTAAGAATTCAAACCAGCTAGGGATCAAAGCAAAAGGCAAGGACACTCTCAATTGGGTAAATTTACGAGCCGAGTACGACTTACCCTAGCTAACCTGCCTATAGGAAACCTGTCAATCAAAAAAAAGAATTACCTAAGTTCAACCCCCTTAGGCCAGAATTTTATGATTAAGTTATAAGAAGCTTTTAGTTGGAATGAATTTGTCTGTTTTAGGCAATCATTAAAAAAAATTATGGAAGCCTGAAACAAGTTTTCCATAATTATAGAAAAATGAAGGAGTCGCAAGAAATATAATGAAAGTTGAATAAAATTTAATAAAATGAATGATCAAATTCTCTCAAAAGCCCACTAGTGGCAACTTGCTTTCACTCACGATACCCTAAGGAGCAAGTGAGTGCAGATAGCTGCATTTGGGAGTAAAGTTAAGCTTAGCGCTTAGCGTTGTTCCTCTTCTTCTTAAAAAACGGATTTACACGCTCATGGAACCACCGATTTCCTCTGGAACTGTTCTGCAAAATCGCTACCACGTAATCAGTGTTCTTGGTCAAGGTGGATTTGGTCGGACTTACCTGGCAGAGGATCAAGGGCGCTTTAATGAACCTTGTGCTCTCAAGGAATTGATTCCTCCTCAGATAGGCGAATATGCGTTAGAGAAGTCCAAGGAACTATTCCAACGAGAGGCATCGGCGCTGTATCAGATTAAACACCCTCAAATTCCCCAGTTTAGAGCAACATTTGAGCAGGACGGACGACTGTTTTTGGTACAAGATTATGTTGAGGGGAAAACTTATCGTGAGTTGCTCAACGAACGCAAAGCCCAGACTGTTATTCAACCCTCCTCTGCAAATCTAGGCATCCCAACCCCAACGAATGCTGGTGTTTTCTCAGAAGCAGAGGTACGTCAATTGTTAGTACAGTTGCTGCCGGTGCTAGATCATATCCACAGCAAGGGGATTATTCACAGGGATATTACGCCAGACAATATTATTTTGCGCAATACGGATAATATCCCCGTGTTGATTGACTTTGGGGTTGTCAAGGAATTGGCAACTCGTATTCTCTCCGCCACAGCTACGGCACCCGTAACAACTGTTGGAAAAGTTGGTTATGCCCCTAGTGAACAAATCCAGACGGGCAGAGCTTATCCCAGTAGTGACCTTTATTCCTTAGCCGTGACAGCAATAGTGCTCCTGACGGGCAAAGAACCACAGGCACTTTATGATGATCATCTACAGAATTGGAACTGGCGGCGATGGGCCAATGTCAGTGATGAATTGACCAACGTTTTAAACCGGATGCTGAATTATCGACCGAACGATCGCTATCAATCAGCAACGGAAGTAATACAAGCGCTTCAGTCCGGTACCTCAACTCCCCAACAACCAATCCCAACCCCCCTAGCTGCTCAACCACCCGATCCAGATCTGTCACGAGCCGCCACAATGGCAGTGGGAGGACGCCGCCCAGAACCTGACGCCCCTAGTCCTAGTCCTGGAAGTCCGGGACGAAGCGATCATGTAATTCCAGATCCTGGCAGAAGCTCAATCTTAGATAATCCTTGGGCAGTTGTTGGGATCGGTGCGGCACTAGCATTAGTAGCGGGACTTGGCTCTTGGGCACTTGTCAGCAGCTTGAATCGACAAAATTCTCAGATAGCCGAAACACCTACGCCTGCAATAACGGAGACACCAGAGCCAACAGCTACAGACCCCCTGACACCAACACCAACACCAACACCAACCCTAACCCCATCCCCAATACCAACCACAACACCAACAGCAACTCCATCGCCAAAACCAACCACAACGCCCGCTCCAAGACCCTCAGCCTATAGCCAGCGCCTAGATCTACCGATCGGTCAAGCCATCTCAACAGCGGGGAATTTAAGGGCAAACTCAACGGCTAGCTACATTATTTCAGGTGAACAAGGTCAACGGCTCACAGCCTCTCTGGCTGGTGAAGGAGCCTTGATGACGGTGGTAGGACCTGATGAAAACCCAGTCAATAACCGAGCAAGACGGGTAACCCAATGGCAAGGAAGACTTCCGTTCACTGGTGACTACACGATTCAACTTAGCCCAGTGAAGGGTCTAGAAAGTAGCAAGTACAAGCTATCGCTTAGCTTAGCAGCTCCAGCGAGACCGTCACCGTCACCGTCACCGTCACCCACAACATCACCAACAACGTCACCATCACCGTCTGTTCCGGAGCAGCTAGAATTGCCAGGTGGTCAGCCGATAGGGCAAATTAGCCGTAGTGGACGAACTAGCCCACAGGCAGTTAAGCGCTATGTGATAACTATCAACGAAGGACAACAGTTGATACCAAGAGCACAAGGTGATGTAACTTTAAATATCACCACTCCCGGTGGTCAGGTAGAGAAAAATGCCGTGTCGGGTACTAAATTCGTTGTTGGCGGTACCTACACAATTGATGTGCTCGCTCAACAGGAGACAGATTTTACGCTAAATGTTAGGGTTGAGAATCTGGTGAACTCACAGTAACTAACCATTGAACGTACTACTGATTACTGGCACCGATACAGACACGGGCAAAACGGTATTGACCTGTGCCCTAGCTGCTTATTGGCAAACTCACCGTGCTCAGAAGAGTTGGGGGATTTTAAAGCCAATTCAGACGGGAATAGGCGATCGCGAGTTATACCAAGAGCTATTTGACCTCAAGCAAACTCCAGAAGAAATCACGCCCTTACACTTTCAAGCACCTCTGGCACCACCACTAGCGGCAGAACGAGAAGGACGAGCCGTTGACCTTAAACTCGTTTGGCAGGCGTATAATAGCCTGTGTCAGCAACGCCAGTTTGTGTTGATGGAAGCTCTGGGAGGACTGGGTTCACCTGTAACTCATGAACTTACAGTGGCTGATTTGGCAAGAGACTGGCGATTGCCAACTGTGTTGGTAGTGCCTGTGAAACTAGGTGCGATCGCTCAAGCTGTCGCAAATGTTGCCTTAGCCCATCAATCAAATGTCCATCTCAAAGGTATTGTTCTCAATTGTGTCAGCCCCTGTTCAGAGGAGAAAATAGCTGACTGGGCACCTGTTGAGCTGATTGAGTCTTTAACAAATGTTCCAGTTTTAGGCATCTTACCTCATCTAGCTAATCCAACTGACTGCTTCCAACTGGCTCAAGTGGCTTCGAATTTAGATATAGAGCGATTATTGCCACAATATTAAGCTACTTTACATTTAATTTGCCTTCTGGACGGCTAAACAGGAGAAGTAAGAGTCACTATGCAAATTAAATGGGCGACCGCCTAGAAGTAGGATTTATAGCAGTCGCCAAGGTGATTAGGACAAAGCCAAATACTGAAACCTTTACCAGTCAATCTTTTCCCTTCTGCCTTCTGCCTTCTGCCCTCTGCCTTTTGCTATAGTCACTCAGCTTAACCTAGAAAAAATGGGAACTCCGCAAAGAGTTCCCACTCGATTTAATTATTTCAAACCATTTTGCCTTTAGTGAAGGCACAGTATAATTAGAAGCCCAAGAAGTGAAGAAAACTTTGACCAGTTGTTAGTTCTACAATCAGCGCCGCGAGAAAGCCAATCATCGCCAGACGACCGTTCCAAAGTTCAGCACTAGGATTTGAACCAAACTCGAACTTGCTTTGATAGTCGCCATATTTGCGCTGGAATTGGTCTTCGTAGCTATTTACTGTTTTTGGTGTGTTAGTCATAATTCAAGCTCCAGATTGAAACAGTGTTTTGTACTTGTTGTTGATTAGACCTCTTGCAAAAATCCATGAATGACCCCTCCCCAGCCCTCCCCTTAGTAAGGGGAGGGGGCAAGATTTGAAGTTTTTCCCCCCTTATCAAGGGGGGATTAAGGGGGGTGATTTCGACTTTTGCAAGAGGTCTATT
>DATNPH010000260.1:0-19171 GCA_036703315.1 Coleofasciculaceae cyanobacterium
AAAACTTTTTTATCTAGCATCCTTTGATTATCGAAAAGGGAGAAACTCAAAGAATTGAGGCTTTCTCGTTTTCTGACTTCTATGTACCTCTTCGCGCCGCGTCGTACTTCACGTTGTAATAACCAGACCGTCTCGCCGAAAAAAATAGAGAGTGCGTATTGAGCAGCCTCTGACCACTGCCAACTATCAGTCTTAGACCAAAGAGGCTTGGAAAATGCCCAGTGGAGTTCAAGATACCTGTCCTCAATGAGACGACCGATAATTCGCTGATTTTGCTTGTTCTCATACCAAATTCCTGATGCTTCCGACTTCGACTCAACCTTCTGATTGTTGATCCGTACCTCGGTATCCACACCATCGGGGAACGCCAGATGCCTCTTAGTCTCATAGAGTGCAGAACCGCACCAATTTAAACCGTTGTTGTTACGCCATGAGCTAGAGAAAATCACACGACTCAAGTTGATGGAAAGTCGCTTGTGTACCAACACATCATGGCGATCAGTCAAACGGACTTTCGGGGCAATTGCCCAATCAAAGACTGTTGGCATCATCCGAATCGAGCAAAAGTCCCTTTTCCGAGGAATGCCAACCTTACCGAGTGGGATTTCTTTGGGTAGAGGTGGACCCTCCCTGTCCAGGAAAGCTTCTATGTGAAAGCCTTCATCAGGGTTCCAGGTCATAATCCCCCGACCTTCATAAAGACCCCCAAGGTAATGGAACCAGAGTCGTTCTAGCACATATTCAGTTTTTTTGAAGTAATCTCTCACATGAACTCAGCCGAATCTTTTATACTACAATTATAATACACTACTGATACTTGCCTTACTGTTTCCGCAAGTTCTTTTATTAGCAATGGTATCTAGGTCGGCAACTAAATTGCCGATGTTGAAGCCCGATCGCTCTTTCTAACCCACTAATACTTGAAGATAGTGTTTCAAGTAGCGTAGCCTATGCTAACTGTCAGCTTATACGATCAGATCAAAACATTAGTGGATGTCCAAGCAGATTTCTGTATTCACGAAATGTCTGACAAAGATAATAGCGTTATCCCCAAAGGGACAGTAGGAACGGTTGTGGAATGCTATGAAAACCCGGAAGGTTACGCCGTCGATATAGCTATTCCTGATGAAAGGTTGGTTGGAGGCTTCTTCTACACAAACGTTATCCTTAACTCTGACCAATTCGAGGTTGTGAGTACTGTAACAGGTAGTGTCAGCTAACTTGACGACAGACTCGCTGGTGTTGAAAGACGTTAGCGTTAGCAAAGCGGTAGCGACGTTAGGAGCGTCAGCATCCCGTAACTCACATCTTGCACCTGGCGGTTGAAACCGCAGCTACACAAACAAAACCTGCCGAAGTTTACCCTCGAACGAAGTGAAGGGCAGGTTACAAAACCCTTGATTTTTGGTTAGTCCGCACAGGTGGTCACTGAGCTTGTCGAAGTGCGGACTTAGTTTGTATAGCCCCAGAGTTCCATTCTGAGGGCTTGGTGCAAGATGTCAGGTAAGGGTTATCGCACTCCTCAATTCCAACCCTAAATTCCATCTGGCATTTTCCGTAGCGTAACTGATGCCAGCAGGTAAACTCAGCAACCAAAGGCGCGATCGCTCTTCACTCCAGATTGTAATCTGGCTCTTACAAGTTTGTGCAATTAATAGGAAGCGATCGCCCCTAGGCAGTCTCCATCTAGCGGCTTATCTCCAATAACAGTCGCACGTTGTCAGGAAAGCTGGCAAGCTGAATTTATAACATCTAACAAACATCTAAAAATAGAGAATAAAAAAATGAGATTTTCAAAAGCCGAACCCTACGAAACCCAGGGTCGTAGTTACCAATTGTGGGTAGTACAGACCATTAACGGCTATAGTGCTGAAGCTATTAACGACAGCCAACAAAGCCTTAGTACCCCTGCCGTTGCTTACCCATCAGCGAATGAAGCCCTGGATGCAGCCAGAGCAGTTGCTGATGCTGATGCTCAGAGAGTCCTTCAAGTACGATAAAATCCCCGTGACCGAGAAGGGGCTAGGGGCTGGCGACTAGAGCGTCGGGAAGAAGGGAAGACTAGCCTAGTAAGTAGCCCCTAGCCCCTTTCTTTCCTTTAATCTATCTCTATAGCAATTTAAGAGCGCGATCGCTTCCCCATCTAAAAATTAGCGATCGCCTAGCAAGTTAGCGCTCTCTGGACATCTACAATAATTTAGCCCTTTAAAATATAGGGGGCTGAAAAACTTGAGGAGGCTAACGAATCAATGCTTGCAGAGGGTGATCTATTAAATGAGGCATGGGAAAGGCTTGATTCGTCAATTCTTAGATATGGCGAAGAACCCGTTGGTACAGTAGCTGCCGTTCCTGACCCTAGTGTAAAACTATACAATTACGGTCATTGCTTTATCCGTGATTTTGTCCCTTCAGGGCTTGCTTTTCTAACTAAAGGTAGAGGAAAAATTGTAGCAAATTTCCTCAGGCAAACCCTGAAATTGCAGATTAATGACAACAACGTAGATGAGATTAGGGCGCACTTGGATGGGGCTAGACCCGGTATAGGTTTAATGCCAGCTAGCTTCGAGGTGGTGGAAGAGAATGGCGAACCAGTTATTAGAGCTGATTATGGCGAACGGGCGATTGGCAGAGTGACGCCCGTTGATTCTTGCCTGTGGTGGCTGATTTTGTTGCGGAGTTATACAAAAGCTACAGGAGACACCAATTTAGCCCATGAACCAGAGTTCCAAGAGGGTATCAAGTTAATTCTCGATCTGTGCATGGTGAAGCGCTTTGATATGTACCCAACCCTATTGGTTCCAGATGGTGCTTTTATGATTGACCGTCGTATGGGTGTCTTTGGGCGTCCTTTGGAAGTCCAAGCTCTATTCTACGCAGCTTTACTTGCAGCAGATGAACTTCTCCTACCCGAAAATAAACTCCCCATTCACGACGAGATACAGGAACGTGTAGCTAGGCTAAAGACCCACATCGATCAGCATTATTGGATAGATCTAGAGCGGGTAAATGAAATTCATAGATATGAAAACGAAGAATTTGGAGAAGAAGTTGTAAATAAATTCAATATCTACCCAGATTCTGTTCCTACCTGGGTAGCTGAGTGGCTTCCGAAACAAGCGGGTTATCTAGCCGGTAATCTTGGTCCAGGATGGATGGATTTTCGCTTCTTTGCCCTGGGAAACCTGATGTCTATCATTTGCTCCCTAACCGATGCTCAGCAGTCACAAGAGATTATGAATCTCATCGCTAGAAAATGGGCAGATTTGGTAGGAGACATGCCAATGAAAGTCTGTTTTCCAGCAGTGGAAGGTAAAGAATGGGAAATGATTACTGGATGCGATCCTAAAAATGTCCGTTGGTCGTATCATAACGGCGGAAATTGGCCAGTATTGCTCTGGTTTATGGTTGCAGCGGCTCAGAAAACTGGAAGAACAAGCCTTGGACAGAGAGCCATCAAAGTTGCTGAAAAACGCTGGCTTGATTATAAGGATAAAGATAAGTGGCCAGAATACTACGACGGTAAGAAAGGTACGCTGGTTGGGAAAAAAGCGATGAGATATCAAACCTGGACAATTGCTGCCTACATAGTGGCAAAAGACCTGATGGAAAACCCCCAGCATCTGCAATGGATCGGTTTTGAAGACTTTGAAGTCAATGGGAAGGTCTAATTCACAGCCACCACTTTTTGACGACTGAAACCTTTCTTGACTCAAGTTCCATAGCCAGAGCCTCTTCATAAACCGACTCCAGAAACCAGGTCCCAATACCCGATGCACCTCAATCACCGCTCCAATCACCGCACCCGTTAGCTGACTCATCTGCTCACCCTCTTCTCTTCCCTGTGTGTCCTCTGCGCCTGGAGCGGTTCGTTCTCTCTTAGCGCCTCCTACGCTGTGGCAAAATTTAGGTAACTGCGTCCCGATTTAGTATTCCCTGCATGACCGCAACAAGTCCCACCCCGCAAACTCAATACGACCCTAAAACCACCGAAGCTAAGTGGCAGAAGTACTGGGAAGAAAACCAAGTCTTCAAAGCTGACCCCAATCACAGCGGCGAACCCTACTCCATCGTGATTCCGCCGCCCAACGTCACCGGCAGCTTGCACATGGGTCACGCCTTTGAGCATGCCCTGATCGATACCATCGTCCGCTACCAGCGGATGAAAGGGCGCAATACCCTGTGGCTACCTGGAACTGACCACGCCAGCATTGCGGTATCTACGATTCTGGACAGGCAGCTGAAAGAAGAAGGCAAAACTCGTAACGAATTGGGACGCGAGGACTATCTTGAGCGCGCTTGGCGGTGGAAAGAAGAATCTGGGGGTACGATTGTCAGCCAACTGCGGCGATTGGGTTTGTCGGTAGATTGGTCGCGGGAACGCTTCACGATGGATGAAGGCTTATCCAAAGCCGTGGTAGAAGCCTTTGTCCAACTCTATGATCAGGGTCTGATTTACCGGGGTGAGTACCTGGTGAACTGGTGCCCTGCCTCGCAGTCCGCTGTCTCAGATTTGGAGGTGGACAACCAGGAAGTCAACGGACATCTGTGGCATTTTCGGTATCCTCTCACTGATAACAGTGGTTATGTAGAGATAGCGACAACTCGACCAGAGACGATGCTGGGAGATACCGCTGTTGCTGTCAATCCTAAGGATGAGCGCTATCAGCATTTAATTGGCAAGACGCTGACACTGCCGATTATGGGGCGGGAAATACCAATTATTGCGGATGAGTTAGTTGACCCAGAGTTCGGGACAGGTTGTGTAAAGGTGACACCTGCCCATGACCCGAATGACTTTGAAATGGGTCAACGTCACAAGCTGCCCTTGATCAACATTATGAATAAGGATGGCTCGTTGAATGAGAACGCGGGACCATACCAAGGACAAGACCGTTTTGAAGCCCGGAAAAATGTGGTGAAGCAGCTAGAGGATGAGGGCTTCTTGGTGAAGGTGGAGGAATACAAGCATACAGTACCGTATAGCGATCGCGGCAAAGTCCCCGTTGAACCCCTTCTCTCCACTCAGTGGTTTGTCAAAATTCGCCCGATGGCTGATCAGGCGTTGGAGTTCCTCGATCAGAAGAATTCACCTGTGTTTGAGCCAGAACGGTGGACGAAAGTCTACCGCGACTGGCTGGTGAAGCTGGAAGACTGGTGTATCTCCCGTCAGCTGTGGTGGGGACATCAAATTCCTGCTTGGTATGCCGTCAGTGAAACGGGTGGGGAAATCACCGACCAGACGCCGTTTGTCGTGGCACATAATGAGCAGGAGGCAAAACAAAAAGCAGCTACACAATTTGGTCAAGATGTCAAGCTAGCGCAAGACCCTGATGTGCTGGATACTTGGTTCTCCTCGGGGTTGTGGCCTTTCTCTACAATGGGCTGGCCTGAAGAAACCGTTGACCTGAAGACCTACTACCCCACCACGACTTTGGTTACTGGCTTTGACATTATCTTCTTCTGGGTTGCCCGGATGACGATGATGGCAGGTCATTTCACAGATCAGATGCCATTTGAGACGGTTTACATCCACGGGCTAGTGCGAGATGAAAACAATAAGAAGATGTCCAAGTCAGCCAATAATGGTATTGACCCGCTGATCTTGATTGACAAGTACGGCACCGATGCCCTGCGCTACGCTCTAATTCGGGAAGTGGTGGGTGCTGGTCAAGATATCCGCTTGGAGTATGACCGCAAGACGGATGAGTCGGCATCGGTAGAAGCATCGCGCAACTTTGCTAACAAACTGTGGAATGCTGCCCGGTTTGTGATGATGAATTTGGATGGCAAGACGCCGCAACAGTTGGGTGAACCGGCAGTAGAGGCGTTGGAATTGAGCGATCGCTGGATTCTCTCACGGTTTCATCAAGTCGTGCGTCAAACTACGGAGTACCTCGATACCTACGGATTGGGAGAATCCGCCAAGGGACTGTATGACTTTATCTGGGGCGACTTCTGCGACTGGTATATTGAACTGGTTAAATCGCGGCTGCGTCCAGAAGCACCAGCAGAATCACGAAGGGTTGCTCAGCAGACTCTAGCCTACGTGCTGGAAGGGATTCTGAAACTGCTACATCCCTTCATGCCCCACATCACCGAAGAAATTTGGCATACCCTTACTCAAAAATCTGACGAGGTTTTGGCACTGCAACCGTATCCAGAGATCGGTGAAATTGCAGTGAGCATTGGGAATCAATCAGCGGTTGAAACCGAAGATCTATGGGCTAAATCCGCCCCTACAGCTGAAAAACCTAGAACTGAACTCAAAAAAGTTGAAGTAACCCCTAAGGCGGCTGACTCACTGACGCCAAATAACGCATTGGCTCAAGCTCAGCAAATTTGGAACCAGGGGGCAAGGTTTTTGTCGGAACTGCCTGATGAAGTCGGTCAGTTTTTTGATAACTATCAACAACCATTGATTGTGGTGGGTCTGCTTCTGGTAACCCTAATTACTCTCAAGGTGCTGCTAACCACCCTGAGTGCGATCAATTCTATTCCCTTAGTCAAACCGACGTTTGAACTCATCGGTTTAGGATACACAAGTTGGTTTGTCTATCGTTATCTGCTCCGCTCTGCAAATCGTCAAGAGTTAACGGCAGCAACTTTATCTCTCAAAGAACAGGTTATAGGCACACAGACACAGCCGTCGCTAATGCCTGATACTCAAGATTCAACACTCAACAGCCTAACCCAAGATTCGGCTGAGTCATTTGTGGGTAATCAGTCATCAACGCGATCGCCTTCAAACGGGAAAATCGCCGTAATTGACCCAGCACTGGAGCAACAGTTTGAGCTGCTAATTGGCACAATCCGTACTATCCGCAATCTGCGCGCAGAGGCAGATGTCAAACCGGGGGTGAAAGTGTCAGTTATCCTGCAAAGTAAGAGCAGTAGTGAACGTCAAATCCTGGAGGCGGGTCAGTCCTACATTCAAGACTTAGCCAAAGTGGAAACATTAACCATCACCCCAGCACTAGAGCAAGAACTCAAGACGACAATGGCGGGTGTTGTTGCCACTGTCCAAGTCTTAATGCCCCTTGCTGGTATTGTGGATGTGGACGCTCTCTACGCTAAGTTAGAAAAAAACTTAGCTAAAGTGGAAGCGGAAATCAAATCCCTTTCTGCTCGTCTGGCTAATCAGAACTTTGTCAGCAAAGCCCCACCTGAAGTTGTCCAGGGTGCTAAGGAGGCAATGGATGAGGCTCAAAAGCAAGCGGAAATCTTGCGCGATCGCCTCAATCGACTCGCTACAGAACCTTAAGTGCTTCTATCCACGTTAAAACTAACGGCTGACAGGCAATGCTACACCTGGCTCAAGTGCAAAACAATGAGAGTGTAGGCGGGTTAGAACTGAAATTGCTGGCCCGCCAACAAGCAGAGAATTCCTGGGTAGTAATTAACCCAGAAAATATTTCATTTACTAACACCGCTTCTTTGAAGGAAGGCTTATTGGTCTTAGTAGATGTTTCCGACAATCAAGAGGTTATGAGTATTCAGAATCCTAAAGACTGGGTATTGGATATCGTACAGCAGTACCTTACTACCGGGGTGAGTCCAGCCTTTTTAGAAGAAGAATCGATGCGTACTGAACAGTGGCGGCAAGACCTTACCCTGCAAAGTCAGGATTTAACCCGCCGTAATCTGGAAATGGAAGCGCGTCGCGAACAAATTCAGACTCTGGAAGAAGACTTGAAACGAGAAAAGCAGCGCCTGGAAGAGATGGCAGCCAAGTTGGAGACAAAGGAACAACAGTGGAAACGGGAAAAGCATCAGCTAGAGCAGCAACTGGAACAGATGACAGCGCAGTTGAACAATAAAATGGATTCCGAAGAATCCTAACTGCTTTGTTGTCCTTTTCCAGGGATGAATTAAGGGGCATACAACCACTTGGTCTTCCCCTGCCCCCTACCTCTCTTGCTGCCTCTGCTTTCCCTTTTGGTCAGCTACTGGCAAGAACACTTAACGGTGATTCCGGTGCCTCTCCCAACAGAACAATCGAGCAACTCAGCTGCCGCAGCAAAGGAGTTGTTACTTCGCCCATGGCTAATCCATCGGCACTGCTCCGACGCCGCAGTGATTGCAACACAACTAAATCCTGAGATTGAGACGCATTCAAAATGGCTCGCGTGATACTTTCATGGGGCTTAATTTCAATCTCAATCGAGGAACTTTGAGGCGCTACTCTGGAAACTATCAGTTGCAACTGGGAGCGCGTCCAGGCAATTTTGCTTGGTGATGTTCTAGGGTCGCACACATGGAGCAATGTAACCTGAGCTTGATTAACGTCAGCCAGAATTTGGGCAAAGCGTACCGGGCGTACCGCTGACGTTGTTATGTTTTCCACGGGCACTAAAATCCGCTGGATTGTCAGGGGTGAATTTAAAAGACGCGTTACTGCCACCAAGCAGTGAGAAGACCATAGGACGCTATCCGTCACATTGCCAAACAAACGTGCTCTAATTCCTAGCCGTCCACTCAAACCTAACACAACTAAGCTGGCATTAAGTTCTCGACTCGCATGGCTAATTCCTTGAGCAACGTCGTAGTCAATTCGCAGTTGCGGTGACGCCTCAACACCTAATTCTCGACTCAGTTCTTTTGCCTGATCAAGCAATAACTTGCTTTTTTGAATAGCCTGATTCATCTCAGGCGAATTCATTTGAGCATGAGCACGAGCGATCGCTAGAGGCACAATCTGACCCTGTTCATGGCGTGCCAACAAGGTTGCCATTTCTATCAAGTACTGCTGAGTCTGGGGATTATAAACTGGCACCACTACTGTAAACTCACCTTTGTCCTCGGATGCCTCTGATGGACTCTCAATTTGGGATGTATCGTCTGATAGAGCTGTTGCTGATGAATCCAGCTGAGGTGCAAATCTGGATGTCAGAATCGGTCCGAGTGTAGAAGTCACCAGCATCAAGACAATTACACTGTTTAAAACCCCTTCATTAAGCACGCCTGCCCGGTAGCCAACAAGCGTTGCCGCCAGTGTTGCGCCTACCTGTGGCATCGACAACGACCACATCGTCATCATCTCTGGTCCGTTGTAGCGGTAGACCAACTTAGCCAGAACTGCTGCCAAAAGTTTGCTAACAATCAAACCCACCACGATCGCAGCAGTCAACTGAATGGTGCTAATGCTTTTAATAAAGGCAGGGATATCAATCAGCAAGCCTAAGTCAACGAAAAAGATTGGGATAAATAGCACACTGCCAACGAATTCGACTTTTTCCTTGACTGGTCCATTGCCCACAACGTCATTTACGGCTAAACCAGCGAGAAAAGCACCGATAATTTTTTCCACGCCAATCAGTTGCGCACCCACTGATGCTAGAAACAACGCCAGCAGAACAAACAAAAATTGGTTACCCTGGTCGTCTTTAGATCGACGAAAAAATTCTTTCCCCAACCAGTCAAAGCCGAATAGTATGGCGGCTGAGTAGATCATCAATGAACCAATCAGGATTGCCAGCCGCAACGGTGAAAATTCCCCATCATGAATAGCGATACAGATAGCTAGTACTAAAAGAGCGCCTATATCGGTGAAGATAGTTGCCCCAATTGTTACTGTCACCGCTTCGTTGTTCACCACACCCAAGCGTCTGACAATGGGATAGGCCAATAATGTATGGGATGCAAACAGGGAACCAATCAAGATTGAAGCGTTCCAGTCAAAATCAAACAGGCGTCCCACCAGCGTTCCCATGATTAGCGGGATTGCGAAGGTGAAGCTACCAAACCCCATCGAGCGATTCTTCGTGCGGCGGAACTGCTCCATGTCCACTTCTAGACCGGCAACGAACATCAGGTAGACTAACCCAATGTCCGATAGCAGAGACATTGTCTCTGATTTAGTATTAAGCAGTTGTAGCCCATTAGGACCGAGCAAGACGCCTGCCACCAACAGACCTACTAGTCCAGGTAGTCGCAGCTTCTCAAAGAGGCTAGGCACGGCTAGGATGACCACTAGCAAAACTGCAAACGGAACAATGGGTTCCTTTAAAACTTCGGAAATCGATTCCATAGGATTGTCAATGTGTAGATGGCAGTAATGAGTTCGGATTAGGGAGTTGTGCAGACATAGCAAAGCCACGTGTCATCCTTCAAAGTACGGTGACACCTAGCTGTATCTTCGTCAAGTAAGTAGATTACTAACTATTTAACAATTATTGGTTCTCCATTTTAAGAGAATTTTGTCAAGCTAGATAGTCGATGTTCCAGTACTTTGAGTCATCAATCTTTATAATGAGGATTGAAGTGTGAAAGGGCTAATTATTCCAAGATTTGCTACTGTCAAATTAAACAAATTAAATGAATTCAACTACTCTCTTTAGAGAGATTTAGCACTTTTCCCGAGAATCCTTGATTGCTAAATAGAATAGGATGCGCATTAGTGAGACAGCTAGCTACGCTGAGCTTATCGATCATCCGCGAGGTGAAGTCAGCGTTACGTTACCCAATCTTCAATAAACAACTAAACTCTTACTTATAATCCTTACTTAATAAAGTGGATGTACTGTAGAAAGCAGATTGGTTGAACGGCAGTCAGAATTTACCAGTGCAGTTGGCTCAAAATATACCGTAAGCGATCATAATCGTCTTTCAGTAGTACACTCAGGGTACGCCCAGCTTTCACTAACCAGTCTCGATCAGCCTTACGTAATTGATAAACCTCTCGAATCGCTGCTGCCGTCAGTGCCTCTACTGGTGCTCCATTGACTTGCAACAGAGTGCGTAAAAAATCTAACTGTTCACTAAAGTGTATAATTTCTACCGGTTGGCATTGGTAGACCGCTTGATGAATTTGCGGCGGACGAGGTGGCAGATATTGATAAACTGGACCACTCGGGTGCCGAGAACCATTTACCTCTTGTGGAGGCAGAAATCCAACGATCGCGGCGCGGAACTCGGTTTTAAGCATCGCAAAAATCTGGGGCTGCTGCTCACGCAAGTCTGTGAGTGACAGGCCCAAAGCTCTTGCTCGGTGGACAGAATCAATTGGACTTGTGGTTGCATAGTAGACTACTGCCAGGACTTGATTGCCCGACTCTTCATCTACAGACCTTACCCAACTGCCAAAGGGTGGCATAACGGGAAAGCTTAAATCCTCTGGCTCTAGACACTGTGCCAGAAATTCTGTTGTTGCCGTCTCGATCACCTCAGCAATGTGATTGGAAGGGCGATCGCCAGTGGCGAACTGGGGTAAGGGAAGACGCATAGTCACAAAAAGGATGAAGTGTGTTAGCGCAGCGATAGCAAAGCGTTAGCGTGAAGCGAAGCTATAGCGACGAACGAGCGTCGGCGTAGCTTAGGATAAAGTATGAAGTATAAAAAATTTCATCCTTCAACCTTTATACTTCATACTTTTTTTGACTATTTGCCCTTTTTAGCCGCTATCGGTTCGACAGCTTCTAGTTCCGACAGGTTAAACGTAATTAATTTGTCCCAGTTTCCTCCTTCAAACAGTACAGCGGCTTTTCCATCGCTAATCCGTTGGACTAGCCCTTGAAAGTGATAGTAGATGTCATCAGGATTGACCACGCGAACAACTGAACCGGGAAGAATCATATGGCTAACTGCTAATTGTTCATTGTCTATTAGCCATTGTCTATTAGCCCTTAGCCATTAGCAATTAGCTAAAACTTTAATCGGTGTCGATGATTGGCTACAGATTCCACTAGCCCAAGACCCAGAAAGTTCGCTAGCAACGCCGATCGCCCGTAACTCAGCAAGGGCAGTGGAATACCAGTGATTGGAGCCAAGCCAATATTCATGCCAATGTTGACGACTGTCTGAAACACAATCATTGATAGAACACCAATTGCCAGCAAAGAGCCAAAGTTATCCTTGGCATTTTGAGCAATGATTACCAAGCGCAGGCAGATCAACCAGAAGAGGAGTAGGACGAGCAGGCAGCCCGCAAAGCCGAGTTCTTCACCAATAGCTGAGAAGATGAAGTCAGTATGCTGTTCAGGAATAAAACGGAGTTGAGTTTGGGTGCCATGGTGTAGTCCCCTTCCCCAGAGTTCACCTGCTCCGATCGCAATTCGAGATTGGATCAAGTGGTATCCTCCTCCCAAGGGGTCTTTATCTGGGTCTAAAAAGAGAATTAGTCGATCTTTTTGATAATCCTTTAACAAACCCCACAAGAGGTGTCCCAAGCCTCCTGAAACAGCGTTCACTACTAAAGCACCCAAGGCTCCTAGGATAGGCCATGCAAAGCTACGCCAGCCAATGACTCCCATCGCGGCTACCCAGACGAACCAAGCCGGTAAATAGGCATTGAAGATAATTGCCGAAATAATAGGAGAAATCATCAACAACAGCCAACCTGGATTGGCATTACCCCAGTAGAGCATCCCGATAGTAATGGCTCCAAACACCAACGATGTTCCCAGGTTAGGCTCCAAAAATACAAATATCCAGGGAACGCCTGCAACGCCTAAGACTCTAAAAACAGCGCCCAGATTTGAGGCAGGTGCGGAGTGCATAATCGCCGCTAAACTGATAATCAATGCGATTTTGGCAAATTCAGAGGGTTGAACCTGGAAGCCTAAGATATTAATCCATCGTTGAGCGCCGTTGGCTGTGCTACCGATGAGCATCACCGCAATCAAGCCGACGATAGTAACGCCATAGACAATCCAATGCCATTGGATTAGAAGTTCGTAGCGTGAGCGTGCGATGAACAACGCTATCACCAATCCAATGCCACCTATCACCCAGTGCCACCACCAGTCTGTCTGCCCATTATTCAGCTCTGCACTGCGAATCATCACTCCCCCAAGGAAAGTCAGACCAATGCTAAAGAGTAATAGCTGCCAGTCTAGTTCCTGCCATGGGCTAACAAAAGACTTCCAGCGAATACCGATTATTGACTTTTGTATTGACTTTTGGAACATATCGAACTGTTAGTGAGCCTCCTGTTAGCAATTAGCTTTCGTAAAGCGTGAGTTTCAGGAAGTTTGGTAAAGATTTTAATTTGACCACAAAAGAGCTAATTGCTGCTTAGAGCAGCGATCGAAACCTTAGCAGCTATTTGAGATGCGATCGCAACCAGTGCCTTAGCGGATGCTGATTCGGGTTCGCCAACGACAATTGGCAATCCGCGATCGCCTCCTTCCCGTAAAGTAATTTCTAATGGGATACAACCCAGTAAGGGAATGCCCAACTCCTTAGAAGTCTTCTCGCCTCCACCAGAACCAAATAAGTCATAGTGCCGCTCTGGCATATCTGGCGGGATAAAGTAACTCATATTTTCCACAATTCCCAAGACAGGTACTCCCAGTTGCTGGAACATCTTCAAGCCACGACGGGAGTCTAACAGTGCCACGGTTTGAGGCGTTGTTACAATCACTGCCCCTGCCATCGGCACCGCTTGGGTTAAGGTCAGCTGGGCATCCCCAGTTCCCGGCGGCATATCCACAATCAGATAATCCAATTCACCCCAGGTTACCTGATAAAGAAACTGACGAATAATCCCATTTAACATAGGTCCTCGCCAAATTACAGGCTGATCTGGGTCAATCAAAAAACCCATTGAAACCATTTTGATGCCGTGGTTAAACGCTGGTTCCAGCACCTCTCCTTGAGCACCCTGCTGTACCATCACCTTTGCATTCTCTAAGCCCAGCATTGTTGGTGCATTAGGTCCATAGATATCAGCATCAATTAAACCGACTTTGGCACCTGTTTGAGCTAGCGCCACTGCCACATTCACTGCCACAGTACTCTTCCCAACGCCACCCTTACCACTGGAAATTGCCACAATATTTTTCACCCCGTCAATCCCCGTGCGGTTGGGCAGGGATTTTTGCTGAGGCGTCTCAGCCGTGACATCCACTACAACCTTTTCTACACCGGGTAACTGCTTAACTGCCTTCTGGCAATCTTCAACAATAAATTCCCGTAAAGGGCAGGCAGGCGTCGTCAATACTAAGGTAAAGCTAACAGCACCATTGTCAATTTTGACATTCCGGATCATATTCAGTTCCACCAAGCTCTTGCGGAGTTCGGGGTCTTGCACCGGACGTAATACTTCTAGAACTGAACTAGCATCAAGCATATAAATTTACATTCCGTGCCTGGAGTTCATCCAGGTCGAGGCAACGTCATCAGGGATTCTTCATAGATCTTAAGGGCTTGCTGGAGAATTGTAATAATCCTGTTAATTTATGTATGCGATCGCACCTCATGCCTTGCCCTTAAAATTGTCAACCTCTCCAAAAGCCACGCTGCTTTGAAAACTCCCCATCTGCTCTGAGCCAGTAAACTGACAACTTTTTGTATTAGCTAGTTCAGTGTCTAGTTGACAACAACTTGCTGAAGTACTTGATCTACCACGACAAGCACAAATTGAGAACGCTTAAAATCTTTGACCTACAACGCAGCTATTTGCTCTGCTGCATGAGCTAATTCAGACGCCACACGAGCCATATAGGGACGAACTAGCCACCAAATTAGAGGTGATAACCAACCGCGTAGCGTCACCGAGTAGGACACATAACTACCGCAAACAGTAGATTCAACTTGGTAAGTTATCCGTTTCTCAACACCAGGAATTGCCAGTACACGCACGCTGAGTAACTCGCCTGGTCGGACACGCTCAACAAAAATTCGCACAGGAATGGGTATCAAACGAGTTACCACCTGGTAAATAATACCGGGTTTAGCGATTAACCCTCTGGGAGCATTAGTGCTCGACAGCAGGGGATGCCAAGAAACATCGGCTAAGTTAATCAATTTTTGCCACAGAACATCCACTGGTGCATTACTCAGGGCGCGATACGTTCTGAAGAGCGAGAACTTGCACCAAATCCCCTCTCGACCAGCAATTAATTTGAAAGAAAAATTAAGAATCACAACACGCCTCCTGCCGCAACGCATAGGCAAATTTTGAATTACAGATGCAAATGGTGTTGCGGGTAAAATCCCTTTATTAGGATATGATCGCAACTCCTTGAAAAACAATTAAAGAAAGACTTAGGTCTGGCTGCTTTGAAAGAACCAATCCAAGCTAGTCTAAGTAAAGTACAGTGACATTCCAAGCATGAGTTTTTCTCTGGCTTCTGCTTGAAGAGTGTCTTAGAGAGCCCATAGCCAGAAGGTACGCTCTTGGACGCTATGGCGTCCCGCCATAAAAGAACAGAGCAGCGGCCCTGAAAAGCACTAGGCTCACACAATAGATTCATAGCTTTGAACTGTTCCCGAATTCCATCGGCTGCAATGAGCTTTTGGATTAAATACATTGAATTGAGAATATGACAGCTTTTAAGACGGACGCAACGACCACAACTATTTCTTTACCTCCCACTAGCTCTAGGGAGAGAGTCAAGCAGTTTATGCAACAGCTGCAAGACAAAATTTGCGAAGCTCTGGTACAGCTAGATGGCGTAAGCACTTTTAAAGAAGATGCCTGGGAGCGAGAAGAAGGTGGCGGCGGTCGTTCCCGTGTTATGCGTGATGGTGCAGTGTTTGAGCAAGGAGGAGTCGGCTTTTCTGAAGTTTGGGATAGCCAATTACCACCCTCAATATTGGCACAGCGTCCAGAGGCGGCTGGACATGGTTTTTTTGCCACAGGTACATCAATGGTATTGCATCCTCGCAATCCCTATGTTCCCACGGTTCACCTGAACTATCGCTACTTTGAGGCAGGACCCGTCTGGTGGTTTGGTGGTGGAGCTGACTTGACGCCTTACTATCCCTTTGCCGAAGATGCTACCCATTTCCATCGGACGCTAAAGCAAGCCTGTGATGCACACCATTCAGAGTATTATCCAGTATTCAAACGCTGGTGTGATGAATATTTCTATCTGAAACATCGTCAAGAATCGCGGGGCATCGGTGGACTATTTTTTGACTATCAAGATGGGACAGGAGCATTGTATCGCGGTCCTCATAAAGATAGTTCTGCTGCAACTTATAGTGCTCAACTTGGGGATATAGAGCCTCGTACTTGGGACGATGTATTTGCCTTTGTGCAGGAGTGCGGTGAGGCATTCCTACCAGCCTATCTGCCAATTGTAGAGCGGCGTAAAGCTTTGGAGTATGGTGAGAAGGAACGCAACTTCCAGTTATACCGCCGAGGTCGTTATGTTGAATTCAACCTTGTCTATGACCGAGGCACAATTTTTGGACTGCAAACGAATGGGCGAACTGAGTCAATTCTTATGTCTCTGCCCCCCTTAGTTCGTTGGGAATACGGCTATAAACCTGAACCCAACACTCCCGAAGCCGAATTGTATGAGACATTTCTCAAACCCCAAGATTGGGCAAACTGGACGCCCTCCTGATTTATCACAACATCTTTCCAACCAAGATGAGGGAGCTGAGGAAGATCAGGGAGGTAGGAGGGTTAGGGGAGATTTCTCAACCCACCTTCCCTATCCTCTCCATTTCTCTCATCAACTAGGTTTCCAGACTTCCCGTGAAAAGTCAGGAAGCCCTCAACCTCAGAAGCTATCTGAGTTAAACTACTTGAGGTGAGTAGCTGGAAATCGCGCCATCAGGGTAATCGTTGTTTTTAGTAGAGTTTTCAAAGCTTAATTAACGCACCCAGATTGCAAGCCTAAAGCTGCCATGGCAAGGAGGTACTGATGATTCATATCGAGCAGAAAACGCACACGACGCCAGATGGCACGACGGTCATTATTCTGGCACCAGTTGGACGTCTAGACATTACTACGGCTTGGCAATTTCGCCTGAAGTTGCAAGAGTGTATTTCCAAACTCAGTCGTCATGTAGTCGTCAACCTGGGTCAGGTTAACTTCATTGATAGTTCTGGTCTGACCTCCTTAGTCGCAGGAATGCGAGATGCGGACAAAGTTAAAGGTAGCTTCCGCATTTGTAATGTTCATCCGGAAGCCAAATTGGTGTTTGAAGTCACGATGATGGACTCCGTGTTTGAGATCTTTGAAACTGAGACAGAAGCTTTGGAGGGAGTTCCGCGTAGTATGCCAACTTAAGAGGATGTTTGTAAAGAAAGCTGAAGACAACTAAAATCTAGCTGCTAAGACAAGAATATCTGAGTTCGACATAAAAGACTGCCCAGCGAATGAATCAGGTTTGTAGTCTTCGTACAAGTACGAAAGAATGAGGCGGCTGATCTTACGTCGAACTCAGGTTTCGACAAGATGAATTTTTATAAATATCTGCATAATTTCTAAGCTTCAGTCAGAAAACTTCCCAAAAGCTCAAGCATCTATCTTTTAGGGCTTTTAGGGAATATAGATTCTATGAAGACTCGCTTAAGAAATTTCTTGATAGGTTTAGTTGGGGCAGTGATTATTGCCTTGGGATTGTCGATACTTACTGCTACCACCGCCGCCACAAGTTTCTCTTATACAGTTACTGACTTAGGAAGCCTTGGCGGCAGTTCCAGTGTTGCTTATGGCATCAACGATGCGGGGCAAGTCGTTGGCTATGCGTATAGAGATCGTGGTATTGAGCATGCCTTCTTGTGGGAGAAGGGTACGATGCAAGACCTAGGAACCCTCAGCAGCAGCGACGAGTGGGCCTACAGCGAGGCTTGGGGCATCAACAACAAGGGACAAGTCGTTGGCTATGCGTATAGTGATCGTGGTTATAAGCACGCTTTCTTGTGGGAAAACGGCAAGATGAGAGACCTCGATCCCTTCTTTAGCGATGACAGCTATGCCAATGCCATCAACGACAAGGGACAAGTCGTTGGCTGGCTGTACAGCAGTGGTTGTTATATTGTCAGGAGCCGCGCCTTCTTGTGGGAAAACGGCAAGATGAGAGACCTCGATTTCCTCAATGGCAATCTCAGCTATGCCAGAGCTATCAACGATAAGGGACAAATCGTTGGTACTGTGGTGCCCATCCATAATGGTAGTTATGATTACCAGGCTTTCTTGGGGACGAATGGCAAGATGATAAACCTCACCCTCAACGGCGGTCTCAGCTTCGCTTGGGACATCAACAACAAAGAACAAGTCGTTGGGGATACGCCAATCTATAAAAGCGCTGTAAACTTTGATACCCATGCTGCCTTGTGGACTAATGGCAAAATCAGAGACCTCGGTACCTTGGGCGGCAGAGATAGCTTTGCCAATGCCATCAACAACAGGGGACAAGTTGTTGGTCATGCAAACCTTAAAAGCGATAGTAGTGATACCCACGCCGTCTTGGGGACTATTAACAGTATTCGAAGCCTGGATACCTTCAATCCCGAATGCGAAACGGCTGATGGCATCAACAAAAGAGAACAAGTCGCGGAAAGTGTGTCTGAGAGTTTTCCTCCTTTGAGTGCTGAGTACTCTCACGCATTTGTGTGGGTAAATGGCATGATCAGAGACCTTAACAGCTTGATTCCTGCTAATTCTGGATGGCAATTAACTGAGGCAAGAGATATCAATAACAAAGGACAAATTGTGGGATATGGGGAATTGAAAGGTCAAACCCACGCTTTTCTCCTAACACCTACTTGGGTTACTAGGTAAGTCGGTCTTTGTTAAAGGAATCTAAATTAAAGAGAATAACCCTCTTCCTCTAAGAGGGTTGAGGTTGACTTGAACCTGCAACCTGTCAACCTGCAACCCTTTAAACAGGTAACTCAGCAGCAAAATCTTGACGTTTTGTGAAGCGATATGGGCCAAGTAAAGCTCCCCACATCGCTTTTCCATTTGCCGGATCAATGCCCTTGTCGTAGCTGCGGAATTCCTCTTGTGTTGCCTCAAAACCTAAGGAAATTTGGTAATTATTACCTTGGAAGCTAAAGCTACAAGGAGTTCCAGTGGCTGATGAAGCTGAAAATTCATAGGAATTTGGGGCAACTTGGCGGTGTTTAACAGTGAGGTCACAGCTGGGTAAGAATTGAATCTGTTCGACACTAAGCTGCCTCAATAGTTCTGGATTACGACCGGCTCCTCGGATCGCTTCTGGGTCTTTGAGCATATAATACTGCACCTGTAGATCTGCCGAGGTGGTGCCGTTTTGATAAAGCCGCAAAATTCGCGGACGGTAGGGTTTATCTAGGTTGACAATATTGGCTTGTTCTGCAAACAAGGTAAGGCTGTCTTCAGTGAACAAGGGAACGGGCCGTTGCCAAAAGCGGAGGTGAACGTACCAAGCGGGTTCTGCGATCGCTTGTTGTTGATTATCAAATTCACCCGCCATGTAGCGTGCTAGGGTGATTAGCTCAGGAGCA
>DATNPH010000276.1:0-13777 GCA_036703315.1 Coleofasciculaceae cyanobacterium
ATAATTTCCTATTAGCTCATGCTCGCTCTTGATAGCTAATTGCAATCCAATTTCCTTACAGGAGACCACGATTGAGCAAACATATTCTGATTACTGGTGGGGCAGGATTCATCGGTTCACACTTAGCAGACGAATTGCTAAAGCATGGATACCGTGTCCGCGCCCTCGACAACCTCTCGTTCCAGGTTCATGGTCCCGATCGCACAAGACCTGATTATTTAAATCCTGAGGTTGAGCTGATGGTCGGGGATGTCCGTGACCCAGAAGTCATGCGACGCGCCCTGAAAGGCATTGATATTGTGTACCACTTCGCCGCCGTGGTGGGTGTTGGGCAAAGTATGTATGAAATTACGAAATACACCAGCACCAACAATTTAGGTACAGCTGTGTTGTTAGAGGCGCTAATTGATCAACCCGTTGAGCGGCTGATTGTAGCGTCGAGTATGAGCATCTACGGTGAAGGACTTTACAAAGCTCCCAATGACAGCTTGTGTATTGGGCGCGATCGCACACTGGATCAACTGAAGGCAGGAGATTGGGAAATCCGTAATGCGGCTGGTGAAGAACTGATTCCTGTACCAACACCAGAACATAAGCAGCCAGCTCTCGCTTCTGTCTATGCCCTCTCGAAGTATGACCAAGAGCAACTCAGCCTGATCATTGGGCAAGCCTACGGGATAGGTACTATAGCCCTGCGGTTCTTTAACACTTATGGTACAAGGCAAGCCCTTTCTAACCCCTATACAGGCGTTCTAGCCATCTTCGCCTCCCGATACCTCAACAACAAACCTCCTTTAATTTTTGAAGATGGTTATCAGCAGCGCGACTTTGTCAGCATCCATGATGTTGTACAGGCGTGTCGATTAGCGATGGAAGTCCCAGAAGCAGCCGGAAAAGTTTTCAACGTGGCAAGCGATCGGCATTACACTGTCTTGGAAGCTGCCCGACTGATGGCACAGGTGCTAGGCAAAGAACACATTCAGCCTCTAATTACTGGGAAATACCGTGTCGGTGATGTTCGGCACTGCTTTGCAGACATCACACAGGCGCGTCAAATTCTAGGCTATCAACCTCGCGTGACTCTAGAAGCAGGATTAGTTGAACTTGCCAGCTGGCTAGAGGGACAGGTAGCGCTTGACCGAGTTGTAGAAGCCAGCGCTGAACTCGCCGCACGGGGGCTAACGGTATGAACAGTCCAACTATCGGAGTTGTGGAGTGGTTTCGTCCAGGTGAGTACGAGCAGGTTGAGCAGGTTCTAAGAGATCTGAAGACCATTGGGGTAGAAGAGTTACGCACTGGCTTTTCTTGGGCTGACTGGTACACACCGCAAGGACAGGAGTGGTACACTTGGCTGCTACCTCGGCTGGCGCGGGAAGTACAAATCCTGCCCTGTTTCCACTACCTGCCGCCATCTATAGGTATCGTCCCGAAAACCTCCTCGCCACCTCGCCAACCGAAGGATTATGCCGACTTTATTGATGTGATGATCACCCGCTTCGGGCAGTACTTCGAGTGGATTGAGCTTTGGAATGAGCCAAACAATTTGAATGATTGGGACTGGCGGCTCGATCCAGAATGGCGGATTTTCTGCGAAATGGTAGGTAGCGCTGCCTATTGGGCGCAGCATCGGGGTAAGAAGACTGTCCTAGCTGGAATGAGTCCAGTCGATCCGAACTTACTGTCTATCCTGTGCGATCGCGGTGTTTTAGCCTACATGGATGCTGTCGGAATTCATGGTTTCCCTGGAACTTGGGAATTCGATTGGCAGGAGTGGCCGGTTAAAGTGGCGAAGGTACGAGAGGTACTGGAGCGATATGGCTTAGAACCAGAAATTTGGATCACCGAGACTGGTTTTTCCACCTGGAGGCACGACGAACACGGACAACTGCGGGCATTCCTAAAAGCGATCGCAGCACCCGTTGAGCGTGTGTACTGGTACGCTGCCTACGACCTACACCCAGACCTACCTACACAAGATGGCTTACACTCGGACGTGCGGCATTATCACATGGGACTCAAGCGCTCAGACGGCAGCTCAAAGCTACTATGCCGCCTGTGGGTCACTGGCGGATTGGAAGCCGTGCGAGACATAGCCCAAAAGAAGCACAAGGCTAAAAGCGCAGAGGAAAATTTCAATCTACATGCGTCCCTACTGCAATCAACTCCTCCTGCTGCCCTGCTTCCGCGTGTTCTAATCACGGGTGGCGCTGGCTTTATCGGTACCAACCTTGCACATCGGCTACTGAGCAACGGTCAACCCGTACTGTTATTTGATAACCTCTCAAGACCAGGAGTTGAAGAAAACCTGCGTTGGCTGCAACACAGGCATGGAGATTTAGTGCAAATTCAAATAGCGGATGTGCGCGATCGCTTTGCTCTACGTCAAGCCCTCAAAGACACCCAGCAAGTCTTTCACTTCGCCGCACAGGTAGCTGTAACCACTAGCTTAACCAATCCAGTGCAGGACTTTGAAATCAACGCATTGGGTACGTTGAACTTACTCGAAGAGTTGCGATTGCTCTCTTGTCCACCCCCTCTCGTCTTCACCTCCACCAACAAAGTCTATGGCAGACTCCCAGATGTCCAGCTTGTGCCTAATTGTACTCGCTACCAACCTATAGGAGCGATACCCTGCGGGAACGCCAAGGGCATACATCAATCGCTGCTATCTGGCATCAGTGAAGACTATTCCCTAGATTTTCATAGCCCCTACGGGTGTTCCAAAGGAGCGGCTGACCAGTATGTGATCGACTACGCCCGAACCTTCAATATTCCCGCTGTCGTTTTCCGCATGAGCTGCATCTATGGTCCTCATCAGTTCGGGACTGAAGACCAAGGATGGGTAGCTCACTTCCTGATTCGTGCGATCGAGAATCAACCTATCACCCTATACGGCGACGGAATGCAAGTACGGGACATCTTATTTGTTGAAGACCTCATTGATGCCTTCCTGCTGGCACAAGAGAATATTCACAGTCTCTCTGGTCAAGCTTTCAACATTGGTGGCGGTCAAAAAAACACAATTAGCTTACTGGAATTCATCGAGCTAATCGAGGAAATCCACGGCAAAAAACCTCCGGTTGAATTCGATAGCTGGCGTCCCGGAGACCAACGTTACTACGTGTCTGACTCTAGTAAGTTTAAAGCTGCAACGGGTTGGACACCTGCTGTGAACCTTCGCCAAGGCGTCCGTCAACTTTATCAATGGTTACTTGGGAATAGGGAATGGGGGATAGGGGATGGGACTTTCCCGATTACTAATCACCAACCACCAATCACCAACCACCAATCACCAATCATCAACTTTCGATGAAGTACGCACTTGTTAATCCCAACTGGACATTTACTGGCAGTACCTACTTCGGCTGCCGAGAACCACATCTACCGCTTGAATATGGTTATGCCAAAGCTTTACTAGAACGGGAAGGACATGAAGTCCTGATTGTAGATGGGCAGTTGGATAATCTTTCACGAGAGGACGTTAGAAATCAAGTCGCCGCCTTTGAGCCAGACTTTACGGTAGTAACCACTGCACCCAGTTACCTATTCTGGCGCTGTGCCCCACCAGAACTGCGCATTCCCCAAGAAACGGTGCGTGACCTACAAGATATCGGCGGCACAACGGTTGCAATTGGTCCCCACGGTTCCACAACGCCCAAAGCGACTCTGAAGAAGCTGGGTGTAGATGTAGTGATTATGGGAGAATGCGAGGAAATTCTGCCCAAATTAACCGAACAATGGCAGAATGTGCCGTCTATCTGTTACTGGAACGCCGATGATCTGCGTGTACAGGGTGGCGCTCATGCATCGGATATGAAAGCACTACCGGCACTCCATTGGCCCCAAGAAACCATCCAGCAACATCATCACCATCACCACCGTTTTGATGCTGTCGCTAACAGCTTTGGTGCTGAAATGGAGACTTCTCGGGGTTGTCCCTATCACTGCTCTTTCTGCGCTAAGGAAAACTTCCGCAACGGCTATCGCCAGCGTCCTCTAGCAGTAATTCTGGAAGAACTGGATGGTTTAATTGCTCAAGGTGTCGAGTACGTCTACTTCATTGATGAGATTTTCCTGCCAAATAGACCGCTACTTGAGGCACTGGTTAATCGTCAAATAAAGTTTGGTATTCAGACGCGCATTGATTTGTGGACGCCACCACTGCTAAAGCTGCTAGGGCTTTCTGGTTGTGTATCCATAGAGGCAGGCGTGGAGAGTATTTCTCAACAAGGGCGTCAACTGCTGGATAAAAACTGCAAACTTTCCACAGAAGCGCTGAGTGAGCTACTCATCTACGCTAAAAAACATGTTCCTTTTGTGCAGGCTAATTTGCTTGATGGGAAAGTAGACGACCCGGAAGCCATTGAAGCATGGCGTCAACAATTACAGCAATCTGGAGTTTGGGCAAATAAGCCAGTGCCATTGTTCCCCTATCCTGGCTCACCCGACTATACCAAAAAGTGGGGTTTCCCAGATGACCAAGCGTGGGAACGTGCCAACGAGTATTATCTGCAAGTCTATGCAGAATTCAGCGATATCCAAGACGAACAGCCATTGCCTCTGCAAGAACTAGAACTTAGCCCAGTTCATGCCATTTGAATCCTTAGTGATGCCCAGAAAAGTTCTGATGACTGCTGATACTATAGGCGGTGTGTGGACTTATGCCCTAGAACTTGCAGCCGCCTTGGGAAAGTATGGGATAGAAGTGGCGCTGGCAACAATGGGGGCACCACTGACACCTCAGCAGCGTGAAACCTCTAGACAAATTCCTAATCTAGAGGTGTTTGAGAGCAATTTTAAGTTGGAATGGATGGAAGACCCTTGGGAAGATGTCAAACAGGCTGGTGAGTGGTTACTTCAGCTAGAAGGACATCTACAACCTGATATCGTCCATTTGAACGGATATGTCCACGCTGCTTTATCTTGGCAAGCACCTACCTTAGTTGTGGGACATTCCTGTGTTTTGTCATGGTGGGAGGCGGTTAAGGGTGAACCAGCACCCGCCAGCTGGAATAGATACCAACAGAATGTTAGGCAGGGTTTACAGGCGGCAAATTTGGTAGTTGCTCCCTCAGCCGCCATGCTGACCGCTTTAATTTCACACTATGGTGAATTAGTCAATAGCAAAGTGATACCTAATGGTCGTGATCCAGCGGTTTTTTATCCATCTGTGAAAAAAGAGTTCGTCCTGACGGCTGGACGCCTATGGGATGAAGCAAAGAATGTTGCTGTATTGGAGGACATTGCACCTCAACTACTGTGGTCTATCTATATCGCTGGTGAGCAAAAACATCCTGACGGTGGAATAGATGCGATGAATCGCGTCTCCATAACTCAGTTGCACCAAGCCGTTTCACCCCAACCCAACCCTCTCCTTAACAAGGGGAGGGAGCTAACTTCCCCCCTTGGCAAGGGAGGATTGAGGGGGGTCAAGCCTATAGTTGGGTATCCGGTGCAAGATCTAAGTACAAGCAATGTCCATCGGCTGGGGCGCTTGTCTACTGAGGAACTAGCTACCTGGTATGCACAGGCGTCGATTTATGCGTTACCAGCACGCTATGAACCCTTTGGGTTGTCGGTGTTGGAAGCGGCTTTGTCAGGATGTGCATTGGTACTGGGAGATATTCCCAGTCTGCGGGAGATTTGGAGGGATGCGGCTGTGTTTGTGCCGCCAGATCAGAAAAATGCAATCGTTCACGCCATCAATACCCTGAGCCGTGATTCTTCTGTTCGCACAGCTTTTGCCACTAAGGCACGTACCCGTGCCCTTGAATTCACACCTCAACGGATGGTAACTGGCTACTTAGAAGCCTACCAAGACTTGATTGAGCAACGCTGTAAGGGGACGATATGTCGTGTCCCTACCAACTCGTAACTTAAATGAGAGGCACTGTATGCGAATTGTGATGTTCTATCACTCGCTCCTATCTGACTGGAATCATGGGAATGCTCACTTTTTACGGGGTGTAGTCAGTGAACTAGGTTCGCGAAATCATGAAGTCCACGTTTATGAACCCAAAGATGCTTGGAGTCTTGAAAACCTCTTAACAGAACACGGAGAAGAGCCGATTAAAAGATTTTATGCGGCTTACCCTAGTCTTGAGAGTACGCGCTATGACTTAAAAACACTCGACCTCGACGAAGTACTGGATGATGCTGACTTGGTGATTGTTCATGAGTGGAATGCTCATGAATTGGTGCAGCGTGTGGGAAAGCACCGTGCCAGTGTCGGTGGATATCGACTGCTATTTCATGATACGCATCACAGGTCAGTCAGCGATCGCTCTAGCATGGCAGCCTATGATCTCTCCAACTACGATGGAGTCCTAGCCTATGGCAGTGTTATCCGTGACATATACCTAAGCCAAGGCTGGATACCACGAGCTTGGACATGGCACGAAGCAGCAGATACGCGCGTTTTTCATCCAATTGATGCGACTGGCTACCAAGAAGAAAACCTAACCCCCCAACAGAGTTCCCTCGCAGGGAAGGGGGCACAATTCTCCCCTCACCTTGTAGGAGAGGGGTTGGGGGAGAGGTCAAAATCGCTTGGTGACTTGGTATGGATTGGCAATTGGGGAGATGACGAACGCACGGCGGAGTTATACGAGTTTTTGATTGAGCCAGTCAAGGAACTAGGATTAAAAGCACGAGTGCATGGAGTGCGTTATCCGGAAGACGCGATTGCATCCTTAGCCTCTGCTGGCATTGAATATGCAGGTTGGCTACCCAACTACGAAGCGCCTCAAGTGTTTTCACTCTTTAAACTTACCGTCCACGTTCCACGCCGCCCTTACGTTCAAGCCCTCCCCGGCATTCCCACCATCCGCGTCTTTGAAGCTTTAGCCTGTGGTATACCCTTAATATCTGCTCCTTGGGAGGATGTTGAAAACTTATTTACACCTGGCAAAGACTACCTAATTGCTCGCACTGGCCAGGAAATGAAGCGCCAGTTGAGTGACTTGCTTCAAGATGAGGAAAAGCGAAAAGAACTGGCATACCACGGACACAAAACTATCCTTGCACGGCATACCTGTGCTCATCGTGTCGATGAACTCCTCAAGATTTACGGCGAACTGCATTAGATAGTTAATGGCTCATGGCTATTAGCAATGAACAATTACCAATGAACAATGAACAATGAAAATTGCCTTCTTTGGTTCTAGCCTGGTATCTGCATACTGGAATGGTGCTGCCACCTACTATCGCGGTATCATCCGTGCCTTGCATGAGCAGGGACATTACGTCACATTCTACGAACCAGACGCTTACGATCGCCAGAAACACCGCGACATAACCGATCCAGACTGGGCAAAAGTCGTCGTATACTCAGCTGAGGGTGAACAGGGAGTAACCCTTGCCCTTGAGGATGCACACAATGCAGACTTGATTGTAAAAGCTAGTGGTGTTGGTGTCTTTGATGAATTCCTAGAATCAGCCGTTCTAGAAGCTAGAAAACCCAACTCCCTGATTGTCTTCTGGGATGTGGACGCACCAGCAACGCTTGACCGAGTGCAGCACAATCCAACTGACCCCTTTCGATCTCTCATCCCACGCTACGATCTTATCCTCACCTATGGCGGCGGTGAACCAGTCATCAAAGCTTATAAAGCATTGGGAGCGCGTGAATGCGTACCTATCTACAATGCGATCGATCCAACAACTCACTACCCTGTCCCACCAGATCCCAAGTTTGAGTGTGACTTGGCTTTTCTGGGAAATCGCTTACCCGATAGAGAATCCCGTGTTGAGGAATTCTTCTTAAGTGCTGCGGCCCAACTGCCTCAACGTCGATTTCTCCTGGGCGGCAATGGTTGGGATGATAAGCCAATACCTAACAACGTCAACTATATCGGGCACGTCTACACACGCGATCACAATGCCTTCAACTGCACAGCGAAAGCGGTCTTGAATATCAGCCGCCAGAGCATGGCAAGATACGGTTTTTCCCCAGCAACGAGAGTGTTTGAGGCAGCCGGTGCAGGTGCCTGTATCATTACAGATGCTTGGGAGGGGATTGAGTTATTTTTGGAGCCGGAACGTGAAATTTTGGTTGCCCAAGATGGATTAACAGTAGCTGAACACCTCCGCAACCTTACACCTGAGAAGGCGCACAATATTGGCAAAGCTGCTTATAAAAGAGTTCTCTCTGAACACACCTATGCTCACCGCGCCGCACAACTCCAAGCTTTACTCACTAAGAGATTGGCTAAGAGCTAATGGCAATGAACAATTAGCAATTAGTAATCAACAATGAAAATCGTCATTTTAGGATTATCAATCACCTCCTCTTGGGGAAACGGACATGCGACAACCTACCGAGGGTTGGTGCGTGAACTGGTGGCAAGAGGACATGATGTGCTGTTCCTTGAGCGAGATGTGCCGTGGTATGCGGCAAATCGTGACCTCCCTAATCCCCCATACTGTCGCACGAAGCTCTACTCAAGTCTCGATGAGTTGAAAGATGGCTTCACTCAAGACGTGCGTGATGCGGATTTTGTGATGGTTGGGTCGTATGTGCCTGAAGGTGTAGCGGTGGGACAGTGGGTGAGTGCCACAGCAAACGGGGTAACAGCGTTTTACGATATCGACACGCCAGTGACTTTGGCAAAGTTAGAACAGGGCGACATAGAATACCTCTGCGCCAGCTTGATACCGAAATATCACCTTTACTTATCCTTCACAGGTGGTTCAACGCTAGAGCGTATTGAGCAGCAATATGGTTCACCAATGGCGAGGGCATTGTATTGTTCAGTTGACCCCCAGTTGTACTATCCAGAGGAATGTAATCAGCCCTGGAATTTAGGTTACATGGGCACTTACAGTGATGACCGCCAACCCACACTCGAAACCCTTTTGCTCGATCCAGCGCGTCAGTGGAAACAAGGTCGCTTCGTGGTGGCAGGACCACAGTATCCGAGTGCGATCGCATGGCCCACTAACGTCGATCGCATTGAGCATTTGCCACCAGCAGAACACCGCTGTTTCTACAATTCTCAGTTATTCACGCTAAACATTACACGAGCTGATATGGTTCGGGCTGGGTACTCGCCCAGTGTGCGTCTATTTGAAGCGGCTGCCTGTGCAACTCCAATTATTAGTGACTATTGGCAGGGAATTGAGACAATTTTTGAAATCGGTAAGGAAATCCTCATCGCCACTTCTCCAGAAGAGGTTTTGCACTATCTTTGGGAGATGCCAGAAGCTGAGCGTCGTGCAATTGGAGAAAGTGCTCGTACCCGTGTTTTAGCAGAGCACACCGCCGCACACCGTGCGGCACAACTAGAAGAGTATGTGTTGGAACTCTAGGGCGTGTCATCAATTAAGTAAGTAAGTTGACCTGCAAGAATTGTTTAAAGATTAGTCTCCATTGTTAGCTGTTGGTAGCACCTCAATTCAAAGGATTCTTGCTTGACAAAACCGTCCATAGCCGCTTTCTGCAACGTCATGAAAGCGTTCAAGTCATCTTTGTCATACTTAGTTTTGAGCAGCTGCCGCAATCGATCCTCCGCTTCCACGCTTAGATAACCAGTACTCAGAGTTTGTCGAACCACATCACGAATTAAAAGCATACTCACCAAGTAAGTAGTGTTGACGCAATCCCAATAACCACTGTGTTTCTTTACCTCTATCTCTGGAAGGGAGCAGCGGTTTTTCTACAAACCCTCGGACTGAGTTAAAAAACTTTACATTCAGCTCTTGAGAGATAGTAGGTATTAGGTGGTAGGTCATGCTCTTAGTCAATTAACGAGAAGTCAGACCTCTCACCCATACGAAGGTGAAACAAAGGAATTACAAGTATTTGTAAAGTTCTGTAACAAAAACTAACGCTTTGTAGAAAATTTGCGTTCCTGACCAGAGATAGAGATAGAGCGAAAGCATTCATTCTCCTACTTTTGAGGTCTCAGATGCTCAGAGATGCTAGAGATGCTGAAGATGAACTCAATCAACGACTTAAAACATTAGCAATACAAGCCCAACAACACTCACAGGGAAGCAAAGAGCGACGAATCGCTTTAACACAGCTAGTTAATGCAATTTGGCAATCCGGTAAACTTTGCTATCCCTATAAAGGTCAATTTCAAAGAGCTTATGAAGATATTTACGATGAGGCAGTACAAACCCTTTTTTTTTACATTTGTCAAAAAGATAATATTAGAAATTATGCTTCCGAACGGGCAGCAGTAATGGCTTGGGCGAATATGCTGCTAACTCGGCGCTTTTTTCCGGAGGCTATCCCCAGGATTATCGGACAAGGCAATGAAACGCATCTAGAACCCTCTGAGCTAGAAAACCTTAGAACATCTGAGCCGTTATCGCTTTTTGAACAAGTCAGGCAATGTATAGAAGATGACCCAGAAGAGATTTTTAGAAATGAACATATCAGAGGTCATCCGGAAGCCAACTTCCAAGCCATAGCAATCAGAAGGTATTCCGGAGTTCCTTGGAAAGAAATATCAACAGAGTGGGGCATTGATATTAGAACCTTGAATACGTTTTACCAACGATGCTTAAAAAAATTTGCTGCTAAGTTCAAAGACTACTTGAAAGATTTGTAGACTCTATGTTGTCTGATGGGTAGAGAAAAGACATGAATAACAGTACAGCTCCTTTAACCTTTACAGCTCCGATATCTCCTTTAGCGCGGCAGCGAGCGGAACAGTTGTTTAAACAGCAAGCTACGCCAGAGAAAGGTGAGCAAGTCCGCCTTAATATCTTGGCTGTGTGTTTTGTGAATTCCTATCTCCAGGGCATGGGATTCGAGACCGACTTGGAAGCTAGTGACAGTTGGAACCCCATACAGCAGATATTTCTAGATGTAGCCGATTTGAACGTAAAAAATTTGGGCAAGTTAGAGTGTCGTCCCGTGTTGGAAGAGACACAGGTTATCTACATACCGCCAGAAGTTGAGTCAAATCGGATTGGTTATTTAGCTGTACAGATTAATCAATCATTTCGAGAAGCAACGCTGCTGGGATTTGTCAAAAAAGTATCAAGCGAACAGTTCCCGATTAGCCAATTAGAATCTTTGGAAAGATTTCATGAGTATCTAGAATATCTCAGTCATATCAAACAAGCTGAATTAGCGTCTCCCTCGTTTGCACCCAGCAAGACTTGGGTGAAGTTGGAACAATGGTTTGAGACTATTTTTGAGTCAGGTTGGCAGGAGATTGAAGCACTTTTAGGTACCCAACGAGCTAATCTCGCTTTAACTATTAGAAGCCCTGCGAAAGTTAGCGTCGAGCGGGGTAAGCTGATTAACTTGGGGATGCAATATCAAAGTCAAAAGGTGATTCTAGTCGTTGCGCTTACCCCGGAAAACGATAAGGAAATAGACATTACTGTGGAGGTGCATCCCAAAAGAGGACAAACCTATTTGCCACCGAATCTGCATGTGATGGTACTGGATAATTTGGGGGAATCTGTCATGGAAGCAACAGCTCGCAGCAAAAATAGTCATATTCAATTGCAGTTTAGTGGAGAACCAAGAGAACGTTTCAGCGTCAAGGTGACTTTGGATGATGTCAGCGTTATCGAAAATTTTGTCATTTGAGGGTGATACTGTTTTGCAGTTTAGATGCCAGGTTAGATCCCCCAACAGGGCTTAAAAAGGGGGGAGAAGGTTTTGCAGGGATAACGCAAATCGGTATAAGAACATCGTGCAGGTGTGCTAGCTATGAAAAAGTTGGTTGTTCTCAAGCTAGATGGGGGTTTGGAACAGGGGGTTCGGGTTGCGTTGGAAATTGGGGAAGAGGGAGAACGTCCCAATATAGAAGTTACTGGGCAGTTGCCAGGAGCGACTGACTTGGTTACAGCAGTTGAGCAGTGGCAGTCAACTTATCGTAGTTTTGGGAATTCAGACCGAATTAAAGCCAAAAAAATTGCTTACGGGGGTTCTATTGCCCAGTGGCGCGAGGAGTGCGATAAATCATCCGCCCAGTTGCGAAGACGTCTGAATAACTGGCTCTTGTCAGAATCCTTTCGCTCGGTTCGAGAGACATGGCTCCAACAATTATCACGCTGTGATGAGGTGCGGGTGCTGATTCGCACGTCTAGTGTAGCGCTGCGGAAACTGCCTTGGCATCTGTGGGATTTGGTTGAGGATTACCCTAAGGCGGAAGTTGCCTATAGTGCGCCAGAAGCTGAAAAATCGGCTTCTGCGAAGACGCCTACTTACCGAGATAAAGTTAGAATCTTGGCGATTCTGGGCAATAGTACTGGGATTAATGTCCAGAAAGACCGACAATTACTAGAAAATTTACCTGATGCGGCAGTAACTTTTCTGGTAGAGCCTCAACGTCAAGACATCAATGACCAGCTGTGGAACCAACCTTGGGATATCTTATTTTTTGCGGGTCATAGTCAGAGTGAGGGTGAGACGGGTCGGATTTACATTAATCAGACGCATAGCTTAACCATTGCAGACCTCAAGTATGCCCTGAGAAATGCCGTTGCCAATGGGTTGCAGCTGGCGATTTTCAACTCTTGTGATGGGTTGGGATTAGCGTTTGAGCTAGAACAGCTGCACATTGGGCAAATGATTGTGATGCGGGAACCCGTGCCCGATCGCGTGGCACAGATATTCTTAACTTATTTTCTCGCGGCGTTTGCTTCTGGCAAGTCGTTCTATCTGGCAGAACGGGAAGCACGGTTAAAGTTGCAGGGTTTAGAGGATGAATTTCCCTGTGCCAGTTGGTTGCCGGTGATTTTCCAGAATCCTGCCGCCGTGCCGCCTTCCTGGCAAGATTTGGGTCGTCGTCCCACCGATGTTTGCCCGTATCGGGGTTTGTTTGCGTTTCGGGAGGAGGATGCACCGTTTTTTTACGGGCGGGACACTTTCACCCACATGTTGGTAGAGGCGGTGCAAAAACAGTCCCTAGTTGCCGTCATTGGGCCGTCTGGCAGTGGCAAGTCCTCAGTAGTTTTTGCCGGTCTTATTCCCCAGTTGCGTTCCGAACGGACTTGGCTCATCGAGTCCTTCCGTCCTGGTGATCGCCCATTTCGCAACCTAGCAGCCAAGCTAGTGCCCCTGCTGGAAACTCAGATGAGCGAAACTGACCAGTTACTTGAAATTAACAAGCTGGCTACAGCGCTGCGGCAGGGAGATTTAACGTTGCAGGATGCGATCGCACGCATTCTGGAGAAGAATCCTGATAATCGCTTGTTGCTGGTAGTCGATCAGTTTGAGGAACTCTATACCCTGTGTCGGGATGCACGAGAGCGCCTACTATTTCTGGATAATTTGCTGGAAGCGGTCGAGGGCACGCCGAATTTCACCCTCGTCCTCACGCTGCGAGCTGACTTTTTGGGACAGGCACTCTCCTACCGCCCTTTTGGAGATGCGTTGCAGTATGCTGACCTGAAACTTAGCCCGATGAACCGGGAGGAACTGCAAGCGGCGGTAGAACAGCCAGCGATGATGCTGGGGGTGACGATTGAGTCGGGGCTGACGGAACGCATAATAGACGCGGTGAGTGCCGAACCGGGGGATTTGCCGTTATTGGAGTTTGCCTTGAATCAGCTGTGGGCAAAACAGCGAGATGCACAGTTGACTCATGCCGCTTATGAGGAAATTGGTGGTGTAGAAGCTGCCCTGAGTCGATATGCGGAGGAGGCGTATGGCAGGCTCAATGAAGAGGAAAAGGAACGGGCGCGGCGGATATTCATTCAATTGGTGCGTCCTGGGGAAGGGACAGAGGACACCCGCCGTTTGGCTACTCGCACTGAGGTGGGAGAAGAAAACTGGGATTTAGTGACGCGCTTGGCTGACGCTCGT
>DATNPH010000277.1:0-40737 GCA_036703315.1 Coleofasciculaceae cyanobacterium
TTTTGAATCTGAAGTCTTAGCCACTGGCTTTGTTTTAATCGGGTTAGCTAGTTCTAGTAAACGAAGATGCACCTGAGCCAGATAAACCGTATCCATCTTGGCATACTGTAACTGCTTTTCGGTCAGCGGTCGCCGTCCCCAATCGCTTCCCTGCTCCGATTTATCTACATCGGAAAATTGGCAAAGTTCTTCTGCTAATGTTTTGAGTTTTAAGTTAGGTGGCTGTTTGATATCAGCAGATTTCCATTGTAAATTCCTTGCCATTTTCAAGGTACAAGTGACGTTCTGGGCTTGCTCTTTCCCTAGAAACTTCACATCATAGCTAGCATTGTGAAAGACCTTTTCAATTTTGGGATTAGCCATGATTTGGTCAACAAAATATGCTACCAATTCAGGCTTATCCAAAACATCTATAATGTAAGCACACTCTCCTATAAAGTCTTTAGGTTCAGCCAACACCTGAATCAGAGACAATCTTGGATTAGGAGTTTGCCAGTCTGCTGTTTCTGTATCTAACCAGAGGGTTTTAGCAGATGCAATTTTGGTAATTATCGAGCGGATTTCGTCAGACTTTGTCAGGTAGAACATTGACAATGATAGGCTAGCCTAGTTATGAAAATAGAAATTGAAGTAAACTTTTCAGCACAAGTATTGCTAGCTTTAGCTGAATAGCAGGTTATAGGGAAAGATTAATCATCCTCTTTTATATTCTTCTTTAGTTTTTTTCAGTTACTAGAAGGATAAATTGAGATTCTCTTTTAGCCTTGCGGTCGAGAATTTGAACTTTATTTTCATTACATAGCTGCTGAATCACTTGATCTATTTGAGCTTCGACCACCTGAGAAAACTTGCTACAAGCCTGCTCAACCAGCGCCTGTAGTCCCATGAACTGCTGAGTTATGACTACATTTAGTAAGAATTGCTTGACTTCCTGTAAATCAACTTCCTCATGTCCATTACTGTTGCCGCCATCATTCTCTTTAGGAATAATCTTTAAATCCTGCAATAAACTACACTTGTGCAAACTCTTCGTTTCGCAAACTAAAGCTTCTAGTTCTTGCAAACTAAGGGTTTTGCCTGCAACCACCAATTCATTAGCCAGCGCAGCATTTACTAAGCTGTGATATGTCGCGAGGTCATGAACAGAGGACAGAGTTGGTGTGATGTGATGATGTTGGGAACCTGTGAAGATTTGTTTATAGATTCTGTTACCAGCGAGTCTTGAATTTCCTACCCCCGCTGCCCGAATCAAGTACAGGGTTTGGCACAGATTTGACTTGACCGCTTTCTGGCAAGCATTCATCACAGAATAAAAAGTTTTCATATTAGCGTCTTCTGTCCAGACTACCCCGACCCTTTTTCGTTGAGCAGGCTGTTGATAGCTCAGGGAATTACTGGCATATTTTCCGCTTAGAAGTTTAGGCTTAATTGCCTGGACTTGTAAGGCAGATAGTGCTTCTTCCAGCATTCGATTGAGTTCGGGTGCAGCTAAGAAGGTAATTTTGGCAATTTTCTCTTGAACTTTGTTGTATTCATCCTGCCATTGCAATTGAAATTCTGCTTGAATTATCTCTTTTGTAAGCGGTTTAGGAAAAGGATTTATAGGAGTGTCTCTAGAAGTAGATTTGTAAGTTTCTACCAGATCAAGTTTGTATCTTTGATATTCCTCCCGACCCAGCATTAGTACATATCTGGGGAAAGTTCTGCCACCAGGAAACTTTTGCTCTAACGCTTGCCGAGTTAACGGGTCAATCTTGGAAGGCGGCTGGGGATTCGCTTGATTGTGAAGTTGCTTCAGCCGATAAGCCCATAGAGCTTCTGCTTGTTCTAGAGTAATGCTTTTTAGCTGAATTCCTCCTCGTTCGATCCGAGCTTTGTCAGCCTGCTGAATGCGGTTAGCATTCCGCTTCCAGGTATTAGTTATGATACTGATAATCACCAAAAAGTTTTTGAAGTATTCATTGTGAATGGTTGTATTGACATTAAACAAAGGTTGGAAATCCTGAAAGCCATCTGGCAAATGGGGAATGTTGTCTAAATTGTCAAAACATAAAACAATGGGTTGTGTTTCAGTAGCAATTTTGCCAAAGTTTGCCAGAATAGTTTTAGCCGCATCTTCTGTATCAATGCAGTGTTTAACTTTTAAAGCTTGCATGGACTCTTCACTTAAGTCATCTCCTCGCAACCACTCGCAGGCTAAAGTATACAGATCTGGATTGGTGAGGTCGTGCAGCACTCCAAAAAAAATGTCTGGATTGTAGATACGTTCTTGTTTGTAGGTGCCTCTGAGGTGTTGGATGAATTTTTGCCGACCGCTTTGTAATATTTCCCAAAAATTATCCTTAACAACTCGGTCTATTAGGCTGCGTTCGGTGAAAGCAGATAAACTTTTCAGCCAGAGCATTAGCTGAGACTCTTGAGATTCTTGTTGACCCTCTGGAACTTGCATTAAGCTATCAACGGTATACCGTAACGTATGACGCCAGATGTGGTCACTAGCGGCCCACGGACCGATGTAGGCAAAAAAGGCTTTAGGGTTGAGGGTGCGTTTGAGCCGACCTAATAGATGACTTTTGCCGGAACCAGAGTCCCCAAAGAGCATCACGGTGCGGCTGCGATGGTCTTTGGCAACCAGGTCGAGAAGCTCTTCAATCTCAGCGATCGCCTCTTGATGAATTGACTCAACCGTCAGCGCTGAGTCTTGCTTCTCTCCCCAAAAGTTACCTGGCTTAAGATTGAGCAGGTCAAATGGGTTGACCTCGCGTTTGATGATCTCTTCAATGGATGTCATGCTTAAACTTCTGTGAGACTGGTCAATAGGTTTGAGAGTAAAAAGAATTACTGGATAGATTCTTAGTTCACACTGATAAAGAACAGTGGACCGCCGACATCTTGGGGAATTCCGGCGTCAATTTGTTCTGAACTGTAGGCGATCGCTTCTTGCAACGAACTCAGCTCGATTCGATTAGTCCTTAGCAGGCTATAGAGTGCCTGATCTAATTCTTCCCTCGACAGTGGGGGTTGTAACTTTTGCCGGAGATGAAAAATAGGCAAATAATTATCTGTACCGAGTTCTCGGTCTAATTTCTGGATAATTTGTAAAATTTCTTCATCACTAAGATCGCCCATCGGTTCAACGAGCGACTCTCCATCGGTAGGCGGTTGAGGAGGCTCTGGCTTCACTTGCAGAGATTTTCGCAAAAAGTCCAGGTAATTTTTCAGCAAATCTAGACTGATGGTTGCAGCTCCCTTGGGACTATAATCATTCTGCAAATACTTAATTCCTTGTTGAGTGAGCCACACCTCAGCTTTAGTCCTTTTGAGTTTCTTCTCAACTTCAATCACCCCCCGCTCACCGAGGCTTTCCAAGATTGCCTCTCGCTCAGCTGCTTTCACCGATGAAACTGTGATTTTGCTAGGCGCGGTTTTTCCCGAAGATTTACCTATCTTCTCCAGTACTTTGAGTTCTTTATTTGTAATGGGTAGCTCCTCTGTATTCATTTTGAGGAGGGCACGACCCGTTTGTAAAATCTTGACGGCAGCAATCTCGCGGGAGAAGTCTACCAATCCGCGATCGCCTAAATCTCGACAAATTTTGTCTCTACCTCTAATGGTTTTAAAGCCAGAAGCAGTTAGGGATGACCGATAATTAGGGCAACCCAGTAACTTTAAAAGAAACTTCAGCTCATTCGTATCCATCTGACTCCCCTTATCTAGTTCACTACGACACCTCAGAGGCTACAGGAGCGCCCAAGACCTAACCTGTAGTTATTGTTACGACAGGTTGAAAAAATAACTTCCGAAAATCTACCGAGATTTACAGTTGCACTCGCCGCAACTAGTTAGCACCCACCCCTGCTACCCTAGCAAATCCTATTTCAAAGTGACAAAGAACAGCCGACTACCTGTACGCTGGGGAATTCCTGCACTGAGTTCCTCATCGGAGTAGTGCCATCCTCTTGTTAGGGCACTTAGTTCAATTTGCTCATTCTTTTCTAGGCGGAAGAGTGCCTGATCTAAGTCTTCCCTAGACAATGGTGGTTGTAACTTTTCTCGTAGATAAAAAATTGGTAAATAATTTTTTGTACGCAGTTTCCGATCTAAATCTTTAATAGTCTGCAAAATTTCTTCGTCACTGAGCTTTTGTGTCACTTGTGGGTGAGAAACTATTGCTTTCTGTCCAGCTTCAGGCTCAGAGGATGATAGGGATTGGCGTAAAAAGCGGAGGTAATCTGCCAGCATATTCTTGCTAAGAGTTATGATGCCAGCACCTCTAGGGTCATACTCTTGTTGCAAACACGCTTTCCCTTGATCTGTTAACCAGACTTCTCTAATTTTGATATCTTTTTTGCTTACGTAAATTAGACCTCTATCTGCCAGACTTTGAATGAGCCTCTGTCGCTCTGTCTCAGGAATACCCGTCTTACCAGGAGTAATTGTTCTCTTTTCGCAGGCTTTGAGTATTTTGAGTTCCTGAGGTGTCACGGGTAATTCATCTGCATCTAACTTAAGCAGAGCTTTACCAGGAGAGGCAATTCTGAATTTGCTGATTTCGCAAGAATAAGCTACCAACTCGCGATCGCGCAACTTGCGGCAAATGCGATCGCGCTCGGTAGCGGATGTTTTAGAATTGGGTGTAATTTTGGATAAGGGTGCCCTGTAATCCTCAAACTCTAACAGCTTCAAGAGAAACTTCAGTTCAATCGTTTCCATTTGCCTACCCTCACCTAGTTCGCAACTACAACTTAAAATTTAGAGAAGCGCCTAAAATTAATCTGTAGCTGTTTTATTTTAAGAGTAATTTACAAATAGCTTACGATAATCTGACGAGATTTACAGAGGAACTCACGCCTCCTGTTATGGATGAAACAAAGGACTCCCCTTACCCCCCTGCTCCTCTGCTACCTCTGCTAGTTTCTTGGGAGTAGGTAGAGCGATCGCCTGAAGTGCGCCCTCAGTATCAGTGCTTGTCTTTCGCCAGATTGCCTGTAAAAGTGAATCTTTATCTAGTCCAGCGCTGAGAAAAGGTAGGTTTTCCCCTTCCACGGCTTCCATAGCTTCTGCTTTGATATCCGGATATTTAGTAAAGATACTTTTAAGCACCTTGTCCTGGCATTCATGTACTTCGTCGTATCCAACAGCCTGATCGCACTGCCAGAACTTTAGAGCTAGTTTGTGACCTTCTAGTGCTGATTTCGTAGCTGCTAATGCTTTAGGATTACCATAAGCATTCTCAACAATATGAACTAAATCGTTGAGATTTTCCCCATATTCCTTTTGACTGATTCCACCTCGTTCTTCAATCTTTATCTTCATTACTCTCAATTCTTCAATAGCTTCAAAAAGTGGGGTAGAGGTTTTGACTTGATAAAGTTCAGATGTATATTCTTCCGATTTAGCTTGTGGTAATTGAGAAGTACAGCCAAAAAAAAAGGTAGGGATGGTTAGAGCAAGCGCTATCCTTAATAATTCCATAGAGGTAACAAATGATAGTTAAATTTGTTTTTGAGGCAGAAGCGATAGAACATAAAATTCAACAGATTCAGTTCATTTATAACTGAATTTTATGGAGTGAGTGTGAATATCTTGTGAATGAACAGTTTTATTTTGTTAAAATATAAAATCCATGATAATTTCACTCATCAAAAATAATTGATTTCGCTTTCTGAGTGTGATAACCACCCCTAATTATGTCCTTAGAACATGCGACATGTCATCTTTATTGGGTTGAAAGTGATACCTTAATAGAGCGATGTCTCCCAGAACTTGAGCCAACGCAGCAGTATATAGCAGTCGATAAGTGGTCAGCTGCCGCACCTACAAGTTGCCCTTTCTAGAGGACAAGGAAAAGGAAACATCTTTATCATTAGTGAAATGGGCGTACCTTAGTTGCGACACTCTCGGAACAAACTCTCGCCAACAGTCCTGTTAATTAACAAAGTGCAAATTGTAGGATTCACGGCTTATAAGCTGTCGGGCGTCTTTTCCGCAAAGCTGTCTGAACTTTTTCTAATTCAGTTTCCACTTGTGACACCATTGTTACTGCTTCTGCCAGAGAACCAGTCTGCACACCCACTTCCATCTTTTGACAAAGTTGAAAGAGGTTTATCGCACCCAACTGAGCACTGCTTGATTTAAGAGTGTGAGCGGCTCTCTCTAGAGCAACTGCTTTTCTTTGGGTAATACTTATTGCAATCTCTTTCAGCAGCTTGGGAGCGTCTTCCAGATAGCAATCAATCACTTCCGCCAAAACTTTGTCATCGCCTAACATTTCACGTAGTTCTTGAAAAGCTATCGCGTCAATCACCCCTGTGCAGGGGTTGAAGGTTAAAGGTTGTTCATCGTAAGCGTTCCCGTCCCCCGCAAGGGTAGGAGCAAGGTAGGGTAGGGTTGAAGATTGAAGATTGTTGTTTGAATTTTCAAGCTGCAACCCGCCTTCAACGTTCGACCTATTAACCTTCAACTTGTCTTGACACTGACTTAAGGCACGAACTAGTTCCTCTAGTCTGATAGGCTTGCTGATGTAGTCATCCATGCCTGCCTGTAAACACATCTCGCGATCGCCTGGCATGGCATTTGCCGTTATTGCAATAATCTGAGGACGCTTTTGCATACACCACTCTTGACAGATGTGATGGGTAGTTGTTACTCCGTCCATCTGTGGCATTTGCACATCCATCAACACCACATCATAATCCTGACAACGCAGAGCAGCTAGAACTTCCAAACCATTTGCCACCGCGTCAACCTGATATCCCAGTCGCTGCAACATTAGCCGTGCGAGCTTTTGGTTGACAGCATGGTCTTCGGCTAAGAGAATTCGTAAGGGTAAGCACTCAGTCACTTTTGAGTCTATTTTTAGTGTTGTGATAGGGCGGCACATCCTGGGAGGCTTGTTCGCTAAGAGCGGGTTTATAGGAACGATTGAGCATCAGTTGTACCATAGCCGCATAAACCATTGTCTCACTGACCTCTGGCAATAGCTGATAATCTTTGCTAAAGCGATCTGTCTGCCGGAATCTGTGGGCTTTCTATTGGATATAGAAGTATTAACCTCAATCATCTTGTCCGTTGTCTTTATGACACAGCAATCAGACTTCGAAAATGAGCCAATTCCATCAGAACCGAAAAGTTCAATTCCTACTGTCTTTTTGATTATTGGTGGCTTAGGTTGCGGCTGTTTTGGTTTAATTGTACTGCTTGGAATTATTTCTGCTATTGCTTTTCCTAGCCTTTTGAACTCAGGGAATAAAGCTAAGCAATCAGAAGCCAAAACTTATGTTAGTTCCCTAATAAGAGGGCAGCAAGCCTACTACTTAGAAAAAGGCAGCTTTAGTAAATCGATTCCGGCTTTAGGTATTAACATTAAGCCAGAAACACAGAATTATCGCTATCAGATTGTGCCCCAAGCTGGTAACAAGAGTGTGATGATTACAGCTCAAGCGAAGAATTCAGCTTTGAAGAGCTACACAGGTGCTGTATTTGCTATTAAAAAAGGTGGAGAAGCGACCACTGTTAAAGGGATTTGTGAAACGAGTATTGCCACCACCACTCCCCCAGCTATGCCAAAGCTGATTGGCAGTGGATTACAGTCAGTTGAATGTCCAGCCGATTCCAAATCTCTGATTAAATGAGAGGAAGGTGTTGTTGTAAGGATTCATGAATCCATCGCTACCATCTTCTGAAGATTAATCTTTCTAACAGTTCACCTAAATCTTTGATGCATTCGTGTAATCTACCAATCTTCGTGATATAACCCAATTCTGTGTCATGGCTTCAGCAGCAGAAAATAAAGATCAGCAGCATCCTCAGGAAAAGCGCGATCGCGACATCGTTGAGCGTCTCTTACAAGAAGAACCTAATAATTATAATTATGCGGAACTAGCTCGACTGCGAATTCGCTATTGTGGCTTTCCTGGGGCTAGAGAGCTTCAACAAAGCCTAGATAAGGCTCTCCAGCGCTGGCAGCTAACAGAAGAACAGCTCTTTGAGTTGACCCGCCACCTGCATGCATCAGGTCAAGTTTACAGACGAGGTGATGCAAACGGGCAAGATGACTGGAGTTAATATCATTTCGGTTTATGAGTGTCACAGACAGGTGAATGCTAATTGCTAATAGTTGATTGCTAATTGTCGTTGCCTATGAGCCGTTAGCCATTAGCACTCATACCAGGATTTAAGTTGTGAAAGATATTTATCCAAATGGTATAAGCTATTGCTTCTCAGCTTGAGGCTCAGTCGCTAGTTGAGGAATTGCTTCAGGTACGGGCTTCTTGGGGGCTGGAGGCGAAAGCAATAACGGCTGCTGTGTATCCCGCTGTGTGGAGGAAGCGCTTTGCTCAGCATTCGGTTGAGATTGTTGATTGGCTGGGGCTATAGCAGTAGTGCTAGATACAGCATTCGGTTGAGATTGTTGATTGGCTGGGGCTATAGCAGTAGCGCTAGATACAGTTGTATTAATGGCAGCACTGACTGGTTCCAGTTTTTGAGCTACTTGAATTTGCTGTTGTAGCTGCTGCGTTGAGGATACCAGCTTGCCCAGTCCATTCACTAACTTTTTAACATTTTCTCGGAAGGCTGGGTCGCCAGTCAGCTCATCGAGGTCAGAGGTAATCTTTTGGGTATTTTCAAACGTTGCTCGTGCCGAATCTAACGTTTGTTGCAATAACACAGCATTGTTGGGATTGTTCAAGGAACCCGTGATATCGCGCAAGTTAGCAGACGCCTGTGCAGCATTGGCTGAAAGGGTTTCTAAATTCTTCACCAGTTCTCCAACCCTGAACTGACCAGCCGTAGTGCTGAACTGACCAGCCGCTGTATTAAGCTGGCCCACAGTGGAGTTGATCTGAGCTACGGCAGGAGTCAAACCACTCAAGAGTTGACGCAGTTGATCGCTAGTTTGACGAACGCTATCTAAGGTGGCGACAAGGTTTCCTCGATTTGATACTACTAGCTCATTGGCGGAAGACACGAGTCGATTGAGTTGGGCAGCCGTTAGACTGTATTGATCGGCTGTATTGCTAAATTTATCAGCCGTATTCCCAAAACGACTTGCCGCCAAACCGACTTGACTAACAGATTGATTCGCTGCCGTAGTCACTGATTGGGCAGCTGTCGAGAATGTTCCCAATTCTCGTCGGGCTGTGCGAGACAGGAGGGCTAACTCCCCTGTGAGTTTTGCTGCTTCGCTGGCAGCAACGGAGGCATTTTTGGTAAGCGTATTAACATTATCAAAGAAGGCGGGATCGCTGTATCTTGTAGCCAGGTCAGTGCCGCTACGCAACAGTTCAATAAAACTAACACCTATTCGACCATTAACACGATCGCGATCGCAAATAAATAAAGCAGAATTGCATTTGGCAGTTCGGGGATTGAGTGCTTGTGAGTTTTGCGGTAGAGGGGTTTTAGGTGTTCGAGGCGTTATGTCAAGGGAGGTTTCGCCGACGAAACCCGATTGATTGGCTTCAATGTTGACATCTTTAGGAATCAGTAAGTTAGGGTCAGTAATCTCGACTGTGGTTTCAACCCCATTAGTCCGGGGTGTTACCTGCGTGATTCTCCCAACACCGACGCCGCGATAGCGTACTGTAGCGCCTTCTTTCATCCCAACAGCATCAGAAAAGTTAACGATGAACTTGTAACTACGGTTGCCAAAACTAATATTGCGTAGCCACAGCACTAACCAGACAAATACAGCTAGTCCAATCAGAATTAACAACCCAACAGAGCCTTCTCGAATGGTTCGCGATCGCATAATCTCTCCTCCTTTGCTATCAGCTGTTAACTGTTAGTTGTCTTGATTTTCTTTGCCAATAATCCCTGTTTAATGACAAATGACAGCTAATTGCTAACCGCGATCGCTACATTTATCCTATCCGACCACCTGAATCGGTCCCTTGATACTGGCACTGAAGAATTGTCGAACTAGCGGATTATCTGTAGTAGTTATCTCGCTAACCTTGCCTTGCCACTGTACCTTGCCTTTGTAGAGAAAAACAACCCGGTCAGCCGTGCGGCGAATCGTACTTTCCTGGTGTGTCACCATCACGTAAGAACCGCATCCCCCTTGTGAACACTGTAACTTGCGCACTAAATCCTCAATTACCGTTGAAGCGATCGGGTCAAGTCCAGCCGTTGGCTCATCGTACAGCAAAACTTCTGGGTTGTCCTTGGGATTATCGGGGTTAGCCATAATAGCACGGGCAAAACTGACCCGTTTACGCATCCCTCCAGACAATTCAGCAGGATAGCGAGCGCCAATCCCAGACAACCCAACCATTTCCAGCCTTTCATGCACTAGTTCCCGAATCCGTCTTCGTGGGAGTCTAGAGTGCTGGTAAAGCACAAAACCAATATTCTCTTCCACCGTCAACGAATCGAACAAAGCCGCCTGTTGGAATACCATCCCAATGCCAACTGGATCTTCGGCATCTTCGATTAAACCCTTACGCCGTTGTCCCTGCACATAAATCTCACCAGCATCGGGCAGCAGTAAACCCGCAATAATTCGCAGAATAGTTGACTTCCCTGTACCCGAGGGTCCAATAATGGCTAACGCGTCACCTCGATGAATTGTCAGGTCAACATGATCCAGAATAACATTGTTACCAAAAGACTTGGAGATTCCCTTCAGTTCAATCAGTGGCTCTGTCATCTTGGCTGGCAGATTGCAGGTTAATAGATTACAGGTTAACAGGTTGCAGGTTAGAACTTCCAACCTGCCTAACGTTCCAACCTGTCATCTGAAGTATGAAGTTTCAGAAGGGAACTTCTTAACGGGGAATCCTTCATCCTTCATCCTTTTTGGTCAACTTTCAACCTTGCTAGTCACCGGATACCATTGGCTGTAACGGCGGGATTTTCTGACGACAGGTCTAACCCAAAAATACGGTTGAAAGCTTTTTCCACCTTATAGCCTGAGTCAATTGACTCCAGAGGGTCTTTGCGTAGTCGGTGGCGAAGACATAGAGTAATGACACGGCGGATATCATCAACAGTAACCTCGTTACGTCCTTCAAAGGCAGCGAGTGCCTTTGCCGCACGATTAGTGACAATATCACCCCGCAACCCATCAACATCGAGTTCTGAGCAGACTTGAGAAATTTTTACCCGCAGGTCATAGTCTAACTGGACTTCGGGAAGTCGCTCTTGAGCCATGACTAGCTGTTTTTGCAAGGCTTCTTGATCCGGCTGATACTTTTGTATGAATTCCTGCGGATTTTGGTCGAATGCCGCTCGTTGCTCTACAATCTCCACTCGCAGGGCGGGCTCTTTGACGGTACGGATTTCTGCGTGCATCCCAAAGCGATCAAGCAGTTGTGGTCGCAGTTCTCCTTCTTCAGGGTTACCGGAACCCACTAAAACGAAACGGGCTGGATGACGAATGGAAATTCCTTCTCGTTCAACGGTATTCCAACCACTGGCGGCAGAGTCCAGCAAGACATCAACTAAGTGGTCATCTAGGAGGTTGACTTCGTCTACATAGAGGATGCCACGATTGGCTTTAGCCAGAAGTCCAGGTTCAAAGGCTTTCACGCCCTCAGATAAAGCTTTTTCGATATCAATAGTGCCGCAAACTCGGTCTTCTGTCGCCCCTAAGGGGAGGTCAACCATTGGGACTTTTTTCTTGACAATGGGGCGAGACTGTGGCTCACTACCGTCGCTGATCCAATCAGGGTCATTGGGGTCACTGTTGAAGGGGTCATCGCCAACAACATCAATTTCTGGCAACAAATCAGCCAAGGCACGAATGGTGGTGGATTTGCCTGTGCCGCGATCGCCCATAATCATCACTCCACCAACCTTCGGGTCAATCACGTTCAGCAGCAGAGCCAGTTTCATTTCTTCCTGACCCACAATTGCAGTGAAAGGAAAAACCATGCGGCGAGCAGTCGTAGGCGCTTGGGCAGTCGGACTCACTATCTATTACCTGATTATTAATCTTTGATTACGCCTCTCATTTTGCCATACCAATGAGTTTTCAATTGAACAGGGAGTAGGGAGTTCGTTGCGCTTCGCTCCACTAGGGAGTGGGGAACTTCTCTCGGTTTTTAAGTTTGGTACAGATGCAGAGCAGGGGAAGCAGGAAGAATATTTTTATTTTCTTTCCCTACTCTCCACTCCCCTTCTCAGTGACGACTAAAGCTTGATAGATCTGATCGAGTAATTGACTCATTGACTCAGACGGCTCACGCAGAATTTGGGTGGCGAGGTTTCTCAGCAGTAGCTCTAGATCACTAGTAGACTCATTTGTGTCGGTTACAGCTTTATCAAACCGAGATGCTGTTGCTAGCTCCTCTGGAGTGGCTCTAATCACGTTATTAGCCTGTAATCGATGATCCAGCACGAGAATGGGTGGTCGGTTGGGCAGCTCTTCCAAGGAAATCAGTTCTTTCGTGAGTGCCGAAGAGTTGCTGATGTCCCTCACTCGTATCAGCAGTAAGTCAATAGTTTGCTCTTGGATCTGACGGTATACCTCTGTCCAAGAACAGGAGAGCACGCTTCTAAAGCCAGCCGTTTGGAGATATTGAATTAGTGCTTGGAGCCACGAGGAGTGAGGAGTCAAGGGTGTAGCAATTTGGGATTTCTCCCGGTTTGCCTCCCTAACCCTCCCTTTATAAGGGGAAGTAGCAGATGAGAGTTGGGTTGCCTCTTGGAGAATCTCTCTGTTCTTACTTTCCAGCTCCTCGATATCTATTACTAAAATACTGGGCTTGCTGGTCATACCAACGGCAACTTGAATCACTTGTAGTAATGCAGCAATCCTTGAAGAGCGATCGGCAGCCAAACAAGGATACACAGAAAGACCAGTTACTTGATTTGCCGCCTCTGTCGTCTGGTGATCTAGTGTTACTAACGGTAAAGCAGCTAAGCCAGTATATAACGAGAACTCTTGCAAGTAGGCAAGCGGATCAGCTAGCGCAGCACTTTCTAGTAAGACGACATCTGGATGCCAAACACGAGCTAATAATTCTGCCTGCTCTAAATCATCAGCTTCGAGAACTCGACAATTGAGTTCTGAGTGCTGAAGACTTACTACATCAGTTAACTCACAATCTAGTACAGACGAATCAGAGCAGGTTTCATTCAAATCAGGCTTCATATGCAGAATCGTTAAACCTTTGCTGACAGGACGCGGTTGTTCTTCCAAACCCGTCAGGCTCTGTAGTAATGCATGCTCTTGCACTGGTACGCTTAAGAAGCCGTTTGCCTTGTGCTTATAAGCCTGCTGTTTTTCGGCTTGTGTCGCCGTTACTAAAACTGGAATGTGACGCGTTTCGGCATCTGATTTGAGGAGTGTGAGTACATCCCAACCAGAAAGTTTCGGTAGAAGGGGATTGAGCAAAATCGCATAGGGTTGCAGGGTACGGGCTTTTTCGATCGCCTCTGTACCTGATCTGGCAATTACTACCCGATAGGCTAAATTATTGAGCTGTTCCGTCAAACTTTCCAAGTAACGGGGTACAGTTTCAACAATTAATACCAAGCGGTTGCGGTTCCCTTGATGCTCCCCAACTAAGGGATTTTGGCGTTTAGATTGCTCTCCCTTGGCAAGGGGGGACTGGGAAGATTGGACTTGGAATTGGGACATTTTCCCAGTGTCTTCTCTTGCCTGCGGCGGACAAGGGGGTAGTAGTAGGGTAAATTGGCTTCCTTCACCGAATTTGGAAATAAACGAGACATCCCCACCATGCAAGTGAGCAATATGTTGAGTTAAGACTAATCCCAGACCCGTTCCTTCGTGACGGCGGGTGAGCGGTTGTTCTAGCTGTTGGAATTTCTGAAAGATCAGGTGCTGCTTTTCGGGTGGAATACCAATGCCAGTGTCCCATACTGTAAAAGCAATCCAGCCTTCCCAACGATTGACCCTAAGACCAAGTTCCCCTCCAGGCTTTGTAAATTTGATGGAGTTGGAAAGTAGATGTACGAGCATTTGACGTAGGCGCAGCTCGTCGGCAACGAGCGTCTCTAAACCGGGATCAATCTCTAGGGTAAAGTGCGTTTCTGGGTTGGAGTCTTCCTCTGAGTCTTTGTCCTCTTGGAGTTGTCGCACTTGGGAATAGGCGCGATCGCAAACCGCTTGAATGTCCACTGGCTCCATTGTCAGTTCTAGCTGACCCGTCTCCATCCGAGTCAGATCCAGAATATCGTTGACCACGGTCATTAGCTGACGCCCACTCTGATAAATCAGTCGAGCGTATCGTGTTTGCCGTTCATTGAGTTGCCCCAAGGTTTGGTCTTTCAAGAGCGTAGACAAACCTAAAACAGCGGTGAGAGGCGTTTTCAATTCGTGACTAATACAAGCTAAAAACTCATCTTTGAGTCGGTTGAGTTGTACTAAATCTGCATTTTTGGCCGCTAGTTCTTTGGCAACTTTCTGCTGCTCTGTGGTGTCTTGAGCCAACACTAGCCATAGGTTAGAGGTGAGAGGGTGAGAAGGGGTTTGTGTAGTGGGACGAAATTCGGGGGTGAAAGTTTGTCGATTCTCCCCTTCTTTCAATCTTTCCCTTACCTTGACAGCCCCTGGTGGTAGCGGAATTTTTACAAACGAGAAGATGCGCTCTTGGCTTTGTTTCTCCGTTTCCAAAGCTGGTGCCGCTGCCTTTTCAAAAGTTGATGCCTGATAATTTTTCCCTAGTGGTGGTGCTGACAGAATCACTTGTCGTTGAGAAACTGTTGTAGCCATGCAGGGCATATCAATTGCACAGTAACGTTGCACAGACACTGGAGCAGAAAGCTCACACCGCTCTTTTGCAATAGTGCTGGCAGTAGCTGTTGCTTCTGCTGACGCGAAGCGCTTGGCTGAGCTACGCCGCGCTAGCTCCTCTGTAACAGTTTGTACGCTACTGCTCCCTGCTTCACTAACACTAATGCTTCGTTCACCACGTTCTGCCAAAACTTCACACGGCAGCCTTACTGAACCCTCAGGTACAGCACGGCTACGTTCACCGGCTGTGCCGTTAGTCATTAGCGCCGAGTACGGCTCAACAGATGGATTATCTAACATCGCAGCCGTCGTGCGTCTGACCAAGTTCAAGTTTGGTGAGGTTCCAATCTGCTGACGCCAAGTGAGATTTTCAGCTAACACTTGCCCTGTCGCCGTTTGTAAGCTTAGGGGTAAAGGCAGTTGTTCCAACAGTTGTACCAACGACACAAGATTAGTTGGCTGTGACGGTTCACTAGCGTAAGCGCCATCAGTTGCTGTAAATTTTGGTGCTAAAAATCTTAAGATCCGCCAACTGTTGAGCAGTCCTAGGAACTTTCCTTCTTCATCTACCAATGCCCACTGCTGAGAACTGTGGCTTTGCGATCGAGAAGATTTGAGAGAAAGGGAAGATAAGGGAGCAACGTCTCCTCCTTGTCCCCCTTGTCCCCCTTGCCTCCAGTCTCCAGGCGTTAGGTTATCTTCTGACTCTTGTAGGTAGAACCAGAATTGATTCAAACTCATCTGAGCTGACAAGATTGCCAAGGGTTGAATAATGGAGGGTTCCAACTGAGACACAGGTTTTTGAAAATCGACCGTTGCCTTTGCCACAGAAGACTTCTCTCCTCTTACCGATGAAATCAGCTGTGGCATAACCTGACGGAGATTAACTACTCCCAGAGGATGTTGCTGTTCACTCACTACAACAATCATGTCGCACCCCGAAGAGTGACAAATATCTAGCACGGCAGCAAGACCAGACGTTTGTTCACAAACGGGAATGGCTTGAGCAAATTCTTTTAGACTGGGAGTTGGCATGGGTATGACCAATCTTGCTGAATCTATAGATGTGAGCGCCGCTTTTGGCAGCACATCCTCATCTGAACTAAAAGTGGAGTTAACTAGAGTCGAAGAGCTTAACAGAAAATTCTGAGGCTCAACTAACGAGCACAGCTTAATTATTGCTCTTGATTGGGTACATCTAGGGTAGAGCAATTACAATTACTTACAATTTACCGATGGTTTAAATTAATGTTAAATCTGTTTATAAAGTAATTGTTAAAATATTGCTGAATGAGTGGGATCACTCGGAAAATCGCTTGTTTATTTTTCAATACGTATTGTTTTGCCTACCCAACTGACCATCTGTACGTTTGTGCGTTCTGAAGCGCTGGCTCGATCCGTAAGTCAGTATCTAAGTAGCGATCGCTATATTTTGTACGCCACTGGTTCAAAATCTGAATTTTTTGATTGTTTTGAGCGGCATAAGCACCATCTTGATTGTTTAGTTTTACAGAATGACGGCTCATTACTAAGTATCATTACGCATTTGTTGAAACAAGGAACACTGTTACCTACTGTAATTTTGCCAGAGGAATCAGAAGAAACTACACCTAGCGCGGCTAGTAACAACCAGTCAGATCCTCTCCGGTATAGTGCTGATTCTCCCCAAGTGAAGGACAATCCTCTGTTTCACTCCGCTGAAGTCCGACTCGATAGTACACACTTGGTTGAGATGGAGAAATTTATTGACAAAGCGATCGCTCAGTTTCTCTCTCTCTCTACTGCCCCTAGCTTACCTGAGTCATCTACCAGCGTTGATCTTGCAACCGAGCTAAGCACTCATAGCTTTTTGATGCAGCAGCAACGGCGGTTATCAGAAAAACTCAAGGAGCGACTCGGATACCTAAGTGTGTATTACAAAAGAAATCCCCAGCTTTTTTTACGTCATCTACCTCAAAAGGAGAGGCGAAAGTTTTTAGAAAACTTAAAATTAGAGTATCGCCTAATTGTTTTAAAGTACTTTTCTCAAGACGATACCCTTAATCAAAAAATTGATAACTTCGTTGACAAAGCTTTCTTTGCTGATATTTCAGTGTCTAGTATTGTAGAAATTCATATGGAACTGATGGAGGAATTTTCCAAGCAATTAAAGCTGGAAGGGCGAAGTGAGGAGGTGTTACTTGACTATCGCTTGACACTGATCGATGTTATTGCTCATTTAGGCGAGATGTATCGCCGCTCCATTCCAAGAGAGTCATAGGCTCAGCTTTTAGCTATAAGCATTTAGCGATCAGCTTTTAGCAGGCTCTTAATTAAACTTCATCCTTGAGTTCATTCTGGTTGCTAAGTAGGTGGATGAAGAACTAAACATAATCGCTGAAAGTCCTAGACAGCGTTTCCTGGCTAGAGTTTGAGTAAAATTATTTTCAGCTGATTTACATCACCTACTTCTTGCATTCTTACCCCTATTCTGGCTATTGCTAAGTACTAATCTATGAGCCCGCTGAAGAAAACCTATATTCTCAAGCTTTATGTAGCTGGGAACACTCCCAACTCTGTAAGAGCTTTAAAAACACTCAAAAATATCTTAGAACAGGAATTTCAAGGAGTTTATGCTCTCAAAGTGATTGATGTCCTCAAAAGCCCTCAGCTAGCTGAAGAAGATAAAATTTTGGCAACACCAACCCTGTCGAAAGTCTTGCCGCCTCCCGTTCGCAAAATTATTGGAGATCTTTCGGATCGGGAAAAAGTCTTGATTGGATTAGATCTTCTCTATGAAGAACTGCGTGAAGACGAATTAGATTTGTAGTTAAACTTTGGAGGTCAAAGCCAAAACAATATTTCTAAAATGTAGCTACATTTACTTTTGCTTTTTGAGTAATATCTTTTTTTGTAACCGAAAAAATGAGTCAACTTAACCAAACTGAGCAACAGCAAGACGAATTGATAATAGCGGGAGTTCAGAAAATACGGACAATGATCGAAGGCTTCGATGACATTAGTCATGGAGGCTTACCAGTTGGTCGAACCACCCTCGTTAGTGGGACATCTGGCACTGGCAAAACTTTGTTAGCGGTTCAGTTTCTCTATAACGGTATTAGCTATTTTGATGAGGCTGGTGTATTTGTTACTTTTGAAGAATCTCCCACAGATATCATTAAAAATGCTTCTAGTTTTGGTTGGGATTTACAAAAACTAATTAATGAAGGCAAACTATTTATTTTAGATGCCTCCCCTGACCCAGAGGGGCAGGAAGTGGTGGGTAGTTTTGACCTTTCTGCTCTAATTGAGCGTATTCAGTACGCCATTCGTAAATACAAAGCTAAGCGAGTTTCTGTTGACTCAATTACTGCTGTATTTCAGCAGTATGACGCTGCCTCGGTCGTGCGACGGGAGATTTTTCGCTTAGTTGCACGCCTCAAACAAATTGGCGTGACAACGGTAATGACCACAGAACGAGTTGAAGAGTATGGACCTGTGGCCCGGTTCGGGGTAGAAGAGTTTGTTTCAGACAATGTGGTCATTGTCCGTAACGTTCTAGAAGGCGAACGCCGACGCCGCACAATGGAAATTCTCAAGCTACGTGGTACAACCCACATGAAAGGAGAATACCCGTTTACGATGACTAATCAGGGAATTAGCATTTTCCCCTTGGGAGCAATGCGATTGACTCAGCGTTCTTCCAATGTCCGAGTATCTTCAGGGGTTAAAGCTCTTGATGAAATGTGCGGCGGTGGGTTTTTCAAAGATTCGATTATTCTGGCAACGGGTGCCACGGGTACTGGCAAAACGTTATTAGTGAGCAAGTTTATCGAAAACGCTTGCTTGCAAGGCGATCGCGCTATTCTCTTTGCTTACGAAGAATCTCGTGCTCAGCTGTCTCGTAACGCCTATTCCTGGGGGATTGATTTTGAGGAATTGGAACAAAAGGGTTTGATGAAAATCCTTTGCACCTACCCAGAGTCAGCGGGACTAGAAGACCACTTGCAAATCATTAAATCGGAAATTGCAGAATTTAAGCCCTCTCGTATAGCCATTGATTCGCTTTCGGCTCTAGCGCGGGGAGTTAGTAACAATGCTTTCCGGCAGTTTGTGATTGGCGTGACTGGCTATGCCAAGCAAGAAGAAATCACTGGCTTTTTTACCAATACTACAGACCAGTTTATGGGATCTAACTCGATTACAGATTCCCATATTTCCACGATTACTGACACGATTTTGATGCTGCAATACGTTGAAATACGGGGTCAAATGTCCCGCGCCATCAACGTCTTTAAAATGCGTGGTTCTTGGCACGATACAGCTATCCGCGAGTACATCATCAACAAAGATGGTCCAGAAATTAAAGATTCGTTCCGCAATTATGAACGAATCATCAGTGGTTCTCCGACTCGTATTACCGTCGATGAGAAGATCGAACTCTCTAGAATTGTTCAAGGTGTCCGTGACAAATCAGGTGAGTAATCACGTTCGTCCTTAATCAAGGGAAGTAGGGAATAAGGGGATAGGGAGATAGGCACATTAGTGAACTGACACAACGTTCCTGAAACTAGCCCCAAAATCCCTACCCTCCTCTACCAACTTGCTTTCCTACTCCCTGTTTGCTTTCAAAGCTTAAGGCACCGCAGCAGACGAAGCATCACCGGATTTGTTCCCTGTGCAAGTTATAAAAACTGTCCATCTCCTGCTCTATCTCTAAATCAACCTCAATATGATGCGAATACCAATTCACCGATTTCAGTTGAGGTAACACAACTATGCAATCACCACTTGGAAGTCAAGCACACAGCACGGGTTGGGTTATTCAATCTTGGGCTTCTTTTGGTCTTTCTGTTGCCGCTATGACATTTGGCATTCTAAACCTCCCTGTAGATAACTGGGTAAAAGGTTACATGGGTATGGGTTTAGTGTTTACCGTTGGTTCTACCATCAGCATGGCGAAAACAACTAGAGATATTCACGAAGCTAAAAAACTAACTGCCAAAGTAGAAGAAGCGAGAGTCGAGAAACTACTCGCCGATCACCACCCTCTAAAGTAAAACTCCCCAATAGCACTCAGCCATTGAGGATTTTTTATTAGAAGCTATAATCAACAATCCGTCTATTTTCTGTATCAACAGCTACTCGCGACTGTTTTTCTTTCGCTGTCTCTCCAGCTTCTTCCGTCGAATCATGATAGCAATGGTGGCATGGTCAATGGGAAAACCGACAATCGGAATCACTTGATATTGCCGTTCTTCTTCTAGGTGCTTGAGATTGGTGTAATCGACCCAGTGAATACAATCGACTGGACAGGTGTCAATGGCTTCCTGAATCACTTCTTCTGAGTCGCCATCTTGCCGAACTACACGCGATCGCCCATAATCCGGCTCAATGTAGAATGTATTCCGAGCCACATGGGCACAGTGCTTACAACCGATGCAAGTCAGTTCATCAACATAAACACCTTTTTGACGCAGTACACCTCCCAGTTCTGGTTCCAAACCTGAACGCTCTGGTGCGTCTCGGAAAATTCCGCCTAATTCTGGCTCTAAACCCGAACGCTCAGCTGTCGGTGAGGAATCAGACATCAGGCACTCCAGCGTTGCATAACCAAACGGATTGAACCATCGTTATTTTTTTGTTGCTCTGCCACCTGAAAGCCTTGCTTAGAGGCTTCACTCATCACTGTATGGTAGGCATAATGCTGGGTTACACGGTTGAGAAAACCATCTACAGACAAGGGTTGTTGCCAATACTGCAAGTCAGCAACGAGTTCGTACTCTTTTCCATTCCAACTAAAGCCGATGTCATAGTCATTATCTTGTTCAATGACTACTTCGGCAGTATGGGTTTGGCCGCGATATCCTCGTACTGGGCTAGGACCCGATTTCCAATCCAGACTCAGCTCTGTTAAAGCTGCTTGCAAAGAGGAAAGATTACGGATTTGGGTTTTTATGTTGCTGAAATGTGACATGACTGTTTTTAAATCAACTACACTAGATTTGAAAAAACTTACCATTCACTATAAGTTGCCTGAGCCGTCGCTCTTGCTGACTCCTGTAGTGTCTGGGCAAAATATTCTGATGTCTGCTCCTGGGCGATTACTCGTCCCAACTGAGCTTCAATGGCTGCTGTTACCTCTGCGCAAGAGGCTCCAATAATGCCAGTGACCTTTTCTTGTACCCTTCCATCCGGATAAATAATAAACTCTAAGGTTTCCATACTCATGGCTGACCGCTTGTTAATTCTCAATTCTAGGCTGGGCATTGATCAGGCGACAGCTGATGGTTTTTTTTGTCTAGTCAAGCACCATCTTATTGGCTGACTTTTTTAATCAATTGTGAGCAATCGCCTTACTACTCATCATTTCTTAACAAAACTTAATATCTTGCTAGTGCTGTACTCTAATCTTTATGTAAGTTTCCCTTATCTTTCTATTGCAGTCAAGCTATAGTGTTTTTCAATAAGCTTGTCTTAAAAAAAATATACAAAAAGACATCTAAACTTACTTGTGCCTTAAGGCTGATCTGTAGAGCCAGTCAACCCAGATAATTAAGGTCTGTTTAATTGAAGTTAGGCACTATGAGTGAAAAGCAAGGCACAAGTCCAACTAACGCGAAAACAGCATCGTCTTTGACAAGAAACCCTGTGCGGGTGGGGGTTCTAGGATTTGGGGGTTTGGGTCAAGCCGCCGCTAAAGTACTAGCTCCCAAGTATGAAATGCTCTGGGTAGCCGCTGCTGACCAAAAAGGCTATGCCTATAACTCTGCTGGATTGAATCCTGATCAGAGCATTGCTACTTACCGCTCTCAGGGTTCACTGGGTTATCTAGAGCCAGTGGGTACCCTGAGTAGCCGAAGTATTGAAGATTTAATTGCACAAGCCTCTGTGGATGGGTATTTTCTGGCGCTGCCGAATTTACCAAACACATTTATGGCATCTGTGGCACGGCAATTTATTCAGGCTGGTTGGCGAGGAGTTTTGGTGGATGCCCTTAAGCGCACGAGTGCTGTAGAGCAACTGCTAGAACTACAAGATGAGTTAAAGGCATCAGGAATCACCTATATGACTGGCTGCGGTGCGACACCGGGGCTGTTGACAGCCGCGGCTACCTTAGCGGCTCAGAGTTATGCAGAGATTCACAACGTGAAAATCACCTTTGGGGTAGGAATTGCTAACTGGGAAGCTTATCGGGCGACGATTCGGGAAGACATTGCCCACCTACCTGGTTACGATGTTGAACGGGCTAGTGCCATGAGTGACGCTGAGGTGGAAGCTCTACTCAATAAGACGAATGGCATCCTCAGCCTGGAGAATATGGAACACGCTGATGATGTAATGTTGGAGCTAGCAGGGATTTGTCCGCGCGATCGCGTCTGTGTCGGCGGTGTCGTAGATACCCGCAATCCTAGGAAACCCCTCAGCACAAATGTCCAAGTCACTGGTCGTACTTTTGAGGGGAAGATTTCTACCCATACCTTTACCCTTGGCGATGAGACGAGTATGGCAGCAAATGTCTGTGGTCCGGCTTTTGGCTACCTCAAAGCTGGTGTGTCATTACACCAACGGGGCATCTATGGTCTGTTCACTGCTGCTGAAGTTATGCCGCAGTTTGTCCAGTAAGGGTTGCAGGCTGAAGGTTAGCAGGTTAACAAGTTAGACGTTTACAGGTTAAAACCTTCTAACCTTCCAACCATCCAATCCTCTTAGGCAGGTGGACTTTCAGGAGATAAGGTTCCTAGCGACCCTTCCTCAACTACAACCTCTGAACTGTGCATAACAAAAGGTAAACTTGCCCCTAGCAAGCCTCGCCCAATCCGTTGTGGTGTTTCTGGAAACACCACAAACAGGGGATAGATACGGTCATTGCCCTCGCTGAGGATGTGTTGATAGCGGGGAGGCATTAGCCATTCATAGTCTTTGTCTAGCAAGACTTGTGTCTGACGCCAGCGACCAAGCAAATCTGAAAAATCTTCCTGGGGGCGATGAATGAAGACAAAAATTTCAACCCCTGTCTTAATTTTCCATTCTGGATCACACATTAAGAGTGCAACATCACAGGGCAAGCAAACAGCTTCCTGTGCCACAGTGAGGCTTTTGTGTCCTGTGGGTGGATAAGGGTTGCGAAGGCGAACAATCGGCAAGGGAAGAGTGATCACACTCTCGTCAGGTCGGCGCATACTGGGAATCATTTCCAAGTAAGGTCGATGCTTCTTAAGAAGTGCGATCGCGGCTTCGTGGTTGCTATACTCCGCCAAGCTAGCTTCGTAATCAGATGGCTTAACAGGCATGACAATTGTAATTTTTAGAATTTATAGTTTGGATTTTAGATTTCAGGTGGAGATTGAATCTGAAATACCTTCAGACTGCTTCCTTGTCCGGAGGTGAACTCCGGACACCAGCCGCCAAAATCCAAATTTTCTAACCCAGAGTATCAAATACTTTAAACAGAGGCAGATACATTGAAAGCAGAATGACTGCCACCATTCCCGCTAGGAGAACCATCATTACGGGTTCGAGGATGCTAGTAAGTGCTTTTACAGCTTGCTCCACCTCATCTTCATAAAAATCAGCAACTTTCATCAGCATGGCATCTAACTCCCCTGTCTCTTCACCAATACTAATCATTTGAATAGCCAGAAGAGGAAAAACTTGCTCTCTTTGCAAGGCAAGACTGATCATCCCACCCTGTTGAATTTCATACTTTGCTGATTCCACCGCGTTCGCGATTACCTGATTGCCTGACGTATCTCGGACAATGTCTAAAGAATTGAGAATTGGTACGCCTGAACGTGTCAACGTTCCAAAAATTCGGCAAAATCGAGCCACTGCATTTTTTTGATTCAAATCACCAAACAGCGGAACTCTTAACAAGAATCCATCGATTTGTAAACGACCCACTGGCGTTTTGTAGTACCATCTTAATGCCATGCTGGCAATGATAACAGCTGCGATCGGAATGATAATTTTCCAGCTTCGCAGAATATCACTTAACCAAAGCATAAATTGTGTCAGAGCTGGCAATTCTGTGCCCAGCTCCTGGAAAATTTTGCCAAAGATCGGTATCAAAAAAATGGTCATAGCGAAAAATACTATAATCGCTAGGATGCCAACGACCACTGGATAGGCCATAGCTGATTTGATTTGGTTTTTCAGCCGCGCCATATCCTCAAGTAACTTGGCTAAGCGGTTTAGTACCTCATCAAGGACACCACCAACCTCACCAGCTTGCACCATACTGACGTAGAGAGTATCAAAGCACTCCGGATGTTTGCGCATGGCGTCAGAGAGGTTTGTTCCCTGCTGCACCTCACCACTGATGCCAATCAGTGCCTTTTTCAGCTTTGGATTGGGACACTGTTCCGATAAGACGCCTAGACATCGAACTAGAGCCACTCCGGCGTTAACCATAGCCGCGAATTGGCGAGAGAACACAGCTTTATCTTTGATCGTGAGGCTGCTAAACTTAGCCTTAAGTTCCGAGAAATCAATATCAAGGCTTAAAGATTTCTTGACATTACCAACAGAAGCATATCTATTTTGAAGAATGGCACGGGCTTGTTCGGGAGAGGTAGCTTCGATTTTCTCCTTTCTTGCTTTTCCTCGTAAGTCCCGAACTTCAGCGATGAAGGTAGGCATAGTTTGCGTCTAGATGAAGAAAAATCATCTGAGTAATGGATTACTTCGTTGCTCGTTTTGAGCTGTTTTAATTTTCACGATTCAAGCCGCACTCAAGTCAGCCCTATAGCACAACTCAAAACTGACGGGGAATCTATCGGATAGGAGCCTTTGTAGCAACCTTAGCGGCAGGCATAACACCTGGACCTCCTGACCCAGCAAGGATACGCTGCATCTCTTCTGGCTTGGAACTCTTAGATACCGCCATCTCAAAGGAAATGACACCAGCCCTAACGAGATTCGCCAAAGACTGTTCCATCGTTTGCATCCCCATTTTCATTCCTGTTTGAATTGCCGAGTAAATTTGAGCTACTTTTCCTTCTCGAATGAGGTTAGCAATAGCTGGCGTCACTATCATAATTTCCTGAGCCATGATCCGACCAAACTCTCCGGGTTTCGGATTTTTCTTGGGCACCAAGGCTTGAGAAAAGACGGCGATTAAGGAGTTAGACAGCTGAGCATTGATTTGTTGTTGTTGTTCTGGTGGGAACACATCTATGATTCGGTTGATTGTCGAAGCCGCTGAGCTGGTGTGTAGCGTACCCATGACCAAGTGACCGGTTTCAGCAGCGGAAATAGCGAGAGAAATTGTCTCCAAATCCCGCATTTCTCCAACCAAAATTACATCTGGGTCTTCCCGGAGTGCAGCTTTCAAGGCATTGGCAAAGCTTTTGGTGTCTTCGCCCTTTTGACGCTGGTGAATCAAGCTCTTGATGTTCGAATATACATATTCAATTGGGTCTTCCACCGTCAGAATGTGTTCGGCTCGTGTCCGGTTAATCAAGTCAACCATTGCTGCCAGCGTGGTGGTCTTTCCAGAACCCGTCGGTCCAGTTACTAAGACCAATCCCCTTGGCCGTTCACTCATTTCCCGAACAATCTCTGGTAAACCCAACTGGTCAAAGTTAGGAATTTTGGAAGACAATGCCCTCAACGCTGCGGCATAGTAACCACGCTCTTTGTAGACATTGACACGGAAGCGCGCTAATCCCTTTACACCATATGAACAATCGAGTTCCCAGTTCTGCTCTAACTCTTTGCGCTGTGTGTTGTTGAGCATACTGAAGATTAGCTTCTGACACTCATGGGGGGTCAGCGGCTCCTCGTTAATAGGCTGAAGCTTACCACTAACACGGAAGTAGATCGGCGACCCGGCTTGGATGTGCATGTCAGAGCCACCCATCTCAATCAGCTGCTCCATCAAGTCTTCAATCATTAATTCCATTACACTGTCTCCTGTGATAACCAGTTATTAGGTAGGGTAATTTAGCTGTCTTTCAAGTACTTTGACCCTAGCTTTTTCTAGAGTTTTTTAGGCAGAGCCGCTTTTAGTCTTGAAAGCGAGCTGTCATGCAATAAGGACAATCTATCCATTCTTGTTGCAATTGTGCATCGCAATTCCGACAGCTCAAAGAAGTCTTCCGTTTAGCTTTGAGTTCCTCCTCCAGACCGGAATCAGTAAAGGTCACCCGTTCCACTTCTTCGAGTGTGGTGTAGCCGTTCTGTACTAGATTTAGGCTATAGGACAATAACGTGATCATGCCCTCTTCTACGGCGGCTTCCTTAATCCGCGTTGTGGGAGCGCCTTCGTTAATCAAGGTTTGGAGCCGCTCACTGATTCGCATGACTTCATAGACACCAACACGTCCCTTGTAGCCAACGCCATTACAGGTTGGGCACAGTGTACCTCTATTTTTTGCTGCGTGAATGTCTTCAGGTCGCAGTGTGTTGGCTTGATATAAAGTTATTTCCCCTTCACTGGAAGCCGATAGACCAAACCGAGCCAATTCGGCAGGGCTTGGCATGTAAGCAATGCGACACTCAAAACAAACGCGCCGCATTAAGCGCTGTGCCAACACCCCTAAGAGAGCACCGGAAACCATGAAGGGTTCAACACCCATTTCATCAAGTCGTGCGATCGCGCCTGCGGCATCATTTGTATGCAACGTGGTCAATACCAAGTGACCCGTCAGAGCCGCTTCTATTGCCGTTTTTGCTGTTTCTTTGTCTCGCGTCTCACCCACCAGAATCACATCCGGGTCTTGCCGCAGAAAAGACCGTAGGATCGAAGCAAAGTCCATGCCCTTTTCCCGCAGTACCTGCACCTGAGTAATGCCTGGTAACGAATACTCAATCGGGTCTTCCGCCGTACTGATATTCACTCCAGGATCATTCCGTTCTGCCAGCATGGAGTATAGGGTGGTTGATTTACCCGAACCGGTTGGTCCGGTCACCAAGATTAGTCCAAAGGGTTTGTTTGCCATTTCCCTGACCATTTGCAGGGCATCCAAGTCTGTAATCAACTTATCCAGACCCAGTTGGGTGGACTCGTTGTCTAGGATTCGGAGAACCACTTTCTCCCCATACCTACTTGGCAACGTACTAACTCGAAAGTCAACTTTACGACCTTGGAACATCCGCCGGATTTTGCCATCTTGGGGCAGTCGTCGCTCCGCAATGTCCAGCTCTGCCATGATTTTGAAGCGAGCCGATACCGCTGGGGTAATTTTCTTCGGTAAGGGGTCAAACGCTTGGTGTAGCACTCCGTCTTTACGGAATCGTATGCGTAACGCATCTTCCTGCGGTTCCACATGAATGTCAGACGCCCCTTCTTGCAGCGCTTTGGCAAGGATTCTGTTGACCAGGTTGATTACCGGGGCATCTTCCGATGCATCCTTTAAATTTACCTCTTCGACTTCATCGGGTGCATCCGATAACGTGTCGAGATTGTCTAAATTCTCTAGATCCTGTTTGACATCTACAGCTTTCTGGAATTCTTCTTGGCGATCGCGTTCCAGTTTTTCATCGCGATACCTAGAAATTAGCTGCTGATAGTCTTCTTGGGTGATGACCATCCGTTGCAGGGCAATTCCCTGAGGTCGCAAAATCCGGTTCAAATCATCCTGAGCGTCCAGATTATCAGGGTCAACCATTGCCACCAAAACCGATGGTGGCTGCATTTCCTTTTTCGATATTGGTAAGAGACGATACCGACTACAAATATCAATAGGGATCAGCGTATCGATCAGTTGACCAACTTGGAAGCTGTTAATCTCACTAATTTCCGGATCGAGAGATTCAACACCGTAAAGAACTTTTAGCTCAAATAACTGCTGTTTCTTGTACTGGCGCAGTAAGTCCGGTGACAAAGCTCGACCGGTCAGCGATTCAAGAATCTCTGTCAGGGGTCTTCCTGTCTTGCGGGTTTCCACCAACGCCTGCTGCATCTGATCGTTGTCAACGTACCCAGCGGCAATCAGCTTATTGCCGAAGGGGGAAAAATCATTACGAACAATAAGGGCGCGTCGTGGGGATGAAGATTGAGTCATAGTGGCTCTCGAATATCTCCTTAGGCTACAAGTTATTCCCGACATTACAAATTATTCCCAAAAGCTGTGGATTCCATTGCATTTGAGAAACTTGCCCGGAGCAACCCTAGACGTCACCTAACACTTCTATAGATAACTCTGACTTCGTTAAGTTGAACTGTTTCCTTGATTGGGTTGCATCGTAGCTCCCTGAGGAAAAAGCTTTTCCTTTATGTAAGTCATGTCTGAGGTCAGCACACCTTCGTTACAAATCTCCTGACAAAAATGAAACGCCAGTTTTGGGATAATCTGAACTTGATAAAGTTATAGGGGTGAGCGAAAGCGGTATTATACCTTAGGTAGAATATTCTTCTGATGATAGCTTTTACCCTCTCTGGTTTCCACACGCTTCCACAAAACCTTTTGTCAACTCTCTCAGGGTAATAGATCTATACTAGGTTCTTTATTCAGCAATTCATTGCGAAAAGTGTTACATTAGGCTATAAGCGGAGCGGTTTTACAGCCGAAAAGTGAACATGTGCCAAAATGCCAGCAGCAAGGTACCTCAATGACTCTAAATGAGTGCATCGGTCAAGCTGTTGGTATTGGTATGGGTAAGCTAGGATTTGAAGAAGTAGTAATCCCACAATAATTACCGCTTCCTCAAGGTATTACCCCAAAAAACTTGTAAGGAACCGGGTTGTTAGTGGGTAAAAGGACAAAAGAGATCGCAGTTATCAGCAGTCTCTATAAGTGGGATGAGTAGAGCATGATCGACGAAGAAAACCAGCCAGATAACACGGCGCAGCAGACAGAAGAGCCTAGCGCGGTTAGCCAAGAAAACCGTAGTGGAGACTCGGCAGCGACAGAAGCAGACTTGAATGGAGAAAACGTTTTTCAGTCGCCATCAATTGGTGATCAACACCTCACTGAAGAGTCAGTCGAGTCAATAGCAACAGATGACGGGAAAAAGACTGAAACCGTGGGAACTCAAGCAGCAGAGGAGTCGTCGCCGGATCGAGATTTAGCGGCACTAGAAACATTAAAGCAGGAAAACGAAGCGTTAAAAGCTCAATTAGAAGAGCTGGCTCAGCAAAACGATTCCATGAAAATTCAATCGGTGCGGATTGCTGCAGATTTTGATAACTTCCGCAAGCGTACCGCGAAAGAAAAAGAGGATTTGGAACAGCAGGTAAAGCGAGTCACTCTGAGTGAATTACTGCCAGTAGTTGATAACTTTGAACGGGCACGATCGCAAATCAAGCCTCAAACTGATGGAGAAATGAGCATTCACAAAAGCTATCAAGGGGTTTACAAACAACTGGTAGACTCTCTCAAACGGCTTGGTGTTGCTCCTATGCGTCCGGAAGGCAAAGAGTTTGACCCAAATCTCCACGAAGCGGTGATGCGGGAACCCAGTAATGAATACGCAGAAGGGGTAGTGATTGAACAGTTGATGCGAGGCTATTTCTTGGGGGAACGGGTACTGCGCCATGCGATGGTCAAAGTGGCTGCGGCTCCAGAGAACCCTAGTGAAGACTCCAGTGAGAACCCAGAAGCATCTTCGGGTTGAGCTTATGCTAGCCACATGAGAGTCAAAGTTGCTGCGGCTCTAAAGCCCGTGGTAACCTCAAAGGAAAGTACCTCACTAGACCTAAACAGTCGGCTAAATTAACCGTCTTTTGGTGTTCGTCTCTAAAATTTAAGTAAAACTTAAGTACAAGAGAATGTTGAGCCAGTGTAAGTTCAGTTCTGATACTCGGATCAACTACAGATCGAAAAACTTTACATAACCTTTACGCCGAAGCCCTATGGGAAAAGTCATTGGCATCGACCTAGGCACGACCAATAGTTGCGTCGCTGTTCTAGAAGGGGGTCAACCCATCGTTATCACAAACTCCGAAGGTGGGAGGACTACCCCAAGTATCGTAGGCTTTGGCAAAGCAGGTGAACGCTTAGTGGGTCAGTTGGCAAAGCGGCAAGCCGTGACCAACGCGGAAAATACTGTATACAGCATCAAGCGCTTTATCGGGCGGCGCTGGGATGATACGGTTGAAGAACGAAGCCGTGTCCCTTATACCTGCGTCAAAGGTCGTGATGATACCGTAGATGTCCAGATTCGAGGTCGTGATTACACTCCTCAAGAAATCTCAGCGATGATCCTGCAAAAGCTAAAAGCCGATGCAGAAAACTTTCTCGGTGAGCCAGTACAGCAAGCAGTGATTACGGTTCCTGCTTACTTTACAGATGCCCAAAGGCAGGCAACCAAGGATGCTGGGACAATTGCGGGCTTGGAAGTTCTACGAATCATCAACGAACCAACAGCTGCCTCCCTTGCCTACGGTTTAGAAAAGCAGGATCAAGAGCAGAAAATCTTGGTGTTTGACTTAGGTGGCGGGACGTTTGATGTCTCAGTTTTGCAACTTGGAGACGGTGTATTTGAAGTCAAGGCAACATCCGGCAACAACCACTTGGGAGGCGATGACTTCGACAATGTGATTGTCCGTTGGATGATTGAAAACTTTAAGGGTACAGAGGGCATCGACCTAGGAACTGACAAAATGGCTCTTCAGCGCTTGCGAGAAGCCGCTGAAAAGGCAAAAATTGAGATCTCTACTATGCTCACGACCTCCATCAACCTGCCGTTTATCACAGCTGATGAGACAGGTCCTAAGCACCTGGAAATGGAACTGTCGCGAGCCCAGTTTGAGGAACTAGCCAGCGAGCTAATTGAAGGGACAATAGAGCCTGTGACTCAGGCTCTCAAAGACTGCGATCTGAAGCCTGAGGAGATTGACCGCATTCTTCTGGTTGGTGGTTCAACCCGTATTCCAGCTGTACAGGAGGCGATTAAGAAGTTTTTTGGTGGTAGGTCGCCCGATCGGTCGGTCAACCCGGATGAAGCGGTAGCGCTAGGTGCAGCGATTCAGGGTGGTGTCTTAGGCGGCGAAGTCGAAGACTTATTATTACTGGATGTTACACCCCTGTCATTAGGCATTGAAACCTTAGGAGAAGTATTCACGAAAATCATTGAGCGCAATACCACCATTCCTACCAGTAAGTCTCAAATATTTTCTACAGCTACTGACGGACAAACCTCTGTAGAAATTCATGTGTTGCAGGGTGAGCGGGCAATGGCTAGAGATAACAAAAGCCTGGGTAAGTTTCTCCTTACTGGCATTCCACCAGCCCCTCGTGGTGTCCCTCAGATTGAAGTGTCCTTTGAAATTGATGTCAACGGGATTCTGCAAGTCTCAGCAACCGACAAAGGTACGGGTAAAGAGCAACGCATCCGGATTACAAACACTGGCGGATTAAGTGCCAATGAAGTGGAGCGGATGCGGCAAGAGGCTGACAAGTTTGCGGAGGATGACCGCCGCCGTATCCACTTGGTGGAACTCAAGAACCAATTCGATGGTCTTGTCTACAGCTGGGAATCGACCTTAAAGGACAATAGGGACGTGATTACCGGAAGCCCTCAGGGTCAAGCGCTGGAGGCAAAGGCAAATGAGCAAATGAAGCAGGTTCAAGAGGCAATGAAAGATACCTCGATTACTATCGAGGAAGTAAAACAACAAATTTATGAGTTTCAACAAACCCTGTATGAAATCGGGGGATTCATCTACGCCAATGCTAGCAAGAGTTCACCGTCAGAAGGATTTGCCACCTTTGATGAAGAAAGTACCCCGATTCAAGAGTTCAACCAGAGTGCAGAACCGACCCAAGATGAAGGAGACTTGATTCTTAATTTCGATGATGAGACAGTGACCGCTGATTACGAAGCCGTTGACTAAGACAAGCTCATCCAAGCCAGTAGCGCTTAACTTGTTTTTCTGTTAGACAATGATAGAGATGTTCAGGTGCTTATTGAATACGCGATTTGTTGTTTCAAAAATTACCTGACTCGTATAGAACCCGCCCCATTAAGTAAGTAAACAAAGATCAGCACTATATGGCTGACTATTATGAAGTTCTCGGTGTCTCTCGTGACGCTGACAAAGAAGAGATGAAGCGTGCTTACCGTCGCCTTGCCCGGAAGTATCATCCGGATGTCAACAAGGAACCCGGAGCAGAAGAGCGCTTTAAGGAAATCAATCGAGCCTACGAAATCCTTTCAGAACCAGAAACCAGAGCACGATATGACCGCTTTGGAGAAGCTGGTGTATCGGGTGCGGGAGCTGGATACTCGGATTTCGGCGACATGGGTTTTGCCGATATTTTTGAAAGCTTCTTCAGCGGCTTTGCTGGTGGAATGGGTCAGCAATCAGGTCGGCGGCGTAGTGGCCCAGTTCGAGGTGATGACCTGCGGCTGGACTTGAAGCTGGAATTTCGGGAAGCCGTATTTGGCGGTAAAAAGGAAATTCGAATTCCTCATCTAGAAAACTGTAACGTCTGTAACAGTACTGGTGCCAAACCAGGAACTCGATCCCGTACTTGCCCAACTTGTAGTGGCACAGGTCAGGTGCGTCGTGCGACTCGAACACCTTTTGGCAGTTTCACCCAAGTCTCAGTCTGCCCCAGCTGTAATGGTGAGGGACAGGTGATTGAGGATAAGTGTGAAGCTTGTGGGGGAGCAGGTCGCAAACAAGAGACAAAAAAGCTCGAAATTACTATCCCGCCAGGGGTTGATAATGGGACTCGTCTGCGCGTTTCTAAAGAAGGAGATGCAGGATTACGAGCTGGTCCTCCGGGAGACTTATATGTCTATTTGTTTGTTGAGGAAGACGCTGAGTTTCATCGGGAAGGGATCAACATCCTGTCTGATCTGAAGATCAGCTATTTGCAAGCTATTTTAGGGTGTCGTCTGGAAGCCAATACGGTGGATGGACCCGTGGAGTTAACGATTCCGCCAGGAACACAACCCAATACAGTGTTGACACTGGAAAATCATGGTGTACCCAAACTGGGAAATCCGGTGAGTCGGGGCGATCACCTAATTACAATTTTGATTGATATCCCCACCCGCATCACGGCTGAGGAGCGGGAATTGCTAGAGAAGCTGGCGAAGATTAAGGGCGATCGCACCGGGAAAGGCGGATTAGAAGGATTCTTAGGAGGGCTGTTTCGCGGATGAGTAACCCAGCCGCATCGATGCCCAAGCAGATGCCTGATGCTCAGCTAGATTTGCGTGGGACACCTTGCCCAATTAACTTTGTGCGAACTAAACTCCGCTTGGAGCAAATGACGCCGGGAACCTTATTAGAAGTGTGGCTTGACCCTGGAGAACCAATCGAGCAGGTACCAGAGAGTTTGGCGATGGCAGGCTACCTAGTTGAGGAGGTCGAAGATCGCACGAACTACTTTGCTCTGAAGGTAAGGCGTCCACTAGCATCCGTATGAGTGGGGTAGCACCTGGTATCGAGGTGTCTGAACTGTCTACGCCGTTATTGGGGACAGTATTGGCAGTGCAGGCGAATTTCTACCAGGTACGGTTAGAAAAAGGTTTGCAGGTTGAAAGGTTGAAGGTTGCAGGTTCTGAGGATAACTTTCAACCTAGTAACCTCCAACCTGCAACTAATTTTAAACCTTCCGATCTGGAACCTTTAACCCTATTGTGTACCCGCCGGACGCGGCTGAAAAAAATTGGTCAGCGGGTGATGGTGGGCGATCGCGTTGTGGTGGAAGAACCAGACTGGGAAGGTGGAAGAGCAGCGATCGCAGAAGTACTGCCCCGCAAAACTCAGCTAGACCGTCCCCCAGTTGCTAATGCCGATCAAATTCTTCTCGTCTTTGCCATAGTAGACCCACCCTTGGAGCCTTACCAACTGACTCGATTTCTGATTAAGGGAGAGTCTACAGGATTGGGAGTCACTTTGTGCTTGAATAAGAGCGATTTAGTCTCAGATGAAGAGTTAGAGGAGTGGAGCAGTTGCCTCAAAGACTGGGGTTACGAACCTATATTTATCAGCGTTCGCACTCATCAAGGATTAGAGGAACTAAGCAATCGGCTGAATGGGAAAATTACGATACTAGCTGGTCCTTCTGGTGTTGGTAAGTCTAGTCTTATCAATCACCTGATTCCCGATGTTAATCAGCGTGTGGCAGAAGTATCAGGAAAACTCAGCCGAGGACGTCACACTACCCGTCATGTGGAACTGTTTGAGTTACCGACTAGTGGGCTCCTAGCAGATACTCCTGGCTTCAACCAGCCTGATATCGACTGCACGCCGGAAGAGTTAGTTCAGTGTTTTCCAGAAGCACGGCAGCGATTAGCAACTGGTCAGTGTCACTTTAGCGACTGCTCCCATCGAGATGAGCCTAACTGTGTGGTGCGAGGTGATTGGGAGCGATATGAGTATTATTTGGATTTGTTGGAAGAGGCGATCGCTCATCAAGAGTGGCTGAACCAACAAGCTGATCCAGAGTCAACCCTGAAGGCAAAAACAAAAGGCAAGGGGCAAACCCAGTACGAACCTAAACTAGAATCCAAAAAATATCGTCGTCGTTCCCGTCGCACTCAGCAGCAAGACCTTGAGGAACTCTATCAAGAAGCAGAAGATATGTGATTATCGTTGGCGCACAGCCACCCAGTCGCGGCGTTCGGCTTGCTTTCCTCTAGCAATCTCCACGCTACCCGTGATGGTATTGTCAGAAACACGCCCCTTGAACTGCATTGCTCCCCCAGCTTCCTGAACAGACTGTGTAAGCTTAAAGCGGAGTTGGTCACCCGTTAACTTTGCCTCAGTTAGAGGCATCTGCCCAGTTTCGGTACTCAAGGTTCCGTTAACTTCCTGAAACTGTTGGCGTAATTGCAGCGTGTAACGCTTCTCACCCGTGGCGGTTGGCATAGTCCATTGCCAGGTTCCCGCTACTTGGGCTGGGATAATCCAGTAATTAACCAGGTGCAGACGAGAAGGTTGCCGTAGCACTTCAGAGCGATCTGGTTTCCATTCTTTCATGTCAAACTGGTGAGAAATGATGCGAGTTCCTGGCTTGAGTTCCCGTAAAAATTTCGGTCGAAGTTGTTGCATGACATCAGGCAGCAGGTACAGCGTCACGACTGTAGCCTCGCTAAGGTCAGCCTTGAATAGGTCTTGATCGACAAACTTTACGCGATCGCTCACACCCGCTACCCTAGCATTTTCGTTACTCTTGTTAATTAGCTCTGGGTCAATCTCCACACCGACACCCTTCGCACCAAATTCTTTCGCCGCTATAATCACAATTCGCCCGTCGCCAGAACCCAAATCGTAAACCACATCATCTTTGGTGACGCCAGCCATTTTCATCATCTCTATCACAACCTCGTTAGGTGTCGGCACATACGGTGAAACCAACTGGTCTAAGAAGTTGCTAGGGTTGGGTGCAGGCTGAGCCTGTGATAGAGGGGTTGATTGAGTTGCTTGCCAGATGAGGAGGCTGGCAACACTCACACATAACACTAAAAAGCTAAGGATTTGCTTCAAACGCATGACGGCTTTCCACTCGCGCTCAACAGCAGGCGCTTCAGGAAGTGTATCAGGATTCCGAGGAATAGTTTGCAGTGCCTGCGAAGTATCTATATTCAGGAAAAACACGCCAGGGAGAATTTCTAAACTCAATCGTCCTGAGAATCATTCCCAGACTCATAACTAATCGCTACATTATGGTTATGAGAAAATACCAAATTGCCAAACTCTGTGCCTGGTCATTGGGAATCTTCTTTCTCTGCACTGCCCCAGCTTGTGCCGAAAGCCCATCAACTTCTTCCCAAGTCCAAACACAACAGCTGAATCAACAACAGATATTGCAAGAACTGGTCAAGGCAAAGGTTGTGTATCTGGGAGAAACCCATAATCGCTCCGAAGACCACAAAGCTCAGTTAGAAATCCTGCAAGCACTCCATCAGCAGAATCCCAAAATTGCGATCGCGATGGAGATGTTTCAGCGACCCGTTCAGAATATCATCGACCAATATCTAGCGGGGAAAATAACCGAAGCCCAGTTAGTGGAGCAAAGCGAGTATGAAAAACGCTGGGGTTTTCCTTGGGAAAACTATGCACCACTACTGCGCTTTGCTAAAACCAATCAACTGCCTGTCTTAGCTCTAAATACCCCTACAGAAGTAACTCGCAAAGTTGCCCGTAGTGGATTAGAGAGCCTAACAACCGATGAGCAGCAATATATTCCACCTTTTTCTGAAATTAAGACAGATAACGCTGATTATCGGAAAATGGCTCAGGCAGTCTACCAATTGCATCATCACTCAGGGCATGGCAACAGTACCAACTTTGAGCGATTCTTCACGGCACAGGTGCTATGGGATGAAACCATGGCAGAGAAGATTGCCCAATTCCTCAAAGCCAACCCAGACTATCAAGTAGTGGTGTTAGCTGGGCAAACTCATATTATTTATGGGTATGGAATACCTAGCCGTGTTGCTAGACGCCTCAATACTCAGCAGTTGCTACAGCGTTCAGTGTTGTTAACTTCTCCTGAAGGTCGTCCATCCTATACAGACCAACCAATTGCAGACTTTATTTGGGAGCAGCCGTAACAAGAGATTTTACAGAGTTGGTAGCGAACGCCCTAGTCTAATTGTTCCTAAATTAGGAACCTCCAGCAAAATTTCTTGAATGTTTACGGTGAGAGACATACCAGAGCCAACTGAGGGTCATTTTTTCCTACTTCTATATCAAGAAGTGTGTGGTCTGATCCTGGTTTTAAAATAAAATGCATCCTAATTAATACACTTCACCCATTTCACTCACCTAATTGGGTGATTGTTCTTAGTTGTTGGGTCGGTTGTCCTGATTATTGGTTCTTAGAGTAGAAACAAGAGTAAAACTGATAGTCCTAGGACACTCCAAGCCGTGACTTTATACCAACACCCGCTAAAGTGGAAAAAGACTTCACAAAAACTTGTTCTTGTGTTCTCAAGATTGATTGCGATCGCGGCACTGGGTTGTCAGTCAACCCCACCATCTGCTCAACCACCCGCTCGCGCTGCTACACCTAAGTCACCATCTAAAGTGCAAACGCACTTTACTAAAGCGGAATTTGGTGAGCGGTGGCCTTTCACTATTGATCAAGGCGAACTCGATTGCATTCCCATCACGAACGAACCTTCTCAGGGAGCTGTAGTTCTCCGTACCCATAAGGGCACCTACAGCATTAACGGAAAGATTAGGAGAAAAAATCAGCAAGCCGCGGGTGGTCTCGTTCCGCTTCCTCAAGCCATTATCGAGTCAGGGTTAAAAATCTGCCAACAGAAAAATAGTAGCTAGAAGTCGAGAACTTCAGAAAAAAGGATTAGTGGAAGTGAATGGAGACGTTAGAAAAATCGAGTATCTACATTACTTCGGCTTTTCAAGAACTCACCACTAAGTTGATCTGAGAGACACACAGCGATTAGGAGAATAGGAGCATGTACGGCATTGATGTTTCTGAGCACAGCGGTAGAGTAGACTGGGCAACTGTCAAACAGTCTGGTAAGACGTTCGCCTTTGTCAGAGCAACCGAAGGCGTTACCGTAAAGGACACAGCGTTTTCTCGCCATTGGCCAGTTATAAAGACATATGGCACTATTATTCGCGGTGCCTACCATTACTTCCATCCACTGACATCTGACCCAGTAAAACAAGCACAAGAATTCCTGAAAACTGTTGGTAAGCTTCAAGTTGGTGATTTCCCGCCAGTATTAGACGTAGAAACAACTGACGGAGCAGGTGCTGGCACAGTCGTGAACGCTATGAAGAAATGGCTAGCAGAGGTTGAGAAAGCCATCCAACAACAAACGGGCAAGAAACTTAAGCCAATTATCTACACTTCTCCTAACTTCTGGATCAACACTCTGGGTAACCCATCAGACTTTGCTAGCTACCCATTGTGGATTGCTCATTACGGTGTCGATGAACCTTGGGTACCCGGTAGTTGGGGGACTGGAAATTGGACGATTCACCAATATGAAGGGGATACTGGCAATATCGCTGGTGTCAGTGGTCATGGCGATCTCAACAAATTTAATCTGATCCAACCGGGTGCAACGGGTCCTAGAGTTAAGGAAATTCAACAGCGACTCAAAGCTTTTCAAAAACCCGAATTTGATCCAGGTAATGTAGATGGTAACTATGGGTCACGTACCAAAAGTGCCGTCATGGCTTTTCAGAAGTCCAAGAACCTGCTGCCTCCTGACGGAATAATTGGGCCTAAAACTTGGGTCGCTCTGCTCTGGGCTTAGTTGAGCTTTCTTTAAAATGGTTTTACCCGAATCGCTAATTGTGCGCTAATTGTTAGTGGGTTAAGTCATAACGGTATTGGGATATTTTCGGACATCTGTGACGGGGTTGGGAAAATTTGCACTGATAAGTTATCAATAGACAACTGTACCCTTGTTCCGACAGGAAACTGATTGGTGAGTGTTGTACGAACATATAATTTTTTTCCAGAGGGGGTCGCTAGACAGTAGCGGTACTCACGACCTAAAAAGTGGCGATCGCGAATTACAACTTGTGCCTCTTCATCTGCCTTCAGGATGATGTTTTCTTCGCGCAGCATTAATTCACCTGTGTCGAATGAGGGGTATCCGTTGTCCAGTGGTTTGACTTCAAAAGACCCGACTTCAGTTTCCCATAGGTGTCCTCGACGGTGGGCAGGTAAAAAGTTTGCCTGAGTGACAAATTCCGCCACAAAGCGAGAGGCAGGATGAGTGTAGACTTGCTCTGATGTTCCCAACTGCTCTAAGCATCCAGAACGCATAACGCCTACCTGATCTGATATCGAAAGCGCTTCTTCCTGATCATGAGTGACAAAAATCGCAGAGGTTCCAGTTTCCTTGAGAATTGATCGCACTTCTTGGCGCAATCGCAGACGCTCTTGGACATCGAGATTGCTCAAAGGTTCATCCAGTAGAATCAAGGCAGGTCGAGGTGCCAGGGCACGGGCGAGAGCGACTCGCTGCTGCTGACCGCCAGACAGTTGGTGAGGGTAGCGTTTTTCTAGCCCGGATAGTCCAACCAAAGCGATCGCTTCTTTGGTTTGTTTCTTGATTAATACGCCACTGTCTCTCCCTCGGTTCTTTTTTAACCCAAAAGCAACATTCTCCTCCACATTCAAGTGAGGAAACAACGCATAGTCTTGAAACACCATACCCGTGTTCCGCTGTTCTGGAGGCACCCAATACCCCGAACCAGCAACCGGGCGTCCTGCCAGTTCTACAAGTCCCAACTGGGGTCGCTCAAACCCAGCCACGATTCGCAACAGCGTAGTTTTGCCGCAGCCAGAAGGACCAAGTAACCCTAATAAATCCCCTTGATGCAGTGTCAATGTAATGTTGGTAACGGCTGGTGCAGTAGTTTGCTCAAACTGCTTGGTGATGCCCTCTAAATGTAGAATTGCCGATTGTGTCATGGGAGCATCTTTACTAACGAATCTGCCAACAAGCTTCTAACCCGTACACCAGTTCACGACGAGGGGCGGTAAATTGCCTCACAACGCTCCAGAGTTGAATCGCGGCAGTAACGTTATTGATCTGAGCGCTCAACGGTTGGTTGGTTCCACATTGACAGGGAATCGATAGCTCTTGCAGGCGTCGATAAACTTGCCAACGGTCTGCGAAGGCTATCTCAATGACCTGACTGGCTTCTAATTCAGAACTCGATGGATTCATTAGTCTTCCAAAATGCGATAATTTATCATTAGTGACTACAACAAAGCTCTGAAGGTTTCCTAGGTACTTCGAGAGCAAAAGTGTTTCTAGTCGTCAAGGCTACTAAAATAGGTATAAACCAAATGCCAACTATTCTCAACTAATTTGACCAAATAAACAAGACTTACCTTGAATAGCTCACAAGACTAGCACGCCAGCAAAAACCCTTAATGAAAGTAGGTAGAGATTTACTGAAATTTCTGAAGGGTGCGTGCTAGACTTTAGCATTGGCAATAAAAACTGCCTAATGATTGGAGAATAAAACCATGGCAGAAACTCAGGGTTTATTACGCACTTTTGGCGAAGTCTACGATAATCCAGTCATGCTGGAGCATAGTGTCACAGCTCCCGTTTGTGAGGGACTAAACGTTGCTCTTGCCAGTTTTCAAGCACTTTACTTGCAATATCAGAAGCATCATTTTGTAGTAGAAGGTGCTGAATTTTATCAGCTGCACCAGTTCTTTAATGAAAGCTACGATGAAGTGCAGGAACATGTTCATGATATTGGAGAGCGCTTGGATGGACTAGGTGGTGTTCCGGCGGCTAACTTCAACACCTTGGCGCAACTATGTTGCTTTTCGCCAGAAGCGGAAGGTGTGTTTTCTTGTCGCCAGATGGTAGAACATGACTTGGCAGCTGAACAGGCGATTATTCAGTTGATTCGGCGTCAAGCTGGACAAGCAGAAAGCTTAGGCGATCGCGCTACTCGTTATCTGTACGAAAAAATCCTACTTGAAACAGAGGAAAGAGCTTACCATCTTGCTCACTTCCTGGCGCATGACAGCTTAACATTAGGCTTTGTCTCAGCCTCGCAGAATTAATTAGCATTCAAGCGGCACAAGTGAACACCTGTTGAACCCTATTGAACGCTTGTGCCTACTGACAGCTTTCAGTTTTGCCGACAGACTAGAGCTAGGACTGGACAAACAAAACCTACCTCACCTAAAAATAAATACTTACTATGAGCGATCGCCTGTTTCCAGAATCATAGGCGATCGCTCATTCAGTTATTGATTGGTTACCCAGGCATCATCTATCGTGGTGCAGAAAGTTCCTTGCCAGCACATCCCGGTCATCTTCACTTAAACTGTCCCAGTTCAGTCCTCGTTTAGCACTCAAAGCACGTAGCTGCTGCTCTTCCCGTTTTGACTTATCTTCAGACTTGCCCTCTGTATCCAGATTGAGAGCGTGCAAAACCGCAAACTTATCCTCATGTGGCAGTTGCTTGACTAACTCAATCACTTGCCCAACTGTCAATTCTAATCTCGGCATATGCTAACCTCAGCAGTTTATTCAATCGACATCTTCAACCCACAACAATGATTGGATAGGGTAATGGTTTTGGATGAAATAGACAATCGAACGTCTACAACGCACGTCAAATATCGCACTGGGTAGTTTTGATTAAAAAGGCGCGATCGCGAAGTTCTGATTGC
>DATNPH010000018.1:0-39567 GCA_036703315.1 Coleofasciculaceae cyanobacterium
CGACCTGATTCAAACTTGCCGTGAGTGGCAATATGCAGTACCTTATTGCCTGCCAGATTGTCTCGCAAGGCACGGAAGTTAAATGCTTCGTTTAGAAACTCCAGTCCCGGATAAATCCCTTGCTGATCGCGTCCTTGTTGCTCTACGATTGAAGCCAGTTCAATGGGAACGTTTTCTAGAGCGTTAAACCCCGGAAAGGCTTTAGAAACTCCCATTGCTAGAACACGGGTTTCTTGTTTATTGCGGGGCAAGCGATCGCGTACATCGGTCAATTCTGCCGAGAGAATAGTAGAGATGGCATAGCGTTCAATCAGATGCTTCTGTGTTTTGGCATCGAACAGAGCAGCCATCGGAATGTAGCGAGTGGAGCGGTCCAGTGAAAATACCAAATGGCGAACATTAGCATTACTAAGTTCGGGTTCAAGTGGTTTGATCAACCAATCATAGAGTTGTTGACTGGTGGCTTTGACATCGGTAACTTTAGACAAAGGCGTTTTGAGTTGTTCCCGATATTTCATTACTGTGTCCCAGAGCTGTCGCTGGTTGACCTTCGTTTCAACGGTGCGAAAAACAACTCCCTTTTCACCGGCTCTAGTGGCTAGGAGAATGCGAATTTTGTCCTCTAGAACCAAGGGATAAATCAGGACAGTACCGGATTCTGAACTAACAATTTTGCTAGCCGTGTTACGGAGTGCTTCTGGTTCAAGTGAAGCAGGGTCAGTCGCTAGGCGATCGCGTAGCATTTTACGAAAGGCATTGGATTCCTGGTTGAATTTCTCAGTTAATGCATCAAGCTGATCGCGCAGTTGACTCAGTTGAGCGCATTTTTTTTGTTCACAGTCATATACCGTCTGCCCGAAGGCAATGAGACTGTCGTATTTTTTCAAGATATCGGTTTCAATGTTTGCTAGCGCAATCCCGTTGGTGTCACCTCCGGCTCTGGCATTGCGAGTAAAGTCGCGCAATTCTTGAATTTTCAACAGTTCTAACACCTGTTGAGCCTCCAGAAGTCGTCCTTGAGACAGCAAGAGATCAGCCAAACGGCGATAGGTGTCTTCAACTTTTCGAGTATAGGCTTCTTGCTGTTGTTTGGGTAATTGCCGCAAGTCTTGCCGAACCGTTTCGATCGCATTCACCGATTGCTTGTAGAAAACAATGGCTAACTCTGGATTATTCTGCACGCTCTTTAAGCCAGCTAACCCATTGAGTGCATCGATTTGGCTGGAGCGATCGCCTTTTAGTTGAGACTGGGCTAATAGCTGTTCGTATATTTCAGTGGCTTTGGCAGAGTTACCTGAGCGCTGGTAAGCGATGCCTAAATATTGAAGTGCGGAACGCTCGAACATATAGTTCCTTCCCTTCTGCCGTCGCCAATTCAAAATTATTGAAGCTGTCTCGATCGCCTTGTTATAGTTGCCCGACTCTATGTACAATTCCGTCAGCTTGTCGGCTAATGACTCACCACCAGTATCAGCACCAGTGTCATTGTCTTTCAAAAACCTCACTTCAGGAGTATCGGTTTGTTCAGACCAAACGACATAAGCTTGCTGGTAAAAATCCAATGCTTGACTCCGGTTATCTAGCTTCCTGTAAGCATCCCCTGCCCCATGAAGTAACCGAGCAAACTTAGAGGCAAATTCACGAGATGGGCGCTGTCGATGAAACTCAATTCCCTCCATGTAACTCGCCAAGGCTTTCTTCCAATCAGCTAGGTAGGAATAGTAGTAACCTGTTTTAAGGGCAAATTCTAGTACAGCCTCATGCTCATTAATCTCTTTAGCAATTTGCAAACCTGACTCGGCATGACTGACTGCTCTCGTGTAGTCTCCTAGACGAGAATATAGCTGTCTCAGTGTTTCATGCGCGTCCATTTCTCCGCGCCGATCACGCTGCTTGCGAGCTACAGCGAGTTGCTGTTGATAACGCTCTATCTGTGTCGATCTCTTCTCGCCAGGTTTATTGATGCCACTCTGTTGCCTTTGATCAAGCCGTGACTGATATTCTGCGGATTTGGCCGCATCTCCCATTACTGCATAAGTTTTTACTAAAGCTTCGAGTGCCCATCTTTCCTCATTAGCGTCCTTAGATTGCTGGGCGACAGACAGCCAAGATTGAGCAACCTCTATTGCTTTGGCATAGTTGGCTTGTGAGAGGTAGAAGCTATGCAAATATCCAACAATATCGCTCGTATTTTCTTCACGCAACTCTTGAGCTAGCTTTAACTCTTGTTCGGCGTATTCAATTGCTTTCGGCAAGTCCTGAATGCGGTCATAGACGCTGCGGAGCCTAGATAAGACTCCTAGCTCTCGTTTACGATTCCCAATTTCTCGGTAGATTTTGAGCGCTTGCTGATAAGCCTCGATCTCTTGGTCATAATTTCTCTGAGCACTTTGATCATACATGGCCTGACGACGGTAAGCCTTGCCCAGATCCTCCAGAGTCTGAGCTTCCTTATTGCGGTCTCGGATTGAGCGATAGATTTCTAAGGCTTGCTGGTAAACCTGAATTGCGGAGTCATACCTGTGCTGCCCGTAAAGTTGTTCTCCCTGCTTCCGCAACCGCTCTGCTTCAGCGGCTTGTGGATTTTGCTCTTGGGTACGAGTATCCTCGTGTTGATCATCCTCGTGCTTATTTGAAGGTATTCTCTGCCTAATTTCATCTGCCTTGGCTTGATTTCCTGATGCCGCATAGGCTCGTGCTAGTGCTCCAAGATCTTCATTGATATCCGCCTCTTCCAGTTTTGGTGCTAGTGCTACCATTCGCTCTGCTGTCTCAATTGCCTTGGCATAATTTGCGGTTTCCATATAGGCTTTGTACAGTGACGAAAGAGCCTCATGCTCACGCTCATAATCTTGGCTTTTTCGCGCCAGGTCTAATTGTTGTTGAGCAAATGCGATCGCTTGAGGGTAATTCTTCTGAGCCAAGTACACCCGACTCACCCCACGTAATGCCTTCATTTCACCTGGGGGGTTTTTGAGTTCCTGATAGATTTTGAGCGCTTGTTGGTAGGACTCAAGTGCAGCTGTAAACTCGCGGGCACGTCGCTGACGATTCCCTTGCTTTATCAGTCGCTCTGCTTCGGTTTGTCGCTGCTGAGTGGTCTGTGCCTGAGCAACTCCAGTGACGGGCAGGATTGGTGGTAGAGGGGCGAACGAGAGTAGTAGCGTTGCGATTCCTAGGGAAAACTGCATTAACGCAAAATCAAAGGACTTCAGACGGGGACGCATTGAACTATCCTCTCTAGAAAACAAGCACAGGTGTCAAACTATATATCCCAGGGCTGAGAGGATATGCAACAAAGAGTGCCTAACTGATGCCAACCTAGCTCTGTCAATGTGAAGAAAATTTGTGTAGAAGTTGTGCATTTTAGCCCCCCTGCCCCCAAAGTTGGGGGGCTAAGGGGGCGAGATACCTTACAAATTGGTAGAGTACCTTGACAGGGCTACCGATACCAATCCCATTAATTATCTGAGTTGAGGCGTTTCACCAGCATCAGTGTTAATTGCACAAGGGTAGACGCACCTGAAAGCAGCTACCGATATCAACCTGACTACTGACTGTGATTTTCCCCGTGTGTCGTTTAGCAATAGCCTGAGCGATCGCCAGTCCCAACCCTGTACCTCCCTCTCGGCGCGATCGCGCTTTGTCAGCACGCCAGAAGCGATCGAAAACAAACGGTAAGTCTTCTCGCTCAATGCCGATACCAGTATCCTCAACACTGACAATGGCAAACCGATTATGTTTGGTAAGAGTAAGGACAACTTGCCCTTCAGCAGGCGTATACTGGAGAGCATTTTCTAATAAGTTGGAAACTAAACGACTTAGTTGAGCTTCATCCCCCATTACACACACCATTGCCATGCACTCATACCTGAGAGAAATCTTCTTCTCTTGAGCAAGTGCTTCAAACAATTCCATCAAATTTTGGAAAACATTATCCAGAGAAATCAATTTCCACTCACCAGCCGGAGTTGACAGGTCTGCTTCTGCTCTAGCCAAAAAGAGTAAGTCTTGCGCTAAGTGGCTCATCTGAGTTGTAGCGCTAGCAATGGAGGCTAACTTTTTGGCATCCTTGGGATGAATTCGCTCAGGATGATTTCGCATTACCTCGACAGACGCTTGGATCACGGTTAAGGGACCGCGCAGCTCATGGGACGCATCAGCCGTAAACTGTTTAAGCTGCTTAAAACTCTTCTCAATCGGATCAAGTGCATTTTGAGTAAGCCAGAGCCCACCAACAGCAGCCAATCCCAACGTCATCATTCCTCCCATGCCTAATCCCCAAAGGAGTTGGTGTTGGACTGTTTCTACATCTTCCGTGGATTGGCTAGCTCGAATATAGCCTTCTAGGGATGGACGGCTTCGGTTTGAGCCATCTTTGAAGACAGAAATCGTAAACGTCCGAACTTGATTCGGCTGTTGCATTCGCTTGAGAGTTTGGGAACCGACTTTTGGCGAAACGGCAAGCTCAAGAACCCCTCTGCTTGCTAATAGTTTCCCCTCAGCGTTGAACCATTCCAGACTTTGTGTATCTCGATTGAATATATCGCGCCAAGGAACTTCATCAACACCATCAAGGTGTTGACTTCCTTTAGCTTTTACTTCTACAAGAGACGGAGCGGCTGATTGAGCTAAAGTAAGCAGTTTTTTATCTAGTTGACGATAGAAATTGCGGCTTAAAAATACATACACTCCTGCACCGAAAATGCTCAAGATTGCTGCCATTACCATCAGCTGAGACAACAGCAGACGCAAGCGCAGACCTTGAAACATCGAATTGTGCCAATTTTTTGTCAGGCTAAATTTCTCTGATAGTGGAAAGTTTTTGTAGGGGTGACCCGTCTGAGTCAATAGACGGCGAAGCCAGCTCCTAAAAATGGGTCGCCCGTACAGGAGCGAGGGTAGGGGAAAGAATCTTTTATCCTTCGTTGTCGGCACTTTCTTCATGGCAATGAGCTTACGAAGTCTGTTTGAGACGATAACCGAGACCATAAACTGTCTCAATCAAATCGCTAGGAGCGCCTACTGATTCCAGTTTTTGTCGTAAACCTCTGATATGAGCCTTAACTGTCGCTTCTTCTGGTAGCCGCTCGAACGGCCAGATGTGTTCAAGGATTTGAGCACGGCTAAACACGCGGCGGCGGTTGCGCAAGAAAAACTCCAGCATAGAATACTCCTTGGGCGAGAGTGGCACAGGGTGCTCTTCATAAAAAACCTCACAGGTACTGGGGTCAAGACGCAGTCCTTCCCACTCCAGCACAGGTGGTAAAGCTGAAATCCCTCGGCGGAGTAAAGCCCGAATGCGAGCTGATAACTCTTGCAAATTAAAGGGTTTGACAAGATAATCATCCGCTCCTGCGTCTAGTCCCATGACCTTGTCAGTAATTGTGTCTCGGGCAGTTAGCATCAGAATCGGGACGCAACAGCCTTGGGAGCGTAACCGTCGGCACAACGTTATCCCATCAAGCTTGGGCAACATCACGTCCAGCAAAATCAAGTCATAAGTATAAGTACTGAGAAATTCCCAACCGATCTCTCCATCACAGGCAACCTCGATCGCATAATGCTGATCCGTAAGATCTTCTGCAATGACATCGGTAAGGCGCTCATCATCCTCTACCAGTAAAATCCTCATAGCTCGTAGAAGTATAGATAAATACCTACACTGCTAATCTATCCAGCGTAATCCTTCTTGGAGTGAGACCTTGTACCACTTTCAATAAGCTGCCAATACAGGAGCGTTAGGGGTTAGGGGTTAGGGGTTGGTGGGGACGAGAGATTTCCAGTGCAACGTTCGTGTACTCGCGTTCATGGGCGTCTACCTTGAAAATTGGGAGTAGGAGAGGGAGCGTGGACAAGTTACTAAAGATATAAAACCTTTTCACTCGTAAAATTGGGGTTTGTTGCGGTAGAGGCTAAGGCTTCAGTAACATCTCGGTTAAATCAGAATCATTCTCAGCTCTAAGGTCATGTCACAACCCACTGCTCCCCCGAAAACAGATGAACATCCCAGGAACCTACAGACGGAAACTCCCAAAACGAAGAAGAAGGGCAAGTCGCTCCCTCCGAAGCTGATCATTAAGCTGGGAAAGTTTGTCTGGACAACCCTGTGGCACATCATGATGTCAAATCTCGCTCCGCGCAATAAAGACGGAGCGTACATTCGCCCAAGCAGTCAGTTCAGAAACTTCATCGGGACAGAGGAAGGAAACCCCTACCCACCAGATGCGGGACGCTACAACCTTTACGTCGGACTTGGTTGCCCTTGGGCGCATCGAACTCTTGTCGTTCGCGCACTCAAGGGACTAGAAGATGCAATATCGGTGTCCATAGTGTCTCCTTCACCGATTGAGGGAGGTTGGGTGCTGAACCAGGAGGAGGAAGGCTGCCGCACACTGGCTGAGCTGTACCAACTGGCAAAACCTGGGTACAGTGGGCGTTCTACGGTTCCGGTACTGTGGGACTCTAAGACGAAGGCGATCGTCAACAACGAGAGTGCAGAGATTATCGTGATGCTCAACTCCCAGTTCAACGAGTTTGCCAAGCATCCTGGACTAGACCTCTACCCGGAGGAACTGAGGCAGAAGATTGACTGGTGGAACGAGAAAATCTACCATTCGGTGAACAACGGCGTGTATCGTTGCGGCTTTGCCCAGACCCAAGAGGCATACAACCAAGTCTGCGATGAACTGTTCGCAACCCTAGATGAGATTGACGCGGCGCTGGAGACAAGCCGATACCTGTGTGGGGATAGGGTCACACTTGCGGATGTGCGTCTGTTCACTACGCTGTTCCGCTTTGATGTCGCCTATTACGGGCTATTCAAGTGCAATCGCCGCAGAATTCAAGACTATCAGAATCTAGGAGCTTACCTTCGTGACCTGTATCAGCTTCCCGGAGTTGCTGGCACCTGTAGCCTAGAGAGTGTGAAGCAGGACTACTACGGAAACCTGTTCCCACTTAATCCGGGCGGAATCATCCCCTCTGGCCCTGATATGGCGAACCTCCTGGAACCACACGATCGCGGAATCATCGGCAAGGAATCAGCCCTACAAGATTAAAGGCAAGAGGCTTGTTATTCCAATGCTAATGATGTTTTCGTTGTTGTTGTGTTGCTAAACAGGGATACCTGATATTAGGCGCATCAGTATCAGGCATCCCTAATGCCGTGCCCCTACAAAACCTTAAGTTAGCACCTTAACACCTGTTTCTTTACTGGCACAAACCTGATTGCAGAGACACACTGCAATTAGTGTCTCTATTGAGATGCTCATTAGACCTCTTGCCAAAATACCAAAGCACCCCCTTAGTAAGGCGAGGGAGCTTTTCCCCCTTTACAAGGGGGACTAAGGGGTAATTCAGATTTATACAAGAGGTCTATGCCACATTCCCCAAGTCCCTACATCGCGGGTGTGGCAGCAAAGAAAGCTCTTGAGTGCTGTCAGAAAAGGAGGCATGAAAAGTGTTTGCGCGTGTTTGTGTTTTGATTCAGCAGTTTATCGATCCAGCCAAGTTCAAGTCAATTCACCGTTAAGCAAGTCACTATTGAATCCTAGCGATCGCTTTGACCTGACCGAACAACAGATCAAAAACCTAAGTTGTCTAGCTCACGATAACGGCAAGAAGCTCGGTTTACTCGCTAAAACAACATCTAACGAAAGGAACCTTAGAAGCGATGAATCCCTCAACAATTACGCCTGATTCCTCATTACTTAAACAAGAACCTCGCATCCTCAACCCAATAGAGCGTCCCGAAATTACTCAAGAACTTTCTGAGAATATCATCCTAACAAGCGTGGATGACCTCTATAACTGGGCACGCCTTTCCAGCTTATGGCCTTTGATGTTCGGGACGGCTTGCTGTTTCATTGAGTTTGCTTCCTTCCTTGCCGCTCGATTTGACTTTGAACGTTTCGGCTTCAAGCCTTGGTCAAGTCCTCGTCAAGCTGATGTCATCATTACCGCTGGTACCATCACGATGAAAATGGCTCCTGCCTTGGTGCGCCTTTATGAACAGATGCCAGAGCCTAAGTATGTGATTGCCATGGGAGCTTGTACGATTACTGGCGGGATGTTTAGTGTTGATTCTCCCAGTGCTGTCCGAGGTGTAGATAAATTAATTCCAGTGGATATATATCTGCCTGGTTGCCCCCCCAGACCAGAGGCGATTATTGACGCGATTATCAAACTTCGCAAAAAAGTTGCCGATGAGTCAATGCAGGAGCGAGGTTCGTTGCATCAAACTCATCGCTACTACAGCATCCCACATCGGATGAAGGTGGCGTCCCCGATTCACAACGGCGAATACCTTAAGAGTTCCACACGTCAAGCTCCTCCTAAAGAATTAGCTGAAGCAATGGGAGCAAGAGTGTCTCCTGTTGTGCAAATCACTTCCCAACCAGAGGTTGAGTAGTTTCTCAGGAAAACTAAAAACTTATGACATCTGAACTTGTGAATTCTGTACATTTACCACCAGGTCCGAAAGGTCATTTCCTGCTTGGTATTTTCGGTGACTATACTCGGGATCCCTTGGGCTATCTGAGCCAATGTGCTAAAGAGTACGGGGATATCGTCCACTTCCCTAGTGTTCGGTTTACAGCGATTAAATCTTACCTAATCAACCATCCTGATTACATTGAGGAGGTGTTAGCGACGAAGAGCCACCAATTTAGCAAATATCGGCAGAGTTTTGGTATTATTGGGCGACTTTTAGGCAATGGGTTAGTTACCAGTGAAGGAGACTTCTGGCGACATCAACGTCGGTTGATGCAACCCGCCTTCCACCGAGAGCGCATTGCGGCTTATGGTGACGTGATGGTTGCTTACACAAACCAGATGTTGAACCGTTGGCAAGCTGGTGAGATTCGCGATGTCCACGAGGACATGATGCGCCTGACGCTGGAGATTGTGGCAAAGACGCTGTTTGATACAGATTTAGCAGCAGAGGTGGCTCAAGAGATAGGAGCCTCTTTATCGTTAGGCATTACGTATTATGACCAATGGTTTAGGAATATAGTTTTAACGTTACTGCCAGAAACGGTACCGATTCCTCACTATGTGCGATCGCGTCAAGTAGTTCAGCGGCTGGATGCAATTATTTACGACATCATCCAACAACGGCGGGACAGTGGCGAAGATAAGGACGATTTGCTCTCAATGTTGCTACACGCCAAGTATGAAGACGGCACTCCCATCAGTAACCAACAACTGCGAGATGAGATGATGACCTTATTTTTAGCAGGTCATGACACCACCGCCTTAGCCATGACTTGGACATGGTATCTGTTATCGCAGCATCCGGAAGTCGAAGCGAAGCTACTAGAAGAATTACAGACTGTATTAGACGGACGCGATCCAACTTTTGCCGACTTGTCTCGGTTGCGTTACACCGACATGGTGGTGAGAGAAGCCATACGACTTTACCCACCTGTTTGGGCGATGGCGCGAATCGCTAACATGGACTGTGAACTTGGAGGCTATCCCATAAAAGCTGGCAGCATTATCATTTTCAGCCAGTGGGTAATGCAACGTGACTCACGCTATTTTGACCAGCCAGAAGTATTTAACCCCGATCGCTGGGCAGATGGCTTGGCTCAACGGCTACCTACCTACGCTTATTTTCCCTTTGGTGGGGGTTCCAGAATCTGCATCGGCAAATCCTTTGCTCAGATGGAAGCGGTTTTGCTAGTAGCGACCATTGCCCAAAAGTTTCATCTGACCCTCGTACCAGGACAAGAGGTAACGCCATGGCCTGCCTTTACGCTTCGCCCCAGACAGGGAATCAAAATGTTACTCGGCGAAGCTTCACTTGCGTGCTTAAGTTAGCACTCTAACACCTTTATCTTTACTAGCTGCACCCGGATTGAAAACAGTAGAGGATGCACTAGAGTTGTGTCGCCGCATTCTTTCTGTTGATTGAATTTGACAACAAACTGGTGGTGTTCATTCAGTGGGCATAGAGTTACTTAACTCACAAAAGTGGTGTGCATTTAATTACGGGTAAAAATTCAGCGCCTACAGAGAGTACGCAAGCCCCACTGCAATTGATAGCGCCGATATCGCAATAACTCCGCAAAATCCAAGGAGAGACAGATGCTTAATTTCACAAATTCAGAGAATTCTTCCTTAAAAGTTCTTTCTCAGCAACAAAAGATAGTCTTCAAAGGGGTAATTGCTGCTCTTGTATTTTCCATAAGTTTTGTGCTGATTGCTTATTTTCTCGTAGCGTTGCCACTGCCAATCCTAGATACAGTAGAACAGCGTTTAATTTTCACCCTTCGCTGCCAGATATTTCCTGTACTGATGCTATTTACCGGAATTGCAGCCGTCGCTAATGACCGATTCTTAAGCCCCGCGATCAACCCCTTAGCGGGCGCTGAGTCAGAAGGGATACGGGTTCATCTGCGTTATCTAGGAAATACCTTAGAACAATTTGTGTTGTTCTTCATCGCTAACCTGATCCTTTCTACATTTTTGGATGCTAATACTATCAAGCTAATTCCAATTTTGGCAATGGTATTTGTGTTAGGTAGACTTGCTTTTTGGTTTGGCTATCTAAAAAATCCCCTTTATCGAGCCTTTGGTATGGGAGTTACTCTGTATCCCACTGCTGCGGTTCTCCTTTATGACGCCTATCGCGTGCTGGTCGGTTGAGCGCGTCGATTCCAGATTTTAGCTTGACCTTTCATAGGAATGCCAATAGCAAACTTGAAGATGGTCTTTTCTTCTATCTACTAAAGGAAGCGATCGCTCTCGAACAGAAGACATCCAGATTTCTCTAAATAGCATAAATCGCAGGTACATCAATGCTAAGCAAATTCAAACAACTCTATCGAGCAATTCAAGCTCTCAAATCTGAAAATCTAGGAGATTATGCGATTCTAAAAGCTGATACCTTGGGCGCAAGAGTCAATCCTTCCGTTGAGTCTAAGCTGCAAAACGTCGTAGGTTATCATCCACCAATTGATCTAGAGAAATTAATCGTTTATCCCAAGGGCAGCTTTGGATACGAATATGCCTATCACATGAAGGAAAATCATCTAAAGCCTTTTAATGTGAGTCCTGAGCTAGAGGAAATTGCTAAACGTAACGTTTTTTCTCTTCGGTATGTCGTTACCCATGATATTTTTCACATTTTACTCGGATTCGACACAAGTTATGCCGGAGAAATCGGCGTTCTTGCCTTCGCTGCGGAGCAAAAGTATAGCCCATCTCTCAACATTAGCTTAGCCCTCGCGAAAGTGATTTACCCAATCTTGGCACCTCAGCAACGAAAAGAAATTTTCGCTAACATTCGTAAAGGTCAAGAACTGGGAAGAAAAGCAGAATTTTTGTTAGGAGTTCGCTTTGAAGAGTACTGGGAACGACCTCTGAATGAAGTTAAAGCAGAATTGGGTTTAATGGCACCCGCCAGGTTAACCACCACAGCCATCTAAGCTACAAGTGCCGCTTCGGGAAGTCAAAAGTCAAAAGCCAAAGTGAAAAGGCTTTTGTTTTAGGATAGGAAAAACCCTCACCAGCACACAGCTAGCAAGGGGCTCGTACACTACAGGATAATCTATTCTGCTTACCTATATCTCTTGAGGCAATACCACTTATGCAATTGAAAGATATTTACCCTACAAGTTCTATCTTTTAAACACAGCTTAGTCCTGCCGAGAAGAGAAGCACCACAGTTAAGAAAAAACCCCATGTTACAAGCACTGGGGTGATTAGATATTTGTGGTGAAGCGGTCTAACTCTTCCTGCATTCTCACTTCCATAGGTTAAGTAATGCTTATGCTATTCTTAAAATTGCTCAGTATTTAGGGGTATTTGATTCGTCCTTTCCGCTGAGAGTAGCCCATTCCTGTCAACAGGAACGTAGACGAGTCAGTAACAGAACAATTTCATCAATTCCTTGGCGTAACGTCTCGACAGATTGGTCGGATTGATTGACGATAATGCTGAAAACCAAAGGTTGATAGCCAGGGACATCTAGATACCCGGATAATGCTGAGACACCAGTCAATGTGCCAGTCTTTGCCTGGAGATTGCCTTGAGCAACTGTATTATTAAAGCGACGACGGAGAGTTCCATTGACACCAGCAACTGGTAAAGAGGCTCGGTAAGCTTTACCCTCTTTTGTTTGTGCCATGAGTTTGAGGGTTTGTGCGATCGCTTCTGGACTGACTAAGTTTTGACGAGATAACCCCGAACCATCAACCACGACATAACCTTTCGGGTCAACCCCTAGTACTGTTAGAATCTCTCTCATCTTCTTGAGCCCTAGCTCAGCCGTATCATCGCTAGCACCAACACCGAGGGTACGCAGCAGTACTTCTGCATACAGATTATTACTCTGTTGATTGGTCTCTACTACCAAGGCTGTAAGAGGTGGAGATTCAACTGTTGCCAACTCCCGTTCACCAGTTGTAGCAGCATTAGATACTACAGATGTCGCAACGCTAATTCCCTCAGCTGCCAGGACACTCAGAAAGTGCTGCAAGAAATACTCAGCCGGGTCAAGAATTGCTAGTCCATATACCTCTGGCTCAGCACCAACTGCCAGTTGACCTTTTATTCGCAACAGAGGCTGACCTAAAACTCCAGTGACGGCTACAGATATAGGGGTTGCTGCCGTAGCGGTTACAGTATTATTTTCAATTTGCCATTGCCTCGCGGCGACCCTATCAGACCAATTCACTCGCAGAGGTTGACCGAATTGCTGGGGTGACAACGTCAGCTCTACTGCATTTTGATTCAAAATTAAGCTATTTACTGACGCCCCATAGTCTGCCTGAACGTCTTCCCAGTCCCAAGTAAGATTAACAGGGTCGCCTTGAAAGTAACCATTATCTATAATCAGCTGCTGCACATTACGAATTCCTTGACGCTTCAGCTGTTGTGCCAATTCTCTCAACTGTGCATCACTCAGGCTAGGGTCACCGCGTCCCACTACCCGCAATGAATCACCACCGCTAACATAAATGGATGTTCGAATCCGAAAGTCTTGTCCTAGCTGACGCAAAGCCGCCGCCGTTGTCAGCAACTTCATATTTGATGCTGGAATGAAAAATTGCTCCGCATCTCGGCTATAGAGGGCATAGTCTTTCGATAACGGTTCAATTACAATACCCCAACGTGCCTTGCGAAATTGGGGACGGTTGATTACGGCATCAATAGCTGTTCCTAATTGGGCGGCACATAGAGATTCAGAAGATGGCTGAGGCTCAGTAACAAATAAACTCAGAGACTGCGAACCTAGAGTCTTATCATCAGCGATCGAGCGTAGCGGAAACGCTGTTAGGCTGATCGCAGCTAGTCCAGGCATCAATTGAGTATTGAGAAAAACCAGCAGAACAATCGGAGTTTTACGAATTGCAGCTCGCAGTAAAAACGTCATAAGTATTTAGTGTAAGACACAACGAAAGACAGCTTTCTCGGTGGTATCCTACAGCGAGGTTTTCTTTCCCGATCAAGTCAACGAGCGATCGCAACTGAACCCACTCTATAACAGAAGTTATTGCTCATTTTTCATAAAGATTTCTTACCTGATGATAAAGTTCATTAAGAAATAAGCTACTGTACTACATAAATAGCAAGTGTAGGAGAGGTGGTGCCTCAATAAATATTTAATTGCTCTGAACATCTCCCACTAATCCTCTTGATCTCAGCGATTTTTTCACAATTTACGCATTGACAAAATAGGGTAAGTGTGTATTTAAAATAATTTGCATTTGACGGCTACAGTCTTTGAGATCGTCCAAAGGAATTTATTAAAAAAAGCTTTCTTTGATTCTGTTCTAAACCACTGTGCTTTCTTTCGATATATCCATACCACGGTTTATTCATACACTGTGTAAGTCTTTCTTTTGTACTCCGACTGTGTAAATAGTACTCGTGCTAAGGATAGTTGATTAATTATGACAACCCGACTGAGAACCTGACTCGTTGGTGGTTAAGTTTCTTTTCCATCATCAGTAAAGTTATGTTTTTGTGACTTTCTAAGTAACAGGGTTCGAGTGATATCTACCGACAGTATTATAAAATTTGCCTATACTCTGTTGGGTAGTGATAGGGTTGGCTTTTGTGTGAAAACTTACTTCATCCGTTTGGGTGAATTAAGGCGAACAAATCAGAGGATGCTTTATGACTTCAGTTAGTCATACGATAGAAGTGTCTGTAAGACAATAACTTCCTGCATCTACTACAACGCTTGTTATAGCCATGATCAACTACTCAATTGAGCCAAACGGCAACAGTTACACGCTTACGGTCTGGGAGCCGACACCTATCACAGCAGACCGAGTTAACCCGTTTATCTTCAAAGCTAACTACATTCTTAACTCTCCTCTAGAAGCTTTTGAAATCCTGAAACTGATTCAGGGAGGCAGTGGCGCGGTGCGCTCATCTGTGCCGGGTCAGCTAGCAAAAGCTCTGATGAACCACCAAAAAGCGTGCTAGCGAGGCTTCAAGGGGGATTTTGTGCAATTTCAGACACAGCCATTGAACCACCTAAATTGATTGCACAACATTTTTCTAGAAACTGCACAAAGCAACTGCACAGCTACTTTTCAAGAAGCATAAGGTGAAGACTAAGCTTTTGTGCATGTGGATTGCTCTCGCTCGGTAAAACTGCACTCCGTCATTCGCGCTCTGCATTCTCTACATTCAAGATTGTCGTTAGTCAAGTTTCGGTTTCTGCATTGACTGACAAGGAAAACGGTAGGAATTCCCTCTCAAGAGGAAATTACGCAATCATCATAGTTTGATGATGTTCATTATGTATAATAGAACACATTATCGCAGGCAGTCCCCTCCTCAACTGTCAGTAGATTACGTTGTTTAGAGATTTTTGTCTCCAAGCAATAGCTGGTGGCAGAAGGATTTCCGTGTCTATGGCAAAACGCACTCGAAAAAAATGTCAAGACTCCAAGGGTTGGTCAGCTCAATTTGACGACATGATTCGGGGTGCCTCAGGTGGTTTCTTGTTCGGAATTCCGCTGCTCTACACAATGGAAGTTTGGTGGATTGGCTCTGAGACACCCCCACCTCTGATGTTGGCTATCCTCGCTATTACCTTTGTTGTTGTTTTCCTTCTCAATCGCACAGCCGGTTTTCGTAAGTATAAAACTAAGCAGTTCCTCGATACAGTGATGGACACTGTTGAAGCCTTGGCAATCGGAATTGTCTGCACTACTATTATTCTGATTGTGTTGGGTGAAATTAGGGCGGAAACACCACTGAATGAAGCGTTGGGGAAAATCATCCTTGAAAGTGTTCCTTTTGCGTTAGGTGCAGCTTTAGCGGATGCTTTTTTAAGTGGCGATCGCTGGTCATTTTCAGATAGCGAGGATTCTGATCAGCAGGGTATTCAAAAACCAGAAATCAATGCTACCTTGTCCGACATTAGTGCCACCTTAATTGGTGCAATGATTATTGCCTTTAATATTGCCCCAACTGACGAAATCCCAATGCTAGATGCATCGGCGTCACCCCTGTGGCTTTTAGCGTTTATCACGGCTTCACTCGTAATTTCCTATGGCATTGTTTTTGAGGCTGGGTTTACTACTCAGAAAAAGCGCCGACAGCAGGAAGGTATCTTTCAGCGTCCCATTAGCGAGACTGTGGCGTCCTATCTTGTGTCACTTTTTGCTGCCTTGTTTATGTTGTTCTTTTTTAATCGGTTAACCATAGATGACCCGTGGACAGTGTGGTTGAGCTACACAATAATACTAGGGCTACCATCGAGCGTTGGCGGTGCAGCCGGACGTATTGCTATATGAACAATACTGATTCATCCCAGGAAGTTGGACAAAAGCCGCCTCGCTCATCCGCTGAGTGGATAACTTTTGGTATTGCGTTGTTAATCTTGGCTGCCGTTGTGGGACTTGTAATTTACAAGTGGTTAACCCAGAAGAATGAACCACCAGTGCTGTCAATTAGTAGCTCAAGTGAGATTCGAGAAGCTCCAGGACAATTTTATGTCCCTTTTGAGATCAAGAATACGGGCGGACAAACAGCTGAATCAGTTCAGGTAATTGCTGAACTACGCATTAATGGTGAGGTTGAGGAATCTGGTGAACAGCAAATCGACTTTCTTGCTAGTGACGAAAAGGAGGAAGGTGCATTTGTGTTTAGCCGGGATCCGCGTAAGGGGGAACTGAGTGTTAGGGTTGCTAGTTACAAGTCACCTTAATGCTGAAGACTTATACTTCTTGTGCGATCGCTCTTATCTACTCCACAATATTGTCAATCAACATTACCCTTTAAGAAGCGTTTCAGTGTGATGGGTTGACCACCCGTTCTTTTGGTGAATTCGAGATATCAAACTGGAATCATACGATTCATCGGTTCGATCTGTGAGGCGATCGCTCCACCAACTAGGTCATTTACATTAAAAAAGTTGAATCATACGTTAGAGCAACCAGGAGTTAAAAGATGGCTGGAAAGAAAATTTTGATGCTCGTCGGTGACTTTGTGGAAGACTATGAGGTAATGGTGCCTTTCCAAGCATTGCAAATGGTGGGACATACGGTTCATGCCGTTTGCCCTGATAAGAAAGCGGGAGAAACGGTAAAGACAGCTGTTCACGATTTTGAAGGCGACCAGACTTACAGTGAAAAACCGGGTCACAACTTCCAACTCAATGCCACATTTGACGAAGTAAACCCTGATACTTACGACGCCTTGGTCATTCCTGGAGGACGCGCCCCGGAATATATTCGCCTCAATGAGAGGGTACTAGAAATTACCCGTCACTTTGCCGAAACAGATAAACCGATCGCCTCCATTTGTCATGGACTACAGGTTTTAGCTGCTGCTGGTGTGCTGGAAGGCAAGAGTTGCACGGCTTACCCAGCTTGTGGGCCAGATGTAACCCGTGCTGGTGGACTCTATACTCATATTCCACCTGACGAAGCAATGGTTGATGGCAACTTGGTTACTGCACCTGCTTGGCCGGCACATCCCAACTGGTTGGCGGCATTCCTAAAAGTTTTAGGGACAAAGATTGAGCATCAAGAACAAGAAATGGTTGCTGTTTAAATGCGAGGTGCGACTTTTTCTTAGCCCTCTTTTTCTGAAAGCTTTAGCTGTGGATTGCTAATTCCTGAGTAATTGGCTGCCACTCTTCTAGAGCTTGTAGAACGTTCGCAGCGGGTGCAGTCCAACCAACAATCCCACCTTGGGCACGAATCATTTCCAGGGTGGATTGTTTAAATTCTGGAAAGTAGCTTTCGGTGGCATCCTCAACGAGTAAACACTCATAACCGCGATCGTTCGCTTCTCGCATTGTTGTTTGAACACAAACCTCAGTTGTTACTCCAGTTATAAGCAGGTGAGTAATTCCCTGTTCGCGCAGGAGGAATTCTAGATTGGTGTTATAGAAAGCACCCTTGCCTGGTTTCGGAATTACCGTTTCGCCAGGGAGGGGTTCCAACTCTGGGATAATCGTATTTCCGGGTTCACCTAGGACTAAAATCCGCCCCATAGGACCAGCATCACCGATTTTCAATTCGCCTCGTCCTCTATTCAGCTTTGAAGATGGACAATCGGACAAGTCAGGTTGATGCCCTTCAACGGTTTGGAAGATGGGGAGTTGGCGATCGCGCAATGCCTCTAGTAATTGCTTCACAGTCGGTACGATCGCCTGAAGTCGAGTCACATCATTACCCAAAGCATCTCCAAAACCCCCTGGTTCTAGAAAATCTCGCTGCATATCGATAATTAGCAGTGCTAAACCACCAGAGGCGGGTAGTTCGTAATCGTAAGGTTGAGCAGAGATTGAGACCATATTTGCTAATTGCTAATTGCTAATTGCTAATTGCTAATACCAATTTCCTAAATCCTTGCTACAGATAATGTTGTCGCTCCCCCCAAAACGTCCGGGGATTGGGGTAATATTTGTAGCAGACAAAAATAGAACTGATATGATTGTTCATTGCTATGAGTCATTACTGATTAGCTATTAGCTGATAGCGCGATCGGCTTTTCCCAAATGGCAAGAACGATGCAGCCTTCTTGGCTGATAACACTGTGGATAGTGCCGGGTGGATTAATTACGAGGGTTCCTGTTTGGTGTTCACCGTTTTGATCAGTTTGTGAGCCAGATAGGACGAAGATGTGTTCAAAACCTGTGTGGTTGTGTTTTGGTATACTGGCTCCTGGCTGATAGCGTAGTAACGCCGCCGCTGCTCCTGTGTGACCCTCCTCGTAAAGCCGATAAATATCAACTCCGGGGCGGAAGGGTTCCCAAAGCAACTCATCCTCCCATCTAGGGATGTTCGGTAGATCCTTGAGAATCAAAACTGTATTTGGTTTTCCCATTTTGACTTTTGACTTTTGACTTTTGACTTTTGACTTACTCAGTGCCCTGCCATGCTTCGACCAATAGTGGCAAAATCAGCGTCCGTGATCGCACTTTCATAAGTAAACTTGCCTTCGCTGATTACTAGAATTCGGTCAGACAGTTTCAGCAGTTCATCCAAATCTTCGCTCACTAGCAGCACTGCCACACCTCGATTCCGCGCTTCGACAATCTGACCATGAATGAACTCCACAGCTGCAAAATCGAGACCAAAACAGGGATTTGCAGCAATTAGCAGCTTGATGCGATCGGAATGAAGTTCCCGTGCCAACACAGCACGCTGCACATTTCCTCCCGAAAGATTGCCGATAGGTGTGTCTGCCGAGGGCGTTTTAACTGAGAATTGGTGAATTAAGCCTTCTGCCATCTGTCGAATGGCTTTAAGCATCAGTAATATGCCTGCTTTGGCTTGAGGGGGACGATCAAACGTCCGTAGTGCCATATTTTCTGCCACACTCATGTGAGGAACACAGGCATTACGTAAGGGTTCTTCTGGCAGCGCATAAACTCCATGCTTATACATCTCTAATCGTGTGGCTTTATAGATTTCGCCATTGACCAACATCTGCCCAGATGTAGGGAGACGCTGACCGGCTAACACCTCCACCAGTTCCCGTTGACCATTACCGGAAATACCAGCAATGCCAACAATTTCCCCCGTGTGAACCTTCAAGTTCACCGCTGAAACAGCTTCTAATCCATTGTCTTTGTTAGCACAGATGTTTTTAGCTTCGAGAACAGGAACGCTAGAGTTCAGTTGTGTCTTTTCAACTTGTTTTGGCTCCCGCTTCTCACCCATCATCATCTCTGACATATCTGAAACAGTCAGGTGTTTCACCAAACCGCGACCAGCAAACTTGCCCTTACGCAGTACAGTGATTTCATCACAAAACGCCATTACTTCCCGGAATTTATGGCTGATTATTAACACGCTCAACCGTCCAGCTGTGACTTCTTGGCGCAGTAAGCCCAAAACCTCATCAGCCTCCTGTGGAGTAAGCACAGAAGTGGGTTCATCTAGAATCAAGATACGAACTTTGAGATAGATCTGTTTGAGAATTTCTAGCTTTTGCTTCTGTCCGGCGGCTAACTGAGCGATGGGGATATCTAGAGGGACTTGAAAGGGAGCTGTTTGCATGAATGCATTTAACTCCTCATATTCTTGTTTCCAGTTAATTACGTTGGGACTGTCGAAGCGAGACAGCACTAGATTTTCTGCCACGGTCATGGCAGGTACAGAGGTAAAGTGCTGGTAGACCATACCGATGCCATACTGATGAGCATCACGGGGACTATCAATAGTGCGTACTTGTTTATCAATCAACACTTCGCCAGACGTGGGAGTGTAGAACCCCATGATGCATTTAACCAGGGTACTTTTGCCCGCTCCGTTTTCCCCTAGTAGGGCATGAAAGGTTCCCGGTTTCAATGTCATTGAAACATTATCTAGAGCGGTGAACGTGCCAAATCGCTTGGTCATGTTCACGACTTCTAGTTCCGGTGGCTGAGTAGTGAGTGTTGAGTGTTGAGCTGAAGAGTCAATAACTTCTTTCATTGCGTCTGCTTCCTGGGTAGCATCTAGAGAGTTCTAAGTTATGAGTTTTGAGTGCTTATTTTTGAGTTCTAAGTTACCGAAAGGTTCTAAATTATTACTTTTGGGAGATGTGGGATTGGGTTTAAAAATCCTCGTTAAATTCAGATCTTGCTCTACCTGTTCGCCCGCCCAGAACATAAGTTCCGGGCTCATAGATTAAGTCCATTAAAATGGACTGAAACCTTAGAGAGTAAGCATTTAGTCCTGTTTAGAGGACTTGATTTATGAGCCAGGGACTTAAGTCCCTGGCGGGGATGCAACTGGTACAAGATTTCTGTTAAACCCGCCCGTACAAGGAAATTCACCTCAAAACTGACAACTATTCTTTAATTGCCTCGATAAATGCCTGTGAGTCTGCAACAGCTCCAAACACGCCCCCTTGCATCTTTACCATCTTCAAAGCAGCTAGGTGGTTGCCGTAGTCGGTTGCACCTGTGCAGTCGGATAGCAGCAAGCATTCATAACCGCGATCGTTGGCGTCTCGCATCGTGGTATGGACGCAGACATCGGTTGTAATTCCTGCTAAGACAATGTTTTGGATACCCTTACGTTTGAGCAGTAGGTCTAGATCTGTGGCGTAGAATGACCCTTTTCCTGGCTTGTCGATGACTGTTTCTCCGGGAAGGGGTGCAAGTTCGGGGATGATTTCCCACCCTGGCTCACCCCGCACTAGAATTCTGCCACAGGGACCAAGGTCGCCAATTCCTGCTCCAATCTGACGCGATCGCCATTGTTTATTCTCCGGCAAGTCAGCCAAGTCAGCACGGTGTCCCTCACGGGTATGCATCACATGATATCCCTCTACCCGTGCCACTTCTAGGACTCGTTTAATCGGTTCGATCGGTTCGCGAGTCAGCGACAAGTCATAACCCATCTTGTCAACATAACCACCGATACCGCAGAAGTCGGTCTGCATATCAATAATCAGCAGTACCGTATTTTCTGGACGCAGTTCTCCGTTATAGGGATAAGGATAGGGGTCAGCTTCAACAAAACGTCCCATAAGTCAAATAAATAGTGAAAAGGAAAAAGGTAAAAGAACAGAAAAAAGAGGCTAAGAAAGGCAATTCATAAAATCTGAAAAGGAAAAAGCAAAATGTTCAATCTCTGCTGCCTTTTGCCTTTTGCCTTTTGCCTTCTCGAAGATAGGCACGCCAACCGCTCCATTGCGTAATTTCGTGCCTGTTTTCACAGCAAATTGGTTCTCCTAGAACTCCCAAAACGACTTCGTCGTCAGAAAGACGAACTTTACCAATGCATAATCCTGGCGGTTCCTGTAACAAAATAGTGGCAAGACCTTCGATAGGTACCTTCCAGACTTCAACAGCGATCGCGGCACCCCCTTCTCGAACTCGCAGCATTGCCGGATAGCGATCATCAATCGACCAGATCCGATAAGCTGGTTCTGTTTTGGCTTCTCGAACAAACGTTGCTCCAACAGCTAAGAGATTGCCGTTGAGTTCTAAGCCCCGCATTAAGGTACCATTCACGGCAAGCTTTACAGTTTCTGAGATCAAAGTCGTTGATTCCCTTTTGTAATGCACCACACAAATTACGAGTTGATTGCTAATCTTTGATCGGTTCTCCTAATAGCCACTAGCCATTAGCTATGAGCCAAAACTTAGCTAGTAGTGCCTAATGCCCCTGGTGCCCCTGTCAGAGTACGTTTAGGAGAACAGGTGATAATCATGATCAACAGCGTTAGAACATAGGGCGCAGCATTAAACAGGTAGTAGCCTTGGGTTATGCCAACGGATTGTAGAGCAGGACCAAGTGCCTGTGCTCCACCAAAAAGTAAAGAAGCATACAGGCATTGCATTGGATTCCAATGGGCGAAGATTACCAGTGCTACTGCCATTAATCCTTGACCACTGGAGATGCGTTCACTCCAGATACCGGGATAGTACAGGGAGAGGGAAGCGCCACCAATCCCAGCTAAAAAGCTGCCGGCGATAATGCAGAGCATCCGAACTTTTTTGATAGAGACTCCCATCGCTCTAGCAGCATCAGGACTATCTCCAACGGCACGGATAAATAAACCCCAACGAGTTGATTTGAAGAACCAGCGCATTAAAGGAGCGATCGCTACACCCAACACGAAAAGCGGACTGATTCTCAAAGCCTCTTTTAGCGGGGCTATATTGCTCCAATCTCCCAAGGCGATAGTAGATAGTTGCGGTGCGGAGGGTTGGATAAAGGGCTTGCCAAAGAAAAAGGCAATGCCACTACCAAAGATAATCATCGCAATGCCAACCGCAACATCGTTAACCTTTGGCTGCTGGCAGAGCCAAGCGTGGATGAAGCCTAAAACCATTCCTGCTATCCCAGCGGCGATGACTCCTAGCCAAGGCGATTTAGTCAAATAAGAAATAGCATAGGCACTCATTGCCCCAGTTAGCAGTGTTCCCTCTAAGCCAAGGTTAATCTTGCCGCTTTTTTCAGTTAGGCATTCCCCCAAAGATACAAACAGAAACGGAGTGCCACCCCGCATTGTTCCTGCTGCGATCGCTAGGGGTACCCCCCACCAGCCCAATGCTTCTGTTGCCATTGAATTCCTCCTTGATGAAAAATTGCTAATTGTTCATTGCCATTAGCCATCAGCCATTAGCCATTAGCCATTAGCTGACTCCCACTGACGACAGACCGCTCTTTGAAGATTGGCAAGCGTCCGTAGAGTGATTCACTGTACATAACGACCAAGAAAACTAATCCTTGAAAGACCAGAACAGTCGCATCGGGGAGCTGATGTACCCGTTGCAAGATACCGCCACTAGCGAGAATACCGCCGAGTAAAATGGCTACCAGAGTTGCCGCGAGGGGATTATGTCGGGAAATAAACGCTACCAAAATCCCGCTGTATCCATAGTTGGCATTGAGGGATTCATTGGCTCGACCATGCACAGCTGCCACTTCCACCATGCCGGCTAATCCAGCACAGGAACCCGCTAGGAAACAGATTGCCATTGTGAGCTTACCGACGGGCAGTCCAGCAATTCGAGCGGCTCGGATATTGCCTCCGGCGGTACGTGCCGCGAAGCCAAAGGTGGTGCGCTGAATTAGGAAGTAGGCGATCGCACAGGCAATCAGACCATAAATCAAACCGTAGTGAACCCGAGTGCCGGGAATTTTCCCCAGCATATTGATTTCAGCAATGGGGTAACTGGAGGGCTTATTGAGGGAACTAGGGTCTTTTAGTGGACCACCTACCAGATGATTCAAAAGAGCGATCGCAATATAGTTCAACAGCAAACTACTGATCGTTTCATTGACCCCTCGGTAGTGGCGCAACGCTCCCACTGCTCCAATCCACAAACCTCCGCAGACAATACCGGCAAGTGCCATCCCAATCTGCACTACTGTAGGGGGGGCGTTTTCCAGAGCCAGCCCAGCCACCACAGCGCCTATTCCGCCAATAATTAGTGCGCCTTCATTACCAATAATCACTAAGCCTAATCGAGCCGGAAGTGCTGTACACAGAGCCGTTAACATCAAGGGAGCCGCCCGAATCAGGGTATTCTGAAACGATCGCCAATTACCGAACGCCGCTTTATAAATTGAGGCATAAACCGCAAAGGGATTAGCTCCCGCTGCTGCACAAAAAATTCCAAACAGTACTAATGAGAAGACAAGGGCTGCGATCGGAAGGCAGATCGCTTCTAGAGTTGTACGCCACCTAGAACTATTCATATGACTAACTATTGACCTTGCCCAGGACACCTTCTGCCAGCCAATTCATCTTTTCCAGTTCGCCGTCCTGCTGTTTCAAATCCTGACCAGCGGGAATGACAACTTTACCTGTGTTATCTTTCAGTCCTCCCTTGTAGACCACCATGCTGCCGTCCATAAACTTCGCTTTAGCCACATCAGCCGACTTTTTCGCATCATCCTTGACCGCTGGGCCATAGGACGATAGCTTCAAAAAGCCGTCCTTCAATCCCCCACGCATGACATGGGGAATGCCTCCGTTCATCAAAGTTTTGCCAGCGCGAATCATTTCCGCATATTTGGAATAGACAGTTGCCCAGTCCCACTCCGCACCCGATAGATATCCTTTGGGCGCTAGGGTCGCTTGATTAGCGTGATAACCGCTAGAGAAAATGCCTCGTTTTTCAGCCGTTTCGATAATGACTTTGGGGCTGTCTACATGACAGGTGAGCACATCAACCCCTTGGTCAGCCATACTATTAGCCGCCTCTGCTTCTTTAACGGGCAAAGACCAATCCCCGGTGAAGATGACCTGAGTAGTAACTTTTGGATTAACACTACGTGCCCCTAAGGTGAAGCTGTTGATATTACGCAGGACTTGAGGAATGGGTTTGGCAGCAATAAATCCTAATTTATTAGTCTTAGTAGTTTGGGCAGCAACAATACCTGCTACGTATTGAGCTTCATCAATGTAGCCAAAGTAGCTACCAACGTTTTTCGGATGTTTGCCGTCTTGATACAATCCGCCGCAGTGGAAAAATTGGACTTCTGGATAATCTTGGGCGAGTTTCAAAATATGGGGATCGAAGTAGCCGAAGGAGGTGGGAAACACAACTGTTGCGCCATCCTGCTCAATCATGTTCCGCATCGCTTCCTGGACTTCGGTAGTTTCCGGAACATTCGCTTGGTCTACAGTTTTGACCCAGCCTAATTTAGCAACCCCTGCTTTTCCTTGTGCGTGGGCTTGGTTATAGCCATAGTCATCTTTGGGACCCACGTAAATAAAGCCCATAACGATTGGCTTGCCTTCTGCACCTGAGGTAGCTTTACTCTCAGGCGATGAACTGCAACCCGTCCCAAATTTTGAGGTAACACCAAATGCTGTGGTGGCTAAAATGCCACGCACGACTTGACGACGGGATAGGTGTAGAGACCTTCTAGTACTCACTCTGGAAACTCTCCTTGGCTATTGCGATAAAGAGGCTAGTACTCTCTGGCAGAAATACCCACCAGTAAAATTCCCCATTGCCTCCCCTGCCCTTGGAACTGGTGAGAAACTTTCGCTGTGCTGCACTAGATGGGGAGATGGGGTGAATAAGGAGAGATTAACAGGGTGCGTTAATTTCTGGGGTTCGAAAAGGTTCGAAAAAGGTGACAGAAAAGTGCGAAAAATGTCATCCAGGTAACAAAGGTAGATTGGGGAAAACTGTAGGATGCACATCTATAAAATTACGGAAACCCTCTTGTAGGGTATTTTGGGCTACTGTCTGCTTGCTTTGCTGAAAGTGATGCTGAGCAAAGTCAGGTGTGTTCATCGAGCTAGTTAGGTGCCTAAACCAGGCTGTTTTGATCCATGGATCGTGAAGAAGCACTGCTAATTATCGAAAGAGTCTTAAACAATGAACGTTTAAGCAAACTTCAAGTGACAATATTTCGGCAGGCGTGGGAAGAACAGTCTTATCAGGAAATTGCCAAAAATTCCGGCTATGAACTGGGTTATGTCAAGCAGACAGGTTCCCAACTATGGCAGTTACTCTCTCAAACATTTGGGGAAAAAGTTACCAAAAATAATGTTCAGTCAGTCCTAAAGCGAAAGGCGCAATTCGTTAGCAGGGGAGTAGTGGAGAAATCCACTTCCTTACTCTTCAACTCAAATCTCAATGCTCAAAGCTCAACACTCTTTCCCCACTCCCGAATTCAAAATCGAACGGATTGGGGAGATGCTTGTAATGTATCCGTTTTCTATGGAAGGAAAGAAGAACTGACGGCACTGGAACAGTGGATTGTACAAGACCATTGCCGACTGGTTGGCTTGTTTGGCATGGGGGGAATTGGTAAAACCTCTTTATCAGTGAAGCTTGCTAAGCAGATTCAGGGTGAGTTTGAGTATGTCATCTGGCGAAGTCTCCGTAATGCTCCACCAATCCAAACTCTTTTGGTAGACCTAATTCAGTTTCTTTCTAATCAACAGGAAACAGATTTACCAGACACATTCGATAGCTGTATCTTGCGTCTGTTGCATTACTTACGCTCTTGCCGTTGTCTGCTAGTTCTTGATAACGCTGAGACAATCATGCAATCAGGCGATTCCCTGCAAGATAGATCGGCTTCACGCGACGGCTATCAAACTGGATATGAGGGTTATGGTCAACTCTTGAAATGCGTGGGAGAAACTGACCATCAAAGTACTCTTGTGCTTACCAGTCGGGAGAAACCTAAAGGTATGGTTGCCGAAGAAGGGAAAGCCTTGCCAATTCGATCGCTACGATTGACGGGTTTACATGAGAGTGCTGTACAGGAAATTTTCAGCGTCAAGGGTGATTTCTCTGGTTCAACCGACGAATGGCGAGTTTTAAGCGAACACTATGCAGGTAATCCTCTGGCATTGAAAATGGTTGCCTCTGCTATTAAGGATTTCTTTGATAGCAGTATTACTAACTTTCTAGAAATCCTGCAACAAGGTACCTCGATTTTTGGTGATATTCGGGATTTGTTAGCGCGTCAGATCGATCGCCTATCAGATTTAGAGCAGCAGGTGATGTACTGGTTAGCTATTGATCGAGAACCTGTAACATTGTCAGAACTACGGGCGGATTTTGTCCCTCAGGTATCGCTCGGTGATTTACTAGAGGCTTTAACGTCTCTAGAAAGGCGATGTCTAATCGAAAAGGCTGCACCTACCCTGATTGAAAAGACGCGAACTCTTTTCACCCTTCAACCTGTCGTCATGGAGTACATGAGTGACCAATTAATTGAGCAGGTTTGTGAAGAGATTGGGAATTGGGAATCGGAAATTAGGAATCGGGACTCTCAATCCAAAATCCTCCAGACTCATGCTCTAATTAAAGCTCAGGCAAAAGACTATATTCGGGAAACTCAAATTCGCCTGATTCTCAAGCCCGTTGCAGATAGGCTGCTTAATACCAGTCGTAAGGAAAAGCTTGAAAACCTATTTCGGCAAATTCTATCTGACCTACGCGGCAAGTCTCCCCAGGAAACGGGGTATGTCGGTGGTAATATAATTAATCTGCTTTGCCAACTTTCCTCAGATCTTAGTGGTTGGGATTTTTCTCATCTCACAGTTTGGCAAGCTTACCTACGTCGGCTTAATCTCCATCAAGTTAATTTTGCTCACTCAAACCTAGCAAAATCTGTCTTTACAGAAACATTCAGTCAGATTTTATCGGTAGCCTTTAGTCCAGATGGCAAGCTACTGGCTACTGGTGATGTGAATCATGAAATTCATGTATGGCAAGTTGCTGATGGTAAGCAACTGTTGACTTGCAAAGTAGATGAAGGTTGGGTCTGGTCTGTTACTTTTAGTCCCAATGGTCGCCTTTTAGCTAGCAGTGCCAACAGAAGTGTGCATCTGTGGGATGTCCAAACAGGGCAATGCCTACAAACGCTACAAGGATATAGCGATCGCGTATTCTCCTTGGCATTCAGTCCCGATGGTCGCCTGCTTGCTAGCGGCAGTGAAGACCATTTGGTGAGAATTTGGGATGTCAAAACAGGTCAACTCCTGAAGATTTTGTCCGGACACACAGATGAAGTCCGTTCTGTCGCCTTTGCACCGCAACGCTATGCCAACAGTCCTGAGGGTCATCTGCTTGCCAGTGGCAGTTATGATCGCACAGTGCGATTGTGGGATGTTAATAGTGGTGAATGTTCGAGAATTCTGGAAGAACATACCCAGCGAGTTTGGTCTGTTGCCTTCAGTCCTGATGGTTGCGTTCTGGCGAGTGGTAGTAGCGATCGCACCATAAAACTCTGGAATATTAGCACGGGTCAATGCCTGAAATCTCTGTTAGGACATGCCCAGCAAATCCGAACTGTTGCCTTTAGTCCTGATGGACAAACCCTTGCCAGTGGCAGTGATGACCAATCTGTACGCATCTGGAACTGGCGTACAGGTGAAGCATTGAGAATTCTCAAAGGACACACCAGTTGGATCTCGTCTGTTGCCTTTAGTCCTGATAGCCTTTGCGAAGCATGGTGCGGTAGCAGCATAGCGGTAGCAACGTTAGGAGCGTCTAATGGTCTGTTGGCTAGTGGCAGTGAAGACCAATCTGTGCGGTTGTGGGATACACACACTAACCTCTGTCTAAAAACCTTACAGGGACATAGCAATGGTATCTGGTCTGTGGCTTTCAATCCGATCCCCCCAAACTCTCCTTACCAAGAGGAGCTAGGAGGGATACTAGCTAGTGGTAGTCAAGACGGAATGATTCGGTTTTGGAACATTAAGACGGGTAAGTATCTGGCAGGTATACAAGGACATGCCACTTGGATTTGGTCTGTGGCTTTCAGTCCAATTCCCGGCAGCCATTTTGGATTGGGGTCTATTGATGAGAGTTCACAATCCTGTGAAACCAATGAACAATCTAATAATCCAAAATCCTTAGGAGGAATTCTCGCTAGTGGTAGTGAAGATCGGACTATCAAATTATGGGATACCTACACAGGACAACATCTGAGAACGCTGAAGGGACATAAGGATGCCGTATTTTCGGTAATCTTTAGTCCAGATGGACGAATTCTTTTCAGTGGTAGTCTCGACGGAACTATCAAACTCTGGGATATTCGTACAGGTCAATGCCGCCAAACTTTACAGGGACACAACGGTGGCGTTTGGTCACTTACCCTAAGTCTGGATGGACAACTCCTGATCAGTGGTAGCCAAGATCAAACCATCAAGCTTTGGAATGCCTACACACTTGAGTGTATAAAAACGTTATCTGGGCATAGTAGTTGGATTCGCTGTTGTGCCATTAGCCCAGATAAACAAATCCTTGTTAGTGGCAGTGCTGACGGAATTATCAAACGTTGGCAGGTTAATACGGGTGAATGTCACGAGACTTTGCCAGCCCACACGGGTCCTGTGTTGTCAGTTGCTTTTGAGCGAAATGGGCATTTTGCTAGTAGTGGTGCTGATGCGCTGGTGAAACTTTGGAATATTTCGCGATCGCCATGTTCCTTGGACAATCCTGATGTCTCTACTGATACTTCCTCCAGCGTTGCTGCATTAACGCTAACGCGATCTCCTCGGGTGCAGCGCCTAGCGCGATCGCCTCGGGCGGTGCGCCTAGCGCAATCGCATTGCTGCCAAACTCTACAAGGACATGATAAATGGGTCAGATTCCTCGCCCATAGTCCTAACGGGCAAATCCTAGCCAGCTGTAGCCAAGATGAAACAATTAAGCTCTGGAAGAGTGTTCCTGATAATTCCCTTTCGCTAGCGTCAGGACTAGAAATTTCCAATCATCAATCCCCGCCTGACAAAGACTACTTAAGGGAGTGTACTAAAACCCTGCGAGTTCCTAGACCCTACGAGGAGATGAATATCACTGGCGTTACTGGTTTAACAGAAGCTCAGAAATTGACACTCAAAATGCTTGGTGCTATTGATGAGAGCTTCTTTTTCAACATGCCTTCTTGAGCATAGAAAAAGACAAGCTAAGTGTTAACTATAATTACTGATTATTAAAATTACTTACTGTTTGAGTTCATAGTGTTGTTTTTCTTCCTATAGGAAGAACTGCTATGAACTTATCTACGCGATCATCGATATAGGGATACTATCCTTAAGCCGATGTAGACGGCTGGCATAGGATCTCCCAGTCAGCCAGATACAACCGTAAGCGTAGTATACTGCTATACTCCGAGAACTAACAATGCCTAACTCTGTCAAAGACCAAATTACTGCTGACCTTCAAAAAGCAAAACAAGAAGGAAAGTTAAGGTCTGAGCGCATTCGAGAAATTGTACAATCCGCCGTGGCTCAGGCTACATCAGAATTTAAAGAAGGTTCTACTGAAATTCGTTCGGTTGTTAAAGATGCTGTCTCTACAGTAATTGACAACCTTAAGGATAAAGGAGAAGAAATCAAAGAAGAAATTACTGCCTCTGTTGAAGGCGCTATTGAAGGCATCGCTAGTCTAAGACGCCAATCCATAGCCAAAAGTCAGGACGAAGTTAAACAGCTACAGGCTCATATAGATACTGAAGAGAAAAAACTTCAGGAAGAAATTGATAGCGCTTTGATTGAAATTGAAAAAGCGGAGAGTGATAATAAGTCTCCACAGATTAAGACTGCCCTCGAGTCAGCCGTTAACACCCTTAAAGATAGCGAAGAAGTATCTTTGATGAAAAAACGCTATGCTCAACTTCAAGCTCAACTAGCCGTTATACAAGCTAACTTGGCGGCAAGGTATGGAGATCGCTACGAAGATGCCAGGAAACATCTAGATGATGCCAAAAAGTGGTATGACCAAGCACAGCCTCAAGCTGAAGTGGTAGCTGATCAAGTCAAGCACAAACGAGCCGAATTTGAAAACAAGCTAGGTGAGGCGGGCGCAGCGCTAGCTAGGAAAGAACAACGAGTCAAACAGCTGCTCAAAGAATTGTGGCAATCCATAACTGACGATTCTCACGAAAAAAAATAAACTCCCTCTGTAGCTAGTCAGAGAGATTATAGTTAAGCGATTTAAACCAACTGGGGATAATTTAGTGAGAGTTACCAAGCCGTAACTCTCAGTACTGTCCAACAATTGGTATATGAGCTTAAAAAGGTATTGAAAGTTACTGAAAGCTAAGTTACGACTGAGAGAGCCTATCTAGTCAATTGAATTTAGGAGATAGGCTCTTAGAGCAGATACAGATTTGTTATATATGCGTTGCTGCTTACCTAAATCTATCCTCGCCTCTCTTATATTCTAGTGGCTTGTTCTTCATGCTTGACGATTACCCAGAGAGCATGAATACTACCAGGGAGCCAACCCAAGAGGGTAAGCAAAATGTTAATCCAAAAAGCTGGCCCAATCCCGATTGTAAAGAAAACACCTACAGGGGGCAGGAGAATACCAAGGATAATTCGCAATAAGTTGTTCATATCATCTCTCTTGCTTTTAGCTAAACTGACCTTAACTTTATTGTTCCGAGAAAGTGGGTTGTTAACCTCCATCCTAAGGATTATTAGTTATCAACTTTTTTTACTCTTTAAGGGAACCGCTAATACTTTTAATATTACTGTTAATTTAGCTGTGGCGTAGGTCGGTTTTCCTCACAGCTTAATGAGGATGTCACCCTTGTCAATACTATGTCAATAATCCAAGATAAGTAGGTGATCACTTTTTATCAAGTATCACTACTTGTTGCATTTTCCTAACTTCAATTGTTCGGTTTCTCAACTTGATTATCTTCTTGCTCCCACTCTGAATTTAGCTATTCCCGTGGCTTTTAGCTCAACTGAAAGGTTGTATTGTTAACAAAAGTAAAGGGAATAACTGCACAGAAAATCTATCTCAGTAGAGAGGGCAAGACAGGCTTATTACCTAACACTTGAGATAGTTCGAACATATTAGTTAGAAAATCGCTGTTTGTAAAATTTGAGGTAAAAACTATGCTTGGAACCTTTTTTACTTTATTAGCAACTGCGCTGAGTCTACTTATCGTTGATTTAGCGGTTCCTGGAGTTAATATTGCGACATTTCCAGCTGCTTTAATTGCTGCTGTTGCTATTGGGGGGGTCAATTCATCGGTCAGGCCAGTTCTATCAACGCTATCTATGCCGCTGAATTTTGTGAGCTTGGGAGCGTTTTCGTTAGTTGTTAATGGTTTATGTTTTTGGCTAGCTTCACTCTTCGTACCTGGATTTAGCGTAAATGGGTGGTTAGCTATTATCCTCGGCCCAATCATCTTATCGTTTGTCAACACTTTCTTGAGCAAGTACTTTGCTGAAAAACATCCTGATCTGGCAATTGCGGGTGCTCAAAGTAATCCTCATAAGCTTGAAGCGGCTAAGACCAATTCTGAATTCAAGATTGAACGAGCTCAAAACAAGACTGAAGCGTAATTCAAGATACTGGAACTATCAATTAAAGCCTTGGTAAGGAGCAAGTAGAGTTACTTGCCCTTTTTTTGAGAGTATCTCTTTTATACAGTTCATTAAAAGGCATCTTTCTCGACAAGAAACACCACCCAATCGGGTGAACCAGCCAGGTGAAGACACCAACTTGATACCAGTCTACTATTTATCTTAGATTTCATTAAAAGGTAGCCCCATCGTGTATCCCGGTGGGGTCTTTTTTGGCTTTCTAAACTAAACCTGGCCCCGATGACATCTTGATGCGAGAAATAGCCAGATGACACTCAATTTGTGCTTTAGCGTTTAAAATAACCATTTCAGGATGCTTATACTAGCGTTGCGACAATCATGTAGCAGCTATCGGCGGAATTGTCTGTCAAATTCGGCTAGTACATTCAGGACGTACAAATTAATCATGACACCCAAATCCATTCACTTAATTACCTTAGACGACATTGAAGCGAGAATTTTTCAAGTACAGCAGGGCTATCGAATTGAAATTTCTTCTACATTGGTCGATTACTGGCATCCAGGTGTCTTTCCAGATTTACTCCAGTTGGAAGAATGGTTAAATTTTGAGCTAGAAAAGCTACAGGCTGGCTTCTCTCTCAGTAGCGAATGGATGATGTTTGAAGGTGACTTTGATGGCAACGGAATATATAGAGATTGGTTCATTTTTGAAGCGCAACATTGGCAAGGCTACGATCCTCTAACTAATCGGTGCTACACTTCCTCATCTCTTAAAGAGCTTAAGATGAAGATTGACCGAATTGAAGATGAACGTTCCCCAGTACTGAGCTGCTGAGTGATCTCAACAGACCGCTCAGCCAACTTGTTCGCACAGATAAAGCTCACGGCTGTGAGTCATCAAGGGTCAGTAAAAAAGACAACTGACTATTGAGGTGAAAGCCATGTGCTATAGTCGTGAGAAGAGCTTAGTACTGCTGCTCATCTTTATACAATACAGCCTCAAATAATAACGGCAGGCCAAGCATTAGACAACAAACCAGAACTAATAATACTCCCACCATAAGTATTACCTCCAGTAGAATCCCTTACTTTCCAAATACCTCCTCTTAGCTTGACATGATGCATTTTGATTAAATTCTTAACACTGAGTAATCTGGCAACAGTCGATTATCTCTCATATAGACTTACGTCGTGCTAAGCAATTCAAAATGCAAAATGCTCTAACCAAGTGATGGCACAACCTTGAGCGACTGCCACAAGGCCCCTTGAATAAACCATTAGCTTAGTCAGACTAAGCGAGCTATCAAAACATCTAAGCACGCGCCGCTTAGCTTTTAACACAGAGGATTCGGGCATCTTTGATAGACTTGCAAAATAGTATCTACTACCTGTAGCTCGTTTTTAATTTCATCTACAGGGAGGATGAATCGCTCAAGATAAGCTGACTAGAGGTTGTTAACATTGCCATAAGACAGTGCATAAGTGGTAGTGGCGATAGAGATATCTACTCGTAGATGCATATTTCGGTATCTTGTTACTGGTGTAAATTGAAACGCTAGCTAACATTAAGGTCTTCTACCGTTACGAGAAAAAAGTTCTTACTCTAATCCACCTCGCATCAGGAGTTAACAAAGATGTTAGCCAATGCACCTAAGTTCGACACAATCACTGGCTTCGATTACATCCTTACTCCTACCCAACAAGGATGGCAATTAACGGTTTGGGAGAAGGCTGAGGTTACAGAAAATAGGATTTGTCCATTCCTGTGGAAGTTCAAAGTAGAACTGGCAACCCTCAACGAAGTGCATTCTACGATTCAATCTATTCTGGGAGATGAGAAAAACTAGGCAGACACTCACTTTAGTTGAGTCTCACCTCCAAGGCAAGATTAATGCACTCTTGAAGTGTTTACCTTAGATTTGTTTGGTTCTATACCTAAAGACTGAATGAATCTATTTTATTTTCCATCCCTAGGGTCGATAAACGCACGTCGGCTAGTTGTTATTTTTATTACGGGTAATAAAAGTTGGATACACAAGTTAAAGCTTAAGTGCATGTGCCAATAAAAACCTTGGGTTACCAATAATCCGAGGTTTTGTTTTGCCTGAGTTCGCCTCTCTATTTACATCCTCTCATAAGAACTTAAGGATAAACACATGGCATTAGAACAGGAGCAAAGACCAGCGCAACACCAAGACCAACAGCCTGGTCGTGAATCGCAAATGACGCCGCAACCCAAAGCTGAAGATTCTAAGTATCAGGGTAGTGGGAAGTTGCGTAACAAGGTAGCGTTAATCACGGGTGGAGATAGCGGTATTGGTCGTGCCGTTGCGATCGCGTTTGCCAAAGAAGGGGCTGATGTGGCGATCGTGTACTTGAATGAACACGAAGATGCCGAAGCAACCCAACAAAGGGTTGAACAAGAGGGTCGTTCTTGCCTATTTATGGCTGGTGATGTTGGGGATGAAAAGTTTTGTCAGCAAGCTGTTCAACAGACGATTGATAAGTTTGGCAAGCTTGACATTCTAGTGAATAATGCAGCTGAGCAGCATCCCCAAGAGAGCATTGAAGACATTACTGCCGAACAGTTGGAACGCACTTTCCGTACCAATATCTTCGGGATGTTTTTCTTGGTTAAAGCGGCACTGCCTCACCTCAAAGAGGGAAGTGCGATTATCAACACCACTTCTGTAACGGCATATAAGGGCAGTGAACAATTGCTTGACTATTCAGCTACTAAAGGGGCGATCGTAGCGTTCACGCGCTCGTTATCGCAATCGTTGATAGAGAAAGGTATTCGAGTCAACGGTGTTGCACCCGGTCCAATCTGGACACCACTTATCCCTTCAACTTTTCCTCCCGATAAAGTTGAATCATTTGGCAAACAAGTCCCGATGAAACGAGCAGGTCAACCGGAAGAAGTGGCACCAAGCTTTGTTTTCTTAGCTTCTGATGACTCATCTTATATGGCGGGTCAAATCTTGCATCCCAATGGTGGAACCATTGTTAACGCTTAAAAGCAGTTAATAAAATTTCAGGGAAAAGAATTTTAGGGGCACGAGAAGTCTGTGCCCCTTTACTATTTTGAATACTGTTAAACTGTTTGAGGAGAGCGATCGCCCTTAATCGATTGGTAACTAAATATTGCTTGAGTGCGGAATTGCTTGAATTGCTCATGTAGTTGCTCCCGAACATGCCTAACTGATAGATCTAAAGTTCGGAAGCGATGAACTATGGCTGAAAATTTCTCCGGGAAAGTTCTTTTTAGCAATGGATTCCCGGCATCGAACGTCTTGGTTCGTGTTTTTGATAAGGATGAACCTGGTAAAGGTGATGATGATCTGACAATTGACCCAGGTCGTTCAGATAGTAACGGTAAATTTATCGTTCGCTTTGAACCGTCTCGCTACCTTGACTACAACACAATTCAAACGCAAGAACCGCATAATCCGCCTTGGAACTGGACACCGAGCGATCATACACGCCGAATTGCAGACCTCACAGACCTCTATCTACCGTATCTAGAATTTCGCTATACCTTTAACGGTCGGCGCTGTGTTCATACAGAATTTATGGTGCCGTTTCAAACCGAGTTCCGGTTACCAGAAATTCCAGCGTTCGATTTTAAGCCCTCTGTGCATGGGTTTAACTTTGTAAACAACTTTTCTGGCTATCCACTGCCATTTTCTATTCCCAATTTACCAAATCTTTCAAAAGTTCAAAAGGGCTATGGTCTTTGCGGGGGAATGTCTTCTGCCGCTTATGATTTTCTGCTAGCAGATAGGAGTATTCCCTCGATTACCACTTCACCAGCACAGGGTTCACTACTACACCGATATCTCTATCGACGACAAATCGATACGTTTGGTGCCTTTGGTGAATATGTTGCTAAATTTGCTCAGTGGATGGTTTTGCCTGACGACACAGTTATTGGCACTCAAAAGCGAACTTATGATGAATTTGAGGAAATTCGTGTCAAGTTGGATGATGGTAATGCCGTTGTCTTGGGTATTGTTTATGTAAGTAGTGGTGACTCTTTTGCAATCTGGAAAAATCATCAGGTTTTAGCCTATAGCTATTCGGAAATCTCTGCTACCACAATCGATATAAACATCTACGACCCAAACTATCCTCAAAAAGAGGATATTACTATTCGGGTTGAAAGAGTACCTGTTGGGACAACGTTTGTTCCTGGCGTTCCTCCTCGCAAAAGAACTGTTTTAGGGTTTAAATGTACACAAAAGGTACCTAACGGAGAACAGGATGTACGCGGCTTTTTTGCAATGCCTTATATTCCGGTGGTGCCTCCTGCGGAATTGTAAAACTCCTGTTCGCTCGATCGCACCTCAGAGGTTGTAGCCAATTTGGCGAAGAAATTCCTTACGAGCTGTTACTTGTTCAGGAGCTTCTACTCCCTTTGGAGAAAACCCATGTACGACTCCAAGAATCCCACGACCTTGTTGAGTTTCAGCAACAATCACTTCTACGGGATTAGCCGTTGCACAGTAGATTCTACAGACTTCCGGACATTGTTTGATGGCATTGAGAAAATTGATAGGATAGGCTTGTTTCAATAGAATAATGAAGCAGTGTCCAGCCGTGATCGCTTCAGCATTCTGGGTAGCTACGCCTTGAAGCGTTTCGTCATTTCCTGAAACCCGGATCAAGCAAGCACCAGATGCCTCACAAAACGCTAGACCAAATTTGACTTGGGGTGAGGTGCCAACCATGATCTCATGCAAGTCTTTAACAGTCTTGATAAAGTGGCTCTGACCGATGATCACATTAGAGCCTTCAGGAATTTCTATAGAAACTGACTGATTTCCATGCTGCATTTGCTGCGAAACAGTTACCCAAATAGTACCCATCATTGCTCACCAGCCCTACCCCCAAGAAGAAAACCTGGGGGTTATTTATATGGGCGCGATCGCTAGCAATCGGTGTACTAAGCTGATAGGCGCTTAAGTTGCACATTTTTGGCTTGGGTGGTCAAAAGGTAATTGATAAAATCTTGGCGCTGTGAGAGTTTAATCATCCCATTACCTATTACCTATTACCTATTACCCATTACCAGCCCTAACCAATATGCTTTCTTAAATGATCGACAGCTTATTTCAGGGGGCTGTCCCACTAAGTTGAACTCTCAAGCAGCTAGTTACTACCCACCGAATCAGCGTAGGCTAGATACTCAGAAGCCGTATAACGATTTAGTCCAATCTCAACCCAATTAAATCCTCCCGTAGCTATGGGATCACTAAATACGTAAACTTGTTTCCCATTGGGGAGAGAATCGATGACCTTACCATTGGGGGTAGAGCGAACATTCAGAACATCACCATTCGTTCTGACGTAAGCAACATACATTGCATAAACAAGATACTCAGAAGCAATCCAACGATTGGGTGAAATCTGAATCCAATTAAATCCTCCCGCCGATACGGTATTACCCAACACTTCAACTAGAGTTCCATTGGGGAGAGAATCGACGACCTTACCATTGGGGGTAGAGCGAACATTGAGAACATCACCATTTGTTTTGACGTAAGCACCATTAGACATTGATTTGACCTCTGTTAAAAACTACAACGTTTTTCTGTCAGTGAAGCAAAGCTTTTCACTTTGAGAGAATACAGACGGCAAACACAACATTTCGGCAACCAAGCCAAAAGAGTACCCTTATGGGTACCACAGCGCCTAATACCATTTCACTTTGGATATCTACACATCGACCCCCCTAACCCCCCTTATTAAAGGGGGAACAAGAAAAGTATCTGTAGCAAGCATTTAGGAAATTTGTATAAGCCATTCAAAATTCAAAGTGCTCTAACCCAAGCAGAGGTTAGTCAGATAAAGACTTTAAGCGGTTTCCAATGGAACTGGAGACTCAATGCATTTAGAGTCTTAGTCTTAGTTGTGGTAATCACAGCCCTAGGGAATTACGCTTGGAGCCAAGTTCCTCCTGCTGATGAGGGCTAGAAGTGATAGATGGAACTCTAGAAAAATAACCTCAAAAACCCGACAGCAATACGTCGTCGGAAAGACGAAATCACACTACTACCTCCCTAGGATTGTAAGGGTTGAAAGCCCACAGTCCACGCCAACTGTTTGGTAGCCAAACAGGAGCTTGTCATAGCTTTCCGAGCGTGGAACAGTCATATAGGAGTTTGGACGGTTTATGAACAGTTCGTTGACCCGACCCTTGGCTGTCGTGACGGGTGCCTCCAATGGCATCGGCTACGAACTTGCCAAACAATTCGCCCAAAACGGCTTTGATCTCCTCGTCACATCTACCGGCTCAAGTATCAATGAAGCCGCCCAAGCCTGCGAGGGGCTAGGTGCCAAGGTCGAGACGGTGCAGGCGGATCTTGCCACCTATGACGGTGTTGAGACACTCTACAACCAGATTAAGGCGACTGGCCGACCAGTGGAGGCGATCGCAATTAACGCGGGGGTTGGTGTCGGTGGTGACTTCGCCCGCGAGACTGACCTGAAAGACGAGCTGAATCTCATCAACCTGAACGTCGTATCATCTGTGCATCTCGCCAAACGGGTTGTGAAGGATATGGTCGAGCGGGGCAAGGGTCGAATCCTCTTCAGTTCGTCCATCGCCGCGCTCATGCCCGGACCCTTCGAGGCAGTCTATGCGGCTTCCAAAGCGTTTGTACACTCCTTCTCCGAGGCGTTGCGTAACGAGTTGAAGGACACGGGTGTCACCGTTACTGCGCTCATGCCCGGACCGACTGATACTAACTTCTTCCATCGCGCAGGTATGGACGATACCAACGTGGGTGCAAATAAGAAGGATGACCCAGCCCAAGTCGCTAAGCAAGGTTTCGAGGCACTAATGGCAGGCAAAGACCACATAATCGCAGGTTCGCTCAAGACGAAGATTCAGGGCAACGTTAGTAAAGTCTTGCCTGATACGGTCACTGCCGAACAGCACCGTAGGCTCGCTGAATCCGAGCCGGCAAATAAGTAATTTGTGACTAGAGAGCGACGACTCAATAGGTACAGTTGACAATCATTTTAAGCAGGACGCGATGCTCCCAAAGGGGAGCTGCTAAGCGCTACGCGCCCTCAGCAATCCCACACATTTAGGACGGTTCTAAGGAGGCATCGTAACAGAGGATTCATGCAAATTCATCATCTCAACTGCGGTTGCATGTGCCCGATTGGTGGGGCGCTCTTCGATGGCTTTAGTCGCGGTTTGACAGCTCGCCTCGTCTGCCACTGTTTGCTCGTCGAGACAAACCAGGGACTTGTTCTCATTGATACTGGCTTCGGTCTGCGTGATATCGAGTCACCTTACTCGCGGCTTAGCCCGTTCTTCATTCATTTCAACGGTATCCAGTTTGATCGAAAGTACACAGCGATCAATCAAATTGAGCAGCTCGGATTTTCCCCACGGGACGTGCGGCATATTGTACTTACCCACCTCGATTTCGATCATGCCGGGGGTCTGGAAGATTTCCCAGAGGCAACCGTACACGTCATGCAGAGTGAGGCCGAGGCGGTGCAGGCTCGGCACGGCTTCATCGCTAGCCGGCGCTATCGTCCAGAACAGTGGGATGAGGTCAAGCACTGGAAGTACTATTCAGCGGGAGGCGAACCTTGGTTCGGCTTTGAGGCAGTACGCGACCTTGAAGGACTGCCGCCAGAAATTCTCCTCATCCCGCTTGTTGGTCACACGCGGGGTCATGCTGGTATCGCTATCAAGACACCAGAGGGTTGGCTGTTGCATGCAGGTGATGCCTACTTTTATCGACACGAGATGGACTCAGCCAAACGACACTGTACGCCGGGTCTACGTGCCTACCAATGGATGATGGAGGTGGATCGCAAGGCTCGGTTGCTCAATCAAGA
>DATNPH010000020.1:0-3286 GCA_036703315.1 Coleofasciculaceae cyanobacterium
TTTTGAGCCATACTATAGGCGAGCGCTGCTTTGGCTTTCTGAGCTGCGATTAAATTTAATCTGGCAATTTCATCTCGTTCGGGTTGCTCTGTGAGCAGCTCAATCCCATGATTTAGATGATCGACAATTTCAAACAGTCTCTCTGATAATCGCTCTGGCAACGTCTTTTCGAGGAGATTGCGACCGATTTGTAAATGAACAACTTGTTTTTGCGACTCGTCAATCAAGGCATAAGCGGCTTGTTGCACTCGGTCGTGTAGGAATTTATAATCCTGGACTAATAGCTGTTCATCCAACTCGGATTTAGCCAATATCAAGCCAGACTGCGCTGCCACCACTAGCTCTGTAAAAACTTCTTCGGGTGTTTTTTTACTAATAATAGAGAGAGTATTTAAGTCAAATTCAGCACCGATACAAGCGGCTAGTTTTAAAACTTGCTGCGTGGCATGGGGGAGCCTCTTCAACTTACCAAGCATCAACTCAACCACATTATCAGTGATATTTTTGGACTCAATCTCAGCGATATCCCATCCCCAGCTTAAATGCTCAAAATCAAAAAACAGTAAGTTTTCGGTGTACAGCGTTTTGAGAAACTCATTAACAAAAAAGGGATTTCCGCCTGTTTTGTGTACTACCAATTCTGCCAAGGGTTTGACTGTACTGATTTCACTGCATAATGTATCAGCAATCAGTTGTGCGATCACTCCGAGTCCTAGAGGTGTTAACGTAATCCGACTGATAGTTGCTCCCTCTTTTGTTAGTCCCTCCAGCATCATTATCAAAGGATGCGATCGGTTAACCTCGTTATCCCGATATGCCCCAATCACAAACAGGTATCGCGTATCTGCATCCGTCATCATCAACTCGATGAGCTTGAGTGTTGCCGAGTCTGCCCACTGAAGATCGTCGAGAAAGATAACCAAGGGATGTTCTTTTGAACAGAACACCCGAATAAACTTTTGAAAAACTCGATTAAAACGATTAAGAGCCTCAGTCGCTCCAACTTCTGGTACGGGTGGCTGCTTACCAATAATCAGTTCTACTTCCGGAATGACATTGATAATAATCTGTCCGTTCGTTCCCAACGCTGTTAAAAGTTTGTTCCGCCATTGTTGGAGTTGGTGTTCTGGTTCGCTCAAGAGTTGCCGCACTAATCCAGCAAAGGCACTGACAACAGCCGAGTAGGGAATATTGCGCTGCAACTGGTCAAATTTACCAGTCAGAAAATAACCGCGCTTTTCGGTAATCGGTTTATAAATCTCTTGTATTAGTGCTGACTTACCAATGCCGGAATAGCCTGCCACCAACATTAATTCTGCTCCCTTTGCCTCTCCTGTGGCTATTCGCTCAAATGCGGTTAGCAACGTCTCAACTTCTGCTTCTCTTCCGTACAGTTTTTGCGGGATTTGAAACTTATCAGAAATATCTTGACTACCCAATCCAAACGTGGCAATCTCACCCGTTGTTTCTAACTGTCTTAAACATTCCTCTAAATCAGCTTTGAGTCCCCAGGCACTCTGATATCGCTGTTCGGCATTCTTTGCCATCAACTTCATGATGATGCCTGAAACGACTGGAGGTATGTCTGCCTTCACCTGATGCGGCGGAATCGGCTGTTTGGCAAGATGACAATGTACTAGTTCCAGAATATCCGTGGTGGTAAACGGCAGCTGTCCTGTGAGCAGTTCGTAGAAGGTGACACCCAGAGAGTAAAAGTCCGTGCGATAATCCAGGGTTCGGTTCATCCTTCCGGTTTGCTCGGGCGACATGTAAGCTAAGGTGCCTTCTAAAACATTGGGATTCTTAAATGTCGGGTTGGTGCGGGTTAATTGGGTGGAAATGCCAAAGTCAATGATTTTGACAATCCCAGTTTCTGGATTGAAGACAATATTTCCTGGGTTAATGTCTTTGTGGATGACGTTGGTAGCATGAATTCTGCCTAGAATTTCTGTAATTGCGATCGCAAGGCAGAGGAATTTGGCTAAGGGCATTGAAGACTCCGCTTCCAATTCATTCACCAATTTCGTTAAGGACTCACCCCCAAAATCCTCAAGAATTATCACTAAAGTTCGTTGATAATCTTGTAAACTGTAAGCCTTAACAACCCCATCTATGTTGAGCGATCGCGTAATTTCATATTCCTGCTTGTAGCGCGTCAATTCTGCTGGGCTAGGATAATCTTCTTTGAGTACTTTGAGGACGACAGGGTTGCGATCGCCTTCTCGTATCCCTCGATAAACCAGCGAATTAGCGCTTTCATAGATTTTGGTTGTGACAGCAACCTGAGGCAGGGAAATCATAGGTATCGCTTTGTAAGTGGGCAAGGGAAACTTCCGATGTATTGCTTGCAACCGAGAATCGCTATATAGCGTTTCTATAACTTACAATCAAGTTCTATCTCTTAGGGCAGACTAACAATCCCTCGCTTCAGGGCTATAATTACTGCCTGCGTTCGGTCATTAACGTTCAACTTGCTTAAGATATTGTTGATGTGAGACTTGACGGTACCCTCCGTAATAGTCAGGGCTTCACCGATCTCCAGATTACTCATCCCAGCCGTCATTAACTGTAAGACTTCGCGCTCCCGTTTACTGAGTTCAGGGCTGTTCATCCGCTCCGCCAGTCTAGCGCCTACTTCCATTGGAATGAACGATCGCCCTGCATGGACAGCTTGAATGCAAGCTAGTAGCTCCTCACGGGGCGTGTCTTTGAGTAAATAGGCTTTAGCACCGGCTTGTAGCCCCCGATAAATGTCCTCATCGCGATCGTAGGTTGTTAGCACAATCAGGTGAGCACTGGGAAACTGCTCCCGGATTGTCGTGATCGCTTCTACACCATCCATCTGGGGCATCTGCAAGTCCATTAAGGCGATATCAGGTTGGAGTTGGCTATATAGTTCAACTGCTACACACCCGTTGTTTGCCTGACCCACAACGGTGATGTTTGCCTTAGGATCGATTTCAAGCATGGCAGCGAGTCCAGCCCGTACAATGGGATGGTCATCTGCAATCAAGATGCGAATCGGTTGTTTCTGGCTCATGATTCACCCTTCATCCTCAAGCAGTAGTTTTTGGAAGTATCTCACTCGCAAGCGGTACAACAGCTATCACTTCTGTCCCTTGCCCAGGTTGACTAGCGATTGTTAACTGACCGCCCAGGCTCTGGATGCGTTCGCGCATTCCTACAAGACCAAAACCTTTTCCCCTTTGAAGTTGGGGATTAAAACCCCGACCATCGTCCCGCACGCACAGACTGACGGCTTGAGAACCGAACGTTAATTCAACTT
>DATNPH010000080.1:0-101264 GCA_036703315.1 Coleofasciculaceae cyanobacterium
ATGTTAGAACTCAAATTATTCTTTTATTTAAACAGTCCGGTCTAAAACTAAAATAATTGGCTGCCTCCGTGCCTACGGCAACCCGCTATCCCTCCCTAGGCTGCTAACGCTGAGCCTAGGGACTCCCGCGTTACCGTTGAAACACACGGCGGTTGTCCTGAACTAAAACCTTGAAGGTTGCCTTTATGTCGTCATCTTCCGAGCCCTCCTTCACACAAAGCTTCGTCCACCTCGAGCAACATGTGGCAAAACTTTTCCAGATGGAGGGTTGGACGGTTGAAACGGCTAAGCAAAATGTCGGTAGTTATGATTTGATTGTCAAAAAAGAGAATAAACTGGGTGCTGTCCACGTTAAATGGCTAAAAAGTGATGTTCAGAAACCGCATCTTTCAAAATTTGCTGATTTTTTAGAAACTAACGCTGGGCACAAATTTAACTGTGGTTTTTTTATAACCACACAGGGTTATGGTGGGTCAGCACGCGCTTTGATTAGAAGCTGGGGTCAAAATTCTAAGCTTTTGTGTGGGATTGCCGCTCAAAACGAGATTATTTGGATTAATGATAATCCAGATGTGCCGCCGCCTGAGCTACCCAAGCCAGACAAGATTTATTTTGGTGTTTTTACCTGCAAAGGTGGAGTAGGGAAAACCACTGTTGCCGCGCATTTAGCTGGAGCATTTGTACTTGAGGGATTTAATGTTGCGCTTGTGGATTTAGACCCGGAGAAAAATCTTCAGAAGTTAGTCGGGGATGGCATTTATCTTCCTAAACCACAAAGTGTTGGTGAGAGTATTGAAGTATTTGATAGGGAAGCGTGGGACGAAGATGCTGCGCGTGACTGCAAAATAGTGATTTGTGATTGTTCCCCTGCTTTTGAGCGAAATCCCGAAGAGCTAATTAAGAAATTCGACTATTGCATTATCCCGACAACTTTCAATCCGCTCGGAATTAACAAGCATGGTCAAGTCATTAAAGACACGGTTAACGATATACGAAAAGTTAACAAACAGGCTCATCTATTTGTGCTAGTTAATAACTTTAGACAGCCTACTAAAAGACAAATGCAGCTTCTTAAAAAAGTTTTTTTTGAAGCTTATGAGGAAATTAAGGAAACAGATGACAAGTTTCACTGCATTGACCCAGAAAAAGTTTGTATTCGCTCAAGCGATCAGCTTTATTACTGGGGTATCCATTTTCTTGAAAACCCAGAAGAACCGCGAAGCGAATTAGCCTTTAAACTTATTGGAGGGAAATGTAAGCCACGGGACGATTTTATAGATTTAGCAGATTATATAGAAACAGAGGCTGGCTTAGGAATTCTTAGGGACAATTGAAAACGACTAACTATTCACTTGAGACATCCTGGCTGCCATGCGAGACTTAAGTGCTTCAACGGATTCTGGGGTAGCTTGTGTTTTTTGCCATGCCGGACGTGTTTGAATGCGATCGCACCACGCACTCAATTTAGGATAATCACCCAAGGATATTCCCCCTTTTAGCAACCAGGGGACGATAGTCCCAGCTACAGGTTCAGCCAGAGTGATAGTTTCACTGCCAAAGAATGGGCGATCGTCTAGTAAACTCTCAAAAAAGTTTAGTACCGTAGACACTTTCTGTTTTGCCTGCTCAATTTTTTCTGAGTCTGCACCAGGCAAGCCTAATATCACGGGGGATAACACGATCATATAGGAGAGGTCACATCAGGCGATCGCTATACATCGACACCTCTCAAAAATAAGCTAATGTTCCATCAATGCCATTACTTTGTCCAATAACTGGGCTGCTTCTACAGGTTTAGAGACGTAATCATCTACTTTCTCACTCAGCTCATCTTCCTGTAAATCTGTCAAGGTAGAAGTTGTTAAAGCCAGAACTTTGATTTGTTGGGTTGTTGGTGAGTTACGCAGGCAGTAGCTAATCTCGTAACCATCCATTCCCGATAACTGCCAATCTACAATCACAGCCTTGGGCTGAAGCAGTTGAATTTGCTCAACAGCAGTAGAACCATCAATCAGCCATACAACTTGATAACCTGCGGCGGTGAGGATTTCACAAATTGGTGTAGCACTTTCCTCTTGGTCTTCCACTAAGACAATGCTGCCTTGAGGCTTGGGAAATCGCTTTTGAGTAGGTGTTCCTTTGGCAGTGACAGTGGAAACTTTTGGTTGAGTTGGCAACCAAACCGTAAAACAAGATCCCTCACCAATTTTAGATTCGACTTCAATTCTGCCTCCATGTAGTTCTACCAGCTGTTTCGTTAAGGCTAAACCTAAACCAGTACCTTCGTAATTGCGATGATATGGCGTTTCTAGCTGCTGAAATTTTTGAAATAGTAAAGGTAACTGTTCCTTTGCAATCCCAATGCCAGTGTCTTCAATTTGAAACACCGCTAGGTTATGTTCTCGCCAGACTCGTAGTGTTACCTGTCCGCCTTCAGGGGTGAATTTGATGGCATTGCCCACAAGGTTAAAGAGAATTTGCCTAACCCGACGTTGATCTGCACAAAAGCGATCGCCATGTGATGCCACTTGGAAATCCATTTCCAGCGTTACCTTCTGCTGGAGAGCTTTTTCTTGTAAGGTTCTCCAAGCCTGGTGTGTCAACTTGCTCAGGGAAAACTCACTGATGTTCAAGACTGCCTTCCCTGCCTCGACTAGGGAGAAATCCAGAATATCGTTAATTAGCTCCAAGAGGTGTTCCCCACTCTCCTGGATAGTTTTTAAATAGCGTCGTTGCTTGACCAGAGGTACCGCTTGTGGTGCCTCCTGACCATAAGACCAACGCAACAGTGTTGCTGACATCCCAATCACACAGGTAAGGGGTGTGCGCAACTCATGGCTCATCGCGGCAAGAAATTCATCCTTGGCACGGTTTGCCGTTTCGGCAGCTTGCAGCGTATCCCGGAGTGCTTGGGTACGCTCAATCACCCTTTGTTCGAGGGTATTTTTTTGCTGTTGCAGTTGAGCGTACAATTGGGCTTGGTAAATAGCAACGCTCAGATGTTCTGCAATCAAACTCAGAAACGTTTTTTCACTATCTTTCCAATAGCGTGGCTCAAAACACTGGTGAGCAATCAATAACCCCCACAAATTATTCTGAACAACAATCGGCACCACTAACTTAGCTCGTACCTGAGTCTGTCGCAGTAGTTCCAGTAAGCAAAAAGAATTAATGTACGTTATTTCGACATCATCAACTACCAAAGTGTGCCCTTGGTAATATTTCTCTCTACAGTTCGCTACGTGGAGTGAGCAGTCGTCCTTCTCCATCAAATTCAGTACTGAGGAGATAGCTTTGGAGGATCTAGCTTCGTAAGTAACACAACCCCAACGTACTGTAGAGTCCCAGAATGAGGATCGAGATAGGGAACGTGAATTTGACGACTTTGTCTTGTCTCCTGCTATGGGAGTGTCTTGTTGCCTAGTGGCAGAGGCAGCATTGAATTCGTCAAATTGATAAATCAACAATCGATCAACTTGTAGGAAAGGTCGCACCTCCTCAACGGTTGTTTTGAGAATGACTGGTAACTCCAGACTCTGACGAATGTGGGTCGTTACCTGGTGGAGAAGTCGCTCCTGTTCAACCTGTTGGCGTAGCGCCTGCTCGACAAATGGCTGACAGACGGCAGTAGGGGGATAAGTTTGATCTGATGAGCTTGGGTCACTGGTTCCATTGGAGGATAGAATTTCAACCAAGGAGAGCGTAAATTCGCTTTGGATTGCCGCATCGTTAGGTTGTAGGGAGGCTTGGGCAATGCTAAGCTTCAGAGCAATCGGGTGGTTTTCTAACTGTTGAGCTAGCTGGCCAACAAAGCTCGCGATCGCCTCTGGCTCAAATGTCAACCCTACCTGATACAGTACAGGCTTGGCGTCATCCTCAACTAACGACTCTGACTCTTGCGGTTCTCCCAACAACAGTGCTCTAAACTGTTCTGACACGACAACAGTAAACCGTTGCGCTTGATGCTCCGGAGTAATTGTCGTCGATGAAAGTACTTCCTCTGTTAGGACTACAACCCCTTCGCCAAGTGTTAACTTCATCTGCTGCAATAGGTCTTGCAGCCGCTTGAACACTCTCAAGGGCAAAGTTCGGCTGAATCTTGGATTACCCAATATAGCCATTACTCTGGTCTACTCTCATAAAGCAACAACCCTTCACTAATGAGAAACAACTCATCAACAAATTAATATTTAGATGATCTAGGGTAGGCATATTCACATCTTGCACCATCGTCAACAAGCTTTCTGAATGTAAGGTGGGCACTGCCAAACTGTGCTTGAAATCTAGTAGTGTTGGTGAGCCGTGACCACCTTACGCTAATGAGAATGGTGCAAGATCTCAGCATAGCTACTTCGTTGATGCTATCCGAGACGTGATGACCTAGTCGTGATATATTCTTCTATCTTCATCTTTAAACTGTGTTTGCAGATTGAGATGCCCTAAGCAAGTTAGAGGACAAAACTATGCATCGTATTGCCGCCACACCAGGGGGGTGGAATCCTCAAGCAGAAGGCGTCATTTTTATTGAACAGACAACGGCACCTATCATATTTCTTACATCAGCGGACACCGATATTCAGACTTTGGCGGCATCACTATCTCAATTACCAATGGGTTTCCCAGCACTACGGGTGGTTAACCTCTTGCAGTTGCAGCAGCAACTAACCATTGATACTTATGCCGAAAGTGTGCTTATATCTGCCCAAATTATTATTCTACGCCTCTTAGGTGGACGTTCTTATTGGTCTTATGGATTAGAAGTAATTCGTGAAACAGTGCAACAAACTGGTGCTGCCTTGATTGTTCTGCCTGGAGATGATCGCCCTGATCCAGATTTAATCAGTCACTCCACGGTCACTCTGACGGCAGTAAATCAGCTATGGCGCTACCTCACAGAAGGAGGCGTCGAGAATTTCGTTAATGCCCTCAAGTTTGTCGCTGATATTTGTCTGGAAAAGACTTATAATCCACCGCTACCACAGCCAGTGCCTCGCGTTGGGATTTATCCGTGGGGAAAGTCAAAATCCCTAATTTCTAGACCCCAATCCAAAATCCAAAATCTAAAATCTAAAATCGGATTGCTGTTCTATCGTGCTCATTACCTAGCTGGCAACCTTGCACCAATTGATGCTCTGTGTCAAGCTTTAGCTGAACGGCAATTGGAACCAGTACCAGTATTTGTCTCTTCGCTGCGTGATACCGATGTGCAAGCTGAGTTGTTGTCGTATTTCCAGCCCAAGGACGCTGAAGAGATTGAGTTGTTACTCAATACAACCAGTTTCTCTCTAGCCAAATTGGACACAGAGACACCTCAGTTGGAATTGTGGAAGCGTTTAGATGTGCCAGTATTGCAGGTTATCCTCAGCGGTGGCACGGTGGAACAGTGGGATTCCCAGTTTCAGGGACTGTCGCCACGCGATACAGCTATGAATGTTGCCTTACCAGAAGTGGATGGGCGAATCATCAGCCGTGCTGTTTCGTTTAAGTCAGTACAAAGTTGGAACCCAGGACTGGAAACGGATGTGGTGGTCTATGAACCCGTGCGCGATCGCATCAATTTTGTCGCTGACTTAGCTGCTAATTGGGTACGACTGCGCCAAACCCCACCATCTGAACGACGAATCGCTCTAGTTTTGGCTAATTACCCGAATCGTGATGGACGCCTTGCCAATGGTGTTGGACTAGATACGCCTGCTAGTTGTATAGAAATTCTCAAGGCGTTCCAGCAGGCTGGCTATCAAGTTGAGGATATACCGGAAACTGGGGATGCCCTGATTGAGCGCTTAACGGCTGGGGTGACAAATGATCCAGAAGGGCGAGAATTGCGATCGGTAAGGCAGCAACTGTCTTTAGAGGAGTATCAACAGTATTTTGAAGCGTTGCCGCCGGAGGTTCAAAAAGGAATTAGCGATCGCTGGGGCAAAGTGGGCAGTGATATGTGGGCAGTGATGAGTGGGGAAGAAAAATCCAACCCTCCGCCCTGGAGCAAAGTGACTTCTTCCCATTCCCCTTTCCCCATTTCAGGAATTCAGCTAGGTAATGTCTTCGTAGGAATTCAACCATCGCGAGGTTACGACATTGATCCAAGCTTGAATTATCATGCTCCGGATTTAGAGCCAACCCATGCTTATCTAGCTTTTTACTACTGGTTGCGGCAACACTTCAGTGCTCAAGCAATAGTACATGTCGGCAAACATGGCAATTTGGAGTGGCTACCGGGTAAGAGTCTGGCGCTATCGGGCAACTGTTATCCAGAAGTGGCACTTGATGCGATGCCTCATCTGTATCCTTTTATTGTCAATGACCCTGGTGAAGGCTCTCAAGCGAAACGCCGCTCTCAAGCTGTGATAATCGACCACCTAACGCCACCGATGACTCGTGCCGAATTGTATGGTCCATTGCAACAACTGGAAGGATTAATGGATGAGTATTACGAGGCTCAGAGTTTAGACCCCACAAGGTTAGCGGTTATCTGCGATCGCATAACCCAACTCATCCTTCAAGAAAATCTCCACCAAGATTTAGGGATTGAAAAGGACGAAATCCAAAAGCCAAAATCTGTTAGCGTAGCGGCGCAAAGCGCCATCCAAAATCGTATTGATGGCTACCTTTGTGAATTAAAGGAAGCTCAAATTCGAGATGGTCTTCATGTCTTTGGGCAATGTCCTCAAGGGCGTCAATTGAGGGATTTGATTGTTGCGATCGCACGTCATCCTGGTAAAGGTCGCATTGGTCTAACTCGCGCCTTGGCTGAGGATTGGGGATTGGATTTCGACCCACTTACAGCTGATTTGTCAATGGTCAGTGGTCAGTGGTCAGTAGTCAATGAGAAAAATTGTCGAACTATCGGTGATAGTGTTGAGGTACTCGAACAGCAAGCCGCTGCCTTGGTGGAACAGCTGATCGTAACGGACAACGGACAACAGATAGCGCATAACGGACAACAAACAAAACGGGAATTGGATTGGATACGCGATCGCCTCCTTCCTGCGCTCCAACAAACTAACCAGGAACTCACCCAACTCTTGCAAGGACTCGATGGGCGATTTGTCCCGAGTGGTCCATCAGGCGCACCGACAAGAGGACGCCCTGAAGTCTTACCCACTGGGCGCAACTTCTACTCTGTTGATATCAGAGCCATCCCAACTGAAACAGCCTGGGATGTTGGTCGCAAGGCAGCTGAAGCCTTAATTGAGCGCTATACCCAGGAAAACGGACAATATCCCAAAACGCTAGGACTGTCAGTCTGGGGAACTGCTACCATGCGCACGGGCGGTGATGACTTAGCCGAGGCGTTAGCATTGCTAGGTGTTCAGCCGATCTGGGATTATCCATCACGCCGGGTGGTAGATTTTGAAATCTTGCCTGTGTCGGTGTTAGGGCGTCCTCGTGTAGATGTGACGCTACGGATTTCTGGCTTTTTCCGTGATGCGTTTCCTAACTTAATTAGCCTATTTGACCAAGCTGTACAAGCGGTTGCCGCTCTGGATGAACCGCCCGAGCAAAACCCTCTGGCGTCGCAAGTTAAAGAAGAACAAGAGCAGTGGCAAGCAATGGGGTTAAGCAAACAGCAGGCAGAAGTGCGATCGCGTTACCGCATCTTTGGCTCTAAACCTGGAGCTTATGGTGCTGGGTTACAAGGCTTAATTGAAGCCCAAAACTGGACAGATGAACAAGACCTGGCTCGCGCTTATATCAACTGGAGTAGTTACGCTTACACTAGCACCCCCCCTAACCCACTGTTAGTAAGGGGGGGAACTAAAGAGGTTGTATCCTCTAATCCCCCTTTAGTAAACGGGGGAACTAAAGAGCTTCTAGCTTCCCCCCTTAGCAACGGGGGGCTGGGGGGGGTAGCCGCACCTGAAGCTTTTGAGCAGCGCCTCAAGCAGATGCAAGTTGTCTTGCACAATCAGGATAACCGCGAACATGATTTGCTAGATTCTGATGACTATTATCAGTTTCAAGGCGGTCTAACGGCAGCTGTGCGGGCTTTGACAGGGAAAAATCCTCAAACCTACTTTGGCGATAACTCCATCCCTGAAAACCCAAAGGTACGACAGCTACGAGAAGAACTTGCCCGAGTATACCGTTCCCGTGTCGTCAATCCTAAGTGGATTGAGGGAGTCATGCGTCATGGTTACAAAGGAGCGTTTGAAATGGCAGCAACGGTAGATTATTTATTCGCCTATGATGCCACCACTAATTGTGTAGAAGACCACATGTACCAAGGTGTAGCAAAGGCGTATTTGTTTGACCCAATGGTACAGGAATTCATCCAGCAGAAGAACCCTTGGGCGTTGCGAGATATGGCAGAACGGTTACTAGAGGCGCATCAGCGAGGGTTGTGGAAAGAGGTCAAGGGTGAAATGTTGGAGCGGTTGAGAGCGATCGCGCTTCAAGCTGAGGCTGTGATTGAAGGAACTAACTATCAATGATAGAGAAATCATTTTGCTCTCCTACATGAATTACAGGCCTGCGGACTACCCACCCAAAATGCAGAAACACAAGCGTTTATTTCGTCTGACTCTATTATTAGGTTTCGTCAGTTTGGTGGTATCGCTGACCTTCAACGCGCTCCTGTTTGTCCAAGCGAGATACTACTATCTGCAACTGAACGAAACCAATTTAGATCCTTTGGGGTTACGTGCCTTTACTTCCGACTCCCTACCATCTGGTGTTTCTGCCGCCTCCACAGCAACCGTAGTCTTCTTTGGTGACTCGCGAGCAGCTCAATGGTTCGTTCCGGCAAAGCTCAAGGGGTTTTCTTTTGTCAATCGAGGCATCAATAATCAGACCTCAGCCCAAATATTGGGACGCTTCGACAATCATGTTGTGCCGTTGCATCCCGATATTATTATTCTGCAAGTTGGGATTAACGACTTGAAAACAATCCCACTATTTCCTGAGCAAAAAACTGCGATTATCGCTAACTGCAAAGCTAATATTCAACAAATCGTTACACGTTCGGTCAATAGTGGTGCCACCGTTATTTTGACAACCATTTTTCCTATTGGTCCGGTGCCACTGACTCGTCAACCGTTCTGGTCACCAGATATTGCCCAAGGGGTATCGGAAGTCAACGCTTACCTGTACTCGCTAAAAGCAAGGAATGTCTTGATTTTAGATGCTTACTCGCTCCTAGCAGAGAACGGCAAAGTGCGAAGCAACTATGTGAGCGATACTTTGCATATTAATGCGAGGGGGTATGAGGTGCTAAATCAGGAGCTAACCAAACTGCTATCCCCCTGGTTGAAGGATAAAAGTCTCAAGATAGGAGTAAATTGATTCACAATCAGCTATTCCAAAAACAAGGGCAATGATTAAATGAACTTTAGGGAAACTGATTTTTCGTAGATTAATCGGCTCACTATAAACGTCTGTGGTAATTGTTTGAGTACTGAAGAGTATTCAGGATGCAGTTCGTGAAAATTACTCAGTTTTAGCTGTATCCGGCTTAAAGTATAGAGACGATTTATAAAGAACTTGTTCTTGGTGTGTCTCCAAGGTGCAATCAGATAGAGGGTAAGCAATACAAGTGACGGTGTACCCAGCTGCTACTTCTGATGGTTGCAGAAACTTTTGCTCACTTTGATCTACCTCACCATTTATGAGTTTGGCGATACAGGATGAACAGGTTCCTTCACGGCACCCAGCAGGTAAACGGATACCAGCTTCCTCAGCCATATCCAGGATGTACTGATCATCGGGTACTGCGATCGTGTGATCAATATTGAGAGCCGGATTCACCAACCGAACTTGATAAACTGCCATGTGTTACTCCTCCACCAACTCGTATCCTATATCAACCCAATAGTGCCAATCTGCAATGGCTTGTTGAGTTTCATCATCAGCTTCGACAGACTTTATATCAGACAATGGTACAGAAAACACATCTTCAGATGCACAGAACTAAAGTATAAATATGGTAAATCGTTCGTGCGATCGCTCTCCAGCCTTCCTCAACTATCTCTAGCGCTTGATAATTTGGCGAATTATTCGTAACTAAGCTGATAGGCGCTTAAGTTGCACATTTTTGGCTTGGGTGGTCAAAAGGTAATTGGTCATTGCTAATTGATAAGATCTTGGCGCTGTGAGGGTTTAATCATCCCATTACCCATTACTCATTACCCATTACCCATTACCAACCCTAACTAATATGCCAATTAAATGAGCAACAGCTTAATCAGAAAATCACCCATGTAGATGAGTCAGTTGGGTGAAGTGCGATCGCTTCCACCACAGGTACTTTTACATCAGATGTTTTAGTAAACTTTATTAGCGCTTGGGGAGCGATCGCCATGAAACGTTTATGTGTGTTTTGCGGTTCTAGTCAAGGGGTACGATCTGCCTACAAGGAGGCGGCAACTGCCCTAGGGGAGGCGTTAGCAAAGCGAGAAATCGGGCTAGTTTATGGTGGTGGTAATGTTGGGTTAATGGGAATCGTTGCTGATACAGCACTCGCAGCAGGTGGTGAGGTTATCGGTGTAATTCCTAAAGCTTTAGTGGCAAAAGAAATCGCTCACACCAACCTTACAGATCTTCGAATTGTTGATTCAATGCACGACCGCAAAGCACTGATGGCAGAACTATCAGATGCTTTCGTGATGCTACCAGGAGGCTTTGGAACCTTTGAGGAATTTTGCGAAGTGTTGACTTGGGCACAACTCGGCTTACATCAAAAGCCCTGCGGTTTGCTAAACATAGAGGGTTATTACGATCATCTAATTGCCCTGTTCAATCACGCTGTTGCAGAACAATTTATCCGTCCTCAGCACCGTTCAATTGTTCTAGAAGAACAGGAGCCGATGCGCTTGCTCGATAAGCTAGCTGGATACCAACCACTCTTAATCGATAAGTGGATTAAGAGTGATGAAACTTGAGGAGCTCGTCAATTAGTCAGGAGTTATTAGTTATTAGTTTGGTTTGGCTAGTAATCGATCAGTTGAGTACAAAATCCTAAAACCAGTAACTAATGGCTTACAATTCCAAAAACCTTAGTTTTGGAATTAGCTTAGACCAAGCCAGAACGGAGCGCCACAACAGCTGCCTGAACTCGGTCATCAACCGCCAGTTTATTCATAATTCCTCGAACGTGGGTTTTAACGGTATTAGCACTGAGGAAAAGTTTTGAGGCAATCTCTGGATTGCTATAACCTTCAACAATCAGTTTTAGAACTTCCATCTCCCGCTGCGACAAATTGGTGATATTCCCCGTGGGAGTAGGAGGTGAGAGATGCTGGAGTACTTGACGACCAATTTGAGGGTCAAGATAAGTGCCTCCTTCAGCAGCAACCGCGATCGCTTTGAGTAACCGATCCACACTCGCCCCTTTAATGCAGTAAGCATCTGCACCACTAGAGAGCGAGGCAATAATTTCTTGCTCGGTGGTGTGAGATGTCAGCATCACGACTCTGACATCGGGAAGTACCGCCTTAATTTGTTGGGTGGCAGCAATGCCGTCTAAACGTGGTAGACCAATGTCCATCACTATGAGATCCGGTTTGAATTCCTTAGCCGCTTCAACGCCCATGTAGCCATCTTCAGCTTGTCCCACAATTGTGATTTCGGGATGAGCTGACAATGACTGCTCTAAACCCAGCTGCATCATTGGGTCATCTTCCACAATCAAAACCCGTAAGGGTAGGGACTCAGTTGGCAAATTTAGTGGTGGAGTTTCTGATGGCATAGCTGCTGCAAAAAGCCTTGCTGGAGACTCATCGTATTTTACTCCTGATATAAAGGCGCTGGGGAGTAGGGAGATAAGGAAGATGGGGGAGATAAGAAAGCGTTTTAGAAAGTTCTTCCTTGTCCTTACTTCTGAGTCATTGCTTTTGAGGTGGTGAGATGCGGTACTTACTGGCAACGTAATAGAAAAAACGGTAATAATTTACAAATTGTTTACTGTCGGATTGCCCCTGCCAGTGATATTGCACCTTACCCTGGCTCAATGTCAGCCTCATCAAACTGATATCAGAGCCAAGCTCTACTTCCAGTTTCCCCTCCAATCCTTGCTCGGTTGTGAAGTTTTGTTGTTGGGATTTTTGGGAGTCTTTGGCTGTGTCCTTGAGGGATGATGCCTTATTCTTGAAACGATGCTCCCGCTTATACAACCCCCTAGCAGCAGATGAGGCAACTGTTGCTGACAATTTGTTGGCTGCCCACCCTCTAATCTCAACGCTTGGATTCTGTGGATCCCGAAAGGCTCCACCATCACCATTGTCTGGCATCGGGACAGATACCCAGTTACTCGGATAGGGGAACTCAAAGTTGTATCGCTGGTTACGGTAGGTATTCCAACTGCCTCGGGAACCCAAGTTGGAGGATTGGCAGCTTAATACCATGACTGCCAGGGGCATGATGCCTACGAGGAGCTTTCTTAATGCCCTCGTCCTAGTTTGCCATCTGCCAATGTCCCTTAGGTTTTGACTTCTAGCTCCTGACTGGTGGCGACCCAGACCTTTTGGGACGTAGTTGACAATGGACATCGGTCAAACTGTTTCCACTTTCGTTGAACATCTTTATTCATCCGCGAGATGATCATCGATAACCGGATAATGTAAACGAATGTAACGATTTTGCTGTCATGCTGGTTTGGTGTCTTGACAGCTCCTGAATAACCCGATAAGCTTGCATAGCATACCCGGGTAAAACGTAGAAATTATATGCAAGACAAGCAAAAGGTTACTTTGTATCTCCCGCCAGGACTCCACCGCCAGCTCAAAATTAGAGCCGCTGTTGACTTAGATTCAATGTCGGCAATGGTTGAGAGAGCGCTCGTCTTCTATCTACGCCATCCAGAAGTGGTTGCCGAGGTAGAAGAGTCCAATGGGAACACTCATCGGGTTTACTCCTGTCCAAAATGCACTAGCTCAGTGGTTCTCAGGGAAGGAGAAATGTTTTCTCTAGAAAACCAACCCAGTATTCTCTCTGAAGATCTGTCAGTAGAAAAGGTTCGTGAAGGTTCTAGTACCGATTCTCAAGGAGAAGAGGAATTAGTTCCTTGTTGATCAGACTTGCTAAGGTTGCTCTTGGGACAACGTTTGAGCAGTGGTCGCGCCGTCTCTAAATTAGGTCGATAGTCATGCAAGAAGAGCTCAATATTCTCATTCAAGCTCAATATCCTCTAATCTACCTGGTGACTTCTGAGGAAGAGCGGGCTGAAAAAGCAATCGCCCTGATTGCTCAAACAAAGACTCACCAACGGCGTGTATTCGTATGGACTGTTACCCACGGAATCGTTGAGTATGGTCAGTCACGCAACGTCACGCAGCATAATACTGTCTCTCCAGAAGCTGCGATCCAATGGGTGATTCAGCAAAAAGAATCTGGTATATATATCTTTAAAGACTTACATCCCTTTATTGATGCACCCGCGACAACTCGATGGTTGCGAGATGCGATCGCAAGCTTCAAAGGCACGCAGAAAGCAATTATTCTGATGTCGCCAATGCAACAGGTTCCGATTGAGATAGAAAAGGAAGTAGTCGTTCTAGACTTTCCATTACCAGATCTCTCGGAATTAAACCAAGTATTATCCCAGCAACTAGAGCAAAGCAAAGCCCGGCGTACTACTACAGAGACACGAGAAAAGCTCTTAAAGGCTGCTCTAGGCTTAACGCACGATGAAGCGGAAAAAGTTTATCGTAAAGCCCAAGTAAAAGCTGGGCGTCTCACGGAAGGTGAAGTAGATATTGTCCTTTCAGAGAAGAAGCAACTTATTCGCCGCAATGGAATTTTAGAGTACATTGAAGAAGATGAAACCCTAGATTCTGTTGGTGGATTAGAAGAGCTGAAACGTTGGCTAAAGCAGCGCTCAAATGCCTTCACCGAACGAGCCAGAGAATATGGCTTGCCTCAACCCAAAGGAATGTTAATTCTTGGTGTACCTGGGTGTGGTAAATCTCTAATTGCCAAAACCACATCCCGGTTGTGGGGTTTGCCACTGCTGCGCTTGGATATGGGTCGAGTCTATGATGGTTCAATGGTGGGCCGCTCAGAAGCTAACTTACGCAATGCCCTTAAGACCGCAGAATCTATTTCTCCAGCCATCCTCTTCATTGATGAGTTAGATAAGTCTTTTGCTGGTACCAGCGGTTCTTCAGACTCTGATGGGGGTACCTCAAGCCGCATCTTTGGTTCCTTCCTGACCTGGATGCAAGAAAAGACTTCACCGGTCTTTGTCATGGCGACAGCTAACCGAGTGGAGCGTCTACCTGGAGAGTTTCTCCGCAAAGGTCGTTTTGATGAAATCTTCTTTGTAGATTTACCGACTGCGGAAGAGCGCCAGCAAATCTTTACCATTCATCTAAGTAAGCGGCGTCGAGATATTGCTCGCTTTGATATAGAGCAATTGGCAAAAGTGTCCGAGGGCTTTTCTGGAGCAGAAATTGAGCAAGCACTAATAGCTGCGATGTATGAGGCATTTGCTCAAGACCGGGAATTCACTCAACTGGATATCATTGCGGCAATCAAAGCAACTCTGCCGCTTTCTAAGACGATGACTGAGCAGGTAACAGCCCTGAGGGACTGGGCTAGGCAGCGCGCGCGACCTGCAGCATCCTCCGTTGCTGAGTATCAGCGAATGGAGTTTTAACAGGCTTTCTCCTGCTCCCAACAGGAGGAAAGGCTAGCAGATACTTGCTAGCAGTTTGACAAAAAAGCCGCACTCTCAAAAAGCGGCTTAATCAGCAAAGTAAAACGCTACGTTGTCGTTTCTCTTCTATCTCTACTGGAGGAAATCCAAATGTCTCACTTTAGCACTCTGCGCACCAAGATCACCGACGCCGAAATCCTGAAGGCTTCTCTCCGTGACCTGGGTATTTCCGTTAAGACGGAAGCCGATGTTCGTGGCTACAATGGTCAGCGGGTTCGTTCCGACATCGTTGCCGTTCTGGAAGGTGAATATGATCTTGGTTGGTCTCGCAACAGTGATGGTTCCTTTGACCTGATTGCTGACCTTTGGGGTGTTGCTAAGAAGCACAACCAAACCGAGTTGATCAACTCAATCAACCAGAAGTACGCCGTCAACAAGACATTGGCAGAAGTCAAGCAACGCGGATTGCAGAACGCCAACGTTAAACTGGTTCTGCAAAAGTAGTCTAGATAGGCGTTCCCACGCTCACGGGTTGACCAATAGCGGGTTAACCCGTTTATTAGTGCCTACTTATACAGTAGGCACTAATGTTATTTAGGTTTATGAATGTTACGTATGGCTAATAAGCTGTCGCGCCTACCCGTTGCATTGTGACAGTTGCTACAGGTCTCGCCACTATTGAGTTCGAGCATTTTGAATGCCTTAGCTAATCCTTTATCATACCTAGCATAGTTTTCTTGATAAACAGACTAGTCGCTTCTTGGGCAGGTAGAGGACGGCTCAAGAAATAGCCTTGCATACCATCACACCTTACTGATCGCAAAAACGTCAATTGTTCTTGAGTTTCAACTCCCTCAGCAACCACTGCCAACTTTAGTCCATGTCCTAGCGCGACCAGTGCTTTAATGATTGCAGCATCATAAGAATCTGTGACCAAATCCCTGACAAAGGATTGATCAATTTTCAGCTTATCCAAAGGGAAGTGTTTCAAAGAGGAAAGCGAAGAGTAGCCTGTACCAAAATCATCGATCGCAATTTGGATTCCCATACTGCGCAACGTCCGCAACACTGAGATGGTCAAAGGTATATCCTGCATTGCAATGCTTTCAGTAATTTCAAATTCCAGATAGCGCGGTTCAAGCTTGGTCGATTCCAGAACATGAGCAATGCTGTTCACCAAATTTTTTTGCTGGAACTGACGCGCTGAAAGATTAACTGCCATCCGTATCGGCCGCAACCCTAGAGACTGCCAAGCGTAATTTTGGGCGCAAGCTGTCCAGAGTACCCATTCCCCGATGGCATTAATCAAACCCATTTCTTCAGCGATAGGAATAAACACGCTGGGTGAAATGAATCCTAACTGCTGATTGTGCCAGCGAATCAGCGCTTCCATTCCTACAATCTCACCCGTCTGTAAATCAACTTGCGGCTGATAGTGCAATAGGAACTCTTGACGTTCCAAAGCTCTATAAAGATTGTTTTCCAACACTAGTCGCTCCTGTGCCTTTGTACCAATCGCAGGCGTATATAGCTGATAATTGTTGCGACCCTCCTGCTTGGCGCGGTACATGGCAGCATCCGCATTCTTCAATAACGTCTGTGCGTCTTCCCCATCATAGGGAGCCAGAGCAATTCCCAGACTTGCCTTAATGTGTAGTTCTTGACCATCAAGCTGTAGGGGGACATTCAGGGTGTCTAGAATTTGTGTGGCAATCTTCGCCACGTCCTCAGCACTACTGATTGGAGACAGCAACAAGGTAAATTCATCCCCACCCCACCGGGCGAGAATATCTCCTTGGCGCAGACAGCTTGTTAGGCGTTGAGCAACATCTTGTAGTAACTGGTCGCCTACGGCATGGCCCAAGGTATCGTTAACTGTCTTGAAGCCATCTAAATCGAGAAACACTACAGCTAGCATTTCTCCATATCGGTGCGTAGTCGCTAAGGCTAGGGAAAGTCGCTCATCGAATAGCATCCGGTTGGGCAAACTCGTCAATCGATCATGAGACGCCTGATGCCGGAACATGTCCTCGACACGTTTTTGCATCACTGCCATGTAAAGATGAATCCCTAACGCTTGCGCTAGCTTAATGTCTTCCGGCGTCCAAGGTTGTGCCTGCCCTTTGATAATTTCTCGCCACGCTTCAAAGGAGGCACGAGGACGCAGGTTACGGGTGTCACTAATTCTACGTCCTGCCCATAAGGTTTCCGTTTCTATCTCACTGCGAAAGATGGTCAGGCATCCGACACACTGTTGATGATATTGGAGAGGCACAATGAGCACACTACAGATAGCACTTTCAGAGAACGCCCCAACTAAAGACTGTAGTGATGGTTCCTGGTAGAGATTGGGAATGGTGTAGAGATGAGAAACTGCCCCACCCCCTCCAGAATAGCTGGTAGAAGATGGAAGCAGCGATTCGCTAGGCGTAAACTCCCAGGTTTCAAGTCTCGCCTCTGGAGCGGAGGTGTCTTCAAGGGAGTTCATGAGGCGCTGCCACAATTCGGTTTCTTCAACACAAGGTACGGTTGGCTGCTCTCCAGTAATATAAAGTTGAGCAGCTTGACCTGTAGGTTCGGCAGTGATGTATAGTCTTCCACCTGACCCCTGTAAGGCTTCGACTGTTTCCCCTAGAACAATCTGCCGAATTTTTGTAAGTTTTAAGGGGGAGTGGAGCCGACTGCTGATTTGATTAATCTTGGCTTCGTGCTCAGCTTGAAGGCGAGCACGGTTGAGAAGCTCAGACTGAGCGATCGCAATTGATACTTGATCCACTAGCAGCTGGACAATTTGCAGCTCTCCTGAGCTATAGTTTCGCGGCTGTTGATGGTGAGACACCAATAATCCCCACAAACAGTTTTGATGCAAAATTGGCACGACTAGAGAAGAACAAACTCCCATCGTTGTGAGGTAGTCTCGATGGCAGGGGTCAACTGGACAATGACGGATGTCTTCTGAAACTAAGATTTTGCCAGTTTCTGGGGAGTCTAACTGATTAAGCGTCTTACGACCCAATGCCACATCAACAATCACCCGTTGGCGGGCTTTGATAAATAGCTCACGGGCAAATTGGGGAATGTCCTCAGCAGGAAACCGTAGACCTAGTAGGGACGGTACGTGAGTGCCATTGATTGACTCGGCAATCACTTCTCCGGTATCGTCGGGATGAAATCGATAAATTTTGACGCGGTCTGTGCCAAGAAAAGAACGAATTTCCTGTGCCGTCGTGGTCAAAATCTCTGCTAGCTCTAGGGATTGACGGATGCGGGTGGTTAACCGATTCAGCAAACTTTCTCGATCCATGGCTTGCTCAACAGGTTGTTTAATTTTGCGACGAACCATCCCCTACACTCCTCAAGCAAATTGGCATAGGATTTCCTGCACGACAGAAATAGTAGCCTACGATACTAGGATGGACAGGTCAATGTCCTCCCACATACCCTTTAGGCTGAGTTTATAAGGTTTATTTTCGAATAGGTAACAGCTAAATTGGGAGAGCCGTCAGCGACGACCTCAAAAGGATATACAAAAATGAAAGCGATCGTCCAAGAACTTGAACCGATTGTTGGCAACTGGGCCATCTGTGATTGGGAAAACTTGAAATCAGTTTGGCAAGAGCGGATCGCGAGAGTAAATGCACCAGAGATCTTCCCTAGTAGCATTGTATACCCCAGTACACCCGAAGAATTTGCCAGTGTTATGTCCCACGCTTACAGCAACAGCTGGAGCGTCCTCCCCTGCGGCAGTGGTAGCAAACTGAGCTGGGGTGGTGTGGGTAAGAACATTGATGTTGTTGTTAGCACCGAACGCTTGAACCGCGTGATTGAACACGCAGTTGGTGACTTGACTGTTACCGTAGAAGCTGGACTCAAATATGCGGATCTGCAAAAGATTCTATCAAAGAGTGGTCAATTTCTGCCTCTCGAACCTGCCTATCCTCAAGACGCTACTATTGGCGGTATTGTTGCCACCGCAGACAGTGGTTCTCTGCGTCATCGGTATGGGGGCGTCCGTGACATGCTGCTAGGGATTTCCTTTGTCCGCAGTGATGGGCAAATTGCCAAAGCAGGGGGACGGGTGGTCAAAAATGTTGCAGGTTATGACTTGATGAAGCTATTTACTGGCTCCTATGGGACGCTGGGAATTTTGACGGAAGTAACGTTTCGAGTTTATCCGGTACAAGAGGCATCGGGGACAGTTGTATTGATAGGTGAAGCAGAGGCAATAGCTTCTACCACAAAAACCCTACTAGCTTCTGCTATGACACCCACAGCCGTTGATTTGCTATCAACTGAGCTTGTCACTCAATTGGGTCTTGGTCAAGGCATGGGCTTAATGGTTCGTTTCCAAAGTGTGATACACAGTGTCAAAGAGCAGTCCTCCAGACTCCTCGAAGTTGGTCAAAAGCTAGGTTTGCAAGGCACTTTGTATGCCGATAGCGACGAAGCGAGTCTATGGCAATCATTGCCAGAACAAATCTGGAGAACACCACAACAACCAGCAATTACTTGCAAAATAGGGGTATCACCTACTGCTGCTGTTGCGACTCTTACTCAGCTGAATGCTCTTACCTCCCTGCCAGGACTAGGCTTAATTCACGCAGGGAGTGGGTTGGGACTATTACGGCTTGACCAGGCGGTTGTGACGCCTCAGACAATTATGGAACTAAGACGTTATTGTGAATCTCAACGTGGCTTTCTTACGGTTTTGGAGGCACCCATTTCTTTAAAGCAACAGTTAGATGTCTGGGGTTACAGTGGCAACGCCCTGAATATTATGCGGGGAATTAAACAGCAATTTGATCCGAAAAATCTTTTAAGCCCTCAGCGGTTTGTAGGAGGGATTTAAAGGTTGCTTCCTTAGCAAGTTAGCAAGGTTAGCCGATTAGACCCCTATGAAGGCGAGTACACAACGAACAATGAAAATTTTTGTTTCTACTCACCACTCCCTATTTTCAGATTAGCGGGTTAAAACCATAAACCTTCCAACCCGGTCAGGGCAGACGAAATACTCAATTAAGAAAATACATTAAATATGCAGACTACATCTACTACTCCTAACCCTAAATTTCCTAATGCCGACTCTCTACGGGCGGATTCACCTAAATCTCTACAGGAAAATCCTATTGATGCTGAAGCCTCCCCTGGAATTCCAACCCCGGGTTTTGATAGCTACCATCCCCCTGAACAGAAACTGATAGATACTTGTGTTCACTGTGGGTTTTGCCTTTCTACCTGTCCGAGTTATCGGGTGATTGGCAAAGAGATGGATTCTCCTAGGGGTCGGATTTATCTGATGGATGCTATCAACAACGGTGAAGCGCCCCTGGCGGAAGGTACGGTACAACATTTTGATAGTTGCTTGGGGTGTCTCGCTTGTGTCACCACTTGTCCTTCTGGAGTTCAGTACGACAAGCTGATTGCTGCTACACGCCCTCAAGTTGAGCGAAACTATCCACGCAGTTTGCCCGATCGCGTGTTTAGAGCGCTCATCTTTAATATATTCCCGTACCCTGAACGCCTACGCCTTTTGCTACCGTTTCTTTATCTCTATCAGAAATCAGGATTGCAGAAACTTATTCGTGCTACTGGTTTGCTGAAGAAAATCTTCCCCCGCTTGGCGGCAATGGAGTCAAATCTACCAGAAATTACCCTAGATTCCTTCCGGGGTAATTTTCCAGATGTTATTCCAGCACAAGGGGAAAAACGCTACCGAGTGGGTGTGATTCTCGGCTGCGTGCAGCGCTTGTTGTTCTCGCCAGTGAATGAAGCAACGGTGCGTGTCCTAACTGCTAATGGCTGTGAAGTTGTCATTCCGAAAACCCAAGGGTGTTGTGCTGCACTGCCGGAACACCAGGGGCAAAAGGAACAAGCCAAAGCCTTGGCACGACAGATGATTGATAGCTTTGAGGGTACAGAGGTTGATGCGATTATTATCAATGCGGCTGGTTGTGGTCATACCTTAAAGGAATACGGTCACATTCTGGAAGATGATTCAGAGTATCGAGAAAAAGCAAAAGCATTCGCCGCTAAGGTCAAAGATGCCCAAGAATTTTTGGTACAAGTGGGACTGACGGCAAAGCTTTCACCCCTGGCGGATGAACCGTTGACGATGGTTTATCAAGATGCCTGCCACCTTTTACATGGGCAAAAAATTAGTGTGCAACCTCGCCAGTTGTTGCGACAAATTCCAGGTGTGAAGTTGCGGGAACCGATAGACGCGGCTTTGTGTTGTGGTAGTGCTGGGGTTTACAACATGCTGCAACCGGAAGTCGCGGATGAATTGGGACAGCAAAAGGTTGAGAATTTGCTCAATACGGGTGCCCAATTAATTACGTCTGCTAATCCAGGTTGTTCGTTGCAAATTAAGAAGCATTTGCAGTTGCAAGGCAAGCAAATTCCCCTGATGCACCCGATGGAGTTGTTAGATTACTCGATTCGAGGGGTTAAGCTGCAAAAGTAGGGAATCCTGGCTCAACTAGAGCTCAATAGGGTGTTGCGAAAGCAGGAATACAAGGCACCAATCCTCTTTGGCAACGCCTTATCCAACCGTGTTGTGAACAGTTTCCCGTTTCACAGCTCCTCAGTAATACCAAATCCGCCTTAGCGCAAGATTTCTTCTAGTTGATGCTGGTTCCAAAGCGATTGATAAAGACCAGGTTGTTGCACGAGTTCGGCGTGAGTGCCTGTCTGAACAATTTGACCAGCTTCCATGACAAATATTCGGTCAGCCGTGGCAGCCGCAGAGAGTTGGTGGGAGATAAAAAGTACGGTTTTGCGCTGGGTGCCTGTAGAGAGATTTTCCAGAATTTGGGTCGCTGTCTGATTATCAACACTTGAAAGAGCGTCATCCAGAATTAGTAGTGGTGCTTCCATAAGCAATGCTCTAGCCAGAGCGGTACGCTGCCGCTGTCCTCCAGAGAGGGTAATACCTCGTTCGCCTACAATGGTTTCGTACTGTTGAGGGAAGTTGAGAATTTCGGAGTCGATTTGTGCTTGCTTGGCAGCGTGTTCAATGTCTGACTGTTCGCTTAAGGGATTGCCGTAGCGAATATTGTTTTTGATACTGGTGCTGAAGAGGAAGCTATCTTGAGGGACATAAGCGATCGCTTTTCGCAAGTCTTGCAAGCGCACGTTTGTGATATCGTGTCCATCCAGAAACAACTGATTGGCGTCGATATCTAGCAAATGGGGTACAACATTGGCAAGCGTCGATTTTCCAGAACCAATTGCTCCTACTATCGCTACCGTTTCCCCAGCATTTATCGTGAAGCTAACGTCTTTCAAGGCTGGAGTTTTCGCGCCAGGATAGGTGTAACTCAGGTTCTGCGCCGTTAGTTGCCCTTGCACTGGTATTGGCAGATTAATCGCATTAGCGGCATCCTTAATCTTGGGTTCAGCCATCAGAATTGCCTCAATGCGATCAACGCTGACTTCGCCCCGTTGATAGGCAGTGATTGTAAAACCTAGGAGTGCTGTAGGGAAAACTAAACGCTCTGTGTAGATCATCAGTGCTACAAAACCACCAATTGTGATCTCACCAGAGGCGATCGTAGTAGGACCTAGCCATAGCAATACAAGTAAGCCGACATAGGCGAGAGCTTCAATAATGGGAAACAGTACGTTTCGTGTTTTTGCTAAATCGAGATTTGCTGCCAACAGTTGTCCGTTGAGTTGCCGGAAGGCGCGGCGCTCATTTGTCTCCTGACCATAAATCTTGATCAGGGAGATACCACTCATATCTTCTTGAACTAGCTCACTCAGATTTGAAAGTTCCTCCTGGACTGTCAGTTGTTGAGTACGCAGCTTCTCACTAAATAGCTGAACGGTAATCAACATGACCGGATAAACTGCGATCGCCAATAAAGTCAGCCGCACATTAATCGACATCATCACTGGCAGCGATAGGGCGTAGGCAAAGAGTGTATTCGCCAGACTCAAAACGGCGAAACCCAACAAGCGCCGAATGTTATCAACATCACTCGTGGCTCGGTTAATTAAATCCCCAGAGGTGTTCGTAGCAAAATAGGATGGCTCCAGCGTCAGCAGATGTTGAAAAATCTTTTGCTTCAAGTCAAATTCCACCTGACGCCCTAAACCGAACAGCAAGATGCGCGACACCATCCGAATTGCCCACATCACAGAGGCGAGGATCAGAATCAGCAACACCAATCGCCAAACCTGATCGAAGCTGAATGCTGTACGCAATTCGTCAATACTATCCCTGATTATCAGAGGGATGTAGACGCCGATCACATTAACAATCAGTAAAGATAAGATACCTAGTGCGGCTTCCCGCCAGTGAGGGCGCAGATAAGCCAGCAATTTTTGTAGACGCGTGTTAGCCATGTTACAAATCTAACAATTCTTAATTTTAGACGATGGCTTGCGCCAGCTTTTTTGCGGCTTCCTCGCTTGAGAGCGATCGCCCGCCCGTTATGGATGAAAGAAACTACTCCCCCGGCCTCCCCTACTCCCTGCTTCCCCTGCTAGTTTCTTACGAGGCTTGATTGTTCTAAGTATTTAGTTCGCTAAGCTATCGCTTGAAAGCTCCGCAAACCTTAATGTACATAACGAAGTAATGACAATCTCTCTTCCTTGCTCCAAGAGTTGCTCTGCTTCCTTTTGTCTTTTCAAGTGAGGCATCATGAGCGAATACTCACAACAAAGGAATGAAAATATTCCTTCACCTACTCCTTACTCCCTACTCCCCACTCCCTATTTTCCAGCTCGGCTCTAAAAACAGGGAGCAATGGGGATCAATTTTAGATTTTGTAACATTCACCTTTTTAAATACAACCAGATAACGCTAAAATGTTCATCGTGAACAAATAAATGATTAATAACCTTTTCTCTTCATATTTAGTTTTGTAAATAATTTTTGAAAAGCTTACATTTATCTGCTCTGAACAGAAATCCTAGTCAACACTAGGATTGAGCAGAAATTTTTATCTTCGATTAAATAGGGTTGAACTCTTAGCCGTTGCTCGTTAAAGAGAATTGGAATAATGAAAAAAACCCTCTATTTTTGGGTTTTCTTGCTGTTGGCAATTGTCACCTTAACTAGCTGTAGCTCTCCATCTACAGAAGGAGTTATCACAGTAACACTTAGTGGTTGGCAAAGCAATCCCAACGAAAGACAACTGCTAGGGCAGGTTTTAAATCAATTTGAATCTCAACATCCCAATATCAAGGTCAAGCATGAAATTATTAATGACCAATACATGGATGTTATAAAAACTCGATTAATTGGTGATGCGGCTCCTGATATTTTTTATTTAGATGCTTTTGAAGCACCTCTAATGATGAAATATGGAGTATTAGAACCTCTCAATTCTTATATTACTGAACAATTTGACCTATCTGATTTTCAGCCGTCCTTAGTTGAGGCTTTTCAACTAGGAAATCAAATTTACGGTTTGCCTAAAGACTTCTCTACTCTTGCCCTTTTCTACAACGAAGCAGCTTTTAATGCCGCTAAGGTAAATCGACCTCCTAAAAGCTGGAACGAATTACGAAAGTTTTCAAAAAAACTTACTATCGATAAAAACAGAGATGGAAGAAACGAGCAATATGGTTTAGGCATATCTCCTGAGCTTTCACGTCAATATTTCATGATGACTGCTTTTGGAGGCCGCTTAGTTGATAAACAAGGAAATGCTGCCTTTGCCACGTCAGAAAGTTTGAAAGGGCTTCAACCAATTATTGATCAGTATCGCAAAGATAAAAGTTCAGCTCAACCGTCTGATGTGGGTGCTAATACAGGGAGTGAAATGTTTGGTCAAGGGAAAGCCGCCATGGTCATTGAAGGAACTTGGGCGATTCCCCACCTAAAAGAAACATTTCCCAAATTTGAATTTGCAACAGCTGAGATTCCCAAAGTTGGCAATAAAACAGGGACTATGGCATATACAGTTGCTTACGTTATGAATAAAAAAACTAAGCATAAAGATGCCGCTTGGCAAGTGATGTCCTATTTGACTGGTAAAGAAGGAATGAAAGCCTGGGCAAGTGAAGGACTTGTTCTACCTGCCCGCCAATCTGTTTTAACGGAACTAGGATATGCTCAAAATCCTCTCTATGCTCCATTTGTGGCTGGTGCTGATTATGCAACGATTTGGCAGGCGGGAGAGAATCTACCAACTATTTTGACCCAGTTTAATAATCAATTTGTTAGTGCATTAATTGGGGAACAGCTTTTACGGGATGCTATGAGCAAAGCCCAAAGCGCAGCCAATAAGGAAATTTTAGCGGCTAATTAATGAGTGAGTATAACGGAAGAGGAAACCCATGATGAAAGGAGTTTGGAAAAAGGAACGTTTCAGGGAAGCTTTAGCTGGCTATTCCTTCATGGCTCCAACGATTATTGTTATGGGAACCTTTGTAATTTTGCCAATTACCTATGCCTTATTCCTGGCTTTCCACAAAGTCCGTATTCTCGGTGAATTGAACTATAGATTTATCGGCTTAAAAAGCTTTATCAGGATGGCAGATGATGAGCGAGTCTGGATTGCCTTAAGAAACACAGCTGAATATGTGGCGATCGTTGTTCCTATCCAGACGATACTAGCTCTTATTTTAGCATTGGTGCTTAATTCCAAAATCAAGGGTAAAAATGGATTTCGGATTATATTTTTTCTTCCAACTGTTACCTCTTCTGCTGTTTTAACCCTGATTTTCATGTGGATTTATAACTCGAATGGCTTACTTAATAATTTTCTAGGTTTGTTAGGTTTACCCACTTACAACTGGATAGGTGATCCAGCCGTTGCTCTCAAAGCCATTATGATCATGAATATTTGGTCAACGGCACCCTTTTTTATGGTTATTTACTTAGCTGCTCTACAAGATATCCCAGTTTCCCTCTATGAAGCGGCAACTCTTGATGGAGCTAATAAATGGGATCAGTTTATCTCTATTACAGTACCGTTGCTCAAGCCAGTCACATTTTTCATCGTTGTGATGAGTGTGATAGGGACATTCCAGCTATTTGACCAATCTTACATTTTCTCCGCTGGCTCTGGTGGCCCAAATAACTCAACCCTAACTGTTGTACTTCTTATCTATCAATATGCTTTTAAGAGTTTAGACATGGGTTATGCAGCAGCACTTGCCTTGATGCTGGCTGCTGTGATCATGGCGGCAACGCTCATCCAAAGGTACTTTTTCAAAGAAGAAAACTAGCCTTTAACTGGGAGATGTATAAATATGAATCATCTCAAGGGGATAAGAGTTGCTCTTTACGCAGGTCTTATCTTGTATGCAATTATTACGTTTATTCCTTTTGCCTGGGCGCTTTCTGCTTCGTTTAAGTCTTTGTCAGAAATTATTACAGGAGGAATGAGTTTTATTCCAAAGCAGTTTACTTGGGAGAATTACAAAACAATTTTCTTCCGTGAACCGTTGTTTGGACGGTGGTTACTTAATAGTATATTTGTTGCTACCTGCATTACAGGGTTTAATATTCTATTTAATTCAATGGCTGGTTATGCTCTAGCACGAATACGGTTCCTAGGAAATCAACTGTGGTTCTTTCTGATTTTAGCCGTTTTGATGGTTCCTGGCCAAGTTACTTTGATTCCTAGTTATCTCATCTTAAAAAATTTGGGATGGCTGAATTCTTATCAAGGTTTGATTATACCTAATGTTGTGAATGCTACGTTTATTTTTATGATGCGGCAATTTTTTATAAATTTTCCAAAGGAACTAGAGGAGGCAGCTGCCCTGGATGGATTAAGCCGCTGGGAGATTTTTTTATCCATTGTCATGCCTTTGGCAAAACCAGCTTTGGCGGCACAAGCTATCTTTATTTTTATGGGAGCTTGGAACAATTTTTTGATGCCTTTAATTGTTTTGTCCGATCCAGAAATGTTTACTCTGCCTTTGGGATTAAATACATTTAAGGGTCAATATATTAGTTATTGGAACTACATTATGGCGGCTTCTATGGTTTTGACACTGCCTGCGCTAGCCATTTACGCATTTTTCAACCGCTACTTCATTCAAGGGGTCACGTTTACGGGAGGCAAGGAATAAAAGGATGAAGGATAAAGGATGAAATTTCAGCTGCTGAGGCAGCAATCTGCCTCGCCACTCCCTATTTTCAAGCTAGCTTAAACATTCTTTACCTTACCTGATCCTTTGGGATACTATAAGGTTGCTGCACGCTAAAGCTCATTCAAACAGCTGAGGTTAATGAGTTCGAAATCTACCAAAATTGACCGAATACTAACATTTAAACCGTTTGGAACCGCAAGTCGAACCAGTAACCAATAACTGCTAATTAATAAGTTTTTATGAATCGCTTCTTACGCTTTCCGTCTCTAGTGACTCTAGCTGTCCGGATTGTTGCTGTGGCGATCGCCATTGGCTGCCTATCATCAATCGTGCCAGTTTTAGCTCAGGGTAAAGATACTCCCACGGCTCCCATCATCCTTGATGGACGTAAACTCTTTGTAATCAGTCAATCTGGACGGCATAACGCGGAGGAACGAGCGGATGATGCCAATCGTGTTCTCAAGCAGAAGATCATAGCCTCTGCTCCGCCAGTGTCAGTCAAGCTCGAAACCAGGCAAAATTTACCGATTATCAAGGTAGATGGCGCTCACTTGCTAACTGTTACCGAAGAAGATGCCCCACCGGGAAGAACTGCCAAGGAACAAGCTGAGATTTGGGTGGGACGCCTAGAGCAGGCAATTCAGGAGGCACAAAAACAGCGGAAGCCAACGTATATCTGGAAAGCAATACTACTGTCCGTCGGATGCGTACTATTGGCGATCACTTGCAGTTACGGATTGGGTTTGCTCTGGCGTCGTTGGTTACAGCCGTTGCTTCCTAGAGAAGAGAGAGACTCAGAAAATACCCATCCACGCCTCACTCTCGAACTCGCCGTGCGGATTATCATTGCGTGCATCCGCGCGGCACTGTTTTTATTCACAGCCCTATACATTACAGATTTGTTTCCCCAAACGCGGGAACTGAGCCGCCTGGTTACTGATACTATCGTCGGCACTTTAGTTTCCGAGCTGATTCCTCTAGGAAACTCTTCCTACTCAGTCCTAGATTTATTCATTCTCCTGGGGCTGTTTACGGGTGTGATTATCCTGGCACGAACGATACAAAAGCTACTGCGATCGCGTGTTTTGCGCTTGACTGGCTTGAATCGAGGTTCCCAGGAAACCGTTGCCCAGATTGTCACCTACGGCATAATTTTCCTCGGCACAATTGTTGTGCTGCAACTGTGGGGACTTGAACTCAGTTCCCTAACAATTTTTGCCAGCGTGCTCGGTGTTGGGATTGGCTTAGGATTGCAAGGAATTGCTAAAGAATTTATCAGTGGTTTAGTGCTGATTTTTGAGCGCCCGATTAAAGTTGGCGACTTTGTGAATGTCGGCGAATTGATGGGAACCGTTGAGCGTATCAGCGTCCGCAGTACAGAAATTCGGACTCTGGATGAACTCTCAATCATTGTTCCCAATTCCCACTTTCTCGAAAAGGAAGTCGTCAACTGGACTCACCACAGTCCTGTATCACGGTTAAAAGTGCCGGTGAATGTCGCTTATGGGTCAAACCTAACGGCAGTACGAGCCGCTCTAATTGATGCCGCGAAAGAACATCCCGACGTTCTGACTGAACCGGCTCCTAGAGTTTTATTTAAGGGACTTGGCGACAGTTCTCTGGATTTTGATTTGTTAATTTGGATTGCCGAACCCCGCAAACAGTTTCTCATTAAGAGTGACCTCTATTATCGAATCGAGGCAATTCTACGTCATCGCCACATTGAAATTCCCTTTCCTCAACGAGACCTCCACGTTCGCTCTGGCAGCTTACCGTTGGACATTTCACCCCAGTTAGCAGAATCCCTCGCTCAGCTCTCAAGTGGTCTTGCTAAGTGGCTAGAAAAACAGTCAAATGTCACAAGTCAGGATAATAACACCCATAATGGCTTACAAAATGGAGTTGAAGCTTCTCACTCTACTAAAGTTGAGGACGAGGATTCTTAAGAGATGGGCATGTGCAGTTTTCATGTCTGCTGAAGTCCTTTCCCTCAAAATTCAAAAATAAATTCCGTAATCCGCCGGATATCGGCTTGGGTTAGCTGCTTTGAGGGATGCGCTCGCTGAAAATTCAGTTAATTAATCCACGATTCATCTAGAGCAAGATTGCGAGGATTTTTGAGTACGAAACAGCTATCTTCTTTAATTAAATCACCTGTACAAGCTATAGGAAGGCGTTCTTGATAAGCTTTGATGGCAAAGATATAGTCCTCGTTGAATAGTTCAGCCTGGATTTTACGCAGTTTGTCGATAACCACACCGATAAGTGTAATTTTTCCGCCTAGTTGGTCAGCATTGGGAGTGTGAATTTGCATCACCACTCCCTGAATATAACTATTCAGTATTTGCGTTATCAAGTCACTAAAAATATCAGTCTGAGAGCGATTTTCAGTTGTTTCTAGTGTTTCCAACATCAGGTTCATAGAAACTGGAAAATCTGACACTTCAGGATTTAAAGGCAAAACAATATGGATGGGTTGCTGAACTTCATTGTCTCTAAGCCAGATTATTGCTTTATCAGCTATCTGTCGCTGTTGCTGCCAGCCCTTTGCTTGTAAATATTTCGCGACTTGTTGAGGTTGTATGGATTTGAGAAGGTCAATATCTTTAATGGTTACATTCATAACTGTTCTCCGGCTGTAATACGTTGCATCATGCTTTTAAGTTAAGCGCATGGGCAGTAAATACATTTTCTGTAGGTATATAGATCCTTACAGGTTCTTGATTTTGTGTAGGTGTTCCATCAGCTAGAGATATCCAGAAACCGCAAGGTCTAAGACAGACTTCGTATTCTGATTGATGCAACTAATCATCTACATCGTCAGAGACTACGACAACAATCACGATTCGAGGAGGGGAGCGATCGCCAACTCTTAATTCTTCATAGTTTTTGACGTTGAGATCATACCTGACATAGCGATGTCAAGGACTTCTTTTGAAGTACATTTCACCTGTGCATACAGATAGTTTACTCAGGGACAAGAAAACCTGTTGGGCTGGCAGTGGCTGTAAATACGTAATAAATCACCGCCGATCCCAGGAGTGTAATGCAAATGCTGAAGAAGATCACTCGACGAGTTGAGGGTTCATAGGAGTCATCGTCGATATCACGGCGGATGATGAAGTAGTACAGGGTTGAGAGTAACACCGTCATTAGACCAACCATCGAGAAGAGTAAGCCTAACTTCCAGCCTGTACCGGGACGAGGCAGTTCGGGAATTTTGAAGTAGCGAAGACGCACAATGACGACACCAAAACCCATAAGAGCGATCGCACTACGCATCCATGCTAGGTAAGTACGCTCGTTCGCCAAATGGTCCCGCACTCGTGATGGATTTTGTCGCCCCTGCTTTTCTACTGTGCTCACCCCTAACCCTCTGTACAATCGAAACTTAATATAGCTGTTTTTTCATTGTGACAATTAGGAGTTAGGGAAAAAGATTTTCATGCTCTGTTGTGAGCACAAGCTTTTAGCTTTTAACTATTTCGCGGAATTCCCCATCCCTCTTTAGGGTGGGGATGGATAGCGAGTCAAAATAGGGGGTTCGATGCCCCCTATTTTGACAGTCTTCCCCCTGATTGTTCCTGAATGTATTGCTTAGAGCTTCCGTAAGACCTGATGGGCATAAGTCCAAAGGGCAGTTGCTTTCATACCCGTCAGGGAAAGAAACAGAAACCTAAATCGTGTTAGCGAAGCGAGGCGTTAGCCTGGTTTGCGAATCACTGTGGCTCTACTCCCGGTGAGGATGTCAAGTCTTGACTCCTGAATTTGGCTATCGGTTTAAAGAGTCCGCCGGGAATTCCCATCCCCTTCAGGGGATTGGGATGAAAGGCGGGTCAAAGACGGGGGTTCAATATCCCCTTCTTTGACAAATCACTTCCCCTGGCATTCAGTAATGTATCTAGTAATAACTTCAGCAGAAACGTGTCCTGCTGTCCCAACATAATAAGCAGAAGTCCACAAACTGTCTTTCCCGCATACTTTCTTGAGATGAGGGAACTTCTCTCGAAGATAGCGAGAAGAATAGCCTTTCAAGATGTTGGCAATATTGGCAGGGCTAAACCGGGGAGGTGCAGAAACAAAGACATGAACGTGGTCAATATCTGTCTCTATTGCCAATAAGGTTAGCTGATTGCGCCTACAAGCCTCTTCAATTAGCTGCTTACAAGCCTCCTTCACTTCACCCACTAAAACCTTTCTTCGGTACTTGGGTATCCAGACTAAATGATACGCGATGGAATAATGTGTCCATCGCGTTTTTCCTGTTTGTTTTTCTGTGTCAAGTGACTCGTGTTCCATGCTAGAATTTTATCATGCAGACCACCAAGATTTACAGATTACCTTTCCTATCATTGCAGTTATTTCAGCAATTGCAAGCCAGCTCGTTAGAGTCGGCAAAAGTGTGGAACACCTGCAAGGACTTGCACAAACAGTTCAGAGTCTCTCATTCGCCGTGGTTGACATTAATAGATCTTCAAAAACACACCAAAGGCAAGTTTGAGTTGCATTCTCAATCTGTCCAGTTGGTGTGTCGTGCTTTTATAGGGAACATCGACAGTACCAGGGAGAATCGTAAACATGGATTAAAAGACATTAAGTACCCGTGGCGAGACAAGAAGTTTTACCCAACTTATTGGCATCGTCAAGCCGTTAAGCACGAAAAAGGAAAAACAGTATTATCAATGGGCAAGGGAAGAAAACCCATTGTTCTTCCCATTGAGATTGACAAGCACTGCACCATTGTTAAACTAATCTGGAACAGAGGGTTTGAACTTCATGTTTCATACAATGTGGAAGTACTTCCTGCTGTCAAAACAGATGTAACAGCCGCTATTGATTTGGGAGAAATTCACCTTGCTGCTGTTACGACAAGCTCTGGCACAGGGCTAATTGTCACGGGTCGGGGTATTCGTTCTCTTAAACGACAGCGTCACAAGCAATTGCGAACTATCTCTAAAAAGCAATCTCGCTGTACAAAAGGTTCCAAGCGTTGGAAGAAATTACAGCGAGCCTTGTATCAGCTTTGTCTTAGAACTGAGCGTAGAATTAGAGATTTGCGTCATAAAGCCACTACCTGTGTTGTGAGCTTCCTCAAGGCTCAAGGTGTTTCCCAGATTTATATTGGGAATCCAGATGGCGTTAGACGTAAAAAGTCGGGTCGCAAGCATAACCAACGGATGTCGGGTTGGGAATATGGTACTGACATTAACTACTTAACGTACAAATGTCGCATTGCTGGCATCAAAGCTAGTGATGGACATGAAAGGGGTTCGAGTAGTACCTGCCCTGCATGCGGTCATCGCCATAAACCCAAGAACCGTAATTGGAAATGTCCAAAGTGTAAATTCACTGGACACCGGGATATGGTTGGTGCTGTCAATATTCACTACATTGGATTTGACAAAAAAATAGTGATGCCGAGTAGCATCACGTATCTACGACCTGGTATTGCCAGGAGTAGTAGTAGCGGAGACACCCGCCATAGTTGTCTAACTCCATCTTCTCGGTCAGCCACTGCTTGTCAGCAGGTCTTCTACGGAAGAACGGTCAACGAGATTTTTGGTTAGAAGCCCACCCCCTTCAAGGGGGTGGGAGTGTCACGTTGGTAGCCCTGAATTTTGACTCTTGATTCCCTTCACGTCACCTGAGTATTGCAAGTTAATGGACGATAGCTTATCAAATCTCGTAGTGCCAGAAAGGCTGTTTGTCTTGCAGAACAATGGATTTGCGAGGAAGACGTTCAATTATGCCCTGCTTCTCAAACTCATTAAGGAGTCGTGTTACCGTTACTCTGGTAGTTCCGATAGTTTCAGCAATTTCTTGATGAGTTAAGCGTAGATCAATAAGTTGTCCTTTTTCGACTTGATGACCAAACTTTTTAGCTAGCCAGCTTAACAAGCGCAGGAGTGAGGCGTCAACAGCTCGGCAATGCAGAATCTCCAAAAGCTCTTGTATTTGCTGACTATGTCGGATTAGGACTTCAGTTACTTGGTGCCATCTGTCAAAGGGCAGTAAAGTTGCCTCAACAGGGGTGAGACATTCCATTTGGTAAGGCTCTGCCTTCGATAGCACTGCGCTAACCACATCTCCTACCCCCCATATCCCTAGCGTGACAGTTGTCCCATCTTCAAGCCAAGTTAGAGTGCGAACCACCCCAGATTCAATTTTCCACAGATAATCCTTCCCTGGAGGGAGTAGAGAGCGACGCGCAAATTTACTGCGCTTGAGTTCAGTAGAGCTAGCCGCTAAAAACCTAGAAGCAGAAACAGTCATTAACTCATCCCCTTTGCAAAAAACCTCTCACCGCATCAAGTACCTGTAGGTCGCTAATAATAGATTGATGGAATTCTAACAGCTAAATCCTTGAGATCGATCGATAAAGTGTAGATTAAAACAAAAAACTGGTGTTTAATCAAATACCTAATGTCTTTGGTTCCCTATCCCAGAGAAAAAGTGTGAGCAGTTTAGCAGTGAGCCAACCCCAAAAACTCCGATTAGTCTCTTATCTAGCTCCCAATATGTTCAGGTTTTATGAGGATGTTGGGGCATATCTGAGTCGTGTATTGGGTGTAGAAACTCAACTGGTGCAGAGCCAGTATGACCCGCTACAAGACCCAATGCTGCTACAAGACCAACTGGATATTGCCTTTATTTGTGGCTTGCCCTTCGCACGGTATCACAGAGTAACAGGAAGTCAACTACAAGCGCTTGTTGCACCAACAATGCAAGCCAGTCGTTATCAAAATCGCCCTGTTTATTTTACTGACATCATCGTTAACGCTGAGAGCAATCTCCTAAGCTTTGATGACTTGGGGGGTAAAACTTTATGTTACAACGATCTAGGGTCGAACAGTGGCTACAACCTAGTACGCCAACGGCTAATGCAGGGAGGATACCCTAATAGCTTTTTTGGCAAGGTTATTGAATCCGGTTCGCATCAACGCTCTGTCCAGCTAGTTGCTAATGGTCTAGCTGACTGTTCGGCGATTGATAGCACTGTTTTAGAACAAGAACTACGCATTTCTCCTAATTTATCAAATCACTTACGAGTCATTGAGTCAATTGGGCCATGCCCGATGCCACCCGTTGTTGCCGCTAAGCACCTCGGTTCACTATGGCTGGATAAGCTACAGTCGGTGCTATGCCAACCGGATACACAATTGCGATCAGCAATGGCTCAAGCAGGGATACAGGGCTATGTGGCTGTGCAATCTGAAGATTATGAAGCGATCGCTATCATGTACGATGCGGCTTTACAGGCAGGCTACGAGACAATCGGCTTTTAAAAGGAACAGCACTGACTTAAGGGAAAAGTTGTTGTTAGGAAAAACCTGGCTTGGGGGGCTTCCCCCCAAACCCCTTCCTAACTGAAGCTCTAGTTGGGAACCCAGCGCCTCCCCCAGACCCCCTGCGCAAGGGCTTATCGATGATTAAGTCAGTGCCATTCCTCTTGAAAGAGCTGTGCTTTTGGATGGCTAGGCGGCTAGCGACAGTACTTGGCGACAATCCACCCTGAATGGAGGGAATATAGCGACGGGCAGCAAAGCGCTTTTGTAGTAGATGAAGTGCTTGATGGTTCTGCTCAGCACGTAGCCATGCATCAAGATACACTTGCTCAAATAGGTCACGCTGGGCATGACTACCGCCGATCGCGTATAGACAGGATAAAGTTGACCCTAGTTCAATACTTGCTGTCGCCCAATCTCCTCTTGCATGGGCAACCATCCCTTTAGCCGCTGGCACCACTACCTCAGTCCACGTCCGTCGGATATAGGGCTTGGCAGTTTTTGTGTACTCTTGCATGCTCAACAGCATCTCGTCCACTAACTCATTTTGATCAGCCCGTGCCAAAGCGTAAATGTAATGCAAATCCTGGAAAGGTAGGGCATGTTCATGAATTCGCGCTCTCAGGTAAGGGACAAGGTTCTCCCAGCGATTGCCTACATCTAACCCTCTTAACTCCAATCGCAATAGCACCTGAATTGCACCGATTTGGTCTTTGGGAGACTCTTTCCAAGCATGACCCCAGACGTGAGTATCATACAGCTCCAGGACTTTCTGAATATCTAGTTGCTCCAGGTAATAGAGGGCGATGTGCCACCAGTTGTGGGTGTAAAGCATGGAATTGCAATTGTCCCAAGTATCTGAGAGGCTTTCCATCCAGGCAATCCCTTCTTCAATCCGCCCCTGTGTTTCCATCACATGGGCAACAGCATGATGCGCCCACGGGTCATTGCGGTTTATTTGTGTTGCCCGTCGCCCCATGGCTTCAGCCTCACCCAAGCGGTGGCACTGCTCTAAACCGAAGGCAACCATGCCGTATAGGTAGTGATTTTCATGATTAGCTAGTAGAACTTTTTCGGCAATCTGAAGCAGTTTTTCTTTGTCCCCCTGATAGAAATAGTGGTACTGACCCAACTGGACGGCAAGCAGGTCATGGGGATATTTTGTGGTAATCGTTTCAGCGTAGGCGATCAACTTATCAATGGCACCTGTCGCCCAAGCTTCAACTGCCGATATGAAAAGCTTTTCGCGCTCAGTTGTTTTGTCTTTATGCTTTTTAGCTGTTTGGAGATAGGGTGCAGCTTTACGACGAGACTCGGCACATTCGTGAGAGAGGTATAAGGCGGCTGCATGAGCATTAGCGATCGCACAGGTTGGATCTGCCTCAATCGCTTTGAGAATGACTAAGGCATCTTTGCCATAGGCAAGTGCCTGGTCGGTATAGCGATTAATGGCAGCGATCGTTTCTGGCGAATCTGTCGTAACGTCTAGTCCTTGAGAATCCCGTAACATGCTTTCTAGCTCCAATTTGCCTGTATCTATAACCCAACGGCTACAACCGAGTGGAACTCCATCAATCAATGTACTATAAATTGATAGGGATACTGTATTTATGGAAGTATTGCATAGCCAATGGCAGACGGCAAGAATTTGTCCATCCCCCCTGCTCCCTGCGCCCTTTCTCCCCAATCTCTTCTCGCCCCCTGCCTCAAGTTGACTGGTAGTCTATAAGTAGTAGATTTGATTAGCGATCAGCTGAGGTGGAATTTACACGCTGAGGCGATCGCATTTTTTGACTTTTGGCTTCTAAGACTCCATCTCAGTCAGCTGGCTGGACGATGCTAAGGGGAGAGCGGTTGCGACCTAAAATTGAACAGAAGCTTTTTTAAAAGGCGCTGACCTCATACACAAGCTTCTATCGCCCTCTCACAAGAGAATTTAATGCTGCAAGCCATGTCTCCTCTGACTCTGGCGTTTCAATTTACTTCTCCAGGCCCTATTCTGGTAAAGCTCGGACCGTTAACAGTCCGTTGGTACGGTTTGTTGATTGCCTCAGCTGTGTTGATCGGTGTCAGTCTTTCTCAGTACCTAGCTAAGCGCCGTAAGGTTGACCCAAACCTCATAGGCGACCTAGCAATCTGGCTAGTCATCGCGGCAATTCCTTGTGCCAGACTTTATTACGTCCTGTTTGAATGGGAACAATACGCTCAGCACCCCGACCAAATTATCGCAATTTGGAATGGTGGCATTGCGATTCATGGTGCCATTCTGGGTGGTACCTTGGCAGCAACAATTTTTGCCCGCATCCAGAAAATATCCGTCTGGCTTTTAGCAGACCTTGTCGTTCCTTCCCTGATCTTGGGTCAAGCGATCGGACGTTGGGGTAATTTCTTCAATTCTGAAGCGTTTGGAGCGCCTACCAATTTACCGTGGAAACTGTACATTCCACCAGAGCGTCGCCCCCTAGAGTTCATCAATGTTGAGTACTTTCATCCCACCTTTCTCTACGAGTCCCTATGGAACTTGATGGTCTTTGGAATATTGATGACGTTGTTCTTTCGAGATTTACGCAGAAGACCGCATCTGAAGGTAGGGACTTTGGCTTTGGTGTACTTAGTCGCTTATAGTGCTGGTCGAGTCTGGATTGAGGGCCTGCGTACAGATAGTTTAATGGTCGGTCCCTTACGCATGGCTCAAATCGTGAGTTTAACCGCGATCGCTATAGGGCTTGTTGGTCTAACGTGGCTATATCTGCTTGGTCGTTCCTTGCCAGATGTCGTTCCCGCTGAAAATCAACAGTGGGATAAGGTTGAGATTGAGAGGGAGTAGGAGTGGAGAGTGGGGAGATGGAGGAGAGTTTTGAAAGCCGCCAATTCCCAATTCTGAATAAAAAAAGCCCTAGAGTTGAACTCTAGAGCTGAACCAGGGTGCATCTACCATTACTTTATTTCTAGGGAAATGGGGTTAATCCGGAACAATTCTGGTAATTTAGAGGATTCCGTCAGAAACCCTATCGTTTGTATGTCTCCATCCGCTGACTCTATCCAGCTTCAGAACTTACTCCCTCCCCTTGCACCAGCCGTCTACATCATTGGTGCAGGACCAGGAGATCCAGATCTATTGACGGTTAAGGCACACAAAATTCTTCAACGGGCGGATGTAATTGTGTTTGCTGATTCTCTAGTTCCGAAGCAGATGTTGCAGGATGTTCGCCCCGATGCTGAGATTGTTCGTACTGGCAATAAAACTCTTGAAGAGATTGTGCCACTGATGATTGACCGAGTGCGATCGCATAAATCAGTTGTTCGCCTCCATTCTGGTGATCTGACGCTCTACAGTGCCATCCACGAGCAAATCCAAGCCCTCGCCGAAGCCGAGATTCCCTTTGAACTCATTCCAGGAATCAGCGCTTTCCAGGCAGCCGCCGCCAAACTCGGCGTTGAGCTAACGGTGCCAGGACTGGTACAAACTATTATCCTCACCCGCATCAGTGGTCGTGCCTCAGCCGTGCCTGAGTCTGAAGAGTTGGCATCTCTGGCAGCCCATCAAGCAAGTCTGTGCCTATACCTCAGTGCCCGTCACGTTGAAGAGGCGCAAGCGAAACTCTTAGAACACTATCCAGCAGATACACCTGTAGCGGTTTGCTTCCGCATCGGTTGGCCTGATGAACAAATCTGGCTTGTTCCCCTTGACAAAATGGCAACAGTTACTCAAGAGGAAAATCTGATTCGGACGACACTCTATGTGATTAGTCCGGCGCTGGCAACTGTAGGAAAGACAGGTATGCACTCAGCGTTCTCAATGGAGCTAGCTCGTTCGCGTCTCTACCACCCTGAACACTCCCATCTGTTTCGTCCCTCTCGCTCACACGATTCGATAACCTGAATAATAGGGTGAAATCTCTAAAATGATATGAATTCAACCAGTTGCCCAAAATGTGCAGGAAGCTTAGAGCAAGTCATTTGTTCCGGGATTGAAGTTGATCGTTGTCTCTACTGCAAAGGAATTTGGTTTGATTCCCTTGAGGCAGAAAAGCTTAAAGCCATTAAAGGTTCTGAGAGTTTGGATATTGGGAACCCAGAAACTGGCAGTCAGCTTGATCAAATCACCAAAGATGTTGACTGCCCTCGTTGTACAGCGATAATGACTCGCATGGTTGACATCGATCAGCACTGTATCTGGTATGAAAAATGCCCAGCTTGCCACGGTGTCTGGTTGGATGCTGGTGAGTTTAGAAAATTTAAGGACAACTTCAATCGTCAAGGAATTCTGGAACAAGCGATGAATGTTTTTCGCTGGAAACGGCAGTGAATCGCTAATCCCTCAAAAGGACAACCCCTATCTTCGTATAGATTGGTAAACTAATGCCTTAGATGACGAAATAGGTAAGTACAACCTTGCTAGACGAACAAGCTAAGAAAACAATGCTGCGTAAGATTCCCCACGGGATCTACATCTGCGGTGTTAAGGATGGAGAAGAGATTAACGGTTTTACCATAAGTTGGTTGATGCAGTCCTCGTTTAAACCACCGCAGGTGGTCAACTGTGTCAACAAAAACCATACATCCCACGAAATGATCAAAAACAGTGGGGTCTTTGCCATCAGCTTTCTGGATAACGAACAAAAAGACCTCGCCCAGAAATTTTTTCAGCCACTACGCCGCGTCGGTAATCGTTTCGAGGACGTGGAATTCTACACGGGAGAAACGGGTTGTCCGATCATCTCCGACTCATTGGGTTATGTGGAATGTAAGGTAGTCGGCGCAGTAGAACAAGGTGATCACACAGTTTTTGTTGGAGAAGTGATTGCCTCAGGTATCCATCGGGAGGGCAAACAACTCTTATTGGAAGATACCGGGTGGCAATATGGCGGTTGAAAAGTTTTGAGAAGAACTTCTCACTCCAAGCGAGTAGGTAAGCAAGTCAAAATTTAAAAGTCAAAAAGGGGAAATCTAGTGACAGCAAAACTCTGGATGGTTGCCTGTATGCCAATTAAATGTGGAGCTGCTTAGTTATTAGCTTTCTTACCCCTGTTACTAATTCTATTTTTGACCGCTACACATCAGGTTATCCCTCTTATATTACCTCTCGCTTTAAGCCTCTTGCCTTTTCCAGGTTGATGTGTAGCCTCATAAAATAGACTTAATATCTACTATTGAGTGCTAGGAAAAATTATGCCGTTAATTAAAGTACAAACGTCTGTATCTGTTCCTGAGTCTACTGTTGTTGAAGGACTGTTGAAGATGCTTTCGGCTAAGTTGGCAAAGCATTTAAGCAAGCCAGAGTCTTATGTAATGACTGCTTTTGAGCCAGAGGTAGCGATGACTTTTGCTGGCACAACTGAGCCAGTTTGCTACATCGAAATCAAAAGTATTGGCAGCATGAGTCCGGCACAAACTAAGACAATGAGCCAGGATTTTTGCCAAGTGGTTAATGAAAAGCTAGATGTACCTATTAACCGAATTTATATTGAATTTGCTGATGCTAAGGGTGCAATGTGGGGTTGGAATGGCTCAACATTTGGGTGACCAAAGATTTAATGTGCAACTTAAGCGCTAATCAGCTTATCAGTCAAGTTACTGCTACTGATTCAGATGATTCAGTTGCACTGCTAGAGCGTTCACGGCTTTGTTGTATCGGAATCTCAATCGAAAACTCTGTTCCTACGCCTGGCATTGACTCGCATTGCAGGCTACCTTTATGCTTGTCCACTACAATCTGATAGCTAATCGATAACCCCAAACCAGTCCCTTTCCCTATTGGCTTTGTGGTAAAGAACGGATCAAACAACTGTAGTTTTACCTTTTCTGTCATCCCCGGACCGTTATCTGCTATTCGCACAGTCACATGATTGGTAGATGAGACTTCTGTACGAATACGAATCCAAAGGGTTACAGGTTGCTCTTTAGCAGGTTTTAGGTTAGTTGGGGTTGAACTTTCAACCTTCAACTCTTCTAGGGCGTCAATGGCATTACCCAGAAGATTCATAAAAACTTGATTCAGCTGAGAAGGATAGCACTCTACTGGAGGCAATTTTCCATACTCTTTGAGTACTACAATGGCGGGACGCTCCGCCTGGGCTTTCAGTCGATGATGCAAAATTAACAGGGTACTCTCTATACCTTCGTGGATATCGACGGGTTGTACCTGTACTTGGTCGAGGCGTGAGAAGTTCCGTAGGCTCAGTACCAGGTGACGAATACGTTCTGCTCCAGTTTCCATAGAGCAGAGAACTTTGGGCAAATCCTCAATTAAAAAATCTAGCTCAATGCCTTCAGCATGAGTCTTTATTTCTGGGGCGGGGTTGGGATAATGCTTTCGATAAAGGCGTACCAATTGCAGCAGGTCTTTAATATATTCGTTAGCGTAATGTAGGTTGCCGTAGATGAAACTTGTAGGATTGTTGATTTCATGAGCAACACCGGCAACTAGAGTTCCTAAAGTAGACATTTTTTCAGTCTGCACTAACTGAGTTTGGTAGGAATGCAGGTCATGCAGAGCTTGCTTGAGTTGTTCAGCCTGAGCTTTGGCTAAGTCGGCAGAGGTACGGGTTTGAGCGTAAAGTTCCGCTTGGTCGATCGCGATCGCGAGTTGGTCAACGACAGCAGCGATTAATTCCACTTCATGATCACTCCAAGGGCGGCGTTCCTGGAACTGTTCACATACAATCACTCCCTTTTGATAGGAACGAGTTTGAACAGGCGCAACAAGGAGCGACTTTAGTCCCAAGGCAACGAGGCGATCTTGACTGCTGACATCCAACTGCACATCTGTAACAATGTCATCAATTCTGAGCAAATCTCGCTCATGCATTGGTGCATTTAACGTTTTTACATACTCAACGGTACTCGGCCAGTACAACTCGACGGGAAGTCCTGAATCGTAAGCTGCATGCATCAGTTCAAAGTGAGGAGCGTCGGTTGATTTGTGGTACCACAAAAACTGGCAGCGATCGAGTTCTAGTAGACTACGAATTTCTTGGACAGCTGTTCTTAAAATCTCGTCTAATTCTAGGGAACTACGGATTTGACTAGACAGGCGACGTTTAAGCAGTTCTTCCCGTGCTTGCAGTTCTCGAAATCGCGCTTCTGACTCTACAAGTTCATTTTGTGTTGTTTGTAGCTGTTCATTGATAGCCAGCAATTGAGCCATCGCTATCTCGACTTCACGGGACTTTTGTTCGAGCAGGCAGTTGTATTGAATTGATTGTGACACTTCAGCCAGCATATCAAAGACCACTGGCGAGACCGTATCACTCAACTCTTCGAGTCCTAACCAAGGTTGGGGTTTTATAACACCAGCACTGGTAAAAACAATCTGAAATTGACCATTCGGCAAAATCCTACCAATACGACAAGGCTTATTAAGATGGTTGTTCTGTTCAATACTGACGTTTCCCCCAGGTGCCTCAAAGGTTTGCCCATAAGCTGCCTCACGTACTAGGTCAACCTCAAAACTTCCAGCTTTTTCCACGGCTTGTTTCCACAGATAAACCTGAAAATAGGCTGCCTCAATGGGGTCGCTAGTCACGCGATCGCTACCATACAGACGCTGGAAATTCTCAACAAAGGCTTGATTTCTAGGTGTGTCGATACTCTGAAAGTAGCTCCAACTGGCATAGTGGCCAGCCGCAACGTCGCCACCAATGCGTCGGAGTTCCTCTTCAGCAATACTGATTGCCATAATCGGAATTTCTTCGGCGCTAATTCCAGCTTCCTTATACTGCTTGTAGAACGATAAGTTGCTGTCACCATTAAGGGTATTAAAGACGATATCTGGTTTAGCTTGTTTGATTCTCTCAATCAGACTACTAAACTCTGTAGTCCCCAGAGGCACGTACTCTTCCCCAGCTAAGGTAGCGCTTTTCTGTTTAAGTTGAGCTTTAATAATCTTGTTGGCGGTACGGGGAAAAACATAGTCAGATCCCACCAGATAAAAGCTCTTGCCCTTGTTCTTCAATAACCAATCAACGGCTGGTCCTACTTGTTGGTTTGGACACAAGCCCGTGTAGAAAATTTGACGTGAGCATTCGAGTCCTTCATACTCAACGGGATACCACATCAGGGCATTGAATTCTTCCAACACAGGCAAGACAGCTTTGCGGCTTGCTGAAGTCCACCCTCCGAAAATAGTGGCAACCTTGTCTTTTTCGATGAGCGATCGAGCTTTGAGGGCGAAGTTTGGTGGCTTAGAGGCTCCATCTTCAATTACGGCTTCGATACGTCTACCTAAGACACCACCAGCTTTGTTAATTTCGGCGATCGCCATCAGTTCCGCATCCTTCAACGACGCCTCACTAATTGCCATCGTTCCGCTCAAGGAGTGTAGGATTCCGACACGTACAGTAGAATCCGGTCTAACCAACGGCTGGCTTGTTTCACTCATCAGTGACTGTTCCCGAAATTTTCCTACTTTGTCAGCGCACATCAGCTCGTGTCACCAGCGGTCACTACCAGTTACTATATCGATTCAAGTACCAATAGCTATAGGATAGTATCCCTATAGCCTTGTTCAACATTTTATTTACCTTTTTAAGGAACTTAGACAATTACTAAGCTTATCTTTTATAAAACTCTTGTTGTTGAACTATACCGAATAATAACTAATTTCAAATACAAAAACTGTATTAATTTTTACTTTTAATACCATCTTGTTATTATAACGGATAGGTGGAACAAAGAAAGACGGCTCCAAATTTACACGACTTTGAAGGGCTTGCTTTGTTAAAGCAAACCGAATTGCAAGGTATTTTCATTGTCAAAAACAAAAACGTAGAAGTACTGATTATTTCCTGACTTCAGCAGAACAAAGGAAGCTATAACAGCTTGATAGCTCCTCGGATACTAAGGCAGCCGACTGCGACCGAGGAGTGGCTAAGATGCATCTCGTTTGTGGGCGATCGCGCTGTTTATTCTAAATTAACAGCAGACACGGGAGTTTATCCAGTTTGTATCAGGGGCAATCAATTTTGTTTGGCGAAGGACTAGCAACAAATTTGATAGAATTATTTTCTTGTCATTTTGAGAAAATTCCAATAATGAAGCGGTTGATTCAAGGTCTGCATGAATTTCAGACTAATTACTTTAGTACCCATCGAGAGCTATTCGAGCTGCTATCTCAGGGGCAGCACCCAAGAATCCTCTTCATTACCTGCTCAGACTCCCGGATTGACCCGAATTTGATTACCCAAACTGAACCGGGTGAAATGTTCATCATCCGCAATGCTGGCAACATCATTCCGCCTTACGGTGCCACGAATGGAGGTGAAGGCGCAACTGTCGAGTATGCTGTTCACGCCTTAGGTGTTCAGGACATCATCGTCTGTGGTCACTCCCATTGTGGAGCGATGAAAGGATTGCTAAAACTTGATAAGTTAGCAGAAGATATGCCAGTGGTTTATAACTGGCTCAAACACGCTGAAGCCACGCGTCGAACGATTAAGGAACACTACCAGCAATACGAGGGTGAAGAACTGCTGAACGCGGCTATAGAAGAAAACGTCCTCAGCCAACTGGAGAATCTACGTACCTATCCAGTCGTCCACTCTCGGCTCAAAAGTGGTCAACTGCAACTTCATGGCTGGGTTTATGAGATTGAAACAGGAGAGATTCTCGCCTATGACTCTATCAAAGGCAAGTACGTGCCAGCAAAAACTCAGTTCTCTAGAGCCGCATGGATCACTCCTGAGCAACAAGAGCGCATCTATAAAGGCTCAAATTGAAGCGTTCTAGGTTGGGAGGTTGGAAGGTTGAAGTTTGACAGTCTAACCCCTACAACCGCAACCTGCTAGTCTTCAATTGAGACGCCATGCACCTCGCGCACAAAGAAGCTATGAAAATCTTTTTCCCTACTCCCACTCCCAATTTTCAAGATAGTTGTTGAATTGGGATTTCGATCCAAAACTCGGTGCCTTGCCCCGGAGTAGACGAACAAGTCAGAACACCGTGGTGATGCTCTACGATAATTTGGTAGCTGATAGACAACCCCAAGCCAGTGCCTTTTCCAACAGGTTTGGTAGTGAAAAAGGGGTCGAATAGTCTTGCCTTCACGGCTTCGCTCATTCCTGGCCCATTATCAGCAATGCAAATAACAATGCTTTGCAGGTTTTTAGTTTTGTAGTGCGGCTGTTCCGTAATCAGAACAACAGAGTTTTGACTTGAGTCAAATAACTCATCAGTGTCTAAGAGGTTAGTACGGATGGTGATCGCAGGAGAGGGGTGAGAGGCAATAGATGAGGAGTATTCCGGACAGTCCACTTCAGATGGCTTAAGCGCCTCAATCGCATTGATCAGGATGTTCATGAAGACTTGATTAAGCTCTGCTGGATAGCACTCCACAGGTGGCAGATTGCCGTACTCTTTGAGAATTTGAATTTCTGGATGCTTATCTTTCGCCTTTAGTCGGTGTTGCAAAATCAAGAGAGTGCTTTCAAGACCCTCATGCACGTCAACTTGCTTAATATCGGCTTCGTCGAGTCGAGAGAAGCTCCGTAAGCTGTGTACTATAGAGCGGATGCGGTCAGTTCCTCGTTGCATTGAACTGAGGAGTTTAGGGAGGTCACTGGCTATGAAATCGATGTTAATGACATGGGCTTGCTCTGCTATCGTGGGACTCGGACTAGGGTAATGCTCCTGATAAAGGTGCAAAAGACCCATTACGTCGTAGAAGTAAGCGCTGGCATAGGCGATGTTGTTGTGGATAAAGTTGACGGGGTTATTAATCTCATGGGCAACACCAGCAACCAACTGTCCTAAGCCAGACATCTTTTCGCTCTGGATCAGTTTGGCTTGGGTGGTTTGCAGTTCTTTGAGGGCAAACTCTAGTTGTTTGGTCTTTGCTTGGGCGGTAAGGGCTGCTTCCCGTGCCTCGGTGTAAAGTTCTGCTTGATCAAGAGCGATCGCCAGTTGGGCAACTACTGCTTGCAGGAGTTCTACTTCGCTGTCATCCCAAGATCGCATTCCGGTGCAGTGAGCACAACAAATTACCCCAATCTCCCCAGCATGAGTTTCAATGGGTATTGACAAGAACGAAATGTAGCCCAAAGTTATTAATAACTCCCGTAGGGCAGGATCGTTAAATGTCTCAACTTCATCAACTTGGATAATTTGTCGGTTTAACAGCCGCTTAGCCAACGGTTCTACCTGAGCCGTTGTGTATTGGCCCATGTGGCTGGCTAGGAGTGGATTTCTAGCTTCGTTGACTACCTCCCAGTAGGGTGATGTTTCATGATTCCTATACCAGACAAAGTTACATCTGTCAATTTGTAAAAGATGACGGATTGACTGAACAGCCGTTTCCAGGATGGTATCGAGTTCTAGAGAGTTGCGAATTTGATTGGCTAGCTCAAATAAAAGCGATTCTCGACGGGTTAAAAGTTCTGCCCGTGCCCAATAGCGGTCAATCGCTACAGCGATCGCGTTGGCGACCCAACTCAGGGTGCGATCGGCTTCTTGGGTAAGGGGTTGTCCCAATACTGTCATGACGCCGATCAGCCGATCTTCTACAACTAGGGAGTAGTTAGAAAAATGATTCGGGAATAAGGAGGCGTTTAATTCGTTTAATGACTCACCCCTTAAGTAAGGTCGATGGAGTTGAGGGACTAGATCAATGAGAGCGGGGTTTACAGGAGTTAGCTGACCAGCAGTAGCCTGTTTTTCTAACTGGTGAGAGGCAGGATTGAATGTCCATACCGTTGTGGTGAGGGCATCAAGCTGTTGCACTATTGCCTCTGTGCAACGCCCAAGAATGGCTGGTAATGTGCCACCTTCGGCGAGGGCAACGCCGACTTTTGCCGCCAACGTGGACAGGTGCGATCGCTCCAAAAGTGCAGCCTCTGACTGTTTCCGTTCGCTGATATCGCTACAATAAACAGCTAACCCGTCTTCATAGGGATAGGCACGTACCAAAAACCAGCTACTGAGTGGTTCGTAAAACTCCTCAAATTTAATAGTGATCTGCTCAGCAACGGCTCGACGAAATTGCTGCTCAAGCTGGGAACCGATCACACCGGGAAACTCATCCCACATGCACTTACCTAATAACTGTTCAGCTTTTTGGGATAAAACCTGCTCGGCTTTCGAGTTGATGTAGGTAAATCGCCATGCGTGATCGACCGCAATGAAAGCCTCCGTGATGCTCTCTAAAATATTGCTCCTGTCGCAGGATGCTTTGTTGAGCTGAGCTTCTGCCTGTTTAGCGGGAGTGATGTCGCGGGACTTGACGACTACCTTGATTTTCCCTGCCTCATCAAGCAGAGATTGACTAATGGCTTCAAGAGTATGCCAGCTGCCGTCCTGATGCCAAAACCGAAATTCTATAGGTGCACAACTGGGACATTGAACCACATCTTTTAAGTACTCAATCACTTTTTGAGTGTCGTCTGGGTGAACAAACTTAAAGATGTTTAGACCAACTAGGTGATTGGGCTGATATCCGAGTATGCGTTTAATCGATGGACTTTCATAGCTGATCGTTCCATCGCTGTTGAGAATGGTGATGATGTCTGATGCGTTTTCAATGAGCGATCGAAAGTGTTCTTTACGCCGTTGCAACGTCTCGCGTGTATGTCTGCGCACAGTAGCGTCTTTGATCGCGCAAATAAAATACTTAGGGATATCAAGCGGCTCATGGAGAACAGATACTGTCATATTTACCCAGACAGGAGAACCTGTTTTATGGATAAAGCACTTCTCAATGTTGAGCGTCTGCTTTTGACCCCTGAACAACTGGCACAGGTTCGTCTGAGTAGCCGCTTGCTCTTCTGGATGGGTAATCTCCAAAATTGTTTTTTTCAACAATTCCTCTCGCCTGTACCCTGTGATGTCGCACAATTTTTGGTTAATCTGTAAAAATTGACCATTTTCTCCCAACTGCGCAATAGCTACACTAGCCTGCTCAAAAATAGCTCTAAACCCTTGTTCACTCTCACTGAGAGTCTTTAAAGCCTCCTTTGCCGATTCAGCTGAACGAGCAAGCTGCTTTACCCTAGCGAGCACTGCCGTTAGCATCACAAGCAGCACCGTTGCGACTAAGCCAATCAGGGGGACGGTGAAGCTGTGCAAGGAAATTAATTGCATTGCCCAGATGACGTTTCCGATCACAAAGCTTCCTCCCAAGAACCAGAGGAAACCCGAAGGATATCTCTTTTGAATACTGCTGACTTGCTCCACCAAATTAACCCAATTAGATGTGTAGAAGATGGCGTTAGTGTTAGCAAAGCGGGACATAGTCCAGCAGCTTCGCAAAAGTGTGATGCCATTGCAGGCAAGTTGTAGAGCGCTAAGATGCAGCTTGTTAGTACTACTCATGGGCATAGTTGATTCCCATCCCAGGCATCTGGGTGTTGTAAATCTTGATTGTTAGTACTCAGCCGCTACTGTAATGCTCCCTTCGTGCCAATTACGTTTAATACTGATTTGTAATCAGATGTGGCATTCAATATACAGACATATAGAAATGGGGACGCGGCAAATTCCGCAGATGTGTTCTCCGTGTCAGCGCGTCTTTCCATCTATGCATCAATTACTCCGTTTGACCGCAACTTGCTGTAGCTAGCTAACTCAGTTAAGAGCAGCCGTCTCAAGAAGATTGGGAGCGGAAGGCTTGAGTAGGAAACTATCAATTGATGACAGCCATGTATATAGTTAATAGATTTTTTAAGCATCTACCACAAGGATGATTTTGAGTAACAAGACAGGAGCAAGCGCCTGAGTAGTAGATGTCCCTGATAATCGCCCCAACTTTAGTTAGCCATCTGTTGACTCAAAGGAGCACAGTTAGTAGACAGAAGAATTTAGTAAATTAGCTACTGTTTAAGAGCTAGGTCGCTGCGGCACTGAGCTAACGAGTTCTACAACCACCATATAGGGTTACTTAAGAGACCGATAACCGTAAACTTACGGATCTTATATTACACTGTATTACAGCCATATACTGAGTTGAGAACCTTGGTAGCCTTGCCCGATTAGCATTTGCGTTGGGCATGCAGATTTAAACTTATTACATAGATGCTACTGTAACAATACAGGAAAATACTGAGGCGCGATTGCATTAATCGTTACAATTATGTGAGCGTATTCCTCTAAATCTTGTGTTCCAAACTCTCTCAAAAATTAATAGTTGTAACAGTATTTCTGCTTGTTGTGCCAACAGTTGTGCTAAAACAACGGGAAATGTTAATCCGAAATGCCTCACCCTTTAGGAGATAGCATAGCGACAGCTTTTAGAAGACTGGTAAAGTCGTGATGGCTAGTAGACACCCATAAAATCTCAAGTAGATATTCTCGACAGGATGAGTTTAACTTTTACATCGAGAGGCTTAATTGAGAACCTTGCTGAGTTTTATGAACTTCAATTCGAGTCTGGAAAGCTTCTTTAAACTGGGGCATATGCGTTACCGTCAGAATACAGGAGAAGTCTGAGGCGATCGCATTTATCGCTGCAATCAAGCGATCACATCCTTCCGCATCTTGTGTCCCAAATCCCTCATCAACAATTAACATTTGTAACGATGTCCCTGCCCGTTGTGCTAATAGTCGTGCTAAGGCAAGACGAATGGAAAAATTAATTCGAAATGCCTCACCACCCGAGTAAGTTTCATAAGGTCGGGTACCACTGGCATCCGCAATCAGAATATCAAGTGTATCAATTAGTTTTGTTGTTTTCTTAGACGCCCGACGCCCTGCCCTCTGTGTAACAATTTGTACATGAAGCTGATTTCCTGTAAGACGAGAGAGAATATGATTCGTTTCTGCCTCTAGCTGAGGCAAGATATTTTCAATCATTAGTGCCTGGATACCATTTTTTCCGAATGCCTGGGCTAATTCCAGGTGAATCCGATATTGCCTCTGGAGGTCTTGCAGCTGTTTTTGTTGCTGATCATATTGGGTTTGCAGTAATTCCAATTGGGTAAAACGCTGTTGGAGACGCCCCAGCTGAGAGAGTTGTTCATCCAGTTGTCGCCGTCGCTGCTGCATTTGCAGTTCTAAAGCTTGGATGTCGTTGGTTGCGTCTGGATAGTGTTCAAGTTGCTTGACAATATTGTCAAGCTGTGAGTTGATTTCTTCCTGGTCAGAGCGTCGTCCTTGTAAAGTCTGAGTAAGCGAGGCTATGCGTTGACAGACTTGGGGGTATTGCTGCTGGGCGGATGTTAACTCCTGATAACGCAACTGCCAGGATTGAGCTTGGCGCACAGAGGCACGAAGATTGTTGTGCTCAGCTAAGTTATAGCCGATTTGTACCATGTGCTGGTCAAGGGCATCGAGCTTCCGCTTTAGTTCAGAAGTTGTTTGCAACTGGTGTAGTGAAACGTGGAAGGTTTCAATTTTTGCCTGGAGTTGGGGCTTGTGAGCTTCGATTCTAGCCAGACGCTTAGTGGCTTCTTCAAGTTTGGCTTGCTTGATTTCTGCCCAGCGCCAGCGATCTACTTCACCGCGTGCTAAGGCGTGGGTTTGTTCGTTGTAGTTTAAGTGTTGCAACTGGGCGTCGATTTGTTGCAGTTCTGTGTGTAAGTCTTCGGCGTAGGCACCGGCACTAAGCGATCGCTCTAGTTGTTGCTTTTCCTCGGAGATTTCATAGAGTCGGTCATACACTTCATCCGTCGCTTCCAGTCGTGCTGCCAGTTGTCCCCGTTGCTCTCGCAATTCCTCATAGGGAGAGAGTTCTTTGGAGAGTTGAGCGTATTCCGAGCGTAGTACCTGAAGTTCGCGATCGCAAACCGCTAATTGCTCGCGTACTACCCAAAATTGGTCTTGAACTTCCTTTTGCTCAGCATTAGTTTTCTGGATGACATGATGAGAGTGAGCTTCATCTAAGGGGCGATCGCACAACGGGCAAACCGCGTTCTGCTGTTGCAGCATTTCGATTTTCTGCGTTAGTTCTGCCAGTTGTTTTTCATAACGACGTTGGTTTTCTTGTAGACGTTCTCGAAAATTACGGCGTTCGAGTCCTTTTTCTTGCACTCGCTGCTGGTAGACGCGCTTTTTCTCTAACTGTTCAATGGTTTCATCTACCTTTAATACGGTTTGCCGCAGTTGGGGTGTTGTGGATATTTGAGCATTCAGCTGATATTCCGAAGAACACAGTTCTTCTAATTTGGCACTCAGTCTGGCATGAGAGCGATCGAGTTCTGTTTGGATTGAAGTGCGACGTTGCAGAAGGGGAGATACCCGGAGTTGCAGATTATCTAATTCAGTAAGGCGACGACGTGCAAGGTTATGTTGCTCTAGTGCTGCTGTCACTTCCGCTGAACGGGATAGAGTTTCCTGAATCTCTTGCTCTTGGGGTCGTAGGGCTTCGAGTTGGGCTTGTGTGTCGCGGATTTTTAGATTAATTTCGTTAATTTGTTGCGTTAGCTGCTGTTGTAGTTGCTGATGCAGCTGTTGAGCTTCCTGGTATGCCTGGAATTTAGAAGTGAGAATTTCTTCTTGTTGTTGCAGGTTGATGTATTGGGAATAACCTGCTTTGATTGGGTCTTCTTGAGAGAGTAAGCTGCTTAGTTGGCGCTGTTGTGCTTCCGTTGTGGCGATGTCTTGCTGGAGGCGATCGCAATCCTTAGCAAGATTTTGATATTGTTGTCTAACAAAGATTAGCTGTTGTTGCCAGTTGCTGCGCTGGTGCTGAACAGATTGCAGTTGTTGGAGTTGGAGTTGGTCAGTACTTTGAGCTTGTTGTAGCTGTTGCAGAGCGGTTTCGAGAAGGGATTGTTGCTCTAGCGTCGCTTCTCGTTGTTCCAACTGTTGCTGGATTGTCTGCAAACTTTGCTCCAGCTGTTCTACCTGACCTTTAAACTGCCGAGACAAATCCTTTGCCTGTTCTGCTAACTCTTCATACTGACTGAGTTTCAGTAAGTCAGCGAGAATTTGTTTGCGCTCATTGGGACGCCGCAGCATAAACTCATCTGCCCGACCTTGACGTAAGTAAGCTGAATTAATGAAGGTATCATAATCGAGCTTCAGATGATACATAATCAGCTGCTGCGTCGCCCGTACCCCTTTCTCAGTCAAAGACCGAAAGCCAGTATCTGTCTGGACTTGAAATTCTAAGGAACTACTCTGTCCCCGGTGACGACTCCGAATGATGCGATGAGTTTGCTGATTATTTTGAAAAACGAAATCCACTCGGACATCTTTCGCCCCAGCATGGATAACATCATCTTCTGAGGCGGCACGGCTTTCCCCCCAAATCACCCAAGTAATTGCTTCAAGGAGGGAAGATTTACCTGCGCCATTGGAACCACAGATACAAGCTGTATGCAGACCCCGAAAATCCAGGTTTGCATTGCGGTAGCTCAAGAAATTTTTAAGGGTTAGTTGTAGCGGAATCATTCAGGCTATTACGCCTCACACCTTTTTATTAGTAACTATCAGTACATCTGCACTGTTGCCTAGTTTATCTACGTACTAATCAGGTTTCTAGATATTGATACTTTATGTTTACAATTATTAATAATTACGTAAAAGCGTTGATTCCTGACGAAGAGAATTTGGAGTGAGTTCTGTCTTGAAAGTAGGGAGCGGCAGTAGGCGTGAGGAGTGGGGAAAGAGAGTTTCATTCTTTGTCCTGTACGAAACGGGTAAGCGAGCAGGTTCAATAAGTGAGTTATCTGAGTCATAGTTCAACAATTGTAGAGATTTGAATTATCGCTCCTGCCTACACGGACTTTCAGGAAGCTGATTAATCAATACTCAATACGATCGCTAATGCCGCAGTATTTTCTTGCATGGCTGTGTCAGAAAGTATTGCCAGCTGTCAGATCAGCCTTTGTTGCGAGACTGAGCGCACTTGAAAAGTATCAGAAGCTGAGCGCTTACTCAACCCATTTTCTGGAGTAGGTTTGAGAATTCTAAGACTTCTGTCTTTGTCATGGGGTTTTCTTAGAAGTTGAGGAGAACACAATCTTCCTGCTAGGCGATCGCTACCTAATTTTCTCTCAACCCTAAATCTTGCCAGGGTATTGATAGAGGGTCGTTCAGTCAATTTTCACCCCTCCAATGACAGAAATTAAGTTTATCCCTACAGACTGATGAATACCTAATACACAATCACAACAATGTAGCGGTAGTCAAATGCACAATTACAGAACATTTGTGCAGGCTCATGTATGCTCAATAAAAGGAGGAAAACATGGCTGTAGGTAAAATCCAACACGCTGTAGGTGTCTTTTCCAAGCGTCAAGATGCAGAACATGCACTCACTGAGCTTAGAGATGCTGGCTTTGATATGGACAAGGTTTCTGTGATTGTCGAAAACGCAGAACCCAACGAGCAAATTAGCGGTGCTGGCGTAAGTGATAGCAAGGGCGAGCAAATTGAAGGAGGGGCTAAAACAGGAGCTTCTACTGGCGCGGTCGCGGGCGGTATCATTGGCTTAGTAGGTAGCCTCGGTGTCTTAGCCATTCCTGGAGTAGGTATCGCTACTGAAGTAGGGATTCTTCTAGCGAATACCCTTATAGGAGGTGTAGTTGGCGCTGCGGGTGGCGCGCTTGTCGGTGCGCTTGTGGGTTGGGGAGTTCCGGAAGACCGAGCCAAATATTATCATGAGCGAGTAAGCGGAGGGGATTATCTGGTAGTCGTGGAAGGTACAGCAGAAGAAATCCTGAGCGCTGAAGCTATTCTTGACAATCGTGGAGTTCTGGATTGGGGTATCTATGATGCACCCATAATGTCTCCTGGTGGCGGTAGAACGGGTGTGCTTTAGCTATCTGTTATGAATTGATTAATCTAGTTTGAGCCCATAGAAATGTCATCCTCATTGGTAGTCTGTTGCTTCTGTTGAAGTGACAGACTATTTATTTTTAAGGTTAGATCCATGAACTTCCTACACAACAAAGGATGAAAATCCTTTTTCCCGTTCCGTGTCCCCGTTGACTATGTTCAGATTAGATGACTAGAGCCAATTAAAGAGGGTTAGACCCTTCTTCCTAAAATCAGGTATTTGGGGAATTATTGTTTAGTCTTTTGATAGCATTGCCACGATCTGAGCCACAAATTCTTGCTGATCGACCACAGGTTTAGGGATGTAGCCATCTGCGCCACTCTGCCTGAGAAAGTTTTCGCGATCGCCCTCCATTACACTGGCTGTAACTAGGATGACTGGCACGTTAGCCGTTTTGGGATTAGCTTTCAGCAGTTGAGTAATCTGGATACCGTTTACTGCCTTGCCTTGGTAGCGACTGTTGCGCAAATCAATGTCCATCAGAACAACGTCTGCTTCTCCCGAATGGACAATATGCATCACTTCTTCCACATCTTCAGTATGCTTCACAGCTAAACCACCTCGCTTAGTTAAAATCTTCGAGAAAACAATTACGTTTGATGGATCATCTTCAACAATCAGCACAGTTTTCATGGCAATTTATCAATATAATTAATTCCAAAACCAGACAATTCCATCATTACAATCAGACTCTAGCGTTAGGTTGGAGTAATGTTTGGGTAATGTTTGGATTTAATAAATTACTCAATAAACTTTACTCAATCTTTAAATTTAGCGAAATCTTTACAGAATCTTTAAAAGCTTTGTAGGCGAACGATGGCAAGGCAATCCCTCTCGGCTTCTGAACAAGGTATTGGAAAAGCCAAACAAGCGTTCAGGCGAACTGAATTGACCCATGAACAACTGGCGGCTGACGTAGGGCTTCGGACTCGCTATTCAATTTGGAAGTTTTTCAAGGGTGAGCCGATTGAGCTTTATATCTTTAAGGCCATCTGCTCTCGGCTTGAGCTGGACTGGGAGGAGATTGCGGCACCTAAGCCAAGGGACAAAGAGTACAAAACCAGCATTAATATTGACACTCTCGTGCAACATCTGCGTGAGAAGGCACGCCCTAGCGTTGAACAGCGATGTGGCACGATACGGGTGCTAGATATGACTCACCCCATCGACTTAATTGACATCTATACCAATGTCCATCTTTTGGAGCAGCTCACTGGAGATAGGCGGCTGAAAATTACTCAACTGCTGCAAGAATTTGACCCAGAATTACACAGCTTTGACCGGATTGGACTGAGCAAGATTACTGAGAAACGAATCTTGGGAGTAGATGCCGTTAAGCATTACCCTAAACTAATGATTTTAGGCAAGCCAGGCTCAGGAAAAACGACTTTTTTAAAGTATATAGCAATTAAATGCATTGCTGGAGATTTACTGAATAATTTTGTGCCAATTTTTATTACGATTAGAGACTTTGCTGAAGCAAAAAATCAGCCTAGTTGCCTAGAGTTTATTACCAAATTTTTGTCTAATTCTAGTATAACTGATAATCAAGTTACTGAAGTAATCAAGCAAGGCAAAGCATTAATTTTACTCGATGGTTTGGACGAAATCAGAGAAGAAAATGCTAGTAGAATTACCAAAGAGATTCGGGATTTTTCTGACCAGTATCATACTAATCAGTTTGTCATTACTTGCCGGATTGCAGCGCGGGAGTATATGTTTGAAACGTTCACTGAAGTGGAAGTTGCTGATTTTAATGACAAGCAAATTCAGACATTTATCACCAAGTGGTTTCAGGCAAAAGAATCCTATAGCGCTGAGCAATTTATTGAACAGCTGCAATCCAATCGACCCATTAGGGAACTTGCCACAAATCCTTTGTTGCTAACCTTACTGTTATTAGAATTTGAAGATTCTGGTAATTTCTCGACTGACCGTGCAGAGCTATATAAGCGAGGTATTACTACCTTGTTGAGAAAATGGGACGCTAAGCGTGGGATTGTACGGGATCATGTTTACAGAAATCTATCGCTACCGCGCAAGAAAGATTTACTCAGCCAGATTGCTCTAACTACGTTTGAACGCAAGGATTTCTTCTTAAAAAAAGCAGATTTTGGGCGCTATATCGCTGAATTTATTCGCAATTTTTCTGATGCTCAAACTGATTCAGAAATGTTGCAGTTGGATAGTGAGGCAGTGCTGAAATCAATTGAGGCACAGCATGGGCTACTGGTGGAGCGAGCTAGGGATATTTACTCTTTTTCTCATCTCACTTTTCAGGAGTATTTCACAGCGAGAAAAATTGTTAAAAGTTCAGAGCCACAAGCGTTAGAAAAAGCTTTGCAAGGCTTAGTTAGCCACATCACTGATAAAAGCTGGCGGGAAATTTTTGTGCTAACAGTAGGAATGTTGCAGCCAGCGGATTACCTATTACAGTTGATGAAACAGCGGATTGATGCACTATTAGCCGCAGATGAGAAGTTCCAACAGTTTCTGATGTGGGTAAGCAAGAAATCTCTTGTGGTTGAGGTGTCTCATAAGTCAGCAGCTGTTCGTGCTTTTTACTTTAACTTGGCTCGTGACCATCACCCTCAGCGCGCTCCTACCCGTTACCGTGATGCTGAGTTGATACGCGCCCTTGACTATCATCTTTTCATTCTCCTCAGGTTGGGTAATATTAAGGCGCTTGATGTTGGTCTTGATGATATCCTGGCGCTTGCTTGCGATCGCGCTCTCGATCTCGAACCCACTTATTATCCCTATGCCTTTAAGGGGGCATTTTTCCTTGCCTGTGAGCGTGCCCTGATTCTTGAGCCTAGGCTAGGGCAAGCTTTGCAAGAACTTCAGGAGCAATTACCTGATCTAAATAGTAATGAGCGGAGGTTTAAGCAATGGTGGGAAGCCAATGGTCAGGCTTGGGCTGAGCAGTTAAGAGCTATGCTGATGGAGCATCGCAACATTGGTCACGATTGGCAGTTTAGCGATGAACAGAAGAAATTGCTGAAGCAGTATTACGATGCGAATAAGTTGCTGGTGGATTGTTTAAATAGCGATTGTTATGTAAGTCGTGAAGTGCGACAGGAGATCGAGGAGACTTTGTTGTTACCTGTTGCAGAGATCAGAAATTCAGAATTCAAAATAGTCTAACCTGATTGATTGTGGTAAGTTTTTTTCAGTAACACCACTCTCGGTAAGCCGTTCTCTTCCGCCTGGAGTTCAAACTCCAAGCTAATAGATTAAGTCCACTAAAGTGGACGGAAATCTTTTTGGAATCAGCGTTTAGAGTACCTACCTCCTTAACAGTAACAGCCATGCAACCCCAAAGAGTCGGTCGAGTATTCATCACCCGAGCGATAACAATAACCTGGCTAGCGATCGCGGCTGGCTGTTCTCAACCTGACTCACCTGAATCTACAGCTACACCAACAGCAGCAACGTCACCCAAGTCATCAGCCGTAGCAGGGGCAGCCCGAAAACCTGCATCTTCTCCAACGCCTCAGTCCGACTCCTTCCTCCAAGCGATCGACAGCGCAATCAGTGCAGCAACACTCACTCAATCAGCTGTATCAAAGGATGACTGGAAGCTAATTGTTAGTCAATGGCAAAGAGCGATTTCACTCCTCAAGTTCCTACCAACGTCTCACCCCAAAAGAGTATTAGCTAACCAAAAGATAGTAGAGTATCAGCGCAACCTCGCTTATGCTCAACAGCAGGCAGCCAGGGTTTCCAAACCCAATACTTCTCCCAGCACCACTGCCCCAGTTGCGGTAGTCTCCAAAACAACCAATGCAAATACAATTCCCTCAGTTTCGGCAGCTTGGAATTTCCTCGTGTTAGCAGGTGGCGGTGCCCCTTCTTACAACGAAATAGCCCTAGAAAAAAATGTTCTCTACTTCCAGCGCACCTTAGAAACTCTAGGATTTAACCCCACCGCTGCCACCATTTTCTTTGCAAATGGCAACGATGGACAGGCAACGGTTCGCTACATCAATCAACAGAGAGAACAGCAATTCAAAGTACCAGAAATTCCCTTTCTTAAGGGAGCAGCAACTTTAGAAAACTTCCAGCGTTGGATTCGGCAAACAGCGAGTCAGACGACAAAACGTCCTATCTTCTTCTATTTCACTGGTCATGGTAGTAAGAACAACCAAGATGTGAACAACAATGGTCTAATTTTGTGGCAAGGAAGACACCTAACGGTACAGGAATTAGCAAATCAGCTGGACGAACTTCCTCAAGACACCCCAGTGGTGACGATGATGGCTCAGTGTTATGCCGGGTCATTCGCCAACTTTATTTACCAGGGAGGCATTCCTAGGCAACCTGTGGCACTCCGGACGCGCTGTGGTTTCTTCGCCACTGTCAGTACTCGGACTTCAGTTGGCTGTACACCTGAGGTTAATGAAGCTGACTATGAGGACTACAGCTCCAGTTTCTTTGCCGGACTCAGTGGACGCAGCCGCACAGGTGAATCAGTTCCCTCGGCAGACTACAACCAAGATGGACGAGTTAGCTATGCTGAAGCCCATGCTTTTGCGAAAGTAGACGAGAAAGCTTCGGACTGGCCTATATCCACTTCAGAGGCTTGGTTACAAAGCAAAGCTTCCCCCAAAACTAGAGACTTGTTGCTCTCTGAGCCGATGACCCGAATTTTACAAACGGCTCGCCCGGAACAGCGCCATGTTGTAGAGTCCATCGCCCAGATGTTTAACTTAGACATGGAAAAATCTTTGATAGAGAACAGGCAGACTCTAAGTAAAGCTAATGTCAGTAACGAGGAGCAAGGAGCTTATTTGACACGCCTACAGATGGAATTGATTAACATCGGCATGGAGAAGAACATCCGCACTATGGGCTACAAACAAGAGATTGCTATTCTCGACCGTTTAATTAAGTGTGAAGGTAGCTCTTGGGGAAGTATTTGACTAACGAAGTTTGAAGTGTAAAGAATGAAAAATGAAATGTTTGTCAGGTACATACCTAGCTGTTTGTGGCTAAAAAAATCTTAATTTTTCGATATCTATACTTCATACTTCAACCTTTAGTTGACGCTGATTGCTCAGTACCTACCTCCTTGACAGCCATGCAACCCCAAAGAGTCGGCTCAGTACTTATCACCCGGATAATAACGATGACCCTGCTAGCGATCGCAACTGGATGTTCCCAACCTGAGTCGCCTCAAGCCACCACACCAGATCCGTCGCCTACACCAGCACTAGCAACGTCACCCAAGCCGTCTTCACCAGCTAAAGCGTCCCAAAAGCTTGCCGCTTCTCCAACACCAACGCCGCAGGCTGATCGCTTTCCTGAGGCGATGGACACAGCAATTGGTGCAGCAACCCTTACCCAATCCGCTGTCTCAAAGGACGACTGGAACCTAGTCGCTAATCAGTGGCAAAAAGCGATCGTGCTCCTCAAATCCCTGCCAGCATCTCATCCCAAAAGGGCATTAGCACAAAAAAAGATAGCAGAGTATCAAAGCAAGCTAGCTTATGCCAAACAGCAGACACTCAGGAGTTCTAAGCCAACAGCCTCTGCGATTTCATCACCCTCTACTTTAGTAGCATCCAAAGCACAAGCTCCTCAAGCAGAGCCTCCCCAAGCCGCTGCACCATCCCAACCAACAACACCCTCAGCACCGATTTCTTCCGCTTCAGGAAAGGTAGCTTTAGCTAACCATCTCAAACAGATAGGAGCCAAAATTTATGAAACTTTCTGGTGTCCTGTTTGCCGCTGGCAGGAGAAACAGTTTGGGGCAGAGGCATCTCGTCTAATCACTAGGGTTGAGTGTGACCCTCGTGGCAAAAATGCGAAACCACAACTTTGTCGCCAAGCCAACATCAGAGCTTTTCCTACTTGGGAAATCAACGGTCAGTTCTATGAGGGGGGTATGGGGCTAGAGAAATTGGCTGAGTTATCTGGCTATCAAGGTCCCCGCAACTTTAGCAACTGAATCTTGCACTTGTCATATAGGCACTGACATCATAAAGGCTGAAGGATGAACTACGAAGATAGAAAATACCTCATCCCCTAGTTGCAAGAACTTTTAGACTCCCATCAACAACTACTCCACCAAAAATTGGTGAGGGTATCCAACCTAAAGAGCGCTCTGTACTTCATACTTCACACTTGAGATGAGACGCACCAAACCGCTTACTGAAGATTCTCCTAAACGTGGTCTCTCAAAATTCCTGTTGTTTGGCTTAGTCTTTGTGGGAATAATTCTACTGATTCTGGTTACCAACCAAGTCAATGGGGGGATTTTATCAGAGACGATTGATAATTTCGCATTGGGATTGGGCGATCGCTATCAGAAATGGTTTGAGCAACAGAGTATCCACAACCCAGTTGTTTTGCTTTCCTTATCCTTTGCAGGGGGTCTAATTGCCAGCATCTCTCCCTGCATCCTATCTCTACTGCCCGTCAACCTCAGCTACATTGGCACTCGTGAAATTACCTCTCGCTGGGATGCCTTTATCAAAGCTGGGTCATTTGTCCTAGGAGTAGTCACAATGCTCAGCTTGTTTGGCTTATTCTCTTCCTTGGCTGGAGCTGTGCTGATCCAATTCCGTGGCTATATCCAGATAGTAGTCGGTGCAGTGATTATCTTAATGGGGTTGATGCTCTTAGGAATAGTACGTCTACCTCTACCTCAGACCAACTTTAAATCGCCGATTACTGGTCCTTACGGTGTTGGGTTGACCTTCGCCCTAGTTAGTTCTCCCTGTACTAGTCCTGTGATGTTTGCGGTTTTGACTGCTGCTGCCAGTACTGGTTCCCAAGTCCAGAGTACACTAGCGATGGTTAGCTATTCCCTAGGCTACACAGCGGTGATTTTCTTCGCCAGTCTCTTCACCGGTTTAGTCAAACAAACCCGCTTCTTGTTGAACTACTCGCAAGGAATTGTTCGCTTTGGCAGTGTGATTTTAATTCTTATAGGAGGATACTACCTGAGCGATGGTATTGGCTGGTTGATTTCACTAATGATGAGCAACAGCTGATCAGCTAATGTTCGCTATATTTTTATTACATTTCTATGTGTTAGAAGTTACCAATTTCTAAAAAACTGATTGTGTCAGTGGAAGGGAGGGTAAGGACTATAAGTTGTACAATTCCCGTAGAGCAAGCATCTTGCCTACCGAAGATATGTAAGTAAAATGCACCTCAACTTATCACACAAAAATCACTCTTAGGGGTGATGAAATTTTCTTCCAAAGAGATAATAATCGCCCCCAGCATCTACTCACGAACTTTAGACTCATGCTCAAGTATTCGATGCAGTCATTAAAGGACGGCTATAAGCTTACAGTTTGGGAGCCCGCGCCGATTACTATAAACCGAGTTCGACCGTTTTTGTTCAAATTCATGTGCTGTGTTGCTTCAGAGGAAGAAGCACTCGAAATCTTGAGTAAGGTGCAGGCTTGTAGGGTTGTTCGTTACCAACCTCAAGTAGTAGAGTGTGCTTTGCCTCTTGTAGACGAGCAGACTGTAAATACAGCGACAGCGTAGGTGTTATAGCAGGTGCCAGGTGTTAGGTGTTAGGTGTTAGGTGTTAGGTGTTAGGTGTTAGGTGTTAGGTGTTAAATGCCGAGAGATAAGGACTTTCGCGCTTCCCCTGGGTCCTAACCTTTGTGGCGATTGCTATATTAGTAACTACTCATAAGGAGACGGCTAAAGAGATTGAAATTTTTGTCGATAAAAGCGATTAAATCCACAGTATTAGAAAGCGATCGCGGTGGGTTAGAAATTAGCGTATCTAGAGCCATCAATCGGTTGAAGTTAATTTTGACTTCGCCAGGATGCTCAGTTTTGCCATCACTCTGATAAAACTTCACGCCTGCAAGCTGCATGATTTTGATAAACTCTTGAGCCATGATGCCGTAGCCGATAGTAGTCGGATGAATGCCATCTGCGGAGAATAAGCCACCCTGTATGCGACCCTGTGGACCTGATCTAAAAAAGCGGGAGTCTGGCACCGGGTTAAGTGCCTGAAGCGCAGGCGGCAACTCATATGCACCACCAACTTCATCCCACCAACTTGGCGTTGCCAATTTGTCGTCCAGATAGCGGCGGGATGCCAAGCGATCGAGTAACCCAGCTGTTTCAAACAGATACCAATCTCTACCTTCTTCTCGACCTTGGCGCACAATAGCTGTGATGTGGTCATTGTACTGGTCGATCGCACTATCGATCGCTCGTGCTTCCTGCTCTGTGATGTGCGGGTGCTTACTGGCGTTAAAATCTTCGTCCTTAATCCAAGGCAAGGTGTAGTAAGGAAAATATCGAGACCCTGGCTTAACTTTATTCCCTTTACTGTCTTTATTAACACCACGGGCAAAAGGAGCGATCGTGACGTGAGGAACTGTTCCCCAAATGACGTGACGAGCGCGAATTTGCTTAACCTCTTCAACTATCCTGTCCAGTTCAGCCTTGAAGTGACTCGGTCTCCAGACAGTATACTTGTCGTTTTCCTCCATATCCTCAAAGTCATCACCGCTCCAACTCACCTTGAATGTAAGAACGCTTCCTAAAGCATTATTTGAACCGATGAGGATAATCAGCGTTTCAATGCCATCCCCGTCATTCGTCTCTTGCGTACCCTCTGCACCGAGTGCTACCGCTGCTTGCAGTGGAGAAAGTGATCGGCGCTGAGAATCCCGTGCAGAGTACAAAACCTGTATAGCCGCACGTTCGTTATGATTTTCGACGACCTGCTGAATAAAGTCGTCCTTTGGCGGGTGCGTATTGATGACGTGTTGGCAGATGTCTGCATTACGGGACAGGATATTCCGCAAATCCCACCCATAGATGGCAAGGTTGTGGTTAATTTCTCGTTGGGTAGGTAAGGCAGTCCCTTCACCACGTTCCCAATAATCCTCCACTTTGTCCAGCTGTTGGCGTAAAAACAACAGAGTAGGAGTGAAATCATACCAGTCAATCTTGTTACCAAACTGCCGCTCTAACTGTCGAGCCAGCCATTCCAGGTTGAGCGGCAACCCATCTCCCGGTCCACCATAGGTTGGATAACGCATCTGGTTCCAGCCCATTGCCCTAGCAATGATCATGGGATACGAGAGTTTCGTATTGAAGATTGCCCCACTTTGAAAACCTTGTGTGAGAGAGTCGCCAATTGTAACGAGACGGTGCCGAGGAGTTCCTATACTTTGATTGACTACATCTTTCAGTTCAGGACGAATACCTAGAGTAGGGTCTGTCACAGGCTTGCGAGCCTCTGGGCGGATCTCTACCTCATCCGGCGTTTTCGGATCGCGCATATCATCTGTGACTGGTTTTTCCATAGTATTTCCGTGTTCTAAGGTCGAACAATAGTTACTGAGTAATCCGCAAACAATGAGGTAAAGTCCAGAATTGATTATAGACCTGTCTTGAAAATAGCAGGGGAGGAGGGGAAGCACAGGAGGCAGGGGAGAGGAATTTTCATTCCTTTGTTGTGGGCAATCGCCCATGCTGCCTCAGTTAAAAATCGGGAGTAAGGAGTGGGGGAAGAGAAATTTCCAGTTAGCCATTAGCAAAAAAAAGTTGCAACGTTTCCTGTGGAGGAGCGCTGCGCTTAGAGCACTGAACTGGCTCAACCGTTGGTAAATTGACGTTGCGGTGGAATTTCTTGATTATCGGTTGTACGAAGATTGAGAGGCTGGCGAACTCGTTCCTGTTCCAATTCATAGTGGCTTTGGATGCGATCGCCACTCTGAACATTAAACCAGTGAATGGCTTGGGGTGCCACAGATAGCGTCACGTCTTCTCCTTCCCACACCTGATCAGTAGGCAATAAAGCGCGTATTCTCAAATCTGAACCGTTAACCCGAACGCTAATCAGATTTTGCATCCCCAGGTTTTCTACTAAGAATATCCGGCCCTGAATCGTCACCGTATCCTCCGGTTCGGCGAGGTGGACATCTTCTGGACGGATGCCCAGTACAATCTGTGAAGGTGGTGAGGAAACGTTTGGCAAAGGAATTCTAGACTCACCCAAGACAGCATTATTGCCTTCACAGTTGAGTGTCAATAAGTTCATCTGGGGACTGCCCACGAAACCCGCAACAAATTGGTTGGCAGGTCTAGTGTAGATCTCTTGGGGGGGTGCCAGCTGTTGCAGATTACCGTCATACAATACAGCCACTTTGCTCGAAAGGGTCATAGCTTCCGTCTGGTCGTGAGTCACGTAAACCACCGGTGCCTGCTGCTTCTCGAATAGCTGTTTTAAATCTGCCCGCACTTGCTCTCGCAACAAGGCGTCAAGATTACTCAGTGGTTCATCTAACAAAAATATATCCGGTTCACGCACCAAAGCACGACCCAGAGCAACCCTCTGCCGTTGACCACCTGACATCTGCCCTGGTTTACGATCCATCAAGTGTTCAAGTCCCAGCTTCGCGGCGACATCATTCACGCGCCGCCGAATTTCATCTGATGGCATTTTGCGTAGCTTCAGACCGGCAGCAATATTTTCATATACCGTCATGTGGGGATAAAGAGCGTAGCTTTGGAACACCATTGCAATATTACGTTTGCCTGGCCCAACACGGCTGACATCCCGCCCGTTAATCACTACTTTGCCACGAGTGGGTGGCTCCAACCCCGCTATCAGCCGCAATAACGTCGATTTACCACATCCTGATGGACCCAGCAGGGTGAGAAACTCGCCCTCATCAACATCTATACTAATGTCTTTAACAGGGACTACTTTAGGATTGTAGGTTTTGTTAAGATTTATTAGTTCAAGCTTTGCCATGGTTTTTATCACTTATTGCTCAGAAACTTGTGATGAGATTTAGTCCTCACTGTATCTATTAAAGCTAGATTATTTTCGGAAGGTAGAGGGAGTCACGAAAGAGCATAAAGTTTGAAATTATATTGTATAGTTATACACCAAGTTTCCTCCTTAACCCATCCTTCTATGTGGCATAGCGCCGTGATAAATAGGTAGGCAAGGTTAAACAGAAGATAAACTCAACCTATTCGCCTTTAGACTTCCTTGCAGTCCTGACATCTGAGAGAGACATTTTTAGTTGATTTACGTTCACCTACTTAGCTGAAAATTCAGCAAGCCTTAAATTCTTTCTATCCTTTGACAGCACCAGCGGTTAAACCTTGGACGATCTTTCGCTGGAATGCCAGTACTAGCGCTATCAAAGGTAATGTTCCCAAAATTGTAGCAGCGGCGATCGGTCCGTAGGGAATTTCAAACACTGATGCCCCACTTAACTGAGCTGTTGCTACGGGGATAGTCTTCATCGTTTCGCGGGTTATGAATGTTAAGGCAAAAATGAACTCATTCCAGGCAGCAATGAAGGTGAGAATTCCTGTCGTCGCCAGTGCCGGAAGCGTCATGGGCAGTACAATTTGGGTCAGCATTTGAATGGTACTGTAGCCATCTACCCTAGCAGAATCTTCTAAATCTTTTGGCAACTGTTGAAAGAAACTCCGCATTACCAGAATTGTCAGTGGCAAATTGATAGCGGTGTAGGGAATAATCAGCGCCAAGTAGTTATTGCCTAAATTTAAGGCTTTGACGACTTCTAATAATCCCACAAACAGCAACACGGCGGGAAATAGCGTCACAATCAAGATACTGGCGAGGATGATTTTCTCTCCCGGCAATCGCATGCGTGCTAAAGCATAGGCAGCAGGAGCCCCTAATCCCAAAGCCAAGACTGTTGAGGTAATAGAAACGAGGGCGCTATTGAAGATGTAGGAGGTAAACGGACGGCGGACGAACAGAGACTGGTAATGTTCTAGAGTGATTCGTGTAGGAATGTAGACAGTAGGAACAGCAGAGATATCTGCATTCACTTTGAATGAGGTGAGCACTTGCCAGAGGATGGGTGCCAGGAAAAAGGCAACAACTAAAAAGACAGAGATTGGTAAAATAAATTTCCGCCAGTTGAAGGTTGATGCTTCTTGTTCGCGTTGATTTGCAACGGTAGTCATAGGTTGTTATTAGTCATTAGTCATTAGTTAGTGGTCATTGGTTAAGTGACTACTAACTGGCTCCTGCTGCGTTGGCACGGGCTCTGGAGAGGAAGTAAGCGGCGATCGCTACGGCAGCTACCAGCAACAAAAATGTCACTACAACAAGTGCTGCACCATAGCCAAAATCTAGGTAGCGCATCACAGTGCCATAAATATAGATAGAAACCGTTTCTGTAGCCCCACCCGGACCACCTCCTGTCATTACTTGAATCAGGTCAAAGATGCCGAAAGCTTGAGCAAACCGGAACAGTAAGGCAATTACGATTTGGGGCATCAGTAGCGGTACAGTAATTTTCCAAAAACTCTGCCACGCAGTAGCACCATCAATCGAATGAGCTTCATAGAGGTCTGACGAAATTGATTGCAGTCCAGCTAGCAGAAGCAGAGCGATAAACGGTGTTGTTTTCCAGACATCGGCTAGGATGACAGCGACCATTGCTAGGGTCGGATTTCCTAGCCAACTAATGCCTGTTTCGATCAGCCCCAGTCGCCGCAAAATGTCATTGACCACGCCGTACTGATCATTAAAAACCCATGCCCAAACGAGTCCCATCAAGGCAGTGGGCAACGCCCAAGGCAGGAGGGAAATCGTCCGCACGATGCCTCGCCCTCTGAAGGATTGATTGAGCACGAGGGCGACACCCATCCCGATGATCAATTCCAATAAAACGGAGGCGCTAGTAAAGACTGTGGTGTTCCACATACTCTGCCAGAAGCGCCCATCACTGATCATCCGTCCATAGTTATCCAAACCAGAGAAAACTGTTTTCAGCTGGGTGCTAAGGTTTTGGGTGAATAAACTTAACCAAAAAGCTCTCAAGATTGGGTAGGCAAATACGAGTAACAGAAGGATTAGTGCCGGAATTAGCAGCATCCAACCCGTTCTCTGTTCTCGTGCCCGAATTGCGTCTTGTGTCATTTTCCGATTAGCTTTTATGCAGCAGTTGAGGTTTGTGAAACTTGGGCGGATTTCGCTCTGCCGAAAATATTTCGGGTTTCTCTAGCGGCGGATCTCATTGCTTCTTCTGAACTCATGCGTCCGGTGAATGCTGCACTCAGATAACGTTGCAAAACATCGGACGCTTGAGCGTATTGACCAATAGGAGGACGTAAAGCTGGTTTTTGAACTGCCGCTAAAAGTTGGCTAAAGTGAGGGAATTTAGCCAGAATGTCTTGGTCTTTAAAGAGTGTCTGGTAACTGGGAATCAATCCTGTTGCCAAAACAAACTGCTTCATTGTGTTTTCACTGCTCATGTACTCAATAAGTCGCCATGCCTCTTGGGGATGTCTTGTTGTTTTGGACATTGCCAAACCCCATCCGCCTAAGCAGGAACCACCAGTCTGACCCTGTGCGTGAATCATTGGCTTGATGCCAATTTTGCCCGCAACTTTTGAGTCGGGTTGATTCGCCAGTTTCCAGACATAAGGCCAGTTACGCACGAAAACCGAAGCGCCACTCTGGAACAGGAGGCGAGTTTCTTCTTCCCCGTAAGTCGTGACGCCTCTAGGAGAAATGCCTTTGGAAATTAAGCTACGCAGAAAATCAACAGCTTTTATTGCCTCAGGTCTATCGAGACCAACTTCAAAGGTGTCTGGATTCGCCCAGAAGCCACCGAAGCCTTCTAGTATCTCAACAAACATCGCCGAGACTCCTTCGTACTGCTTGCCCTGCCAGAGGTAACCCCATCGGGTGTCTCCCTGCTTTTGCAAGTTTTGAGCAATATTTATCATCTGCTCAAAGGTTTCAGGAGGCTGGGCTCCAGCTTTGTCTAACAGGTCTTTGCGATAGTAAAGCACTCCAGCATCGGAGGTTGTGGGGATGCGATAGAGTCTGTCTTGGTATTGCCCACCTTCAACGTTGCCTTTGACAAACTTGGCTAGTTGTTCTTTGGGAAGGCGATCGCTCAGATCCATTAACCAGCCCGCTGCTGCAAACTTAGGCACCCAAACAATATCCATATTAAGAACATCGTAGGGTGAATCTCCCAATAAGAAGGCAGAAGTTAACAGGTTCTCTTGTAGGTTTGTATCGAACGGCCCTTCTACAAGGTTGAGCCGAATATCTGGGTTTTTGTCTTCAAATTCTTTAAGGAAAGGTCTCCAATTCGCCATGTCTTGACCTTGTGTCATCATCGTGATCACGACAGGCTGCTGGGTCAGTGCTGGTAGTACCCAGAATTGGAATACTAGAATCAAGGCAACAAGGATTCCCAAAAGGCGAGGGATTCCCAGCTTTCTCACTAATGTTTTTAGACGTTTTTGCCAGCCGCCTAATTGTAGAATACTGTTCATTATTGATACTAAAATTAATACAAAAACTATGCCGAAAACACTAATTTAGGGGTTTAGGCATTATATGGCTCGCGTTTACAGCCCCTTCTTTATTACTGATATCTCGATTTGTATTCTGCTACTCAACTCAATGAATTACTGTAAATAAAAGCAACTTAAATTTAGATTACTTAACAGTTTATTTATAAACAGGAAAGTACACTATTTGAACATGTATTTGAAGATTGAATATGCAGTAGTACAAGAAGTTTTAATATAAATTCTCCTGAAATAAGGATGCCTAGAATATTTATCTCCTCAAATATTGATTTATTGGAGTCTGGAAGTTGTAAATAGCCGCAGTCTAAGACTAGAGAGCAATTTGCAGACATATAGGTAGTTATTGCAATTGAGAGATCTACTCAGTTAGCAAACGGCTAAAAAACCTGTCCTAATTGATTTTTCAGTAAGAATTTCTCAAACTAAAGAATCTTTTGAATTAGCAGATAATTACACGGATAGAAATAATCAGACTGGCTCAATGAATCAAGCGACTAACGTCACTCAACTGATTGTTAGTCCAAGTGATCGCATTAAGATTGGGTTCACCTACATCAATAGCTATGCTCCTACCTTCTGTGGTTTTGGCTTAGCAACTAGCAGTAATCTGGCTAACAGTACGCGGGCACAGCCGTTTCCAGTAATGCCTATCGTGTGGAAGGTACTTTCAGAATTAGCCAAAATTTAGTGATCGATGGATGGGTTGCATATGCCAATCAACGCTACATTGGCAAGGGAGATGCCACCGTTTGGAACTAGGCAGTTGGAGTAACCTTGGTTAAGTAATCATTTGGTATGAACTATACCTTAAGGATGATTATTGAAAGCCTCCGTCTCAAGAAGGAAGGTTCAGTAAGCATACCTTGATACATTTCAAGTGTTGTAATTCTTTGATAAATATGCCAGATATGCCCGACGTTGAAAAAGCTATCCTTGACGCTAAAGATAAGCTTCCTAACATTACTCCCACCCCGCCATCACAACAAACACCACAGTCGAGTGCTCAAGCCCTCAAACAGCGTCTTGAATGGGGTGAAGTCGCTTTTACAATTTTGGATGTACGCGATCGCGCTGCCTTCAACGCATCTCGCATCTTGGGAGCAATAACGATGCCCCTAGAAGATGGCTTGGTAGAAAGAGCTCAGTCTAGCCTTGAGCCGAAGCGCGAGATCTATGTTTATGGCGAAAGTGACGAACAAAGTGCACAAGCAGCGGCCCATCTCCGCGAAGCTGGATTTAATTCTGTATCAGAACTAAAAGGCGGACTTGCTGGCTGGAAAGCTATTGGTGGTCCAACCGAAGGCAATGCTGAGGTAGGATATGACAGCAGTGCTGCCGAATATAATGTGAAGGCTCGGTTAGACAAGCATACCGAAGTTTCCTCAAAAGATGTATAGTTTGTAATTTTTTAACCGCGTCATAACCTAAAACACCTTTAGTCTTGGGGTAATCCTTCTGGGGTTGCCCCATATTTGTCTAGACTTTGGTTAGTTTGCACCTATGGCGGAGAGTAAAAAAAGTAACTCAGGTTTCAGGGAGATATACCCTCAGGTTAGGCATGTCACTCCGTCAAGGTTTTTATATAAAAATTTGAAAATCTTAAATTTTATTGTTACATTGCAGAAGAAGAGACAACATATGATATAGATTCATGATTAGGTTATTTAATATGAAGCGCCTATCTCGACCCCTGCAAAGGCAGTCCCGTATTTATGACCTAAAAGCACGGTTGGACTGGGGGGAACCTGCATTAACCATTCTTGACGTGCGAGATCGCAGCAAGTTCAACAGCAGCCATATAATGGGAGCCGTTCCCATGCCACTGAATGAACCGACAGACCGAGTTTTGGACAAACTTGAACTGGGTCGCGATATTTATGTTTATGGCGATACCGACGAAGAGGCAGCCGTCGGAGCGGCTAAACTTCGTGCGGCTGGGTACACAAATGTATCTGAGATTAGAGGTGGTTTGGCGGCTTGGAAGGCAGTTGGCTATCCCGTGGAGTCAGTGCCGATGACTGCAATTTTTTAAATCTTAGTGTTCAAAGATATCTTTATAGTGCAGTAAATCCAGAGAGACTATTATATGCAACGCATCAAAGCATTGCTGCGCTAGTTCCCATCGGTCTTCTCGTTTCAGCATATCGGTTAGTTTCTTCTGAACACTCAGCAGGTAACGGACATCGTTGGCAGCGTAGCGCAACTGCTCGTCTGAGAGGCTTGCAGCATTGCCCCAGTCAGAACTCTGAGCACTCTTATCTAATTCCACATGTTCTAGCTCAGATACCACATCCTTGAGTCCGTGGCGATTAGTATAGGTGCGAGCTAGCTTGCTGGCAATTTTTGTGCAAAATAGTGGTGCGACTTCGATGCCAAGGTTCTGCCGCAGCATAGCAACATCAAAACGGGCAAAGTGAAACACTTTGAGGACATTAGGTGCTTCCAGCAGCTTCTTTAAGTTGGGAGCGTCTGTTTGTCCTTTGGCAATGCGGACAGCAGTGACTCTGTCTTTTGGATCACACAGTTGTACGAGACACAAGCGATCGCGTTGGTAGATCAGTCCCATAGTTTCGGTATCCACCGCGATCGCCTCTGCTGCCAAATACTCTTGACACACAGCATCAGGAATGTCACCATCACAGACTTGAAACTCTTGCACTTGTGTATTCATCACTTAGATTGGTTATTGGTCAAAGGGTTGAAGGTTAGACAGTTGAAATGGGTAACCTGTAACCTGCTAACCTTCAACTTTCAAAGATTTAACGACGTTTGATGAAAATTTGCGTGAAATAATACTCACCCTTAGCATTTTTGCTAACGCCAATGCCAGTGAGATTAAAATTACCTTCCATATTCTTACGGTGACCGGGGCTTTTTATCCAACCCTCAACCGCCTGTTTGCCTGGGTTAGGATACCCCTGGTTGTACGCCACATTTTCCGCTGCGCTGCGATAGGGAATTGACCGGGAAAGCGCTTTGACCCGATCATCAAATCCATTATGGCTAAATGGAACCCGACCACTTGCCATGGCATCACTATGAATTCTTGATTGCTCACTGATGCGGCTGTCCAACGTTAGAGGGGGTAAGTCACGAGACTTACGGTATTGATTAACCTGTTGATAAATAGACTGTTCCAAAGCTGCGTAGTTATCAGGATTCGACCGTTGCGACACGGTTGAGGTTGGCGCACTATTGGGAGGGAGAGGTTGATCGGCATTTTTTAAAGCATCATAAGACGAACTACAGCCGCTCAGACCACCGACAAGAACAAGTATTCCCAAGATAGTAGTTGTCAAACGTTTGTGCATCATCAGAGGCTAGGGAAAACAAGAGTAAGGAGAGGGATTTCCCCTCCTCCTTAATTTCTAGTCTTCCGTCTTGATGCCTTAGTTCCCATCCCCTAAATTGAGGAATTTGGCAATAGTTTGGACATCTTTATCGCCACGACCCGAACAGTTGATTACAATCTTGGGGCTACCAGTAAGCTGGGGACAGAGCCTTTCTAGATAGGCTATGGCGTGAGCGGTTTCCAAGGCTGGGATGATTCCCTCTAGCTCAGATAACTGTCGAAAAGCCGCGATCGCGTCTTGGTCAGTCACAGCATAATATTCAGCTCTGCCACTATCTTTCAAATAGCTGTGTTCAGGACCAACACCTGGATAGTCCAATCCAGCACTAATCGAGTGAGGCTCTACCACCTGACCTTCCGAATCTTGCAACAAATAGCTCATAGCACCATGCAAAACTCCTGGGCGTCCTTGGGTAAGGGTAGCGGCGTGTTTCTCTGTATCCACACCTTCCCCTGCTGCTTCAATCCCAATCAGCCTTACACTGGGTTCCTGGACAAACTCATGAAACAGTCCCATTGCATTGGAGCCGCCACCTACGCAAGCCAACAGAATATCCGGCAAGCCTCCCCACTTTTCTTGGCATTGTTCGCGAGTTTCTTGACCAATCACCGCCTGGAAATCACGTACCATCATTGGATAAGGATGCGGTCCTGCAACTGACCCCAGAATGTAGTGGGTGGTTTCCACATTCGTCACCCAGTCTCGAATCGCTTCGGAGGTCGCATCTTTGAGTGTTCCTGTGCCAGCCGATACAGGTTGAACCGTAGCTCCCATCAGCTTCATCCGAAACACATTCAGCGCTTGCCGTTCCATATCCTGGACGCCCATATAGACGATGCATTCCAGCCCAAACCGGGCACACACCGTTGCTGTCGCCACACCATGCTGACCGGCTCCTGTCTCAGCAATGATCCGCCGCTTACCCATCCGCTTCGCCAGCAATACCTGAGCCAATGCATTATTGATTTTGTGAGCGCCGGTATGATTTAAATCTTCCCGTTTCAGATAAATCTGCGCACCACTGCCATCAGATGAAGCATAGTGGGAACTCAGGCGCTCTGCAAAGTAGAGAGGGCTGGGTCGTCCTACATAGTCTCGCATCAACTGTTGCAGTTCTTTTTGGAAATCCGGCTCATTGCGGTATTGCTCAAAAGATTGCTCTAGCTCACACAGAGCCGGCATCAGTGTCTCAGGCACATACTTGCCGCCAAACTTGCCAAAGCGTCCAAAGGTATCGGGATATTGGATTGTAGCATCGGCATCGGATTGGGAACTACGAGGAAGGGGAGTGGTGGTCACAGTAGAGCGAGAATATCAGGACACAGTTAATTATAAATCTAGGGTTCTAACGCGATCGCTTTTAGTCGCCAACCTCTACAATACTGTGAACCGCCTAGAGTCTCGATGCAGTATTCACACGTCTCGGCTCTTGAAAGAATAAGGGAGATGAGGGAGATCAGGGAGATAACTTCTGTGTCTTCCCTATCTTCCCCACTTTCCCCACCTTGGTAAGATTCTCCAAGAATCTGCTCCTGAACACCGTCAAGAAACTTTCATGAAGCAGGAGCAGCAAAAACGCTCTTCTCCCGGTAAAATATTTCTCTCTCTTTAGAGAGGTGCCAATTTCTATCGGATAGATTAGCCCTTCCGTAAAATTCAGTTTTTAAGTAAGTCTATCCTACGAAACAGTTGATCGAGACAAGACAGAATAAAGTTTTTTTATAGCGTTCATCAAACAACAATGTCTATTGTAGGTTCCTTATCAGACTTTTCGTTACCAGAAATTTTTCAGTTTATCGAGAACGGACATAGAACGGGCTTGTTGACGGTTTCTCCCTTGCCAGAATCCCCAAAAATGAGTCCATCAATGCATTATATCTGGGTGTCGAAGGGGAGTATTGTGGCGGCAGCTAACCACTTAGATCAACAAGGTTTAATTGCGCTGATTGATCAATATTCGTGGGTTAGTAACCGAGTAGTCACTAAACTAGCTCAGTTTTGCCCACCCGGGCAACCTCTGGGTTTGTACCTTAGAAGTCAAGGTGCCTTACAACTCCAACAACTCGAACATCTATTTCAGGTTCAGCTAGTTCAACAAATGTGTGTTTTGTGTCAACTCAAGGATGGTCATTTTAAATTTGACCAAAATGTAACACTACCGATGCAAGAAATGACCGGTTTAGGTGTACCACCAGAAGCCCTAACAGAGATGTTGAAAAAACTAGTATGGTTGCAAAGACTTTTTAATACGAGAAATCGCCAACGAGAAAAAACTGGGTTAGGCAGCAGATCAGAACCTTTCTGCCATCAAGTTAGCGTGATTCTCGATATCGCCTTTTTCCACTGCTTAAATTTTACCTTGTTTGATCTAGACAATAGCATTACTAAACTCTCCCAAATTTTTGATTTGTACGAGCGTCCCTACGACCTGCCAAAATTTAGAAGTCTTGAAGCAATGTCCTGTGTAGGAGACTAACTACCTACAATGCCAATGAGTAAGCTGTCGGTCACTTAAGTTGCATTGTGACTAGGGAATGGGTAAAGGGTAAAGGGTAAAGGGTAAAGGTTGATTTAAAAGCTTTTTCCCCTTACCCCTTCCCCTTTTCCCCAAGGGATGAAATAGCAAGTTAAATGTGGAATAGCTTAGTAAGGAGATAATGATGAAGCTCACCCACCTTTCTAGAGGTGGGGGTTAGTCACGCAATGCTGTTCAACTTAACATTGGCTTGGCGGTTGGAACCGCAGCTATACAGAGAAAACCTGCATAGGCAGGTTTTGTAAAGCCTATTTTCTCCTTAGTCTGCATCGATATTCTTCTAGGGAAAGGGAGTAACTAACGCATTGGGTCAATCTCTCCAAAAGGGCGATCGCTCCCTGTAAACTTTTATTTAGTAAGGTGATCGCCCTCCACCTCAGTGAACATCAACAGGAAGTAAAATTAACAGTTGGTTTCTTGCTCAGCCAGGGCACAGTCTGGCAAAGCCATCACGCTACGCACAGGATATTGCCTGGGAGGGCTGCATGACTATTAATAACTCCTCTATTTCTAGTCCAGTCAAAGATCGGGCTGATTACGATATCTTTATTTCTTACTCCCGTAAGGATAAGGATTTTGTCCGCCAATTGTGGGAGGCGCTAACAACAGCCAACCAAGAGACATGGGTTGATTGGGATGATATTCCGCCTACGGCAGACTGGCGGCAAGAGATTTATCTAGGTATTGAAGCGGCGAATAACTTTGTTTTCATCATCACCCCTCATTCTATTAGCTCAGTTGTCTGTGGCGAAGAATTGCTCCATGCGATTAAGCACGGAAAACGGCTTGTGCCAATTGTGCGACAGGATGTTGACTACCAGGCAGTACATCCAGAGTTAGCGAAGCTTAACTGGATTTTTTTTAGGGAGCAGGATAATTTCGATAGTTCATTCCAGACACTGATTGGGGCGATAGAGACAGATCTGAACCATGTCCGAGCACATACACGCTTACTGGTACGAGCTAGAGAATGGCAAAACAAAGAGCATGACAGTAGTTTTCTATTACGTGGCAGCGACTTAGAGTCGGCAGAACAATGGTTAACAGATTCGACGAAAAAACCCCAACCAACCACTCTGCATCGAGACTATATCAATGCCAGTCGTCAGGCGGAAACAGAGCGTCAAGAAACAGAAATTAGACTCTATCGCTTAAGTCCACAACAGTATCGCAACCGCCAAGCTTTACTCAACAAAGTGAAAAATTATTGGGTTAAAGGCGTATTAGAGAACTCCCTGCACAAGCGATCGCTGATTGAACTGAGTCTAGAAGAACGACCACAAGCCGTAGATCACCCCTGGAATTTGGCTTCGGAGGCACTTGACGAGCCGCAAAAACTGCTGCCTCAGGGTACTAAGATAATCGACCTATTTGACTTTATTGGTGAAGGACGAACATTACTCATCCTGGGCAAACCAGGTTCTGGCAAAACCACAACATTACTGGAACTTACCCAAGATTTAGTTAAGCGTGCTCAGCAAGATCTTGGTCAACCAATTCCTGTGGTGTTTAACCTTTCCTCTTGGATAGGTGAAAAGCAGACGATTAGTGAGTGGTTAGTTAAGGAACTGAGCATTAAATATCAAGTTCCAAAGACAGTTGGGCAAACCTGGGTCAACAAACAGCAACTACTGCTGCTCCTCGATGGTCTAGATGAAGTTCAGGATGAACGCCGAGAGGCGTGTATTAATGCCTTGAATGTATTTCATCAAGAGTATGGCTCAGAACTTGTGGTGACGAGCCGCATTAAAGACTACGAAGTCCTCTCGAAGCGTCTGAACTTTCAAAGTGCGATTTATTTGCGATCGCTCACTCCAGAACAAATTTACCACTCTTTAGAAGAGACTACAGATTCCCAGTTGGCAGGGTTGAGAGCCTTGCTCTCCAATGATGACATGCTGCGTCAGCTAGCCCAGTCACCCTTGATGCTCAACATTATGGCGATGGCTTATCAGGGAATCTCCGTTGAAGACTTGCCCGAAACAGGATTTCTGGAGCAGCGTCGTGCACAGCTATTCAACGCTTATATCGAACAGATGTTCAAGCGTCGAGGAACTAAGCAACACTATTCAAAAGCACAAACAATGCACTGGCTGAGTTGGCTAGCGCAGCGGATGTCTCAATATTCTCAAGCCTTCTTCCTGATTGAGGGGATACAACCAACCTGGTTGCCAACTAAGGCTCAGCAGCGAGCCTATCAAATTGGTGTAAAGCTGCTTCTCATGACAATTTGGGGCAGCTTACACGTTGGGCTGCTGGCTGGTTTAAGAGATAATCCACTAACCTTCAACGTGTTTAAAGGCTTGGAGGGATTGATTTATGGACTGATTGGTGGGCTAATCTATGGGGTGATTGGTGGATTACTTGGAGGGTTAGTGGATAAGTCTACTAATCATTTGGTTGGTCGGTCGATCAATGGACTGCTTTTGGGGCTGATTTATGGAGCAATTTTTGTTTGGGTCGATGGATGGAGAAATGGTGTCTCTTATGCACTAATTTATTGGCTAATTGGTGTGATTATTTATGGAGCCATTCATGATGATCAGGAAATAGAACCAGTTGATACCATCAAATGGTCTTGGCGAAAAGCCATAAAATATTCGGTTTTGGGGTTAATAATTGGAGTAGTTCTCATGTTCGGAGCACACCAGCAGCCAATTCCAAGTTTAATTTTTGGGCTGATGTCCTCGCTAATGTTTGGATTTGAAAAAGTAAATGAAATTGATACAAGAACTGTACCCAACCAGAGTATCTGGAAGTCAGCCGCCAATGCTGGAAAGTTGTTCCTGACTATCGGGTTACCGACAGGGTTGCTGTTGGGAGTAATTAGGAGTCCAGTTTTTGGACTGGCTAATGGGTTGATGTTTGGGCTAGCTAGTGGGCTGATTGGTGGGCAAGGAGCAGGGATTGTTTGCATCAAACACTTCATTGTGCGTTGCATTCTTTGGCGAAGTGGATACATTCCTTGGAACTATGCCCAATTCCTTGACTACGCTAGCGATCGCATTTTTCTGCAAAAGGTTGGTGGCGGCTATGTCTTCATCCATCGTATGCTGCTAGAGCATTTTGCCGAGATGCAGCCAACCAAGTTGCACAGTTGAGAGGGCGATAAGCCTAAATGTACTGAAACACTAGTACATCACGGTGCAAATGAGCCTACCATCTGCTGTACATCAACACGCGATCGCTCGAAGTTGCTGAAGCTCAGCTACATCTAGATAATCGCCAGCAAAGGCTTTGCGCAATAAATTATTCGGGATAAATTCATCATATTTTTGCAATTTAGGTGCTTCTTCAGAAGCCACTAAATCATCTGCTGCCAAGTATTTATTACCGAAAGAAGCAATTTCTTGGACAAGTTCTTCAAATGTGTTTCGTCCTAATTTTATAGTTAGAAAATAGGGAGATATACCTCCAATACTTTTGATATCTAGAGAACTTCTTACAAAAAAATTGAGGAATCGTTCCACCGTGCGGTAACCAACTGTTCCCATCCAGGGAAAAAAGCAGCAAGTATTACCTTCTAATCCAACCATAGTACCTCGCTCCAATCCAGCACTTCGAGCGAGTTGACGAGCTTTATTCAAGCGCTCTTTCGCTTGAGGTTGCAAGTAGGGGTACTGACTATCCTCGAAAAGAACATGTCTCATACGTTGCAAAACTTTTGTATGAATAGTGCTACTGCCGCCACGCCAAGCAATACTAGCAATACCTTCAACTGGCTTTACAAAAACAGTTTTTCTTTTTAAATCAACGTCCAAAACTTCCCACGTTCTACCTGCCAAGGCAAATTGTTCTCCCACTGGGGGAGGCATAATGATACTGCCAATTTCACCAGATTCTCCCCGGACACCATATTCTAAATTATCGGGAAAAACAGCATAAAAGTGAAAGTTTCGGACAATCCGTTCCCCCGTTAAACCAATAATCAGTTCACCGTTCTCAGTCTGCTGAATATGGTCAATATCAATCAGGTAGCGTAACAGTTGTCGGAAATCCTCTTGGGAAATTGCCTCAAAGGTAGGTAGAGTTAAAACCTGTTCAGCAAGAGCCGCAGGTGAGAGTTCTCCTATCGATGTTAGGATACTCATCGTTTGATGATACAGCAGGCTAAAAGGGTAGCGAAGCGGCTGTATCGGCTCAATCCAACGTTCTTCTATGTAAAGTTGGATGATGGCAATGCACTGCAACAGTTGCCAGGGAATTTGTTCGGGAAGCGATTCTTCCCCTAATAGCTCATCTTCGGTGCAAACAAACCGCATATCTGCCGGACTTCCTCGCCTCCCAGTACGCCCCAACCGTTGCAAAAAGCTAGCGACAGAAAAAGGGGCATCCAACTGTATCACCCGTTCTAACTGTCCGATATCGATACCCATTTCCAGGGTGACAGTTGCTGCCGTGACAGCTGGCGTAGAGTCACGCATGGCTTCCTCAGCCGCTTCCCGTAATGAAGCAGAGATGCTACCGTGATGGACATGATAAATGTCTGGTAACCCTTCAGCCTGAGCAATTTGACGCAAGTTAGCGATGACTGATTCGGTTTTGGTGCGATTGTTGGCGAAGATGAGGCATTTGCGGGATTTGCTATTGTCGAAGATGTATTGGTAGTAAGGGCTATGGGCAGATTCATCTTCGTCAGGAAGGTAAAAATGCTCTACAGCCAGTTGAACTTTCCGTTGTCCACTCTGAACCTTCGGAGTAATGACTGGCGTTTCGGTTCCTGATTGCAGCCATTTCTCAGCTAGTGAGTAATCACCCAGTGTTGCCGACAAGCCAATTCGTCGCGGCGGCTTTTGTATAAATCGGGATATGCGTGCCAACTGGCAAAGAATTTGGCAACCTCGTTCAGAACCCATAAAAGCGTGGATTTCGTCGATAATCACAAACCGCAAATCCCCAAACAGGCGAGTTAGTTCGGCACTTTTATTTAGCAATAAACTTTCCAGGGATTCCGGTGTAATTTGAAGCACACCCTTGGGATTTTTTAGTAGCATTTGCTTGCGGCTTCGTGAGGCATCTCCGTGCCAAGCACAAACAGGAGTATCGGCTTCTTTTAGTAAGTCGTTAAGACGTTCAAATTGGTCGTTGATTAATGCCTTAATGGGACCAATGTAGAGTATTCCAATCGTAGCGGATGGGTTTTGGTGAAGTAGAGTTAATACTGGCACAAAGGCGGCTTCCGTTTTGCCAGAGGCAGTGCCTGCGGCAAGCAGCAGGTGAGCATTCGTATCAAAAATTACTCGACAGGCTTCAACTTGCACTTGCCTCAATTCAGTCCAGCCTTGGGTGTAGATATATTCCTGAATGAATGGGGCAAGTCTATCAAACGGCTGTTCGCTCATGGAAAGTTTATGTCGATTGACTAATTATCTGTCTGCGATGAAAAATTATTGTCTACCTGCACTTAGTGTAGTTAAGGCGCGATCGCTCTGTGTGGTTGAGTTTGATAGGGAAAAGGCGTGGTATCTGGAGGAATTACGAAGGCTAAGGTAGGGGCAAGCGATCGCTTTTAGCGACGCATGGGTTTGATCTAACCAAGATTGAGGAACAAACAGAGAAATTCCTGCCATTGTGTCCTGACTTTGCCGTAGAACTGTTTCGGAAACGGATGACTTAGAGGATGATTAGGAGAAGATGCAGGAATATCTGGAGAATGGGCTGCGTCTGGGTTGGTTGATTAATCCTAAAACTCAGCAAGTAGAAAGCGATCGCCTTAACCAGGGGGTTGAAGTTTTACAATCTCCCGCGACTTGATCGGGTGAAGATGTTGTATCTAGATTTGTATTAGATTTGCAGCCTATTTTTAATAGCGCTAGTACCCTATTTCAACCGAGTATCCCCGCTCTAAACTAGATAAGATTCTTTGCATATCAGCGACGAAATTATCCGGGCATAACACCTTAAGGGCGGAATGTAGGTAGTTAGTACCGCTCTATAATCCTATGGTTAATAAATTTGCAATTGCAACGGTTAGCACCTCCAACTTTATCCCTGCTCAAGATTATACGGAAAATGTTAATCGTATTCCAACAAAACAAGACAGAAGATTTACCTTTGTAATTTCAACTCTCTGGGGTTCTTTTATCTTTGTTTGTTCACAACATCGAGTTTGTATCATGTTTGATGAAAAGGATAGTTAGCTACTTCTAATTCACATTGCATAAGATTTTGATAATTTAATTTGACTTACAAGTTGAATTCTGCAAAGTTCATGGTTTCATTTCCATCTAAATGTTTGCGTGGATTGGATTGCTGGAAATTGGAACTCTCAATTAATTGTTTGAAATTGATTTTTGGATTTTGCTGAAGAATATTCAAAACGCTGATGAAGTCACGTACTATCTCACGCGGTGTTGAGAGTTTTTCTGCACCCAAACGGTTGACAATTTCTTGCTTAAATTCCTCTAGTTCACCACCTGAGAGAACCTTCTTGGAATTGTAATGGATAGCATGAACCTCAGCTAAGCGTTGCAAAAGCTGGGATAGTTCTTCTGAAGTTAATGGCTCTAGTTGAATAACGGGTGCTGACGTATCCTTCAAACCATCCTTAAGGAAACGGCTTTTTGCTAATCGAGTGCGCCAAGCTTCGTCGCTGTGCAGCCCCCGACGTGAATCTTCCAAAAACTGAGGGGTGCCCCCTACGAGAATACCAAGGTATTCTGCCTTTCCTTGCATTGCATCGTTGAAAATGGCTAAAAGCTTGTCGTAGTTACTCTGACGGGAAGCAGTATGAGTAATTTTGTACAAATGGATAGCTTCATCTAGCAAAATTAAAAGTCCTTTGTAACCGATATCGGAAACGAACTTGGCGAATAGTTTGATGTAGTCATACCAAGTGTCATCATCAATAATTACTCGCACACCTAATGCTGATTTTGCCTCAGTCTTATTGGTAAATTCTCCACGTAGCCAACGAAGTGCTGCATCCTTTTTATCATTATTGTCCTCGCGGTAGCCACGCCAATAAGCAATGATGACATTGGCAAAGTCAAATCCATGCACTAAGCCTTCCAGATTATCGACGACTTCCCGAATTTTTAATTCGACTTGGTCATCAAAACCTTCGTCATTAAGACGCTTTCCGGTATCTTGGGCAACTTGGTTGAGGATACTGCTAATCCATTTTTCCAGAATCAGCGCGATCGCGCCACCATTAGGATTAGTTCTGGTGGCAATATTCCCCATCAATTCCCGATAGGTTGCCACACCTTGATTGTTACTTCCTGATAGTCGGCGTTCTGGCGATAAATCAGCATCAGCTACTACAAAACCTTGCTCCATCGCCTGGTTACGAATTAACTGGAGCATAAAGCTTTTTCCTGAACCATAACGTCCTACAATAAATCGGAACGCTGCACCCCCTTCGCCGATGTTCTCTAAGTCTTGCCAGAGGGCTGCGGTTTCCTTGTCACGACCAACAGCGACATTATCAAGACCGATTCTTGGCACCACCCCTGCACCTAGGGCATTCAGCAGGGCAGTCGATACTCGTTTCGGGATTTTTGGCATTACCTTACCATCCGCCTTAAGTGTTGTACTCCTGATAGACGCCAACTTAATCTATCTGACATCTTGTATCAAGTCACGGCTACTGTACCCCAGCCTTCTTTCAAGCGTGGATTTTTAAATTTCAGACAACAGATGGGGAGAACGTAATTATAAGGCTTTGAACCAGTTGTCCCGTCAATGCCAGTCACCCCAAATAATACCGTTTCACTTTAAGTTTGCTACAGATGAAGGGCAGGGGGAGCAGAGGGAGCAGGGGAAGTGATTTATAGGAGTCATTTAGTGAATTGGTATAAAAAACCTACCTTTGGAAATAGGAAACCCGCCCTAACAATTAGAGCGGGTTGATTTTCAGCTCAAATTCCCTTGTACAAGCCGAATCAGCCTGTTGTCTATCAAACAATTGAATTTGAGTTTAGTGGTATTATGAACCTAGTAATGATTAGATTTGAATAGTCCTCTCGGTTGGGGTAGCTGTGTATACCCCACTATCCCAACTTGAGAAAACACTTACTGCTTTGTTGTCCAGAGTCCGCCAAAGTACAGCGAGGTACCGTCCTGATATCCTGTTACTAGGCGTAGGTAATAGCCTTTTTTGGTGTAGTCTTGGTACTTAGTTTTGTATTGTGAGCTGGTCAGTTTGTGGCTAGAATACCAGCTGCCGACAGACTCAGAGTTCCAGATGGCTGAATACTTGGCTACCTTAGCATCAGCGTCGTAATAAGCGTTCAGGTACGCCAGCTTCAAACCCTGCTTGGTATAGTTGTCAAACTCCTGCTGGTACTGGCTGCTGGTCAGTCCGGACTTAGCATACCATTTCCCGACCGATTTCTTGTCGTAGAGGCTGGTGTAGTAGACCGTCCCCTTCGTTTTGACAGTTGAGAAGTTAACCAGGCGGTAACCCTGCTTAGTCAGTTGGTCGAAGGTAGTCTGGAACTGGGAAGACGTTTGACCATGGTAAGCTGCCCAAGCTGGCCAGGTATCCTTGACGAAAATCGCGGCGTAATAAATGGTATCACCCCGCAGGTAGCTGTCCACTTGGTAGAGCCGATACCCCTTACCCTTATACTCGTTGAAGGCTTGCTGATACTGCTGTGATGTCAAGCCATGGCGTGCAACCCAGGGTACCTTGGTGTAGCACTTGTTGAAGATGACATTGTAGTAGGTCTTGCCCTTGTACTCGAAGCCATCAACCCAAGTCGGTCGGTTATCTTTAATTTTGGCGTAATTGTCATATACGCTCTGATACTTGGCTTCGGGGATGTTGTAGCTAGTATATTGGCAGCTAGCAGGGCTGGTAGTCTGGGGGGTAGACTCTTCGGTGGGAGATTGGGAATTATTAACCGTTGTCTGCGCAAACAGCGCATTTCCGGATAACAACGTGGCTAACAAGATAGAAGTAGAGACCACTGATTTGAAGAAGTTCATCAAGTTTGTTCCTAATAGTTAGTTAGGTCGGTTTGCAGTTTGTCTGAGGCGGTTTAGTTCGTCCTCTGTTGAGCTATCTGGAAGAACTCAGGAGCTTATGCAAACACGTTACAAACCTTTACATAAATGAGTTTAGTAACAATGAGTTCAACTTTGCTGACTCGTTGTTATATGTCAGTTGTCTGTTAAGGGTTGATTGACTAAAGAAGTCTGAAGTGTAAAGGATATTAGTGCAGTGGGGCGTTAACCAAGGATAAAGTAAGGATTATTTTGTCCTGACCGCTACTGACGAGGTTTTTTCCACTTGGTCTAATAAATCCTTGAAATAAACCATAAGTGGCTCTAGAAAGATTGGCGAGTACTCTTCATGAACTTGAGGAACCGTTAATCCTCCACCACTGATAAACAGTGTGTCACCAAAGGTTTCTAAAGCCTTGGCATTGATAGAATCAATTAAAAGCTGAGGCATTGTCGATTTTTGGTCAGCAATTCTCTTTAGTTCAGCTTCATCTTGTTCTAAAATAGCTTTGAGAGTTCGTTGCTCATCCTCACTCAACTGTTGAGTAAAGTCAAGCCATTCCTGCCATTCTTCAGGTATCAATATCAAATGAGGCAATACATTATCAACTCGCTGGATGGAAGGGTGAGCTAGAGATGTTTTCTGGTCTTCAAGTGCTTGAATTTGAGTTTGCAGATTTTGAGACTGGGCTTCTAACTGCTGTTTTCGGATTTCTAACGTCGCTAAAGCTTCATTGAGTCGCTCTTGCTGCTTCTGTTTCTCTGAAACTTGGTTTTTTAGCTGCTTAAGTTTCGCTTGCAGAGGAGTGAGACTAACTTCAACTTCCTGCTTTTGCTTCTGCAACGGGAAGAGAACCTGATTTAGTTCTTCCTGGCGTTGCTGTAGTACCTGAATGTGTGTTTGTAAGTCATAAACTTCTCCTCCTAAATCCTGTTTTTTGCCTTCTAGAGTAGCTAAGTCTTGATTAAGTTGTTTTTGTTGATTCTGCTTTTCTACAAGTTGCCGTTCCAACGGCTCTACTTCACTGCGTAACAGTTTTATGCGAGTTTCTATTTGCTGGATTTGGACTGATTTCACTGAGATAGATAAATTTAGATCAGCTTGCTGTCTCTCAAGCTGCTGAACTTGCGTTTGCAGGTTATATAGTTGTCCTTCTTGCTGCTGTTTTTGGTTTTGAGAAATACTTATTTCCTGATAGAGTTCGTTCCTTTGGTGGTGTAGGTCTGAAACTCTGTTAAGTAGGTGGCTGCGTTCGCTTTGCAAGGCATTGATGCTAGCTTCGATTTGTTGTCTTGTTGATGTTGCAGCATACAGGGATTGATAAAGCTGGTTTTCCTCTTCTTCAAGCTCTTGAATCTGGTTGAGGAGAGACACTCTAGCCCACTTCTCCTGCTTAAGTCGTCGTTTGTCAACGATGACGACTCCTGCATAAGCAGCAGGGACAGTAATTACACCAGCCAGCAGGGCTTTGTTCAAGTCTCGGTTTGCTAGCAGTCCTAGTCCAAAGCTGACACTAAAGGCGACTGAACCGAGAAGAATCTGATTGACTACTTTTGTTGATTGCATATTGCTAGTTGCGAGCCAAATCAAGAGACTTCCTGCCAAAGCAGATTAGATGCACAGGAGTTTAACACTCTATAGAGGAATTCCTCATACCTTATCCAAGTTAGCAGTGTTCTGGTTAGACGCCACGAACTAGGCTTACACCGGACTAAGTCCCACGTCCTATCCCTAAACAAGGCTTACGAGGTTGATTGAGAAAGGGCTAATTCCCCTCTAAGGAAGTCGATAAACTGCCGTGCTGTGCGTCCAGAACGTCCATTGTGACGAGTTGCCCATTGCAAAGCACGATACTCTAATTCGCTAGGGCTTAGGGAAATTTCTGAGAGTACTGCCAAATGTCGGATAATTTTGAGATAGGTATCTTGGTTGGCTGGCTCAAAGGTAAGCGTTAAGCCGAAGCGATCGCTAAATGACAGCTTTTCCTGAACCGTATCCCAAGCATGGACTTCGTCACCATCACGAGGACGAGGTCTATCTTCAAAAAACTCCCGAACCAAGTGCCGCCGATTGGATGTAGCATACACAACAACGTTTTGCGGTCGAGCCGTTACACTACCTTCCAGGACAACTTTGAGAGCTTTGAAGGCGTCGTCATCTTCCTCAAACGAGAGGTCATCGACAAAGATAATGAATTTCTGAGGAACATCCCGCAGTTGCTCTACAATTTTCGGCAGGTCTTTCAAGTCAGACTTAGCCACCTCTATCAGCCGCAAACCGCTTGTTGGGCGTAGCCCTTCCCGAAGGGTAGCAAAGCTATCACCGTTAGGCGAGTCGCTATACTTGTTCAACAACCCCTTCACTAAAGAAGATTTGCCAGTACCACGACTCCCATAGAGTAAGACATGTAGGGAGGAGTACCCAGCGAGTAAAAACTCTGTATTCTTAACCAAAGCCTCTTTCTGGGACTCATAACCCACCAGTTCAGTTAACTGGACAGGATCAGGATGAGCAATACCATTTAACTTTTCTGACTGCCAACGGAAGGCACGATATTGGGCAAATAGCCCCGTACCAAATTCTTGGTAATAATCAGCTAAGACTTCCACAGCATCTGCCCAGTTTTCTAGCTGTTGCAGCTTTTCTCGAAGTATCTGCTCCTTTGCCGAATAACGGCTTAGAGGAGCAATGCCTGGCACTGCTACATCCTGTTCCTGATGCCAAGGAATCGGTGCAACAGGCAGTTGGGATATCTGTTGTACCCAATCGCTCAGTTGCTCACTTCTACACTTATAAAGGATATGTAAGGCTTGCAAGTCACTCCGTGCGGCAGTGATTAGAGCGGAGGGCAAATTCGCCAGAGGGGTTAATTGAGCTTGTTGGGTAAAGGGATTATCGTTTCTAAGGATTTGCGTTAGCAGGTAGTCTTGCCAGCTTTGATTGCGACGCGCTAGGGCTTGAAACCACCTACCGTAGGCATACAAGCAATTCAATCCTTCCGGATCGCCGTGACGGAGAGCTTGCAGTAGGTTAACAAACGCTTCACCAACTTCTCCACCCAGGACAGATTGATAGAGCAACAGGGATGCGGCTTGGTGTCGGAGCACTTGAATCGAGGCAGCAACTGTGGTAGACATTAATAGGCGATCGCTTCGGCTAGAGCGTAGTTGACGTGTGAGCTACTAAACATCTAGTTTGCATACAGTTATCTTAATTTTAGCTATTAACTTTTAAAGCTATTTTGACTGGCAAGCTATTGAGGAAAATCAACGGCTCTTGCCCACGAGTTACCATTGCAAAATTCTCAAATTTTAGCAGGTGATTGGGTATGTGATGTGCTCATCACTTCACCACCTTATTCCAGTAGGCTGTCTTCTTAGTGAGTTAGCCATTGAGATGGGTTTCTGTAAGCATTTTCATTTAAGTTAACCTAGGTGATTAGGTTTGGCGTCCCCTAGGAGTGCGATCGCGGCATTGCACATCCTAAGATGATTTCTCGACTTGAAAGCTCAGCTCAGACCTACCAGGTAGAGGCAAAATACCTGAATGAGTATTTGTACTTCACCATATCTTCATACGACTTTTACTCGTCTGATTACAAAAATGACTTCATTAAAGTCAGTCTTTTTGCACAGAAAAGTTCCAATTTATCGTTGATTTTACTAGGTTCTATCGCTTAACAGCTATTTCTCCAGCAGCCGTTTTACTAATTTTTAGTGTCAATTCCTATAGTTATCTATTGTGTTTTTTCACTGAAGCTTCTGTAAAGGTACTAGTTTTCACATAACCCAGTAGATTAGGCTTCAATCATTGCGGGGAATACCAAACCACGCACTCATGTCTACCATCGATCGCTCGTCTTTCGATGTCTTCACTACCAACTACCGTAACTGACACAACTACTATCCAGAATCTCTCCACGCAGAGACTTCTAGTGCTCACTTGCGCCTAGAGAGATTGTCAAATTACTAAAACCTCTAGCAACTTTAACAGAAACATGACAAGCAACATCGTCAAAAGCTCCTCAGTCAAAACAGCAGGCACAGACCTGAGCTTGACCACGATAGAAGCTAACGTAACACAAGCTGCCACCGTTACCTATGACTTCATAGTCAATGTAACCTCTGGCTGTTTATCTGGAAAACAGTTTGAGGGATATTTCAGCTATGATAGCTCGACTCTAAGGGGAATAGGGAGCGAGGAGGTTGGAGCCCAGGAGGGATTGTCTATCAATTTTGAGTTCTTGGATGTACTTTATACAGAAGCCAACGATCTTGATTTTTCTTTATATCCCCGATTATTGTTTGAAGATGGGAATTTAGCAGGATTAGATTTTGAAGCTTTTAATAATGGAGTAAGCTACCAGATTATTAGAGATTTTGGTAATAGAAGTTCCTTTTTTTCGTATCTACTCCAAGAGGGAGAAACGACGAGAGCTGGAAGTGGCAGTGTGACGTACATTTTGCGGAAAGATTCTTCTACGCCCGTTCCAGAGCCTAATCTTATTGAGGAGTTGAATGTCCTTGATTTCGACTGGCTCTTGGAGCAGAAGTAAGCTGCACAAATTGCCTCGAGTTAAAAAGATACAAGATACCGTTGGTTAATTCACTCAAAAAACGACCCCTCTCCCAACCTCTCACAGGTGCAGATTTTTTACACTTGGGTTAGGAAAGGGATAAGGCAGACAGGGAAGGAAAAGCTAATTTTTTCGTTCATTCAATAGTCCGTACTCACGGCTTCGTGAAAAACCTACCCTTGATAAGACCCCTAACCCCTCCCCGCCACCTCCCTGATTCCCCCCGCAAGTGCAGGGCTGTTTCATTCTCTCAAAGCGTTCATCCGCCCGGGGTTGAAACCCCTGTCTCCTAGCTCAAGCCCTCGCTCAGAGGACAAAGAATTAGTAGTTGAGTCGTCTTTAGAGGACTTGGGCTATCAGATGAGGGAATTAAGCCCCTGGCAGGTTTGGAGGAGAATCAAACAGCCCTGCTATTAACAGGCGGAGTAAATAAATCTCAAATTAGCTGGTCAATCAACAACTTCCAGATGCAGCCTTCATTTTAAGCGGCACTAACCAAGCCACTATGCCTGAGTAAAGGTTCGGTACTCGGTTCGCGACCTCGGAATGTCTTGAACACTTCCATCGGATGCAAGCTACCACCTAGAGCCAACACTGTATCACGGTAGCGCTTGCCTGTGGAGGCGATCGCTTCCTCGTTGTCTAAGCCGGCTTCCTCAAATGCCGCAAAGGCATCAGCACTCAAGACTTCAGCCCATTTGTAGCTGTAATATCCCGCCGCATAGCCACCAGAAAAAATATGCCCAAACGCACATAAGAAAGCGTCTTCTGGCAGGGGAGGCAAAATAGTCGTGGTTTTGGCAATGCGGTTACGTACATCGTTTGGAGTTTCATCACCACCCGGCACATAACGGTGGTGGAGTTCCAGATCAACACGGCTAAAGTACAACTGCCGCAACATTCCACTACCGCTCATGTAGTGACGTGCCGCTAATAGCTTCTGGTAATAGTGCTCCGGTAGCCGCTCGCCAGTTTCGTAGTGCCTCGCCATCCCCATCAAAGTAGGTCGGTCATAACACCAATTTTCCATAAATTGGCTAGGCAGTTCCACCGCATCCCATTCCACATTAGCGATACCCGAAGCCCCCGGATAATCCACCTTAGTTAGCATATGGTGCAAGCCGTGCCCAAACTCGTGGAACAATGTCTCCACTTCATTAAAAGTCATCAGACTGGGCTTACCGTCTATCGGGGGAGTCTGATTACACACCAAATATGCCACTGGTAAGCGTGTTGTGAACTTACCATTGTCAGTAATCTTTGCGCGACCAATGCAATCGTCCATCCAAGCACCGCCGCGCTTCTCAGCAGGACGGCTATAAGGATCTAGATAAAAGTAGGCAATTGGGGTACCCGTCTCGTCAGCAATCTGAAAATAACGCACATGTTCATGCCATACTGGGGCTTGCCCATCTGCTGCCGTAACGGTTACACCAAACAGCCGATTCACAAGACCAAACAACCCATCTAGAACTTGCGGCAAGGGGAAGTAAGGGCGCAATTCTTCTGCACTGAAGGCAAATTTTTCTTCCCGTTGGCGCTCAGCCCAAAAGCTGATATCCCAGTGCTTCATGTCGCTGGCTTCTGAGGCACCTTTGGCAGCTGCAAACGCTTTCAGCTCCTCTAAATCTTTAGCCGCTGCCTCATAGCTGGCACCACGCAATTCCTCCAGCAGTGCCTCTACTGCTTCAACGTTAGGAGCCATCTTACTGGCAAGGCTCAATTCTGCATAACTGTTAAAGCCCAGTAGTGTCGCTTCTTCTTTACGCAGCTCTAAAATTCGCTCAATCAATGGAGTATTATCCAACTCACCACTTGAGGCACGGCTGACAAAAGCTTTGTAGAGCTTCTCCCGCAAATCACGACGGGTGCTGTGCTGCATGAAGGGGACATAGCTAGGGTAGTCCAACGTAATTAGCCAGGGTCCATTCTCAGGTGTCGCGCCTTCCTCACCAGCCGCACGAGCCGCCTGAGCCGCTAGACTGAGTAAGCTAGGTGGCAAACCATCTACTTCATCTTTACTAGAGAGTTTAAGGCTAAATGCTTTGGTGGCATCCAGCACATGGTTGGAGAACTTAGTAGAAAGCTCTGCCAACTCCATCTGAATTTCGTTGAACCGCTCGCGCTGTTGTCCCTCCAAACCAATACCTGAAAGCTCAGCATTTCTAGTAGCGGCTTCAACAATCCTCTGTTGAGCCGGCTCGAAATTGCTCCAGGCATTGCTTTCCCGCATCGCCTTGAAAGCTTTATAAAGGGGTTGGCTTTGACTGAGCTTATTTGAAAATTGGATGACTTGAGGCTGTACCGTTTCGAAAGCCTCACGCAATTCAGGACTATTCTTGACGCCCATCAGATGGTTTACTATTCCCCAACTCCAAGTGAGACGCTCACCCAAGCGGTCTAGAGGTTCAACCAAGCCGCTCCAAGTGGGCGTTACTTGATGTTCTAAGGTAGCAAGTTCCTCGTCTAGTTCAGCCAAGAGTTGCGTCATGGCAGGCACTACATGCTCTGGCTTAATGGCTTCAAACGGGGGTAGCCCTTTGCCAATCAACAAAGGGTTATCTGTAACAGTTGCGTTGGCAATCATTAGTAATGTTGAGTTTCGGATATTTAAGCTAAATCGCTATTAATCTAATCGGCTATCCTGATACTCAGCAGTGATCCCAGTGCATTGGAATAGCGTTTAGGAACAATTCAGTGAGCTGGCAAGTAGCACTTGCTTACACGCCTCATTCCGATCAACCCAGGTATTCACTGCTGATATCGGTATATCACTCTATTAATTATCGAGAAGATTTACTGAGGTGGCACATCGGTTAACCGTAACCCTTCAGTGAAGTTCGCCACCCTCCTCAACTGCGCTTGAGCAGAGCAGAGACGCGGTCTTTTACGCCCAGAAGTGTTGATTGAATCAAGTTTCCAGCCGTTGCTTTGGGACGAGTTGCTAGCTCAATTGGCTCATCCTTAAATTCCTTGAGCCGATAGCCGTATTCCAACTGACCTTGGTACTTACGTAGTTTAGGGATCACGCGGAAAACTCCCTTGAGCAACTCTTCTTCTTGCTCGAACAGAGCTTGGTTAATCAGACTACTACGATTCACGGTCATCGAACCAGCTGGTAACCAGTTTGCCTGTCCCTGGATACGCACATATATATTGAATTCGGGCAACCCTGACTTCTTCATCTCTTCGTGCTTCCGTGACGCGGCTACCCGTTTCGCTTTGTTTTTCTTCGCTGTCTGCTTCTGCGCTTCAACCTTGCCGAATCCGATTTGGGTTGCCATAACGATTACTCCCTTACTTTCTTAACATAAGTTTACACTATTTTAATCAATGTCTTGAAGCCTGGAAACAACACGAGACAATTCAGGCTGGACTCAACGGCATGAAGTGCGATCGCATTTCTCAGTTCTTGAGGTGCTACACGATTCAACCGCGCCTCAACAGAAGGATACAAAATCCTTGAATTGACACTGATCCCCCCTGTTGTCGGTTTGAAGGTAACGGTAACTGACAGGGGTTTCAATACCCTTGTGCTTCCTGACTCATTAGAAAACACATGTCAGCGGCAAGGCTTATAGGAGTTCTAACTAACTCTCACTGACATAACTACTTTTAATTAAAATAAATAATTTTAATCTACAGACTCAGTTTGTTAATAATTCGATTGTCGAAAAACTTTGCTGAATTTTGTTATACTTTTTGCTTATATCCAACTTAAGTAATAGTTCCATTACTGGCTTACGTACAAACTTATCCCTTCGGGTACTGGTACCTTTACAATTCAGAACCCATATTAGATATAGTTACTTCAGATAATAGCCATTAGAAATTCCTGGGGTTACTAAATACAAGCTTTGCTTCTTATTACTTAGAATAAGAGTATCAAAGCAAATCCTTCGTGCTAACCCGGTATTAGCTAAGGACTAAATTGCAAGGCTGAAAAAGCTACACCACCTCGATTTGTATGCTGCTTGTAAGCCTTACCTATCGATAGCGTATAGTTTTGCTTACTGATGAGTTGTTGAATTCAACACTCTACATTGTCAAAGGGTTGACCTAACAAGAGGATAAACTGATGAGCAGTATTGTGGAAAAAAATTCCAATACCTTAGCTAAAGTAGTTACAACATATCGAGAAAATTTCCAATTAGTTCAAGGTAATCAATTACCTAAATTTTCATTCAACTTATTGCAATCATTACGTCAATGGCTAGATGGAATTGAGATTCACGATGCTGAGCTTGCTAGGTTTCTCTCTAATGTGATCCCAGCTCAATGTCCTTTTGAGCGTGATATTAAACTATTCGGTCGCAAGGTAGGACATATTCCCCCCCTATGCAAATTGAATCCATTCTACGAGCAACTCGTTGGACTGCGTTTTCGTGCTCTCTGTTTCTTGGCGGATCACTGTAGTGAGGATATTCAATCCTACTGCTCTTGATGATTAGTCATTGCTTATGGATCATTGTGGTAGCTCATGAACCATGAATTTAAGCGATCGGCGAGATTAGGATCTCAGCAATTACTCAATCGAGAAGAGTAATTAAGCTGTCGCGCCTAAAACTTACATTGTCGCAGTCGCTAAAAGTCTCAACACTATTGGGTTAGAGCATTTTAACCTTTGAATTGCTTATCAAGGGTAAACCACGTTCGCTTGGAGATTCCATACATTATCTTTTTTCAGCTTTCACACTTGCGTTGACTGTATCTTGGAGTTCTTGGTCTTGCATCTGGAGCAGTTCAGGCACACTTACAAATATGTAGCCCCGCTCTTTGAGTTTGTGAATGATTGTTGGTAGAGCCTGTACGGTTCTTGAGCGATCGCCTCCGCCATCATGCATTAACACAATTGCTCCTGGCTTAGCATTTTTCAGTACCTGATTCACTAACCCTTCCACAGAGGCACGACTCCCGCGCCAGTCGCCTGCATCAACTGACCACAGTACAACTACATCTTTTTCCTTAAGGGCATAATCGGCTAACCCATTGTAGAGAAAACCATTTGGGGGACGAAACAGGGAAGTTTTCACACCAGTGGTTTTATAGAAGAATGCTGCTGTGTCAAGAATTTCGCGGGATGCCGTAAATTCATTCATCACGCGACGCCAGTGATGCCAGGTATGGTTGCCAAGAGCATGACCATCGGCGACGATTTGTTGTCCGATTTGGGGGAACTTTTGGAGATTGTTCCCAATCAAGAAGAACGTTGCCTTGATTTGATTTTCCTTGAGGATGGAAAGGATTTGAGGTGTTGTAGTGGGGTTCGGACCATCATCAAAGGTAAGAGCGATCGCTTTGTTTTCGCTGCTCAGCTTTACCTGTTTAATAACTTTTCCCTGAAACCTTTGCGCTACTGAAAAGGTAATGTACTGCTGTAGCGGTTGGGTAACGGAGGGAATAACTGCTTGCTGCGCTGGCGCTTTCATTGGTATCAGCAGATCGAAAAGAAGACTACACACAGCAGCCATGCCAGCAAGTAAGATTCTGCGTTGCCAAATTAAATATTTTTGTTTTAGCACGTCCTAAGGTATCAAATCTATACCCTAAGATAGATGAACTTTGTGAATTAATTGTGAAAATACTCTTTTTGTAAGTCCCAAAACCGTTAATAGCTTATAGGAACAGAGAAACGGGAGCATACGCTAACCTCTTAGGCGTCACCTCAGAACGAATATTTAGTAGCTTATCTATAAATAACTTTAGGGGCTTGTAACCAATTATAGGATTGGCTTTCCGGTTCTCCGAACCCCTAGCCCCCAACCCCCTTCTCGGTCTTTTCATCAAAGCTTTATCAGTACCTTGAGCTTTCTTATTCATACCTTTACCCAAGGCTTCATTGCGCTTCGTATCGTTGTAAGTAGAAGCAGTCAAGAAAAATCAGCAGTGATGTGATAACGCAAGCGCTGCAAACGAGAAGCAGATCGTTTCCTTGGAGTAGAGCTATGATTAGGAACAATACAAAAAGCAGCCCGCTCTCCAATTCAGCATTAGTTGAGCAGCCTATCCACTCAGCCAAGAGCCATCGACTGCGTAAGAAACGTCTTGATTTACTGCAACCTGTGCGCCAATGGCTTGATGAAGTAGATGTTCACGATCCCAAGCTAGCTCGATTTCTCTCCAAAGTTATTCCAGCTCAATGTCCGTTCGAGCGCGATATTAAACTCTTCGGTCACCTAGTCGCGCACATTCCACCACTGTGCAAGCTCAATCCTCTCTACGATCAATTAATCGGCTTGCGTTTCCGTGCCCTTTGTTACCTGGTTGATCAGTGTGGTGAGGATATCCAATCTTACGCTTGAGAGGACTAGAACGTTGGTTCAGCAATATAGCAATTAGCAATTGAGTGCAATACAAGATGTTGTAGGAGCGCACAGCTGTGCGCTCCTATCGCCTATGCTCTTTCCGAAAAGGCACAGGAAAAAACGAAAAAATAGGAGGTTTGATGCCTCCTATCTGTATCACTCACCGGACTTACACTTAACCTGATTGCGAAATTAGGAATCCTCTCTTTGAGCTGTTAAATTGCGTGGAGAGGATTTCAATGGACGCGGGGATGTCTGCGGGAAGTTTGTTCACTTCTCTACGTCTTTAGAGCCCACGCCTTCGCGTGTTCTTTGATTAACCCTATGCCAGGTTTAGACTCCAAGAACCCAAGGCACCAGAGTCACCAGCAGAGCAATCATTGATGAGGATCTGCCAAGTGCCAGTGGCTGACAGACCACGAAAGACAGAGAGAGATTCCAACGAGGTGTAGCCACCGCTAGGGATAATGGCGTTCTCTCCAGCTGCTGCTTCAAAGTCAGTATTGAAGTGGTCGTTGAAGCTGTAATTGCCTTTAAGGTCGTTGCTATAGCCACTCGAAGAAAATTGGGGTTGACCAGGTCGCCGGAACAAATCGACCACAATTCCTGATTCTACGTGACGCAACCGCACGACAAGGTCGCCAACCCAGGTATGAACCAGGTCTTTCAGCGTAACAGTCACGTCAGTGATGTTGAAGTTGTCTGTAACAATAACGTCATCCTGAAAGCTACCGCGACCATCAGGGATGTTACCTCCACGACCTACAAAAGTCGAGACGTAAGCCTCGGTGGTTGTGGCAAACTCAGCATGTACAGTGGCGGTTGGTGCATTTTGGATGAGTTGAGACATAAATTTGATTGCTCCAAAAAACTAAAGGTTGACAAGAGAAAAAACCTAATCAGCGGAACCTTACGGTTCAGGCTTCAGTGCGTTGCGCTGCACTTCATGCTGCTTCGCAAAGGGCTAATACGATCGCGAAATTCAACTGTTAAGAACTTTTACGATTTATTTTTTGTCTTTTATAGACACAGCCCCGAGTTTTGTTAAATTTCGCAATTTTTGCAATCATACAAGTTCTTTATTTATTTAATAATTGCATTTTTTATATGCAGATATCTAGTAGTTGCTGATTATCTTCACTAAAAAAACACATTGAAATACAGAGTAAATTTGAGGATGTTATCAGCCATAATTCTTTTCTGTCCAGGGTTCTAGATAAACTAGCACATCATTATTCAACTAAATTTATATAATTAAGGTAAAGCATAAATTGGAGCAATTCCTTTACTTAGGTATAAAAAATATGCCCTGTAAAAGCTAACTTTTTCAGGATAATAAAATTTGAAGCTATTTGAATGCTCCCCCTAAGATAGGGTAAAACCTTAAATGTCATACAAGCGTATGACATGTATTACGCTCTTTGCCTATTATTCCATTAGGACTTATTAATTTCAATTGTTTTGAGTAAAGATTTGTTTCTAAAAAGTGACAATAAGATAAAACCCTTACTACCTGAGCCTCAGGCTCAACTTGACAAGAAAATATATAGGTTTTATTGATCCCTCTAGCGACAAGTGCACTGCTAGCTGTGGTGAGAGCTTTTATTGCTTCCTTGCCTTTGGCCAAGCCTAGTCTCTTCTCTTTTACTGTTTCTGGGAGTAAATAACGGTATAGGATAGAACACCCATACAAACAAACGCAAAAAAAAGCACCCTTTATGAGTGCCTTTACACCGTAACTATTGAAAAATAGTCAGTACTGACTATTCAGCTGTTGCTAGTTCTGTACTGCCGGAACCACGCCGACGTGTCAGGGTGTTGAAGAGCATCTGACCGATCGCTTTAATCAAGTTGCCTTCCAGTTCCTGGAACAGCTTCATATTCATGCCAAACGTCGCATTTGCTTCGTCAACAATCCGATCCGCTGTTGCTTCATCAACAGGTAGCTCATCTAAGGCTTCCCGGTACTGACGCTTGAATGCCTTTTCATCTGGAATCTCTTTGAATTCATAAAAAGCAGTACCCTGCCCATCTGATAAATTCATAGCCTGTTGGGCAATCTTTTTGAGAATCTGTCCGCCCGATAAGTCACCCAGGTAGCGCGTATAGGAATGGGCAACCAACAGTTCTGGTTGGGAGGCAGACACTTGGTGAATATGCTCCACATAGTCTTTAGCTGCCGAGGAAGGAGCTATTTGCTCTCGCCAGTTAGGGCCATAGTAGAAGCTCAAGTCCTGCTCTAGGCTTTTTTTCCGGTTAAGCTCTTGGAAGTAAATTTTTGAGAGAATTGGATGCGCATGGTGGTGTTCCATCTCTTCTTCCATCGCCGAGTAGACGAAGTAGAGGTTTGCGACTAGCTTCCGGTAAGAGGTTTTCTCAACGACTCCTTTTAAGAAGCATTTGACAAACCCAACGTTTTCCGCCATTGTGTGAGCTTTTTTAGTACCCTCACGCAACTTGGTGGCTAAATTGCTACTCATGCTAAATTTTCTATCCCTAAAGTTTACGGCTAATGTACGATTGGTTACGAAACAGCAAAAATCCCCCAAACCCTTAGATTAAACTGATCTGATGAGAAATGCTGTTAAGAATTTTTAAGCGCAAGCACTCCTATGAGCAGCCAGTTGTAAAACAGCTGAGGCAGAAAACCGTCCTAGTAAGCTATCAACACTGTCTTGAAAATAGGGAACGGAGAAGAGGGAACACGGAACAAGGGAAGAAGGATTTTCATCCTTTGTTGTGTAGGAAGTTCATGGCGTCTAATCTAACAGTCCGAAAGCTAGCAGCCGTAGTTTCTATTAGCATACTAACAATAGTAGTCGCCACCGACGTCCCACTAATGAGCAACTACCGAGTAACAATTCATTTGCAATAAGCTTGGTTTAGATTGTTTCAATTTCTTTGAAATAACGAGCAATTACTACAAATTTTAGCCATTAATTTTTAGAATCAGATGATTATTTGTTACTTAATCTAAGTTGATTCTTTTTCGAGATTATTCATAGATTATATTACGATATATTTCTAGTCTGAATCTAGTTAAATCGGGAAAACTAAGATTAGCAGGTATTTGACCTGTTCTCTAGATGCAATTTGAATGCATATTAACTTTATATTTAAGGCAAAATTTTATATCTAATTGAGTAGACTAACAGTATTGTCGTTGAAAACATGTTTCTCAGAAAATATATCTAACTATTTTGCCGATTTAAGTATAACGTTAAGGAGGCTTGTGATTATGAATACAAGATTTAGAATGAAGATTTACTCTCTAACTTAGTATTTCTTTAGTCAGAGCTTGGCTCTATTGTTACGATGACAAGTTACTAATTTATACCTAGAGTTAATCCCAAAGAAAGATTAACTCAAAATATTAGTTCAATAACATATAGTAGCAAGAAATTCAGAAGCTAGTTTTTTAGTTGAAATGAGCGAGACAATTTACGGGAAAATTAAAGGATTAAAATCGAGTCAAATTAAGGAACTACAACAGCTGTATGATCAGCGACAACCAGGCGATCGCCTAATTACCCCTGAATTTGCACAGCAGCTAGCAGCCATTAGTTCAGAAATTCATCAGTCCGTATGTTCTTACATCAATCGCCGTGGGCAGGTAATCCGAGTCGCAGTAGGTACCCCAGCTCAAACTAAAATTCCTCCACAAGAACTGCCTCGGCATGGTACTCAACGTTTAAGTGGGATTCGTTGCCTTGCCACTCAACTCAAAGGAGAGACACCTGATGTAGGGGCACTCACAGCAATGGCACAGCAACGTTTAGATGCTTTAGTTGTGTTAATCCCAAATGGTAACGGGACTAAACAACGAAATGGTACAGCTACGGACTATGTTAAGGAAGCTTACCTAGCTCACCTTGTACCCAATTTAGAAACGCCTTGGCTCGTTTCTTCTCCTCTGGGACTAGATGACCTGATCGAGCAAGACTTTGACGAATTAGTTGATGAATGGGAAACGGAGTTTCAAGCAGCAGGCTTTGAAACATCACAATTCCAAGAAACCCAGTCCGATCACGATCGCGTTCTGCTAGTCGGACTGATGACCGAGGACATATCTGAACAACGATTTCAAGATGGACTCGAGGAACTGACTCGGTTGGTTGAGAGCGCCAGAGGAGAGGTATTAGGAGTGGTGCAACAAAAGCGATCGCGTCCTCATCCTCAAACAGTCGTTGGTCAGGGCAAGATAGAAGAAATTGCCCATTTGGCTCATCAGCTTGGAGCCAATCTCATTGTCTTTGACCGAGACATCTCCGCCTCTCAAGGGCGAAACTTAGAAGCCGAGATTGGCATCTCAGTGGTAGACCGGACTGAAGTGATTCTGGATATCTTCGCTCAACGCGCTCAATCCCAAGCAGGTAAATTGCAAGTGGAACTGGCGCAACTGGAATACATGCTGCCTAGGCTTCGTGGTCGAGGTCAGGGGATGTCCAGGCTAGGAGGTGGAATTGGTACTAGAGGACCAGGTGAAACCAGACTAGAAACTGAGCGGCGAGTTATTCAGCGGCGAATCGCTCAACTCCAGCAGGAAGTTAACCAACTACAAGCCCATCGTGCTCGGTTACGACAACAGCGACAACAGCAAGAAGTTCCCACTATTGCAGTGGTGGGTTATACCAATGCAGGGAAATCCACGCTACTGAATGTCTTGACTCATGCCGAGGTTTATACAGCCGATCAACTCTTTGCTACCCTCGATCCAACAACACGAAAGCTGGTCATTACAGACCCCGAAACCCAGGCACGGCGGACGATTCTTCTGACTGATACCGTAGGGTTTATTCACGAACTCCCACCACCTCTGATGGATGCATTCCGAGCCACCTTAGAGGAAGTCACTGAGGCAGATGCGTTGCTCCATGTGGTCGATCTTTCCCATCCCGCTTGGGAAAGCCACATTCGTTCAGTGATGGATGTGCTAGGAGAAATGCCTGCCCTTCCGGGTCCAGCTTTGATTGCTTTTAATAAGGTTGATCAGGTCGATAGCGAATCTCTGGCTTTAGCTCAGCAAGAGTATCCCGAAGCTGTATTTATTTCAGCCACGGAGCGTTTAGGTTTAGATACGCTACGGCAGCGATTGATGCAACTCATTGACGAAGCCGTTTCACCTGTAGGCGTTGCACAAAGACCTTAGTACCGCTATGCGCAAGTCAAAATTTTGTGTTCTTAATAACCAATTGACTTAATCTTAGTTCATTCCTATAGGCAGACGAGCCGATAAAGCCACAGAGGTAGATTATGAGCCTGAGGTGCTATTAGCCTGGGCTGTCTGCATAGGGGAGGAGTGATGAGTGAACTGAACAACAATGTATTCATGCTTGCCACAGTAGTTGTGGGTGCATTGTTCGCCATATGGGTCGTGGTGCGATCGCTGCGCAAATATAATCTGAGCGGCAAGACGGTGCTGATCACAGGTGGGTCGCGTGGACTGGGTCTAGTTATGGCACGCGAATTAATGCGGGAAGGAGCGCATTTGGCAATTTGTGCCCGTGATCAAGCTGAGTTGGAACGCGCCCGTACAGATTTGATTAAGTACGGTGCGGATGTGCTGGCAGTGCCGTGTGATGTGACCGACATAGAGCAGGTCAACAAGATGGTGCAAACTGTGCGCGATAGCTTTGGTCAGATTAACGTACTCATCAACAATGCAGGTGCGATCGCCGTCGGTCCGATCGAGGTGATGACGCCTGAAGACTACGAAGCAGCCATGAAAATCCATTTCTGGGCACCACTTTACACAACACTTGCGGTATTGCCCGAAATGCGCCAACGGCACGAGGGTCGCATTGTTAATATCTCGTCCATTGGTGGCAAGATCAGCGTGCCGCACCTGTTACCGTACAGCGCTAGTAAGTTTGCGTTGACTGGGTTTTCCGAAGGATTGCGAGCGGAGTTGGCGAAAGACGGGATCGTTGTGACCACTATATGTCCTGGTCTAATGCGTACAGGCAGCCCACATAACGCAATTTTCAAAGGTCAGCATCGTGCCGAATACACTTGGTTTAGCATCAGTGATTCCCTTCCCATTATTTCCATGAGTGCTGAACGTGCAGCGCGTCAGATCATTGCAGCTTGCAAGCATGGTGATGCGGAAGTTGTACTATCACTCACCGCACAGATTGCTGTCAAGTTTCACGAGCTATTTCCAGGACTCACTGCCAATCTACTAGGCTTTTTCAACACGTTATTGCCCAAACCGGGCGGTATTGGAACCGATAGCGCCAAGGGCAAAGATAGCTATTCCTCTGTATCACCATCTGGATTAACTGCATTAAGCGATAAAGCCGCAGAGCAAAACAACGAAATTGCTGAAGCGGGCTTGGATAGTGAACTGTTTAGCGATCGCAGCGAGGAAATACAGAAAATTTCCTGAACACATATAAACCTAATCTATAACGGTAAGAGACTTTCAAGCATTAAGAAGATAACTCTAATAAGGTTGTGCTCAAACTATGAACATCAGTCCAGGCGTTAAAGTTGAAAAAACTAAAATTATCAACGAACTAATTGAAGAACTTCATCGCTTTATCGAAGAGCTTGAACAACAGTTTAGAAAAGATTCGTGCGGATTAAAGGAAGGCGTAGAAACTGATAATAGCTCTGGGGCTGTAAAAAACAGAGGACCGAAAGTTTAGAACCTCGTCTTAAGAAGGGGGGGGATTGAGTTAGTCGTTAGTAGCTCGTGGGGGGATTAGATTACAAGCTTCTCCAAAAACTGAACAGTTGCGCTCTACTATCCACTATCCTCTGGACCACCTTTCCTCTCCTAACTTAAAAAGAAGGAAACTAAAGTACGGGGTAGGCGTTGATAACTCTATAAGTGACAACGAACTGATTTAACATAAATCAGTTCCCTTTTTTTCATCAATGGCTCTAATAAAACCTCTTGCATTAAATCTGAATTACCCCCTTAGTCCCCCCTTGTAAAGGGGAAAATCCCCCTCCCCTTACTAAGGGGACGGCTGGGGTAGGGTACTTTGGTATTTTTGCACGAGGTTTATTGTTTTAGAGGGTTCTAAGCTCGAACCATATAACTCAACAAATCTTTTAAAAAGCCACATAGTTTCATGATTTGAAACTCTACTTAAATTGGCTAAACGATATATATTTATTTGGGCTAGTTTACGTAAATAGGGCAAATCTTCAAAGAGGGTCAAACAAGATGCAAAATGCAAGAGGATTTGCAGTAATGGTTTGGGCCACTGTAGATTACTATAGATATCTATACATAATTTATGTTCATGCTTACTTAAGGGAACAACATTAAACATAACAATTATATATTTGTTGTTGTAAACCGGAATACAAAGTTCAACAGTATAGGGATTATGCAATATCAATCCCACTTCAACTATAGGCAACCTCCAAATTCGCAGAGCATTAACTGGAGAATCTAAAATGGTTTGGAATTTAACCATTCCACCAAGAGCTGTAGGCTGAAAGTCGCTGACTTTCAGAACCTTCAAATTATTAAGACTAAAATTATGTATTGTTTCCAAATGTTTTAAATTCAATAAATGATAGATTTGGCATAGATAGGGAAAAGGCAAAATATATTCTTGGCTGATCATATGTTGTTCTTGCAACTCAAGCATTCGGGATTGAGCTGAACATAAATGTACTTCATCCTGGTAAAGAGTTAAATCCGCTTGATATCTTTGAATAGTCTTTAAGCCACCGCTATTAAAACTTTTTTCTGGCTTCAAAGACACCCAACTTATAAATAGGAAAGAAGCGGTGAATAGTTGTGCGATTTCTATTGCCGATAAATAACCGTCAGCCAAGGAAGCAAGGCTTCTATCAGTGATTCCAAATAGCCAAGAGTGAATTCCAAAAATCCAAATATTATTTTTGAGCTTGGTTATGAAAAGAGAAAGTTCTAGAGATTGATTAGTCTGGAGCGGTTCATAACCATTGTTTTGAAAGATATGACTAAACATAGCAATCCAATATGTTTCAATAGGTTAAAATTTTTCTATTTATTCAGACACAGAAAATTTATCCAAAAAATTAGCCAATGGATGCAATTCCTTGGGAAGTTTAGTAGTCAAATTTAAACAATACTAAAACGCCTCAATCAGAGCGTTTTTTATTGTTCTGGTCGCTGATAAACTTTCAATAATATATTTTTCTTGGAGTCATGTTTTGTGCTTAGTACTAAGCTAACACTTAAGATTTTTAGTACCCTCTCTCTGAAGGAGAGGCTAACTTTCTATCCAAATAATGAGCTAGGTTATAAGTTAGTAGGTATTGCTCAAGCAAAAATTGTTCTTTTCTCTTGGAATGCAAAGTATAGTCGAAAGCACTATAAAGGCTTTCGGCGGTAGTCTAGGTTGTGCGTTAATAAACTACAATGCAACAGACTCCAGCCCAGTGATTTTTTTTCTGGGCTTCTTTTTATCTCAGAGGTACTCCAGTTGGAGGAATCTTTGTAGCATCGATAGTAACGCTTGAACCATCAGGATAATGGTAAGTCGTAGAGCCGTCACCATGATTAACTCTCACGCTGGGGAGAGTCGCCTGACCAGACGGCTTAGAGATAACACCATTAGC
>DATNPH010000132.1:0-4302 GCA_036703315.1 Coleofasciculaceae cyanobacterium
CCAAACTGAGAACCACGCAATGCCCGTCCGATCATCTGGGTTAGTAAGATGCTACTAGTAGTCTGTCTAGTTAGGAAAACGGTTTGAGCATTAGGAACATCAGTACCTTCCGTCAGCATCTGGATATTAATTAGCACTTCCAAATCACCATTACGGAATTGCTCCAAAACTTCCTGATGATTGGCAATGACGGTACTCGAACTTTTATCAACTTTTGTATAAATTGCTCCTGCTTTTACTCCTCGCTTCTCCAGGAACTTACATAAAGCCTCACATTGATACCATCTATCTGCAAAGATAATAGTTTTTTTGTAGCGTTCCTTATGCTTTACATAGGTATCAGCAATAAATTGATTGCGTTCTTCATTTTCAGCTAGCTTCTTGATGATATCTTCTGGTAAATCTTTATAGGTGCTGACCCATTTTTTATATTCTTGCTCGTCAAATTCAACTTCAAGATTCGTGGGATGTTCCTCAAATTCTGGCTTGGCAAGGATACCATCACCTATGAGCCTATCTACAAAGCCTTCTGCATTCTTTGGATAAATTACCTCTTGTGGAAAAAGCTCCCTAAGCCATCCACGTCTACTTTCATCTGTATAAGTCGGAGTAGCTGTTAAACCCAAAAGCCACATTTTATTACTAAAACGTTCACGCAAGTCCAGCATTAACTTGCGATAGCTGTAAGCCGGCGAGTGGTGTGCTTCATCAAAGACGACAAAAAGCTTATCTGCTGCTGAGTTAAGGAATGGTTCGAGTTGAGTATCCTGGCGATTATAGGCTCCTCTCAATGTCTGGAGCGTAATAATCACAACGTCATCACTAGGTTTAATTGAATGGACGGGTTGATGTCCTGGTGATACAACCCGCACATTTAGCTGCCGTTTTTGTTCAGATATTCGCCCAACTTCTGACTCAAAACTATAGAAAGCCTGTTCTAGCAAATGTTTGGTATGTGCTAGCCATAAGACTTTATAGCCTTTGGAAACGGAACCATCGAAGCTATCCAAAGACAAGCTAGAACAGAGGAAGCGACTAGCCGTGAAAGTTTTACCACCACCTGTTGGCAAAGCCAGAATACCACCCGTAGGCTCAGAGTATTGCTTTTTGAACCATTCCTTAAGTTTGGCTAACGCTTCATTCTGATGATTAGCTGGTACTTTGTGAGATGGCTGCACCTTTTTCAGGTCAAACTCACGGTAAAAGTGACTCTTTTGAGTGTTAGTCATATTTCCTTAGCTATGGATGCATATTTTGTAAGATAACGCAACCCCACCAGAGAATATTGAAGTGGTTGAGTAACCCGCTATGGCTTTGTTTGTGTAGCCCCAGACTTTTAGTCTGTGGGTAATAATGTCTAACCCTCTCGTACCATCCAGACCAGCATCCCCAGAATTTGCTCGACAGGGGGAAACGGGTAATCTCTCACATCGATCGCCACTACTTGTTTCTCTAATTTAAGAAACCGCCAAGCCGTGCCAGTAGTTATACAGCCGTAGATGGTTGGCAGAGGATGATGATTGGCTTCATTGAACCTTTGAGCTGCTATCATCTCAGCAATGCACTCTCCCAATCCGCTATTGATGTTATCGCGCTTTGCTTCTACCAACACCAGTACAGGCGCTTCAATCTCAAATTGTTCTGGAAAGCGGCTAACTAAGAAATCGCAGACTCCGTTTAGTCCAACAGAGCTATCAACCGTAAAATCGCTACCTGAAAATACACTAATCTTTCGCTTTAGCAGGCGTTTAACTTCCAACAATGTGGGAGCAACAATCATCTCAGACTTGGCTTTTTCAGTTCCCACCGTGTGAAGCGAAGCTATCCCTAAGGGAATCGCCCACGGCAAGTTTTCTTCCAGCAATTCAGCCAGCACTGGACTCGGTAAAATTGGCTCGACTTCCGGTAAAAATCTCCCATCCTCAACAGTAGTCAGTCCAAACTCCTGCTTGATCTTTCGTAAGGTGAAGTCACTGTATGCCATATCTCAACGTGGATAGCGAGATTACTCATCTAGATAATAGGGATGCCTCAAGCGATCGCTAAGTCATGTCATGCGATCGCAATTTTTCAAAATACAGAAGCGGATGCCCATTGACTACTTCTCGTCCTATTCGCCTCATGCCTAGCTTCTCAAGCACGCGCACAGATACAATGTTCGGCTCATCCACATCTGCCCTTACTTTGGGAAGCGAAAGCTTCTCCAAGGCATAGCTCAACACAGCGCTGGCTGCTTCCGTTGCGTAACCCTGTTCCCAGCGATCGGGATGAACGCCATAGATCAAACTGGGAACCCCCGCTTCTGAACCCAAGAAGCCAGCAAAGCCAACGAGATCGCGATGACCACGCACAAAGACTAGCCAGATTCCATACCCATGCTGTTCAAAGTTAGCAAGACTGTCCTCAATATGCGATCGCGCCTCGTCAGACGAGATTACTCGGTTGTCGAATAGGAAATACCGAACACAGTCATTTGTCCAGAGCGTGTGGACGAGTTGAATATCTTCTATCTGGCAAGGTCGAAGCTGTAATCTAGTTGTTTCGAGTACACAACTCATCATCTTATCAATGCGTAGTCCAACAGCAGGCTTCACCAGCGACAGCTCACCCCAGATAGAGCCAAGCAATCTTCAATTCGTCTGGTGCAAGAGGATGTCAAATAGGTGCAGTTGGGTTCAACGATGACAATCCTAATCTTGCTGCTACCACGGTATCATTGACCGGATAAACATCTTCCTTAGGCGTCAGTAACTGATGGTAAGTGTCGGACATTGCATATTCACGTTGCTCGGCAACATACGCCGAAATATCCTGAATATCAACAATCCATTCGCGAGCATATTTGGCAATGACATCGCCCCGCAGACCTAGTTGAATCGCTCGACGTTCCACTTTTTCGCCTTTAGGGTTGTGATCCGGATCCCATTGGAGCCGAACAGTGGATTCAGCAGCCGCCTTTTTCCAGTCCCCCTGACTGGGATAAACGTGCGGATTGAAATTGGAGTGGACTGCGGACAATAGAATCTCATCAAATGCGTGACGTTGCACCTAAGGCAGTAATGCGATCGCTGCGATCGGTCAGGTGATACAAAGGGCCAAGCAAGAGAACAACATCAACACTTGCCTCCTCTCGATTTAACTGACGCGCATCCCAACCGCCATACTTGCAAGTGGGTGAGCTTGTTGAGACTCCGAAGAACGCTGAGCTTGCTCTATATGTAAAGGAACCGCATCAATCAGATGAACTTCATACCCTTGTTGAGCCAGCCAAAACCCATAAATACCAGTACCGCCCCCAACATCAAAAATCGTTGCAGGTGGAGGGGGCAGGTAGCGCCTGAGAAGTTCTTGAGTTCGGACTAATTCAAGCTGACCTACACTGTTCAATAAACGCTCAGCTTCTCGACCCTCCTCATAGTGGAGAAGTGCCTCATCTGGGAGCAGGTTGTCTAACTCGGATAGTTCTGACATGGTGTTTCCTCCTTATGAAGCTAGTATCACAAAAGCGATCGCGAAGCGCTGCTACTTTCAGCAGATCGCGAATGTGACATCACATTCATCGGTCTAACGGCACAGGTCACCGACGGCAGATAACCTGGAACACACAGCACAGCCGAAGCCTAAACCAGCCGTCTGCTGCAATGAAGTGTTGGCAGCGTGGTTATCAACTCGGTTGAGATACACCATAATCAGCCTCTAAAGCATGGCAAGGAATAAATCGAAAAAATCTTGAGCTTAATCAATGAGGAATTTCTCGATGGTGCGGCTCTCAAAGCTTGCCATTTCTCAATTAGGCTTAGTGTGCAATAAGTAGAATTGCTTATTCTACGTTATAATATTATTCTGGCAACAAAATTTTCTCAACTACCCCGACAACCCCAAACCTACGAAAGCAGAGTTCTCTATGTCCCCCGAAGCCACTCCAGTCCAACCTGCCATCCTACTCACCATAATTGCTGAAACAGTGTTAAAAGACGCTATTGTCAAGTTGTTTAAAAGCAATACCGTAAGCGGTTATACCATTAATCAAGTGGAGGGTGAGGGTAGCCACGGCAAACGCTTTGGAGACATGGCGGGCTACAACACCAATATTGAAATCAAGACTATTGTGTCAAAAGATGTATCTGATTCTATTCTTCGGTCTATAAAAGACTATCAGGGCAAGCACGCCTTAATCGCCTTCCGACAGAATATAGAAACCTTGGTTGATAAACCTGCTTCGGATTAGCTTTGACTTGTCAGGCGACGGGGTTAAAACCCGGATAGCCTGACAAATCTGGAGGTATGCTTTATGACTTAGTT
>DATNPH010000137.1:0-45709 GCA_036703315.1 Coleofasciculaceae cyanobacterium
GTCAGGTACTGAGGGTTATCGGTCAGAAAAAAGCCAAGCCAGGAAAGGATGTGTACCTGACAATAGATTTGGATGTGCAGAAGGCAGCGGAGGCGGCTTTAGGCGATCGCAAAGGGTCAATTGTCGCCCTCAACCCTACCACTGGTGCAGTACTCGGCATGGTCAGTCGTCCAGCGTTTGACCCAAATATTTTCTCCAAGCGCATTACTCCAGACATCTGGAAGCAACTACAAGGCAAAGACCATCCCTTTGTCAACCGGAGTTTGCAAGGCTTTCCCCCCGCCAGTACGTTCAAAGTTGTCACAGCAACAGCCGGCATGGAATCTGGCAAATTTTCTCCTGATACTGTCCTACAGACTTATGCAGCGCTGCAAGTTGGCGGAACTGCCTTTGGCGAGTGGAACAATGCGGGATTTGGTCCGTTGGGATTTGTGGGGGCTTTGGCGATTAGCAGTAATACGTTTTTTGGTCAGATTGGCAGAGGCGTCGGCGGTCCAACTCTAATTGATTGGACTCGTAGGTATGGCTTTGGTCAAAAGACGGGTATTGAATTGTCGGAAGAATCCCCCGGTTTCGTCGCCAATGATGCCTGGAAGCGAAAGGCACTCAACTGGGAATGGACTGTTGGTGATACGGTTAATATGTCTATTGGTCAGGGGTTTACCCAAGCCACACCACTACAGTTAGCTGTGATGTTTGCTACGCCAGCGAATGGAGGTTATCGAGTCAAGCCTCACCTACTTAAGGACGATGAGCAGTCGGAACGGTGGCGAGAGTCTTTGAAGTTGAAGTCAGAAACTATCAAGGTACTGCGAGAAGGACTGCGGCAAGTAGTGGCGGCTGGCACGGGTGCAGCTTTGAATGTGCCACATCTTCCATCAGTCGCCGGTAAAAGTGGGACGGCAGAAGCTCCTCCTGGAGAGGCTCACGCTTGGTTCGGAGCCTATGCACCTTTTGATAAACCAGAAATTGTGGTTGTGGCTTTTGCCGAACATTCTGGCGGCGGTGGCGGCAAAGTGGCAGGGCCGATGGTACGGCAGGTTATGGAGGCTTATTTTAAGAAAAAGCCAGCTCAACCCTCTCAAGATAAGCCAGTGAATCAGAATTGAAGAACACGTTATGAGTTAAGCAAAACAGACGTTCATCAACGCGAGTACACAACACAGTATGGAAATCTATCTTTCTAATTCCCCACTTTCGATCCGGAGAGTGCGAGCAGTCCAAAGGTGAAGCGGATCAAGTTCAGACAAAACTTCATCTTCTCAACGATCTCAATCGGGTGCAGTACGACTCAAGGCTCATAATTGGGAAATCACCTAATCTTTGGGATTAGAAAGTTAGAATTATGGCTATTCTCTCATTGAAAATTCTCCCCAGTTACTGCAAGCGCTCTGTACAGCCCACTGGTATTAGCGAGGCACCGAGGCTGCGGGATACGGCTCCAACCTTAAAGCAAGTAGTGCCACATTGGGTAAGACAAAGCTTTATCAGTTATGCCAGGATCTGGAAAACATCGGCAGGGGCGGCACTACCATGGCGACACCAACGCGGGTGTCCCAGCTAGAGGCTGAGTATGAATAAGTTCAGGCAACTTTATAAACGGAACGACAGTGAGATCAGCGATATCAAGCATGAACGCAGTCTCTCTCCCCGAAAACCCACCAGTCATTCTGGTAGTGGATGACGATCAAATGACACGGCAATTATTACGCCGCGTTATGGAAAAAGAAGGCTATCAAGTTATTGAGGCAGCTAATGGTGAACAGGGTTTAGAAATGTACAAACGCCTCAAGCCGCATCTTGTCTTGTTAGATGCCTTGATGCCAGTAATGGACGGCTTTACTTGCTGTACCAAGCTGCAACGGCTTTCTCGTGAAAGCTCACTGGATGGTGAGGCTCTTACCGACACCAAAAGTTTAAGAGGCGCTTCCCCCACGCCAGTGCTGATGATTACCAATCTTAATGATTCAGAATCAGTAGACCGAGCATTTGCCGTCGGTGCTGTTGATTACGTCATGAAGCCGATTCACTTACCAGTCCTGCGCCAGCGGGTGCGACGTATCATTGAGCAGACTCAACTGTATCAAGAACTCAAGGTAGCCAACCTGGAGTTGCAGCGTCTTGCTGCTCTAGATGGACTGACAGGGGTAGCTAACCGGCGGCGATTTGATGAGTACCTTAATGATGAGTGGCAGCGCATGGGACGAGAAAATTTGCCTTTGTCTCTCATTTTGGGTGACATCGACTTTTTTAAGAAATACAACGATACCTATGGTCATCAAGCTGGTGATGCTTGTTTACGTCGAGTTGCCGATGCCCTACGCTTTTGCGCCAAGCGATCGGTCGATTTAGTGGCTCGGTACGGAGGTGAAGAATTTGCAGTGATTTTGCCTCACACTACGGCTGAAGGAGCGTTTCAAGTCGGTGAAGAAATTCGGGCAGCTGTTGATACGTTAAAGATTTCCCATGCTCAGTCAACAGTGAGTGAATATGTCACTCTTAGTTTAGGCATTGCCTGTATGTACCCAATGGTAAGTACTTCACCCACCATGCTAATTGCAGTAGCTGACGCAGCGCTGTATCAAGCCAAAGCAGCAGGACGCAATCAGTGCTTTCCCCAGATTCATACTTTCTAGTCTAGAAAATAGGGAACGGGGAACAGGGGAAGAAGGATTTTCATCCTTTGTTGTGTAGGAAGTTCATGGGCGTCTGTCTTGAACATAGGGACTGGGTTGAAATCCTCCCTTGGTCACGATCGCTCTTGAGTTCAGGCGCAAGTCTATCCCAACGGCGTCAACTCAAGTGTGGAGTATGAAGTATGAAACAACCCCCTAGATAAATTAAGGGGCTTGAAATGAGGCACCCATTATTAACTCGTCTGTACAGCTAGTCTAATTAGATATTTCTTTTTCTATTCATAAATCAATTTAGTAGAGACGTGTCATGGCACGTCTCTACTAGTTATGGCTATACCCATGTGCGAACAATCGTCATGCGTGTGCGAAGTGCCCCTATCTCCTCTTCCCGAACCCAATCACTCAAAATTATTGCAGGATAACTGAACCTATTTAATAGTAAATTCAAGTACAAAAATCTAGACTTACCCTAACAATCTACTGTTTAATTCAATTGATTGTGTGCCAGTTTAAAAACAGTCTACTGCAAAATCACAATTATTTACTGAGGTGATACTTCCGCTTGAATCTTATTCAAAACCATCATTATATCTACCATAAGATAGAGCTTAATTTTATTATAAACCCGTTTAAAAAGAATCTACAGTGTACAATATAGACTTTTTAAGCCTTTTTGAAAAAACCTTATTTGGTTAAAATTTTTCTCAATTCATTGGAACCTTTTGTTTCTTCCCAACGACTTTGTTAATAACAACGCAACGATACACCCTACGTGTTGATGGAAGGAACTATGAAATCCACACTTAAGTCTATTGTCACCATTTCTGCTTTAGCTGTTACTATCATTGTTCCAGCTTTACTATCGGCGAGTAGTGCTTCAGCTCAAGAAAAACAAAAAGGAACAGATGCTAGCTATGTCGGTGCTGGCGTTGCTGCTGGTGTCACCAATGGTGGACAAAATGGAGATGCTGCAACCTTAGGTGGCAATATCTCTGGTCGTTTCGCGGCTCCAAACGTACCCGTTTCTGTACGGGGTTCTGTACTATTTAGTGATGAAACCAGTGCCATCATACCGATGGTTTCCTATGATGTCCCTGTCGCTAAAAACACCAATGTCTACGTCGGCGCAGGCTATTCTTTTGTAGAATCCCAAGGCAAACCGACTCCTCTAGGTAACAAGAATGCTCCCGTCGTAGCCGTGGGTGCTGAAACACAGGTTGGTCAAAATGTTGTTCTCTATGGAGACACTAAGTTAGGCATCAATGCTTACCAAAACAGCCCAGCCTCAGCTGTTAGTTTCCAAGCTGGTGCAGGCATTAAATTTTAAGAAAGTTATCAGCTTTTTAGGTTAGGGCTTTAAATAGAGGTTCTTCGTTCTAACTGAACAGGGGACAAGCTTTTCAAAGCTTGTCTCTTCCGTTATGGAATTTGAATTATAGACTATTGATTACGGCAGTAATCAATAGTCTATAACTGCTGAGTCATTCCTTAACTAAGGAAATGCTAAAAACAGCATACTGAAGAGTCTTAGTATCAGGAGTTGACAATATCAACGATATTGATTAGCTCTTCAGCAATTTGTTTAATCAATAACACTAATCCAACCTCGCCGAGAGGCATGAAGTATACGTTTAACGAGGCGATTGTGTTGAGAGTTTAGTGAAGAACTCAACTTAATCGCTTGGATCTGAAGTAAGTGAGCGCGAGAAATTTTACGAGAACAAAGAGATTGACTATATATCTCTTCGAGAGGTGTAGAGTGTTCACTTAAACTGCGCATAATTAAACTGACTAATGCTAGGCTTTAAAACTGGGTGCGTTTTTGCTTTTATATACTCAGATTTTAAAAAATACGTACAGGAAAGACTTCTATCATCAGAGAGATTTAGTGAGTAGGATGCCTGAAACAATATAAAACAATCCAATTAGGTAACTAAGCATTTATCACTAGATGATTGAAGTGCTGAGTCCACCCACGATCGCTTAGGCTCACCATTTCAGTAAGATGTAGAAGTGAAGATGATGCCAAGGGCATCAGGTTTATAAGTTAAATGGCTAATGGTTCTTGTACGGATTTTTAGGATTTTTAAAGCGTTCATATAGATTAGTCACGATAGGATTAGGATAGAATATTCTCCTAAATCTCCATCGAGTTTTTGGTAATTAAAGTTCACTTGTTCAGGCTTGTAGCTCAAATGGTTAAATCTCAGACATCCCCAGTCCGCAACCCTTCGCCAAAGACAGATGTCCCCAAACTTTCTAAGGTCGAAGGAATTAAACAACGTAGCAACTACTTGCGTGAACCGGTGGCGACTGAGTTGCTGCAAGATACGACTCACTTTACAGATGACGCTATTCAAGTCCTGAAGTTTCACGGCTCTTACCAGCAGGACAACCGGGATAATCGAGTCAAGGGACAGGAAAAAGACTACCAGTTCATGTTGCGTACTCGTAGTCCCGGTGGGTTTATACCACCAGAGCTGTATCTTACCCTCGATCGCCTCTCTGAAGACTATGGCAACCACACTCTAAGGGCTACCACTCGCCAAGGCTTTCAGATTCATGGCATTGTGAAGAAGAATTTGAAGGCGGCTATAGGTTCAATTATCCGCAGTATGGGGTCAACGCTAGGGGCTTGTGGCGATATCAACCGCAATGTTATGGCTCCTCCGGCTCCTTACAAGAATCGACCAGAGTATAAATATGCCTGGGAGTATGCCGATAATATTGCTGACCTCCTGAGTCCTCAAACCGGTGCTTATTACGAGATTTGGCTGGATGGCGAAAAAGCAATTAGCGCCCAAGAAAACCCGGAAGTAAAGGCAGCACGGCAGCGTAATATCAACGGTACCCACTTGGCTGATACAGAGGAACCTCTTTACGGGGAACGCTACATGCCCCGGAAATTTAAGGTGTGCGTAACGGTGCCGGGAGATAACTCGGTAGACCTCTACACGCAAGATGTCAGCTTGGTCGTGATTACCAATGACAAGGGAGAACTTGAAGGATTTAATGTGCTTGCGGGTGGGGGTCTAGGTCGCACTCACAATAAAGAAGATACGTTTGCTCGGATGGCAGACGCGATTGGCTATGTGTCGAAGGATGATGTCTACGATTTGGTGAAGGCGATTGTCGCGACGCAACGGGATTATGGCGATCGCGTTGACCGCCGTCATGCCAGAATGAAATACCTGCTGAATGATTGGGGTGTCGAGAAGTTCCGAGAAACGGTTGAAGGATACTTCGGCAAAAAGATTGCTGCCTATAAACCTCTGCCCTCGTTCAAGTACCACGATTACCTGGGATGGAATGAGCAAGGAGACGGCAAGCTATTCCTGGGGGTTTCCATTGAGAATGGTCGGATTAAAGATGAAGGGACTTTCCGACTGAGAACAGCTCTGCGGGAAATAATCAAAGAATTTGCCTTGCCCATGCGGCTGACGGCAAACCACAATATTCTCATTTATGAGATTGAACCCTCACAACAGTTAACGATTCAGCAGATTCTTGACCGACACGGTGTTCATATCTCACCAGAGGGTATTGAACCCTTAGCGCGTTATTCAATGGCGTGCCCAGCACTACCGACTTGTGGTTTGGCAATTACGGAGTCAGAACGGGCACTTCCTGGCATAATTGAGCGGATTCGGACACTCTTGGATAAACTGGGTTTGCAAAATGAACATTTTGTGATACGTTCCACGGGTTGTCCTAATGGCTGTGCTAGACCTTACATGGCAGAATTGGGGTTGGTTGGAAGTGCGCCGGAGAGTTATCAGGTTTGGCTGGGAGGAACGCCTAATCAGACACGGTTAGCACAACCGTATACGGATCGGATGCCGATTCATGAGATGGAATCGTTCCTGGAACCAATTTTTGTTTACTTCAAAGAGGAACGGGAAGCTGGCGAGAGTTTTGGTGATTTTTGCGATCGCGTCGGCTTTGATGCCATCCGCGAGTTTACAGTTGTCTACGAGTCTCCAAAACTAGACGAGCAGTCCGATACGGGCTTAGTCAATGAGGTTGTGATACCAGAGCCATCGACAACACTACTTAGCGGTAAGGTTCGTTATCGGATTGGTGTACGTGATGAACTCTACAAGCGTGTTAAGGAAGCAGCAAAGGAGCAAGGTAAGAGTATGACTCAGCTTACAACGGAAGCTCTAGAAGCTTACTTAAAGGGAAATCCCGACGCCTAATCAATTTAAAACTTAGCTGTGTTGCCACCGATTTTCAGATAATCGGTGGCAGCTTTTTTAGGTTGTTTGACACTCTGCGCCCTATAAGGGCGAAGATTCTTCGCTCAATGACTCAACTTGCTTAAGCAGGATTGCTCCAGCCAAAGCAGAGAATAAATACTTCAAGACAAACCAAGTATGTCCCGATCGCGCGCGCTCCAATGGCGCAGTAGGTAATCGCTTCTTTGTCTGCGGTGATGCCCTTGGTGCCGTAGAGTGATTGCAATTCCTCAATCGGTCTGAAAGTCTGATCGTCGTTCAAGGCAGTTCATCATAAACAGGCATCGCTCCTGGGATGTGCCCTGCGCGTTCGGTTCCTTCCGGAGGTTTGTCATAGAACCATTCGCCACTATACTCTTGGGGCGTTTGCACATCCACTAAACACGCGATCGAGCCGTCGAAGTGTCAATCAGGACTTCAGGATGCGCGTACTGAGATTAATGACATGGGGTGTTCCTTCTAGCTCTGCAACTGTGCTGAAGCTAGAGTAGAGTTGATGCCCTAACCCCGCCTAGACATTTATCGGGTACACTTTCTAGCAACGATGATGGCGAATTCTTTGCAATCTTTATTTCAAGCGATCGCCAACGCTCGTGATGAGCAAGAGCTACGACGGCATGTTCTGGTTAGAGCTAGTGAGTATTTTGTTGCCCAACGTTGGGGGCTTTTTTTCTTTGATCAGTCTCCCCTTGTAGAGACAACGATTCAAGGCATTGTTAAATTAGCTTCCTCAATAGAACATAATCCAGTCTTGCACTATTTGGTTGAGCACCATGCCCCAGTTCACGAAGAATTGGTGTTACCTCCTGGGGTATGGCAGATGATTTGCCCGCGCTCTGACCATGGACATGTAATGGCTGGACCAATTGTCAACAATGGTTGCCTTGTTGGGTCCGTTGGCTTTACCCGCGATCAAGAGCGTCCTGCCTTCAATGCTCAGGAGCTTGCTGACCTAAGTGCCCTCTGCCTTCATCTGTCAACCAAGCTAGCAACAATGCAGTTGCAACCAACCGGATTTAATTCTCCCAATATCAATCGTTTAACACCGCGTGAAATTCAAATTGCCGAACTGGTAGCCCAAGGGTTAACTAATTCTGAAATTGGCACAAAAATTTGGATTACAGAAAACTCCGTTAAGCAAGCCCTAAAACGGATGTTCCGCAAGCTTGAGGTTTCATCTCGCGCCGAGATGGTAGCACGGCTCTCTATTAGGTTGGGTTCAGATACTCCAAGCAATTGAATTACCTACCCTTAAACTTATCTATCGGGTCTTGCTGTTGACTTGTGAAAGCATTGTGCACTGCCTTAAGGAGGATGCCATATTTACACAGATTGAAATAGATTTTTAATTTATAGAATTGTGACCTACAGCATGATAGAGCTGGATTTGGGGTCTCTACCCTTACCTAGTGATGAGGCAGCCAGGATAGAAGCGCTTCATCGCTATAAGATTCTTGATACTCCCTCCGAAGAGGCATTTGATGATTTAACAACTCTAGCGGCTTACATTTGCGGTACTCCAATTGCCTTAGTCAGCCTGGTCGATACACATCGGCAGTGGTTCAAATCGAAAGCTGGCTTAACGGCAACCGAGACGCCGAGGGAGATGGCATTTTGCGCCCACGCTATTATGCAACCGGAGGATTTGCTCGTTGTACCCAATGCACTAGAAGATGAGCGGTTTGCTACAAATCCTTTAGTAACGTCTGATCCCCACATCCGGTTCTATGCTGGGGCTCCGCTTGTAACACCTGATGGCTTTGCTCTCGGTACACTGTGCGTGATTGATCAGGTTCCGCGCCAGCTCAATCTAGAACAGAGGAAAGCGCTACAAGCCCTAAGTCGCCAAGTAATCACACAACTGGAATTAAGGATTAACGTCACTCGGTTAGAGGGAGCAACCACTAAGCTCAAAAGCGTTATTAAAGCGCTACAGCGCAGTAATCAGTATCTTAGTCAAACAATATGCGAGTTGCGGCATACCCAAGCCCAACTGGTTCAGAGTGAAAAAATGTCCAGTCTGGGTCAATTGGTTGCTGGTGTAGCTCATCAGATTAATAATCCCATCACTTTTATTCAGGGTAATCTTCCTCATATTCAACGCTACGTCCAAGACTTATTGGGACTGCTGTCACTGTATCAACAGCACCATCCTCACCCCGATCAGCAGATCCAACAAAAAGCTGAAGCGATCGACCTGAATTTTCTTGGTGAAGACTTGCCGAAAGTTTTCTCCTCTATACAAGTCGGCTCAACACGTATCCATCAACTGGTGCGATCGCTACAGAACTTCTCTCGCAAAGATCAAGGGAAAAAGGAACCTGTCGATATCCATAGAGCGATCGACGATACCTTATTAATCCTGCAACACCGACTGCAAACAAGACCAGAGCAGCCTGATGTCAGAGTGGTTAAACAGTATGGCAACGTGCCTACTGTTGATTGCTACGCCGGACTGCTCAACCAAGTTTTCATGAATATCTTGAGTAATGCCATTGATGCTCTAGAACAAGCGGCGCAGGAACGCTCTTCCTCAAACCTTGAGCACCATCCTAGCACCATCATTATCCGAACAGGAGTTTTGAAACGAACCACAAACGGTAAAGGAGGCTCAATTGTAATTCGCATCGCTGACAATGGCTTAGGCATCCCAAAAGCTATGCTTGGACGGATATTCGATCCATTTTTTACAACCAAGCCTGTTGGTAAGGGAACAGGACTGGGACTATCAATTAGTTATGAAATTGTGGTTGAGAAGCACGGTGGGACGCTGAAGTGCTTATCTGAACCCGGCAAAGGAACGGAATTTTGGATTGAAATTCCCTATACAGGCGAATTCACAAAATAGGCAGTAGGCGGTAGGCAGTAGGCAGTAGGCAGTAGGCAGTAGGCAGTAGGGGAAGAAGATTTTGATAGGGAATAAGGCGGCCCAGTTGCCATCGATTAATTAAAATCGGTGGCAACTTCTTTTGAGACTATGTTAAAAACAAGCATGCAGATACAGCGCAGCATGTCGATCTACTCCAACTCGGGTATAATTATCAGCCTCCTATGCTCTCTAGTTCCAATGTGGTTCAACTTCAGCAGTTACGTCCGGGCGATCGCGTCAAATATCACGGTAGCCACTGGCGAGTAAAAAATCATAGCACCTACATAGACCCTAAAGGCTATGAAACCACAGAGTGGTTGCTGCGGTCTTCAGGTGGGTCAGAATACTACTTGCTGCGAGAATTTGACCCCCAAAATCCAGAAGGACTGGTGCATTGGTATCTTGCCGAAGAAATCTCCAATCCTAAGATATTCCAGCCTAACTGCTTCGATAACTTGGCTGTCCGTATGTGGCACGACATGCAAGGGGAAAAAACACCTTACCCAGAATTAGAAGCCTTGAGTAGACACTACTACTTTGAATCCCAAACTCAGGGAACTTATCAAGGAAATCAGGAGTATACTTCTCGCATTACTTGGGACTACTGGGACGAAGCACATCAGTGGAATTTAGCGATCGAAGCTTGGTCTAACACTGAACTACATGTCTACTCCACAAAAGTTGTCAAGCCGGAAAAGTTTTCTGACATTGAGACAGGGAAACCCCTAAATTTTCTATCATCATTCCCCATTTGGGAATTTATGGGGGCATGTTGCTTCCTGATAGTTGGGATTTTGATGGTGATATTTGGATAACTAAAGATGCCAACTTCCTTATTTATCGAACATCATGCCAACGGTTTCGCCTTTTATATTAATGGCGATTTGCAGTTTGATACCGCTGACGAGGCACTTTATCATGAGTATTTAGTTATCCCAGCTATTAGTCTGGCAGTTGGGCGTTTTCCTGAGACAGGTTTGCGTGTCCTTATTTGTGGCGGAGGAGATGGATTAGCCGCACGGGATGTCTTGCGATTTTCAGAAGTCAACCACATTGATTTAGTAGATTACAATCCAGACGTTATAGAACTGGCTCAAACTGTATTTAAGCCGTTTAATGGGGGAAGTTTAGAGAGCGATCGCCTTACCGTATACACCCAAGAAGCTTTTGAGTTTGTTTCTAATATTCCCGATAACTTTTATCACGTTGTGGTTTGCGATTTTACCTATCCTACGGCACAAGAAGATACCAGCATCTATAGTCGCGAATGGTTTCAACAAGTCAGTCGAGTTCTCGTACCTGCTGGGATTATTAGTACTAATGGTGTTTCCCCAGAAAAGAGTACTACTGGGTTTTGGTGTTTGTATCAAACTTTATTATCAGCTAGTTTTTGGGCAAAGCCGCTACAACTGGAAATTCCTTCTTTTCGTCAGCATGGCTATGGGAATTGGGGCTTTTTCTTAGCTTCGCCATTATCAATTAATCGCTCTGAACTGGAGTCTATTTCACTACCTGACAATTTACAGACCATAACCCATGAGCAGCTAGTCCAATCGTTCATCTTTGTTGCAAAGATTGCCGACGTTCGCCACAATATTACGATTCACACTCTCGGCTGTCCTCAGCTCTATTATTACTTGCTAAATCCGGGATTTGAATTACTAGAGCGAGATGATGAAAAGACAGCTGTTGATTTTCTAGATATCTATGAATCTAGCAATGGATTATTAGCTACTCATGATTTACTCAAGCTGGAATCGATGGCACAGGTATGGTTAGAGCGAATTTATCAATCTCCGAATTCCCTAGACAATCATCCTGATCTCACTAAACTTTTGCCAGTACAACATCGCTACCATAGCCCTAAAATGACGAGGGAATGGTTAGCCTATCTCAAGCAATTATTGGCAGAAATAGATTTGTCTCGTTTATTGAGTAGTCTGTTAGAGCGATCGCAGGAACTACCACCCCAGATTGCCAAAGACCTGAAGCAATTAGCTGAGAAACTTCGGACGGGTAAGCCACTCCAAAATCTACCCCCAAAAACAGCTGAATTTGTGATGATGCTTTCAGTGACGCTGTTAATGGCAAACATAGTCACACCAGATACTGTATTCGCTAAAGGTTCTTCTTCAAGTAATGACACTACTTATCTAGGTGTGGAGGGTGACTATGGGATGGATAGTAGTTGGTTTAATAAATTTTTTGGTTTGATTTTCACTGTAGCCGGGCTTATGTGGATATTTGACATATTTCAGCGTCCAAGAGATGACTAATTTAAGTAATAATAAATCGCAAAATATACTTTTCCAGCGAGAGGTTCAATTAATAATCAGACCCCTAAATTTAGGGGAACGGCAACTTTGGGATGCTTTAGTCAAAGTTAGGGCCGATGGTTGCTTCATGCAGTCATGGAATTGGGCGGATTTCAAAGAACTTGAAGGTTACAAAACATTTCGCTATGGTCTGTTTTTAGAGGACAAATTAATTGGTGGATGTATTTTTTATTTTTATCCTCATACGAGTCAAGCCAAGTTATTAATCGCTCCCGGTGCGCCTCTCTTACCACCCACTCGTGCTGAGGAAGGGATGCAATTCCTAAGGGAGAAAGCTGCCGCTTTAGCCAAAGAATTGGGAGTGATCGCTTTACGTTTTGAACCCTTATGGACACAAAAGCCAGATTGCTTTGCGGGGTTTGTGCGGGCACCAGTCGATTTATTAGCCTCGGAAACCCTTTTAGTTGATTTGCGCCCAGATGAAGCGGAAATGTTAGCTGCCATGAAACCAAAAGGACGTTACAATGTGCGGCTGAGTGGGCGTTATGGTGTAGAAACTGAATTTACAACTGATTCTCAAACCATTCCTGTGTTTTATGACTTGTTTTGGGAAACGGTGAAACGCCAGGAATTTTTTGGTGAACCCTATAGTTTTTTCATCAACCTCTGCCAAACCTTATTTGCGGCAAAGATGGCAGAAATTGGCTTAGCGAGATGGCGAGGAAAAGTACTGGCGGCGATTATAGTGGTGTATTGGGGGGAGCGTGCAACCTACCTCTATGGTGGACGCAGTTTTGAACACCCAGAAGTGATGGCACCCTACGCATTACACTGGGCAGCAATGCAACGAGCTAAAGCACGAGGTTGTACTGTGTATGATTTCTATGGTTTTACTCGCGACCCCAATCATGCTTATGCTAAATTCTCCCAATTTAAAAGCCAGTTTGGAGGCGTGCCTATTACCACTATTGGCGCTCACGATTACTTTTTTTACGACCAGCTAGCTGATACACTAATTAGCCTATTCCGACACCTGGCAGGAGGCGAGAAATGAATCAAGTGCTGCTGAATGGAGTGAATCAGTCAGGGCTGATTATATTAGAGCTAGTTGTAGGGTTTGGGTTATTTTGGTTAGGACAGTTGGCGTATCAGAAGCTGTTCCGGCGTCGGATGGAACTCAATCTGGAACTGTTCGTTAAGGATAACCCAGCTGTAGCGATCGCACTTGTCGGCTACTACTTCGGTATTGTGATTGCCTTGGGCAGTGTTTTAGGTCAAACCGCCGCCTCTTGGCAAGATAAGGCGATGAACCTGGCAAGCTATGGTGCAACAGTGATTTTGCTCATGTTAGCTGGGGCTTGGGTCGGCGATCGTTTAATTTTACGTTGCTTTCAGTGCGATCGCGAAATTATCCAAGACCGCAATGTGGGTGCAGCAACTGTAGAAGCAGGTAACCACATCGCCAACGGACTCATTCTTAGCGCCGCCTTAGCTGGAGAAAGTGGTGGCTGGCTGGTAGGGCTGGTATGCTGGTTGATTGGATTAGGTGTATTAGTTTTAGTAAGCATTGTCTATCCGCGTGTTGCAAAATATGACGTGTTTAGTGAAATTCAAAAACGTAATAATCCAGCCGCAGCCGTAGCATTGGCAGGGTTACTAATTGCCACTGGCAATATTGTGCGAGTTGCCTTTACACCTGAGTTTCAAAACTGGTTAGTCAGTTTTACTCGATATGGCTTAACACTAGTATTTTGCCTAGTCTCACTCATTGCGATTCGCTGGTTAGCCGATTTGATTTTGGTTCCAGGAGTCAAAATTTCAGATGAAATTGTACATCAAGAAATCCCAAATCTTGGTGCTGGTTTGATTGAAGCGTTTGCTTATATCGCTGCTTCATTTTTAATAGCGTGGAGCTTCTAGAAGTCGATAAAACCGAAAGTAAGTTTAAGTGTACTCGCTAGGCGTGTCGGAGTCGGTTTGAGTTGATTTGAGATTGAGTAGAGGGTCTTGGCATGTTATTAGAACTGAAGCGAATTAGAGTGCCACCAGGACAACGGGTGCTTTTGCAAGATGTAAGCTGGCAGGAATTTGAAGTCATCCTAGAGGATTTAGGCGAACATCGTGCTTCTAGAGTGGCCTATGACAAGGGAACCCTGGAAATTATGACCCCACTGCCAGAACATGAAACTAATAAAGAACTGGTTAGCGATTTAGTTAAAGCACTCCTTGAAGAGCTAGATATTGAATTTTGTTCCTTGGGTTCAACAACGTTCCAGAATAAGGAGATGAACAAAGGGATAGAACCTGACAACTGTTTTTATATTCAAAACGAAGCTGTAGTTCGAGGGAAAAATCGGTTAGATTTAACGATAGACCCGCCTCCTGATTTAGCACTAGAAATTGATATTACGTCTCGCACCCATCCGACTATCTATGAAGCGTTGGGAGTGGCTGAACTTTGGCGATTTGAAAATGATACGTTACAAATTAATGTGCTGAAAGAGGGAAAGTACATCAAGTCTGAATACAGCCCGAAATTTCCAAGTTTACCCCTAGTTGAGATAATTCCCCAATATCTTAAGCAGTGTAGGACTGTAGGCAGAAACAAAACCATGAGGGCTTTTCGAGCTTGGGTAAGGCAACAACTTTAATTTTTCGATTTTAGAAAGACGTAGTGGCAATAACTGATGGCATATAGTGACTTTACTCTAGCGAAAGTAAAGGAATCATTCGGTCTAACCCTGGAAGAAACCAGTGCTTTATTTAGGGAGGTTAACGAGGTGAACCCCTCTGACTTTCTCACCCAGACTTTAGCGGAATACACGACAGATCAGGGAATAAAGGCAGCGAAACTAAAACTGCTCCGGGTTCCCACACCTTCACTTTTTGAGTTTTAACTTGCTTAGCTGTCTGAGCAACTCTCCTCCCCTTGAGGAAGAGTAATTACAAACTCGGTTCCTTTGCTTAAATCCGAATAACAGCGCAATGTCCCTTTGTGTTTTTCGACCACGATTTGGTAGCTGATGGATAAACCTAACCCAGTGCCTTTGCCAATCGGTTTGGTCGTAAAGAAGGGGTCAAATAACCGGGAAAGCACCGCCTCTGTCATGCCAGCTCCATTATCGGCAATGCGAATGGTAATGTACCCTAATTCATTAACCTGTGTAGAAATCCGAATCTTTGGATTTTGGATTGGGGAAGCCTCGTTTCTACGCTGCTCTACTGCATCAATGGCATTGGTGAGAAGATTCATAAAGACCTGATTGAGCTGACCTGGATAGCAATTGACTAAAGGCAGCTGACCATACTCCTTGATGACTTGAATCGCCGGATCTCCAGCTTGTTGTTTGAGTCGGTGCTGCAAAATCAGTAGAGTATTTTCCAAGCCTTCGTGAATGTCAACAGGCTTCTTGTCAGCTTCATCCAGCCGTGAGAAGTTACGTAAGCTAAGGACAAGGTCACGAATGCGGTCAGCGCCCATTTTCATCGAATAGAGCACTTTAGGCAGGTCTTTTAGCAGGAAATCAAGGTCAATGCACTCGGATAGAGCTTCAATTTCTGGCAAGGGTTGGGGATAGATAGTACGATAAAGTTCCAGAAGGTTGAGCAAATCTTTGATGTAGACATTGGCATAATCAACATTCCCGTAGATAAACGACACCGGGTTGTTGATTTCATGAGCGATACCGGCAACTAGCTGACCCAAACTGGACATTTTTTCAGTCTGAATCAATTGGCTTTGCGTTTGTTGTAGTGAGTGCAGTGCCTGTTCGAGCTGAGTGGCTTTTTCTGTAGCGACTGTTGCGGCGGCACGACTTTGGGCGTAAAGTTCAGCTTGGTTAATCGCGATCGCTAATTGGTCACCAACGGCACACAACAGTTCTACTTCCTCATCAGTCCAAGGTCGAACACTGCTGCAATTCACACAAGCCACTACACCAATTTCACCTGAGGGGGTCTGAATCGGTAGGTTGAGCAGAGAGTTGTAACCTAGAGACAAGAAGTTTTGTGTAGCGTCACCCTCTAAATGTTGCACATCATCTATACGCAGAACTTCTAAGTTTAACAGTGGCTGAATTAGGGGGTCTAGTGCTTGAGCTGGGTAGCAACCCAGAACACTCGGTAGCTCAGAAGGTTTCGCTTCATGCACCACCTCCCACGCTACTGACTCACTTTGGAGGCGATACCAAATGAACAGACATCGATCAATCCGTAGTAGATTGCGAATTTCGGCGACAGCCGTTTCCAGAATGGTATCCAGGTTGAGAGAGTTACGGATTTGGCTAGCGATACGGTAAAGCAGTTCCTCTTGCTGGGCAAGTTTACGATAGCGCTCCTCTGAATGCCGCAAAGACTCTTCGGCTTGCTTGCGGTCAGTAATATTGATCGTTATCCCGATCATCCGCACGGCTTTGCCTGTCTCGTCGTGTAAGACAGCACCTTTCTCTCTAATCCAGTGAATAGTATCATCAGGCCAAATGATGCGATAGTCGATGTCGTAGTCAGCGCCATCTTCAATCGTCCTCAGGTTTGCCTGAATGACACGACTGCGATCCTCTGGATGAACTCTCTTGAAATAGGGTTTATAACTGCCGTCTAACTCGTTGGGAGCCAGTCCCAAAATGGCTTCCTGCCGCTCAGAATAGGTAACTAAACCGGTATCAAGGTTCCAATCCCAAACTCCCATCTGAGCAGCGTTTATAGCGAGTCGAAGCTGGGCCTCACTAGCTTTTAACGCCTCCTCAGTCCGCTTGCGCTTAGTGATTTCAATAGTCACCCCACCCACAGCAATCGGTTCACTATTCTCTCCCAGAAGGGGGAAGCGAGAAGATATCCAATGCCGCTGAACACCAGGCTCTTTTGGCGTTTCACCAGTTTCTTCAAGGTTGAGAATCGATTCGCCTGTCATCAAAATATGTTCATAGAGCGCCTCTAAATCTGATGCCCTTTCAGGCACAATTTCAGTGATGGTTTTGCCAAGATGTTCTGCCACGGAGCACCCATCCATCTCTGCCAGGGTATCGTTGATATAGACAAACCGCATCTGGTCATCGATGATTTCCAGTCCAACGGGTGCATTGGTGAAAAAGGCATCAAAGCGAGCTTGCCGTAAGGCTAATTCTTTTTCGAGTGCTTTGCGATCAGTGATGTCAATAACAACTCCACCAATACCAATCGGTTTACCCTCCTCTCCCATCAGAGGAAAGAACGATGCCATGCCGTATAGTTTTACACCCGGTTGATTGGCGGATTCACTACTCAACTCAAGGTTAAGGATGGGTTCACTGGTAGCCAAAATCCGTCTAAACTTTGGCTCTAATGGTTGCCCTAGTTCAGGCAATAATTGTGTGAGGGTTCTGCCAAGATGGTCTGCTACATCAAACCCGTTCATCTGAGCCAGCGTCTCGTTAATATGGACAAACTGCAATTGGTCGTCCATAATCATCAGTCCGGCTGGTGCAGAAGCGAAAAAGGCATTAAAGCGTGCTTGCCGTAGCGCTAATTCTTTTTCTAGGGCTTTGCGATCGCTAATGTCTGTAATTGTCCCAACATAGCCTTTTACAACACCCGCCTCGTTGAGTTCCGTTATGGCTTGAGCTAATACCCATGTCACTTTACCATCGGGACGCTGGAACCGATGCTCCGATTGGAATGACAAGTTTGCCTGCACCGCTTCATCCCATTTGGCGAAAACCTGCTCTCGATCATCGGGATGAATCGTTTGTAACCAACCTTCTGCCGCTGCCTGATTCGGTGTCAGTCCCGCAATTTCACACCATCGCTCGTTGACGTACAAAACCTGTCCCTGAGCATCTGTGTAGTAGATACCCACAGGTGACACTCTGGCTAAGGTATGAAACCGCCGCTCACTTTTGTGCAAGGCGGCTTCTGCCTGCTTGCGTATGGTAATGTCACGAAGTGAGCCAGCCATCCGGACAGGTTTTCCGTCACCATCCCAAATGGCTTGACCACTAGCACTAAACCAACGGTACTCGCCGCTCTTGGTTAAGATTCGATGTTCTATACGGTGGTAGGGAGTTTTTTGTTTGAGGTGAGTAGTAAGGGCAACCAAAACGCGATCGCGATCTTCTGGAGAGATTCGTGATGTCCAGCTGCCTAAAGTATTCTCAAACTCACTCTCACAATAACCCAATAATTCTCTAAATCTTCGAGAGTATTGTATTGGGTTGTTTGGGTTAATTGGCTCATCAGCCACAACCCAAGCATCCCACAAGCCCTCTTGAGAAGCTGTAGCCACGAGATTGAACCGAGTCAAGCTATCCTGGAGTAACATCTGAGCCAGCTGGCGCTCAGTGACATCTACAGCAAAAACAACGACTCCGGCGATATTGCCATCGTCATCATGCCAGGGAATTTTATCAGTTTGAATCCAGCGTTTTTCTCCAGATGCTGTTTTTAGGAGTTCGATTATCCCGCGTTTCGGTAAGCCTGAATGAATGACTTCTAGATCGTCTTGATAATACTTGGCAGCTTCATCCGGGCAGATTTCCTCAACCGATTTGCCTTCTATCTCCTCAACTGATAAGCCCATTACCGTAGCAGCCGTTTGATTAACCCGTAAAGTTCGGTTTTCCCCATCTTTAAACCAAATCATCGCAGGGACTGAATCCAGGATGATTTGCTGCTGCTGCTGTTGTTTAGTTAGTTCCTCTTGTACCTGTACACGGTGAACAATCTCCTTCTGCAATTGCTCAATCACACGCCGTAATTCTGCCTCCGCTGATACACAAGCCGTAATTTCCCGAACAATCATCAGGATTTGGCGATCGTGTAATGGTACAAACGTAGCTTCAAAAATTCCTTCCCGATTTTCTAGAGGTAAACAATAGTTAATATTGAGGGGCGTCTGAGTCTGAAGTACCTGTGAGAGGCATGTTTGAAATTGTTCTCCAACGCTTGGCGGCAATACCGCTTGCATTCGCTGACCTAGGAACATTTCTGGTGGAACGTACAAATCAGCAGGATTCCTAGCGTTGTAATCAACAATGGTGCCATCTGAGTCGAGCTGAAAGTACAAATCGGGCAACGCTTGCAAGAGTATCTGCTGTTCCGCCGTTTTTTGGCGTAATTTTTCTTCTGCCTGTTTGCGTTCAGTGATATCAACGCAGGAGCCAATGTAACCGACAAAGGCACCGTTTGGAGTAAAGCGTGGGACACCTGTATCCAACACCCACCGATACTCGCCATCAGCATGCCGCAGGCGATATTCCATCTGGAATTTCTTGCGGGCGTAAAAGGCAGTAGAGTAGATGTCTTGATGTGAGCGTTTGTCCTCTGGATGGATACTTTGAGTCCAGCCGTTACCTAGTTGTTGCTCAAGAGAACGTCCTGTAAATTCTAGCCAGACAGAATTGAAGTAAGTACACAGCTGGTCAGTATCTGTCATCCAGATCATCACTGATGTTGCATCTGCGAGTAGGCGAAATCGCTCTTCACTCTCCTGTAGTAAGTCTTCCAGGTGCTGGCGTGTGATGTCAATTGAGCTATTAATTACTCTAGGTTCCGGTTTAGCCATTACCGCCTTTTTCATATCGAAAAGTTAACAGAAGAAATAGGTTTGATTGTCCCTAAAGTTTTATAATTTTTATCTGAATAGAGAATTTAATAAATTCTAAAAATATTATAAATTTTATTTTTGTAATGGACACACCTAAACTTGCAACTCATTTAGGATATCAACAAGTTGGCAATCTCAAAACTATAAAAGCGTGTAATATGGTCAGTATTTGTATTAATTTATACAGATAGTTAAGCCTTAGTACTATTGCTAAAAATTAACTATTGGAATAGTAATGAACTCGTTACTATTAATCTATTTAAATATAAGAAAAGTAGAAAGCTAGTCAACTAGTTTAAGTTATTTTAAGCAAAGTTAAAATTGGTGGTTTAAATTAAGAAAACTACCGTCTTAGTCTAAAGATTTTGACCATTCATACTCATATTTTCAGTGTCTTCTGATGCAGATTGAGTTGGTTACAATTGTCCTACAAAGACATGAAGCATAAGCGTTGTTCCTTACGTTAGCGAGGTTCGCCGACTTAGGCTTGAGTGTACGTTCGCTTTAATAACCTTCTTTACCCAATGCTGTTGTGAGTAGCTGCCGTAGCTGGGAGCTAACAGGCTTGATGTAATCTTCGTTATAAAAAGTTACCAAATTAACTAAGGTTCCACCTACAGAATCCCGCCATTGTTCCCAATCGCTTTTAGCCCTGGCAGGAATGGCGACGGGTGTCAGTAGTTAGTAGTTAGTGGATAGTAGAGCGCAACTGTTCATTTTTTTGAGAAGCTTTGTAATCTCCCTCACTGGTTTACCATCTAATAACCACTAACTCAATCTCCACCTTCTCAATGCGCGGTTTTCAACTCTTTGTTGACCTACTTATTCCTCAGTAGGTGGCTCTCTAGAGCCTGTTAAAGACTTGTCATATACCTTTGCTGATGATGACTGAAGCATCTGGGCAAATACCTGCTCTGCTTTGACTAATCTTGTAGGCTGTAGAGAAATTATTGCCGCAACTAGAGCAGGCACTTCAATTAGAGTTGTCAAGAGCAATGAAGTCAGAAATAGCCTGAGTACTTTGGCAGCTTGGTTTTCAGGATTAGTCTGGGATTCTCGTTCTGCTACTGCTAAGTTCGGCTGAAGCATCTTCAAAACTACCTTCCCGGCGGCTATTACCAGTACTACGAGGGAATAGATTAATGCTATGGGCACAATTACCAGCCAAGCAAGTAGGCTAGAAATTAACCAGAATAAACTTGCATATACAGTTTCTGAAAATTTCTGCATTGACGTAGCCATCCCCTACACTGGTTGTCGCGCAGGTAACTTATTGAGGAATCCTTACTTGCCTGGGATTGTCTTGTTGCCTAAGCCTGTAATTCGGTAGTGCTGCTGCCCTCTGCCCGTTCTTCAATTGTACGGGAAAGTTGCCTAGGAAAAAACTCACAGAACCCCGCCATTCCTCTCAGGGCTAAAAACCACTGGGAGGAATGGCAGCGAGGTGTTAGTAGTTAGCAAAAAAAAACTACAAAAAACTACTAAGTACTAACGCTTGCATCCCACGCATAAATGGCGTGGGATGAGCTTCATGAAAAGCCAGCGAGTTGACGCCAATTATCTATTAACTTCCAGATACCCACAGAAGATTTATTTGTCTTAATTGTTTTTAGTGGGTGAAACAAGATTCTAAGGTTTGAGGCACAATCAACAGCAAATTAATTCTAAATTCCATAAAATAAAGCCATTGTGAGATGAACTAGCGATCGCGGGCATCCTTACATGCATTAACCAATGATGTGCCTTTGGCTAATCCTCTAGTCATAAAGCGTGAAAATTCTTTGGTCACAATGAAATGAGAGCGATCGCTTTGGCGACGTTCTAGATCATGCTGCTTAAGTTTTGAGTATCCGAATACGGAGGATGTCACAACAGAGTCGATGCTAAGTTATTGGCATCAAAAAGTCACTCAAAAATTGGTGGTACTATGCACTCTGCCTCAGTCTTATCAGTGCTATTACTTAGCCTATTAACTCTGTGGGGCTGTGGTAACAATAAAACACCTACCACTGCATCTCCAAGCCCCATCACCACTACTGCTTCTCCAACTGATCGAGGTAAGCAAGCTATAAAAATCCCCTCAAACACGGTGGGAATCGGTCAATCAGTGAGGCTAGGGAAATACCAATTTACCGTCAACGGAACACGTAAGACTGATGGGGATACGATTAGCAAGCCGAAACAAGGGCAGAAATTTTTTTTAATTGATGCTTCAGTTGAAAACCAAGGACAGAAGATGGAACCCATCTCTTCCGTCTTCTTGTTCACACTGACGGACAGCACCGGGAAGGAGTATGAGCGAGTAATTACAACAGAGGCAAAAGGTAGCCTGGATACTAACCTAGACTCTGGCAAAAAGCTCCAAGGTGAGATTGCATTTGAAGTACCCAAAGATGCTAAAGATCTACTAGTAATATTGAGGGGAGATTTGATTGAGCCTAGGTTACAGGCAAAAGTACAAGTCAACTCAACCGATAGGGAAGAGGCGGCTAAGAAGAAATAAGCAAAAATTCAGCAAGTATTTTCCTAGTCCCTAGTGCAGGCTGGCAGAAATGAGTAACCAGCTTACAAGGTGAATGCTAATGGCTAATTGTCTGTTGACTGTTAACCATTAGCCATTAGCCATTAGCCATTAGCAAAACACCAGGATTTGAGTTGTGACAGATATTTACCCAAATGGTATTACAGCCCCCATTTCCTCTCAACCAATGCGCTGCAAAACCTGATTCAGTTTGCCACTGCGGAAGCCTTCCAAATCCAGCGTGACATAGAGAAAGCCGAATTGCTGAAAGGCTGACACTAGCGCTGTTAAATCTGTAGCTAAGATAAACTCCTTGATTTGTTCAGGCGGGAGTTCAATTCGGGCTGTGTCGCCTTCGGAACGAACACGGAGATTAGAATAACCTAGCTTACGCAGATAGATTTCTGCTCGACCAACTCGTTGTAGCTTGCTGAGGGTAATTTCTTCGCCATAGGGAAAGCGGGAACTGAGGCAAGGTTGAGCAGGTTTATCCCACCAGGGAAGACTTAGCTGTTTAGACAGTTGGCGCACTTCAGCTTTGGTGATGCCTAGTTCAGCTAAAGGCGATCGCGCTCCTCTTTCCTTTGCTGCCTGAATGCCTGGTCGATAGTCCCCCAAGTCATCCGCATTAACACCATCTACCACATAGGGATAGCCGCGCTGGAGGGCTAGGGGTTTGAGTGTGTCATGGAGTTCACTTTTGCAGAAATAGCAGCGGTTGACAGGATTAGAGGTGTAGTTAGAATTTTCCATCTCATGAGTTTCGACCACCTCATGAATAATTCCTATTGAGGCAGCTTGAATGCGGGCGTCTTCGAGTTCTTCGGGAAGTAAAGAGGGAGAGATAGCGGTTATGGCTAAGGCGCGATCGCCTAAGACATCGTAGGCAATCTTGGCAACCAGGGTGCTATCAACACCCCCGGAATAGGCAATCAAAGCCCGCTCCATCTCATCAAATATAGTTTTTAATTGTTGTAGTTTCTGCTCTAGCATTGTTTCTAATCCATCATTAAATGGAAGACTGACTAATGACCAATGACTAATGACTAATTAAAACTCGCGTCGTGAAAAGATGAGGATTGCGATCGCCAATAGCAGCATCGTGTAAAACAAACCATATATCGCATTACCTAAAAGCGTCTGTGGCGACGGGAGCAGACCATAAACTGCCTCATTTTTAAAATTGAAGCGCGATAAATCTGGTAAGACTAGGTAAAGCCATTGAGTCAGCGTTTGGATGTTGGAGTTTCGACTCAAGTTGCCCAACTTTAATAGATCGGGGCTTAAGTTTCCCATCAAATAAACTCCCAAAGTGAGCAGCGTTGCCAGTAGGGAACTGGTAAAGACACCGAACATCAGCGCTACAGCTGTGATCAAACACAGCTCTAGGAACATATAAAGCGTTGAAACTAGAATGGTACCGAAGGGATATTCGATTCTACTGAAACTAAGCAGAATCAGATAAACGGCTGTCATAGCAATAACCAGGACAGCCAGAACACCGGATAGCCCTAAGTGTTTCCCAATAATGAATTCAGCGCGTGAGACAGGCTTGGGAATTAAAGCCAACACAGTGCGCTTCTCTATTTCTTTGTTAATTAAACTGGTACCAACAAATACAGCAACAACTACACTCAAAAGGTTAATTGCTCCTAGACCAAAATCTATGAGAATTTTGTTTTCTGTAGTTGCTGCTACTTCTGGTAACAATCGTAGTGCAATCACTAATAGCAGCGCAAAGAAGCCTATAAGATACAAAACGCGATCGCGAATCACTTCTCGAAATCCATTCGAGGCGATCGCCCAAATTCTGCTAAAGCTCACCACGACCTCCGATCTTTTCCAATCCTAAAATTAAAGAATTTTCATATTTTGATAAAGCTACGATTCCGTGTGCCTGGTTCCTCTACACCCCAGCCTTTAACAGGAGCGCATTGGAAACGACTAATTGGCGTTGCTTGGGCGCTTAGTTTGGCGTTAATGGGTTTAGTTGCTGGCCCCGTTCGCGGAGAAACCTGAGTAATTTGACAAGACTTAGTGAGTGAATAGGCTTGAGAACGCTGAGGATTTGCACGAGGTCCTTGCCAATTTGCCCGCAGGTCTAAGTTATACCCAGAAGCCCTAGACGATACATTAGATGTTACCTTCCACAATTCATCTTCTTCAACTTCCTTGATTTGCCGCTTAGATTGCTTTTCCAGAGTGTTGATCAACTTTTCTCGCTGTCCCTTGAGCAGTGATCGCTCAACCTGTGGCCAAGGTTTAGCATCCAACTGCTGTGTTAGCTTAGGCTCCAGCGCGTTCAAAAGTAAGGCACCTCTGGGTGTAACCGATTGTGCAGAGTCCCGTTTCACGACGAAAGCGCTCTGGTTGAAGTTATCAGCAAGCAGACTAGGATATTGTACTAACCAGTCTTGAACTACAAAATAAAACTGGAACCAGCAGCTAAGGAGTATCTGGGTGCAGAACAAAACCACTATGTTTTGACGCTTGTTTAGTGGTGGTGATTTAAGCCTAAACCCATCACCCCAAAAATCGGGTATAACCGCAATGATGGCGGATATAATTGGCCAGTAAATAAGAGCTTCTCGTGGGACTTCACCACTGCGACCAAAGATATAAAGACTGACTATCGCCCCGGTAATCCAAGGACTTAGAGGAAAGCCTGGATTAGTTGGATATTTATAACCAATCCTGAACTGATTGGCTGCTGTCGTCCCCCAAAAGACACCAAGAATTAAAAAAATCCAAGCAAAATTAATCAGCAGATTTGCCACAAAGCCATCGGGCTCAATGTTATTGGCTAGCCATGACATGTACCAGGAAAACAAGCTAAGCAATATTAGGGTTTCCCAGGAGAAGGCACTGGGAGGTCTAAATGTCTTTTTCAGCCAGTTCCAGAAATCGAAGAAATATTTCGCGGTAATCAGCTCGATCAAAAATTTCACGGCAGTTGTCAACCTAGTGTTGATCTGAAAGACAGGAAACGAAGGAACAAAAGCAGCAAAATAGCACTATGGCTATAGGCGTTAGCGATAAGGACGACAAATGCCCGATTAGGATCGGTTTGTAAAGCTACTTTCCTAAACTGCTCTGACAATGATGGTCGATTCCTTTCAGAGTGCTGTGTCAGTCCGTCTCTTTTAGGAATCTCTAGCAAAGCTTCTAGTAACTGTAGTCCTTTGAGCTTAATGAAGAAAGCTCCGAAAAAAAGTGCAATCCCAGTTGAAACAATAATCAGACTTAAGCTCTCTGGGCGGGGTTCTAGCAGGCGATCAAAAAAAATATAACTAATTAATTGAGCTTTTAATGGCTGAGGTAGCAGGCTTTGCAGTAGAAAAAAACCTAACCAACCAGCAATTGCAGCGAGTAAATTAATTGAAGTGGCATATTCAACACCTCTTTTGCGGGTGATTCTTAACCTTCGTTGCAAGACTCTTGCTTCCAAGGCGATCGCCACCAACAGAAATATGACTTGAAACAAAATCGTCTGTAATGGCACAACGGGTTCCGTCATAACGGTCTGCTCCTTACCGTGGCTGTAGACGTTAAAGACTCTACGCTTTTCCCTTTTATATTGTCATGTCTTGGATGACTCGACTTCCATTTGTCATGAAGGTCAAACAACTAACTTCGGTTTGGCTGAACCAGGGGACTGGGGAGTAGAGCAAGAGGGAAATTCTCCTACAGGAAGAGCCTACTGACAATTTAGGGTAAACTTGTCCATTGGGATTGGTTTCAAAAATCGGAATGACCAGGACTGGTATTGGAATTCGCACGGCAGCTGAACGTTCTGAGCGCATTATCGGTCAGATTCACGTTTACGATGGCGCAGGAAAAGGCAAATCTCAGGCAGCACTAGGCGTTGTTTTGCGCTCGATTGGATTGGGGATTAAGTCAGCTTCAGGCAATCGCGTCTTGTTACTGCGCTTTCTCAAAGGGCCAGGACGGACCTATGATGAGGATGCTGCTATTGAAGCCTTGCAACGGGGTTTTCCTCACTTGATTGACCAAGTGCGCACGGGACGAGGCTCGTTTTTTGATAGAGAGGAGGTGACGCGCTTTGATGCAGTTGAGGCACAGCGAGGCTGGGATGTGGCGAAGGGAGCGATCGCCTCTGGACTGTATTCAGTTGTTGTTTTAGATGAGCTGAACCCTGTTCTGGATTTAGGTTTGCTGCCTGTAGACGAGGTGATTGGAACCTTGAAAAACAAGCCATCCAGTTTAGAAATCATTGTCACTGGTCGAGGAACCCCCCAAGCACTGCTGGATATTGCAGATTTGCATAGTGAGTCTGTCCCTCATGACCATCCAGCTTCTAGGGAACAAGGGATTGAGGGGATTGAAATCTATACAGGTGCAGGTAAGGGAAAATCGACAAATGCGCTAGGCAAGGCATTACAGGCAATTGGTCGAGGGATTGGCACGGATAAGTCGCACCGGGTGCTGATTATGCAGTGGCTTAAGGGGGGTTCTGGCTATACAGAAGATGCGGCGATCGCGGCTTTGCGGCAAAGTTACCCAAACTTAGTAGATCATCATCGCTGTGGTCGAGATGCGATCGTCTGGCGGGGACAGCAGGAAATTGCAGACTATGTTGAAGCAGAGCGAGGTTGGGAAATTGCTAGAGCCGCTTTAGCGTCTGGTTTGTATAAAACCATTATTATGGATGAACTCAATCCCACGGTTGACCTAGAACTGTTGCAGGTAGAGCCGATTGTGGATGCTCTGTTGCGTAAACCCCGCGATACAGAAGTAATCATCACAGGTCGTTGCCAGAATCAACCAGCCTACTTTGACCTAGCGAGTGTTCATTCTGAGATGATTTGCCATAAGCATTACTGTGAGAAGGGTGTGGATCTGAAACGAGGGGTGGATTTTTAAAAGTTGAATTGCCAAGGTGCGACACAGGATGGAGCGTGGAGAATGAAATTTACAGCTTTTTTCAAAGGAGCGAGTATTATCCTAGCTGTCGCACTCACCCCAATAGCGGCAGCTTTTGAGCTAAGTTCATTCACTGACAAAGGGGAGTGGGGAAACAAGAGGAACCACTCTTCAGATCTAATATCCTCATCTTTTTTAATTGCTCAACAGACTCGTACACAGCGCATTCAGTTTGCTCCAGGCGCTGTAGGCACAGTTGTAGACGACAGTGTAGTGCGCGGCACCAGAGATATTTATCTGCTTCGTGCCCGAAAAGGTCAGACCATGATCCTTAACATCACCTCTGTGGAGCAAAACGCAGTTTTTGATGTCCAAGCTCCAAATGGACAGTTCCTACAGGAGGAGTCTACTCGCTGGAGTGGCGTATTGCCTTCAACAGGGGACTATTCCGTGATTGTTAGTGCAACCCGAGGAAACGCCACTTACAAGCTGGACGTGACGATCCAATAATAGAATCGTTGCTGGAAAAAAGCGATCGCCTCTACTCCATCTAATTTTCCCTAGCATTTAACAAGGATTTTGTAAAGAGGAGTTGTAACAGGCGATCGCTCAGATAATACAGGATAGCGATTAAGTGTCGAGCTACGGAGTCACTATGGAAGTTTTTGCTGCCTTATCCAACACTCGGTTTGCCATGATAATCCCATAACCGGAGTCTTGATCAACTCCTGTTGCCTCAATGTCCAAAGCCGTCGAAGTTAGAAGGCTACGCATCTGTGCTGAGGTCAAAGATGGTCTGAATGACTTTAATAGTCCCGCCACGGCGGCGGCATGAGGAGCTGCCGCCGATGTGCCAAAAAATGGGTTGAGACCACCAGGAGGTAACGTTGTCTTGACTCCATCTGCCGCTGCAATCTCAGGTTTTTGACGCACAACTCCTCCAGTACTCAGAAAGTTTCCTGGAGTGATGGGCGTGCCATCAGCTTTGTAAAAAATGCGTCGCGGACCATCAGAACTGAACGTTTCCACAGGATTCGCCGCTCCGCCAGTGAAGGGAGTGGTGCGACCTTGAGCGTTCACAGCCGCAACACTAAAAGCATTTGCAGCAGCTGAATGTCCCTCAGTTTGACCAGGGGTGCTAATTTCTAACCGTCCTCGATTCGCACTCAGATACAAGAAGCGCCGGCTACCACTGTATTGAACCACAATCACCCGACTGCCAACCGCTTGTGGATTAACCAATTCAATGGGGTCGTCGGTGCCACCTTGAAAGTTGGTCGAAGCAGCAATCACTGCCGTACCCGTGCTATTCAACACATAGAGATCATAATCATTGGTCGATTGACCCCATGGGTCTGACCACTGTAAACGCATCAGTCTACCAGTGGAGCCAGTTATTTTGTTATATAAACCAGTCGAGCCGTTAGCAAATTGGTGAACTCTGCCACTCAGCCCAAGGGGTGCTGCACCGCCATCTACAAAATTTCCCTCCCAAACCCCTGATGTGCCATCGTTCTTATTACCAGCGTTACCAGCCGAGGCAAAGTATAGGGCACCGTTTGCCGTCACATCATTCACCGCTTGGGCAATGATGCCGTCCTGAAATACTGGCTCAGTAGAGTAGCGAAGATCATCCACGATAATGTCGCAACCCGCTTTGCGAAGGGCGCGAATATTGTTGGCGAAATCCTCTTCACCCCCAGCCCCCGTTGCAAAATAGAGCTTTGCTCCAGGAACCAAGTCGTGAATAATTTGCAGCATCGCTCGTCCTTCGTCAATGCCGCCACCAGGTAAGTCGCCGCTGCCAGCTAAAGTCACACCATCCTCTGGTAAGTCACCCTTAGCGATATCAGTGGCGGCTCCCCCCAGGTTGTTGTAGCTGTCCGAGATAACACCGATTTTTACCCGTTGTACGAGTGGGGAACCCCCAGCCGGATTTTTCTTGGTATAACTGCCATCTACTTTATAGGTAGAACGAGCAAGTGCTACTCCCAGAGCAATATCTCCCTCGGATGTAACCACACCAGCGTCGGTGATTGCTCCTCTCGGAACTTGAGCTAGGTGCTGCGCCATTTGAGGCAGTGGGCCAAGAGGCTCTTTTGTCTGTTCAACAGCAGAAACGGCTTGACTGACTTGAGTTGAATCATTGCTAGCTAGTAGTTCTCTATCCGTGCCAATGATGTCTCTCGGTTTCGAATCTAGCTCGGGTGCAATATAAGGACGAATTGACTTGATTTGTGAGTTACTGGCGATGTTCTCGACTTGGGTAAGCGGAACGAGAGCTTGAATTGCGTTGTAGTTAGGCAAGGAAAAGAGGATTTCACTGCCAGTTGCCTTGATTTTTTCGAGTAGCGCGCCTGTAACTGAGCCATTGGTCTTGATGTTAACCCGTACCTTATTGTCAGTAGTGGGCTTAACAAATGTAGTGAGACTGGAAACACTGTTAACGAGGGCATCCCTACGTTGAGCTTTAGCTGCATACAGGAGATTGGAATCAACTTTCCGTTGCGCTAGATTGCGTGACCGCTTTTCTCGCCCCAAGGCTTGGATTTGTGCTGCCGCCGTCTGAGAGATTGGCAGGGTACCAGCGCTTTGGGCTGTCGCTTTCGTCATGGCGATGCCAATAATCAGTAATAAACTCGTCAGGGACAAAGCAATAATGCCTTGGAGAGTTCTTGTGAATCTGAGAAATGAGCGTAGATAACGGTTCATAGCCGAAAAACAATAGTAGAGCTGTTGCAAAAGTTATTCTTGACGCCTAGCCATACATCTTCAATACGAGGCAGGGGAGAAGTGGAGCAAGGGTCACAATCCCCATCTGAACATCCCCCTGCTCTCCCTCTCCCTGCTTCCTTGCTTCTTCCTCAACAGAGAGTACAGTTAGCGATCGCTAACAAAGGTCGAGTTATAGAATTACTAGGGGTATCGTGTTGCCTTCTGCAAAGCTCGATTTGCCATGATAATTCCGTACCCGGAGTCTTGGTCAACTCCTGGGGCTTCAATGTCCAAAGCTGTTGAAATTAGAATGCGACGGATTTGACCTTGGGTTAAAGAAGGTTTAAACGACTTTAACAGCGCCGCTACTCCTGCGGCATTGGGAGCCGCTGCCGAAGTACCAAAAAATGGGTTAAAAGGAGAAAAAGTAGTCTTAACTCCATCTGCTGCTGCGATGTCTGGTTTTTGACGGACAACGCCCCCAGTACTTAGAACATTCCCTGGAGTGATGGGGGTGCCATCAGCTCTGTAAAAAATGCGTCGCGGACCATCAGAACTGAATGTTTCCACAGAATTGGCTGCCCCGCCCGTAAACAGGGTGGTGCGATTTTGAGCGCTCACAGCTGCAACACTAAAGGAACCCACGGCCGCTGAATGCCCCCAAGTTTGACCAGGAGTGTTCATTGCCAGCCCTCCCCCAACTGTATTCAGATGCAAGTAACGAGGTTCCCCGCTGGACTTGACAACAATCAACTGATAGTCAGGGGGTGCCACTGAAAAGATTCGCTCCAATGGGTCACTACTGCCGACTTGAAAGTCTGTTGCAGCATCAACTACCGCAGTGCCTTCCGGATTCAATAGATAGAGGTCATAGTCATTAGTAGATTTTCCCAGTGGATCTGACCACTGTAGGTTAATCAGGTCAGTGCTCCGGGTTATCCGATTGAACAGAGAGCCATTAGGAAATTGGTGGACTGTACCACCCTTGCTGCCTAATACAAGGGGTGCTGCACCACCATCAACAAAATTTCCCTCCCAAACTCCCGATGTGCCATCATTCTTATTACCGTAATTTCCAGCACTGGAAAAGTACAAGGCACCGTTTGCCGTCACCTCATTGACGGCTTGGGCAATGATTCCGTCTTGGAAGGCTGGTTCAGCATAGTAGATAATATCATCGACGATAATGTCACAACCAGCTCTACGCAGGGCGCGAATATTGTTGGCAAAATCTGCCTGACCGTTAAACGCTGTCGCAAAATAGAGCTTTGCCCCAGGAACCAAGTCATGAATAATCTGCAACATAGCTCGCCCTTCATCAGTGCCGCCACCTGATAGGTCGCCACTGCCAGCTAAAGTGACGCCCTCTTCTGGTAAGTCACCTTTGGAAATATCGGCGGCAGCCCCCCTCCGGTTGTTAAAACTGTCTGAGAGAACACCGATTTTTAGCCCTGTTCCATCAACCTTGTAAAAGGAACGGGCAAGTGCTGCACCATGAGCAATATCTCCCTCTGCTGTAACGCTACCAGCGTTGGTAATTGCTCCTCTTGGCGCTTGTGCTACTTGCTGTACTAGTTGAGGCAGGGTAGCCAGACGTTCTCTCGCCTGTTCTATATTAGAAACATCTTGACTCGCTGGGGATGGCTCACTGATTGTTAGCGGCTCTTTCTCCTGTGCGCTTGTGCCTCTGAGTAATTTTGGTGGTATGAAAGGGTCGATCTTCAAAACGGCTGGGAGCGAAGCTAAGTTTTCCAGTTGGCTCAGGGGAGCGAGAGCTACTACCCTGTTGTAGCTACTAGGAGCAAAAAGAATCTGAGTTCCTGTTGCCTGAATTTGTTGCAATAGGTCGGGCTTAACTGGAGAAATCGTCTTAATTTCAACTTTTACCGTGCCATCAGCAGCGACTCTAACCCGTGAGTTTGAGCTACCGAAGGAGCTAAGACTAGGAACATTGCTAAGAAGGGCATCCCTACGTTTAGCTTTAGCTACATAGAGCAGGGCAGAACTCAGTTTTCGTTGTGCTGGAGTGCGTGACAGCTTTTCTTGTACCAACACTTGAATTTGTGTTGCCGCCGTCTGAGAGATTGGTAATGCACGAGTATTTTGAGCTGTCGCTTTGCTAGTAGCGATCGCGATAATCAGCAAGAAACTTGTTATTCCCAAGGTAAGACTACCTCGGAAGGTTCTGGCAAACCTAATAAATGAATGAAGAAGACGGGTTAGATGCATCAGGGTTCTTCCAATTGTCGAATTAATTCTGTTACCTAGCTGGAGTAGTTATTGCTGTAGGTTGGGCTATTTCCGCAAGCAATCTATTCAAGTTCTTATGAAGTTTCTGTGAAACTCTTGTGAAGTTCATGCGAAAACCCATACCTATAGAGATGCACCAAACGTTTACGATTTAATTTTTTGGGGAAACTCTAGTTAAGCCTATTTTTCTTTAAACGACTAATTTATCTTAAAAAATTTTATTGTTTTTGTGGTGAAATTTCTGCGTTATTTATGGGCAAGCCACGCTAGGAGGATGGCAATGGGTAATTGATACCATTTAGGTTTAACTTCACGCCTTTGATAATTAACGGAGTTAAGCCCAAATGGCAAGCTACTGTACATCTAAACCGTTTTATATCGAGCTTGGATAACTACAGAGGGTTACCTGATGCTTGAGTAGATTGAGCCTCTGAGTTTAAAGCATCTACGGTGGCAGGCTTGGGCTTTTCAAAACCTAGTAGAGTTCTAGAAGACGTTACATTGGTTATCCAGCGTTCTGGTTGAATTTGACGTTCCCATTGGTCACGGCTGACTTCTAACGTTAGAAGTGGCGCTACTGCCCCATTGCTTTCGGCTGTCACCATAATGACAACCTTCGAGATTTGACGATCGCGGTCAAAAAGCTGCTGAGCATTCGCCAAGGCTGCGTCTTGAGAACGATGCCATAGGGTTTCGTAGGTTTCGTTCGTCCACCGTTCAACATAAAGATCCAATCTTTCGGTGGACGCCTGAGTGATTTGTGATGCGTTAGCGAAAGATGGTGCTGGGTTTATTGCCTCTATCCCAACCCAGACACTAGTTCCCAAACCGATTAAAGCGATCGCACTTAGAGGGGCAATCCAACGCTGGCGATTGGAACGTGCCAAACGCTGAGGCAAAACTGAATTAAAGTGTTGGTTATAAAAAGAAGTGAACCGCATAAAACTCAACTGCTTTTAGTAGGTAGCTATAGTACTTCTCACCCTTAGCTACAAGATTTATGCAAAATATTCCTCAGCCTGTCACCGATTCAACTGCCCCTAGCGCTTTCAACGTTGCGATCGCTACTTCTGTTAAACCCGTAATGCCAGTGATATTCATCCCTTCATAAGGGCGATCGGCTCTTAGCGTCTGGAGACACTCTCCCGTCTTATAATTCCAAAGCATAATCGTGTCATCTCGACTGCCACTGGCTAACGTCTGACCATCGGGACTAAACGCAAGTGACAATAGCCCATGACGATGTCCCTGCAAGACTGTGAAACAGCTATCTTCTTTTACATCCCAGAGTCTAACCATTTCGTCAGTGCCAGCACTGGCTAAAAGTTGACCATCCGGACTAAAAGCAATTGACCAGATGCTATAGCCATGCAAATCTTCTTCCCAAGTTTTGATGCAGCGACCTGTTGCCACATCCCATAGCTTAATGGTTTGGTCTGCACAGCCACTCGCCAAAGTTCGACCATCTGGACTGAAGGCAACGGCTTGTACCCAACTGATATGTTCGTCTAAGTCGTGGAGGCATTGACCCGTTTCGATATCCCAAAGCCTCGCCGTCTGGTCTTCAGAACCACTCGCCAGCATCGTACCGTCTGGACTGAAGCTAACTGAAAAGACCATATCGGAATGTCCCAGTAGCGTTTTCACGCATTGTCCGGTTGTAACATCCCAAAGTTTGACGATGCGATCGCTGCCAGTCGCTAAAATCTGACCATCCGGACTGAAGGCAACTGACCAAACGGCACCACCAAGTCCTTGCAGCGTTTTCAGGCATTCACCCGTGTTGGTATCCCATAGCTTCACCGTTTGGTCATAACTACCACTCGCCAGAATCCCCCCTTGCCCCCCTTGGTAAGGGGGGTAGGGGGAGGTGGGACTATAACAAACTGACAAGACATGAGTATGGCCTTGCAACAGTTTGATGCATTGACCCGTCACCGCATTCCAGAGTCTCACCCCTTGATCGAAGCTACCACTAGCGAGAATCTGACCCTGTGGATGCCAAGCGAGTGACTTAACCCAACGACCGCGCCCTTGCAATGTTCTCACACAACGACCGGTCGCCACATCCCATAGTTTCACCGTGCGATCGATACTACTACTGGCAAGGATGTAACCATCTGGACTGTCTCCCTGACGTTTCGGTGCAAAGGCAACCGACCAAATCCAACTAATGTGTCCCTGCAACGTTTTGACACATTGACCCGTGCTGGCATCCCACAACTTGACCGTATGATCGACACTACCACTTGCCAGAAGTTGACCATCCGGACTGAACGCAACCGACCACACCCAATTCGCGTGACCTTGGCAAATTCTCACGCACTCACCCGTAACAGCATCCCAGATGCGTACCGTGTGGTCTTCACTTGCGCTGGCGACAGTTTTACCATCTGGACTAAAAGCAACTGACCACACCCAACTCGTGTGACCTTGGCATACCTTTAGGCAGCGTCCCGCAATGATATCCCAGAGTCTCACATTATGACCTGTGCTGCTACTTGCCAGCGTTTTGCCATCTGGACTAAAGGCAACTGATAACATTGCCTCGCTATCTTCTTGCAAAACATTGAGGCATTCACCTGTGGCAACATCCCATAATCTAATCGTGCTGTCTACAGCGCCACTTGCCAGCGTTTTACCATCAGGACTGAAGGCAACTGACCAGATCCAACGGGCGTGACCTTCTAAAATGTTGAGACATTGCCCAGTGCTAACCTCCCATAATCTTACAGTGTGGTCATAACTGCCACTGGCTAGAATTTTACCGTCAGGACTGAAGGCAACGGACTGTATACTACCTGCGTGTCCCTGGAAACTCGAAAGTTTTTTACTATCTGCTACTCCCCACAAGTAAATGTCACCACTAGTATCGCCAGTAGCCAAGAGTTTCCCATCTGGGCTAAATGTGACTGATACAATACTCTCCAAGCTTTCAGCAAAAACTGAGTTGGATAGATCAGAGTAAGCGAAATTAACGCGATGCAAATCCACTTCTGATAGATAAGCTTGCCAAATGGTTAAATGAGAAAAATCAAGTTCCCTTAAATCAATTTGTAATTGACTCATCAGATTGAGGGCATTGCCTCCGACATATCCGGTCTCTATGGGAGATTTTTCTCGAAGCTTTGCGAGAATTTGAGTTAACTTATTTTTAACGTTATTTTTTCCACCGAGCAGATATAGCAATTTATCAATAATAGGCTTAAGGATAAGGCGAACTTGAGTATGCCTTACATAATCTTTTGCAGTAGCCTTGATAAGTGCATAATTTTTGAACAGCTGGATAGATGATATAGGCTGCGTTTCTACATCAGAGATAATCTCTTCACTAACTTGCTCGATAAATTGCTCCGTAAGATACTCCATCACTACAGGTTGTAGCGTGAAGAGTACCCCACTTTTCTCTAGAAGCGTAGCCTTCTCGATTAGAGAGCGCCTGAATAGAGATTCCAGTGCTTCTAGCAATTTTGCTTGTGATATTGGCGCTACAATATCCTCCCGCAATTCAGTGATAGAAACGGGTTCGCGATTGAGCGTCAGCCAATACATGACTTCCTTTTCTAAAGGTGACAAGCGATAAAAATGCTGGTCTAATAAATCGCGAATATCCCCAAAAACTGTAGTGCCTTGCGCTAAAAATTCTGATATATTGCTATTGAATAACTCTTTGACTGTTGTTGCAATAATCCTCAAAGCCAAAGGATTACCAGCGTACCGGTTAATCAGGGTTTGCCAATCAGATTCTGACCCTAAGAAATAATTCTGCGATCGAAAAATTTCTTGTCCTTCGATGGGGTTCAAACCCAGCAGTGGCAAGGAGCGAATAGGCAGGCTACTGCCTTCGAGAGAAGCAACTTCTTTGGGCTTTTCCCGGGTTGTTAAAATCAAGCAACTCTGATGAGAAGCTTCTCCCACCCGTCTGAATAATTCACCGTAATCCTCATATCCTTCTCGATAGCGCCCCACATGGTCGCCACTGCCTAAAATCGATTCAACATTATCCAAAACTAAGAGACAGCGTGAGGAGCGCAAATAATCAATGAGTTGGGAAATTCGATGACCAATGTTATCAGATAAATTGGTTGCCTCTGTGTTGGAGAAAAACTCAATCCAGTTAGCGAGAATCTCTTTGAGGGGTGGAGCATTGCGTAGCGATCGCCAAATCACAAACTCAAAATTATCCTGAATTTGCTCGGCTAGCTTGACCGACAATGCTGTTTTGCCAATTCCTCCCATCCCTACTAAAGCGATAAGTCGGCAAGAATCGTGCAAAATCCAGTATTCTAGTTTGGCAAGTTCATCGGTTCGTCCGTAAAAAACGGAGACATCGATCGCTTCTCCCCAATCCGTGTGGGTATCGCCAAGGGTTACGCTCTCTGGTTGTTCACAATTTGAGTTAGGTCTGGAATAATCAGCTTTATCTAGCTCCAGGTTGAAGGCTCTGAAGAAAAGTACCAGTGTCTGCTTATCCACTCCTTCTTCAGCCGCCAATACCTTAGCGACGGTAAACGGAGCAAGTTGAGTGCGATCGCTCAATTCCTCAATCGTGTACCTGTTTCTCTCGTTTTCCTCAACTTCTGCCTGATATCGTGCCTCTTGCAGCTTCTTCAAGCCAACAGAGCTAAGAACTACACCGCGCTTTCGTCTTTGTCTTTGCACAGCTATGCCTCGTTAAGGGGTTAACGTCTATCCTGGCGGCACTTTTGCTGCTTGTAGGTAAAGATAGCTATTTTTCCTAATTTTAAGGGATGAGTAATCAGTCACTGCTGACGTTCACACATCCCGATCTGTCCAGTCTTGGCAAGTATCATCGCTGGAACCGTAAGGATGCATTGCACAGATAAATTGGACGTTGTTGTGACTTTTGCCATAGTAGTAGCAGCAGCCTACACAAGCTTTGGGGCGATCGGGAGAACTGTTTGTGATCGTAGGACGACGAATCTGATAGTTGACACGTACTGTCTCGACGATACCACCTGCCCTTTGGATGGCAGTACGAATTTTCCAGAGGTCGGAACTAGAAAGACTGGGTAGTTGTGCGCCGATGAGAAACTGTTGGGAGAAGTCGTTTGATTCAATTGGCTGGCAGACGCTCATCCCTCCAAGCTGTCGAACTGTACGCTGGATAATACTAACAATGCGATCGGGAGCGTTGCCGTAAGCACGTAGGTAAACTGATTTGCTGGCAGTGGCAGCTTGAAAGGTGATGTAAGTTGGTAAAACTAATCCTATTGGTTCAGGTTGCGGTTCACAAGAGCGGAAACTTACCATAGCGTATCAACGGTGTCCTTTTGTGGAGACTGCTAATCCTAATTTGTTTGATTAACATACTCAAGCGTGAAATGCCAAGTCCAGGGTTTTGTGTTTGGTAGCCATCACCTAGTCCAAGCCAAGATAGTTGAGACTCATCTCTCAAACAACCCTTTTCATGGCGTCCCCAAAACTTCAACGCGATCGCGTTTTCAAGTACCGCATTGCTCTGCTTATCAGCATCCTGATAATTGTCCCTTTGGGTTATATAGTTCGATTTTATGGAGCTGCACCTGAATGGCTGAATGACTTGTTTGGAAGCGTAGCCTATGAAATTTTTTGGATTCTGCTGGTTGCTCTCCTCTTCCCGCAAGCTTCACCCTTACAGACGGCGGTAGGAGTCTGCCTTGCTACCTGCATAATTGAGTTTCTTCAACTTTGGCATCCTCGATTTTTAGAAGCAATGCGAGCGACTTTACCAGGTCGCTTGGTACTGGGCAACAATTTTGCCTGGTCAGATTTTCTCTCTTACTTCATCGGTAGCTTTTTGGGGTGGGTATGGATGCGATCGCTCCGTCAATGGACTCAGGTTCGATAATGTGAGTTAATCAGGACTTACGCAAACACCATCGTTTTGCCCCCCGACCCCCCAAGCTTGGGGGAGTAAATCCAGTTCTCCCCAGAATTGGGGGGGGTTAGGGGGGCGAATGCGTAAGTCCTGTTAATGTCTGATTTGTCTCCAAGCACCTTCATGATTCACAGCGATCATCCTGCATTACCAGAACTGAACGCTCCAAAAATCCGTCTGTTTCTCGATACTGCCGACACAACCCAGTGGCAAAACTGGCTCCCAACGGGTCTATTTTACGGAGTGACTACCAATCCACTCTTGTTAGAGAAAGCTCAAGTTACTTGTTCGGTTGAGCAGTTGAAGGAGATAGCTAGACAAGCGTTTAATTTAGGAGCGAAAGAAGTCCAGCTTCAGACTTGGGGAACCTCAGTAGATGCATTGGTGAAAACAGGTAAGCTTTTGGCTGCGATCGACGATCGCGTTGTCGTTAAGGTACCGATTACCCAAGTTGGTACTGAAGCTGCCTCTCGCCTGATTGCTCAAGGGATTCGGATTACGCTAACTGGAGTCTACGCTGTCCATCAAGTCCTGATTGCAGCCGCTTTGGGTGCAGATTACGCTGCTCCCTATCTAGGTAGAATTAACGATCTGGGGCGCAATGGGCGTGACGATTTGGTTGCAATGCAGAGAGAAATCACAGGTGTTGGCAGTGCAACCCGAATTCTAGTTGCTAGTATTCGTAGCGTGGATGATATTGCGTTTCTCGCCACTCAAGGACTGGACACGTTTACATTTCCAGAAGCGATCGCTACAGCATTTTTTGATATTACTGCAACTAATCAAGCCGCTACTGACTTTGAGCAAGCTGCCCGTCGTATGAACGCACAATAGTTAATTGCCAGAAGAGTCTTCTGGAAGATTCCTCTGGCAATCTCTTTTGTTAATTAAGCTGTCGCGTATTTAACTTGCAACATTCAGGTGAGTAGACGAGTCTCTCAATCAGAATTCACAAGTCAGGAGTAAACAGACAAAACCCTTACCAAGCTTAGATTTTAGGTCTTACATTCTGACTCCTGACTCCTGACTCCCTCACCTATCAATCACGTATGCAAATTAGATGATTAGCCGCTTAGTTTTTGGGTTTATCCGGCGAGGACATGGTGTCAGATTTGCTAGGTGTTAGCGAATCACCTGTTTTACCTGGCTTGGTTGAGTCCTTCACGCCGCTAGCGCTAGGAGATTTCAACTCATCTGAGCTACTTGGCGAGGTTGAGCCCTTTCCTGTGCTAGGAGATTTCAACCCATCTGAGCTACTTGGGGAGGTTGAGTCCTTTCCTGTGCTAGGAGACTGCAATCCGCCAGAACCACCTGGCGAGGGTGAACTATCAGTTGTTCCACTCGGCGTTTCTACGGTACCAGTTCCGCCTGTTGAATTACCAGGCTTAGTGTCCCCAGAAGAGTTGCCGCCACCAGAGCAGGCTCCTAGAAAGAATGTCAGCCCTAACACTAGCGAGAAAGCGGTGAATGTGCGTCTCACGATGATACCTCCTAAAATTTTGAAAATCTTTGGCACACAAAGTTAGCTGTTTACTCGAGTTTTGGAGTAATACAGTTTCTGTGACTTTTGTTATTTGCGTTGATTGCTGTTACACCCTCGTGAGCAATCTACTTGTTTGACTCTTTCTCCGAGATTAAGCCCGAAAAGTAAAAAACTCGATAAAGACCAGAAATATCTATCAAGTTTGTCTGCAATTTCTAAAATGAACGTTGGAGAGGAAGGGGAGACGTTCTCGTGCAGCAAAGTGACCTAAAGGAACTTGCTTTTAGCTTCTGGAAGTGACGTATATTATTAGTCCCGGAGAGTATAAAGGTAGGAACTCTACTGGATGATAAATATCTCTGAAGCGATCGCTCTAGCCTTAAACTCGTACCAGACTGGTAATCTATCTCAGGCTGAATTGCTCTACCAGCAAATTCTTCAGCAGCAACCCAATAATCCTGAAGCTCTGCATTGGCTCGGTGTGATTGCTCATCAGCTTGGAAAACTCAAGGAAGCGATCGCCTACTATCAGCAAACATTGGCTGTTCAGCCTAACCAGAGCGAAGTCTATTACAACCTAGGAAATGCTTTCCAACAGCAAGGCGATCTGGCAGCCGCCATTAATCACTATCAGCAGGCTCTAGCCCTCAAGCCAGATTACACCGATGCTTATTACAATCTCGGCTATGCTCTCCAACAGCAAGGTGATTTGTCTGCTGCCATTAATCACTATCAGCAGGCTCTAGCTCTTAATCCCAACGATGCTGAGGCTCATGGAAACTTGGCTTACGTCTTTCAACAGCAAGATCAGATTGAGGCAGCTATTGCACATTATCAACAGGTAATCGCCCTTAGACCAGATGTCCCAGAAATCTACTACAACCTGGGCAACCTGTTGAGGCAGCAAAACCAACTGGAATCCGCGATTAATTACTACCAATGGGCTGTAGCTCTCAACCCTAACTATGCAGATGCCTATCTTCAATTAGGCGCATCCCTGCATTCCTCAGGACAGCAGGAAGACGCGATTTTCTGCTACCAACAGGCAATTTCTCTAAAGCCTAACGCTCCTGATGCCTACTACAAGCTAGGCAATGCCCTTCTTGAGCGGGGTAGGCACTCTGAGGCAATAGTCCCATATCAGCAAGCTCTGGTTCTAGAGCCACACTTCCTGGATGCCTACCTTCAGCTAGGCTGGGCACTAATGCACTTGAGTCAGTTTGAGGAAGCTGCCACTTACTTCCAGCAGGCTCTAATGCTTAATCCAGAGCATCCGGAAGCCTACCAAAAGCTAGCATTAGCTTTGGTAAGTCAGAATAAACTGGACGAGGCACTTGGCTACTTCCAAAAAGCCTTGCAGCTCAAACCCGATTTTGTTGGAGCCTACTGGCAGAGCCAGCTCATCTTGCCCATCCTGTATGATACCCAGGAGCAGATTCGGTTCTGGCGTCAGCGCTTCAGCCGAGGACTCAATCACTTTATTCAACAGACTACCTTAGATACCCCCGAAAATATAAAGCAGGCATTGACAGGATTAACAGGATGTGCAACAACCTTCTACCTTAGCTATCAAGGTTTTAATGATCGGGGATTGCAACGCAAATATGGAAAATTTATCCATCAGGTAATCAGTGCAGTTTGTCCTCAATGGGCTATCCCTCTGTCCATGCCTCCCCTGAGTAGCACAGGGAAAATTCGTATCGGGTATCTCTCTGCCCATTTGAGAGAACATACTGTAGCGATGCTAACCGGTGGCTGGCTCAAAAACTGTGATAAACAAAAGTTTGAAATTTATGGCTACCACATTGGTCATCAAGCCGATTTAATAACAGAAACGTTACGCTCTTACACTGATAGTTTTTATCATATCTATGGCAGCTTGGAAGCTGTTTGCAAACAGGTGATTGCAGACAAGCTGCATATCCTGGTTTTTACAGATATTGGTATGGAACCCTTAACAACCTACATAGCAGGATTGCGTCTAGCACCTGTGCAGTGCATGGCTTGGGGGCATCCTGTGACATCAGGTTTACCAACTATTGATTATTTTTTGTCGAGTGACTTAATGGAACCGGAAAATGCTCAAGCACACTACTCGGAAAAGTTAGTTCGGTTGCCGAATATCAGCATTTGTTATGAAAAGCCCTTGGTTCCTGAATTGACGAAAACCCGCTCATATTTTCATTTGCGTGAGGCATCTGTCATTTATCTTTGCTGTCAATCTTCATTTAAATACCTTCCTCAGTTTGACTCTATCTTTGCTCAAATCGCACAACGTGTTCCTCAGGCTCAATTTGCCTTTATTTCTCATTCAGTCCCGGCGATTACTGCACAATTTCAAGCGCGTCTGAGAGGAGCGTTTGCTAAGTTCGGTTTAAACAGTGAAGATTATTGTGTAATTGTGCCTAGGCTAGAGCGGATTGATTACTTCAATCTGAATTTAGTTTCAGATATTTTTCTAGATACCTTCAGTTGGTCAGGGGGAAATACAACCCTAGAAGCGATCGCCTGTGGGTTACCTGTTGTCACCTGTCCAGGAGAATTTATGCGATCCCGTCACTCCTATGGGATTTTGAAGATGATGGGGGTGACACAGACAATTGCCCAAGATGAGGCTGAGTATGTTGAGATAGCTGTACGGCTGGCACTAGAAGCAGACTGGCGGCAGGAGATTGTGCAAAAAATCTATGAACGCCATAGTTGGCTTTATGAGGACAAAACCTGTGTCACCGCTTTAGAGTCCTTCTATGAAAAGGTAGTCCTACAACATCGTTTGTTTTCCTGAGCCAGCGGTAGTATTAAGCTCGAAGAACAACGATAGGCACTCTACTTCATGATGAGTATCCCTGAAGCGATCGCGATCGCCCTACAGTCCTACCAAACTGGTAACCTATCTCAGGCAGAATTGACCTGCCAGCAAATTCTTCAGCAACAACCCAATAATACTGACGCTCTACAATTGCTCGGTGTGATGGCTCATCAGATTGGCAAACTACAGGAAGCCATTTTCTACTATCAGCAGTTGATTGCTCTCAGACCAGACCAGGCTGAAACCTACTACTATCTAGGTGCTGCTTTAGACCAGCAAGGTCAGCTCGAACAAGCCATAGTCTACTATCAACAAGCTCTAGCCCTCAAGCCAGATTACACCGATGTCCATTACGACCTAGCCAATGCCTTCAAGCAGCAAGGTAATCTGTCAGCTGCCATTAAGCATTATCAGCAATCTCTATCGCTCAATCCCAACGATGCTGAGGTTCACGGAAACTTAGCTAATGCTCTCCTAGAACAAGGTCAATTCGAGGCAGCCATTACACACTACCATCAGGTAATCGCCCTCAAACCGCATGTTCCTGGAGTTTACTACAATCTGGGCAATGCCTATAGGCAGCAAGGTCAAATCGACACAGCCATTACTAACTATCGGTGGGCTTTAGTTCTTGACCCCAGCTATATGGATGCCTGTCTTCAGCTAGCGGCATCCCTGCACTCTTCAGGTCAGCAGGAAGAAGCAATTTTCTATTACCAGCAGGCAATTTTCCTAAATCCAAACTCTTGTGATGCTTACTACAAACTGGGCAATATTCTTGTAGAAGTGGATAGACAGGCTGAAGCGATCGCCTCTTATCAAAAGGCTCTTGCTCTAGAGCCACAATTATTGTCTGCCTACTTTGGTCTGGGCAGAGCTTTAATTAATCAGTTTCAGTTTGAGGAAGCCTCCGCTTGCTTCCAACAGGCTCTAACTTTTCATCCAGATCATCCGGAAGCCTACTACAATTTGGCGGTAGCATTGGCGAACCAGAATAAACTAGACCAGGCAATTGGCTATTTCCAAAAAGCCCTGCAACTCAATCCAGATTTTGTTGAAGCGTACTGGCATAACCAGCTGATCTTACCTGTCGTATACGAGACCCAAGAGCAGATTCAGTTCTGGCGTCAGCGTTTTTGCCGAAAACTCAAGGACTTGATTCAACAAACTGCTTTAAATACATCTGTAGGGAAAAAGCAGGCATTGAGGGGCTTTCTAAAAAGTCCAACTATCTTCTACCTTAACTATCAGGGTCTTAATGATCGGGGAGTACAACGAAAGTACGGAAAGTTTATCCATCAGGTGATAACCGCCAACTATCCCCAGTGGGCTAGTTCACTACCCATGCCTGCGCTTAGTAACGCTGGAAAGATACGGGTTGGATATATTTCAGCTCATCTAAGGGAACATAGTGTTGCCAAAACAACCCTTGGCTGGCTCAAAAACTGTGATAGAGAAAAATTTGAAATTTATTCCTACCATATCGATAACAGAACAGATTTTATAACTCAAGAGTTTCGCTCTTGTAGTGATAGTTTCCATCATATCTATGGCAGCCTGGATGCAGTTTGTGAAAAGGTAATAGTTGACAAGCTGCATATCCTAGTTTTTACAGACATTGGTATGGTTCCCCGGACAACCCAAATAGCAGGATTACGTCTGGCACCTGTCCAATGTACCACTTGGGGACATCCGGTTACTTCGGGTTTCCCGACCATTGATTACTTTTTGTCGAGTGATTTAATGGAACCAGAACAAGCCCAATCAAACTATAGTGAGAAATTAGTTCGTCTACCCAATATTGGGGTTTGTTATGAAAAACCTTTGGTTCCTCAATTAACAAAAAATCGTTCATCTTTTCAGTTGCGTGAGGATGCTGTCGTTTATCTATGCTGTCAATCTTTATTTAAGTACCTTCCTCAGTTTGACTTTATCTTTGCTCAAATCGCGCAACATGTCCCTCAGGTGCAATTTGTCTTCATTTCTTCTCATAGCACGGCAATTACTGCACAATTTAAAGTCCGTCTAAAGCATAGTTTTGCTGAATTAGGTTTGAATAGTGAAGATTATTGTTTGTTTGTACCTGGACTGGAGCGAGTTGATTTCTTCAATCTCAATTTAGTTTCAGATATTTTTCTGGATACCTTTAGTTGGTCAGGTTGTAATACAACCCTGGAAGCGATCGCCTGTGGTTTGCCTGTTGTCACCTGTCCAGGAGAATTTATGCGCTCTCGTCACTCCTATGCGATTTTGAAGATGATGGGGATAACAGAGACGATCGCTACTGATGAGGCTGAGTATATTGAAATAGCTGTACGGTTGGCTCTAGAGCCGGGCTGGCGGCAGCAGATTGTGCAAAAAATCTATGAGCGTCAAAGCTGGCTTTATGATGACAAAACCTGTGTCGCTGCCTTAGAGTCCTTCTACCAACAGGTAGTCCAAGAGCAACTCAGGGCAAAAACAGAAATGGTATGAGTAAGGCACTTTTAGCCATTAGCCATGCTCAAAATAGCATCTAGCAATACATCACTCCCAAACCGCACTGGGTCAGTACAAGGTAATCCTGTTTCACTTTTAGCCTGTTCGATCGCCTGCTGAGCACTAAGATCATCCAAATGAGCCGTGTTAAGAGCGATCGCACAAACCTGCACAGGAGCAAACGATCCTCCAGCCGCCGCAACAGTTTCGTACACCTGCACCACATTTGGCAGGGGGGGAATTGGAACGTCGGGGTATCTCCGTATGTGGGTTTGTCCGGCTCGGTGTACTAATACTAGATGAGTTGGCTGACTGCCTCGTAGTAGGGGTAATGTCGCTGTTGAAGCTGGATTTTGCAGGGAACCTTGCCCCTCAACGTGCACAATGTCGTAATCATTGCCAAATTGCATCACCATCTGCTCCACGGCACCTGCCGCAAAATCAACTCGAATGGCATCGAGGGGAATGCCACTGCCGGAAATCATGATGCCAGTCTGACCACTGGCAAGGAATTTGGAGCGCAGTCCTCGATTGAGGGAAGCTCGGTTTAGCTCTAGACTGGTTGACATCTTGCCTACCGACATATCAGTACCAACCGTCAACACGCGCAGACAAGACAAGCGCCGCGCCTGACCCGTCCCGACTGGCAAGTTCTGTGGCTCTTTTCGTACATCCCAGAGCCATTGCCCTGGTTTGAGGAGCGCGTTCAGTTCTGGGTCGTTGTTAAGCTGTGCGTGCAGACCGTTAACAATGGACAGTCCAGAGGCGATCGCAACTTTAACCTCCTGCCGCCAGTCCTCTGGTAACTCCCCGCCCAATCTGGCAATTCCGATCGCCAGTACATCCGGTTGATACTTCAGCACCTCTTCTACTGAAGCAACAATCGGCACTTGCCGTGGAATGCCTGTTAGTTCAACCAGAGACTCCCCAGCGCACTCGCGATCAATCACGGGTGCGATTCGTTCAGCCGAAATCCACAAGGAGGGATGGCTGGCTTCTTCAGAGTAACCTTCGGGTAGAGTTCGCACTTAAATCCTCTGGAGATGACAACTTGATATCCATACAGGTGAGGTAATCTAACTGAGCGCAA
>DATNPH010000167.1:0-6653 GCA_036703315.1 Coleofasciculaceae cyanobacterium
GAATCGGTATCCTGACAGGCTTGAGAAATAATCCGGTGCCGATGCAACGAATTCAGGCTAAGGTACAAGCATCGCGCGATCGCGGTTTGGGTGTCTCGTTCTTCTTCTACGAAAGCCTTTGGGACCATGCACCAGAACCCAAACCACAGCGGACATCTGTATTTCAATCTCTCTTCTACTCTCCCGCTTCTCGCTTGGCAATTAAATAGTAGAGGTGAAGCGATGGATACCACTTAAACTCAAGCTATGACCAGCTAGCGATCGCACATAGGAGTGATTAGGGAAACAAGCCTAAACGAATCCATAGCAGCCGCGCCGTTACTTGTGCTTGACTGTTCATCTCTAAACCAGCGATCGTTACTGCACCAAAGCTGCTGTTCTGGCTGTAGCTGCTTTCAACTCAGCCTCGACAAGACTATCTAACTCTGCTTGTTGTTCTAGAGGGAGCGTTCCCTCTTTATCGCGTGCTGTTCGCCACAGATTCATCAAGTTAGATAAACGCTGTTGCTGCTCGGCACTAAAAAACCAGTCAGGGCGAAAACTCTGGATAATCAGTAGGGTGCTGAATTCGTCGCCTTCTAACTGGGCAGTCAATGCATCTAGCGCTTCACCTGCGGTTTTACCTATTGATTGCTTATCACCTGCAACTGCTCGATAAAGCCTCTCACCCTTTGCATCTGATACTGGCAAGATAGCGACTGTAGTCATGTCCAAACCTTTCGAGCCTATTGCTCACCAATTATAGTTGGCTCAATTTTAGACGGGGATTGTGAGGGTTAGGCGATCGCAGTTGTACCTACATAGCCTGAACTAATCTACGTGATCGCTCTCTTCATTAGACTATTACTTTATCTTGTAGTCATTATTCAAATACGCTAGTCTAGGCTATTGGGCTATGTATGCCGAGTAAGAGAGAGTGAATGGCTGCCAGTATCTCTACAGTAGATCTGTTTTGTGGTGCTGGAGGACTAACTTATGGGTTTGATCAAGCAGGTCTTCCAGTCAAAGCTGGGTACGATATTGATCCAGCATGTAAGTTTCCATATGAACAAAACAATAAAGCAAAATTTATACTACAAGATGTGGAAAATGTTAGCGGTTCTGATTTAGCTGAGTACTTTTATGGAAGTAGCATTAGAGTTCTAGCGAAGCATTCTAAATTATATTGAACAGTTTAGTTAAGGATTGCCTGTCGTAGATGAATCTAAATAGCCTTGATTAGATAAATATTGTGCAATATTTTGCAGGATTTGTTTTAAATATTTAACTGTCTTATTCTTAATTTCTAAAAGCTCATCTGCGGTTTTATCTCTTCCTACCTCTGAAAAAGATTTAAAACCATGTGCTAAATCATTCCTGTTTGATTTAACGGTCAATAAATCACTTCCATGCCCTGTTCTAACATAGTCAGTTTGATGCGAAAATCCGTATTCAGTTGCTGTATCTCTTATTTTCATTCCGTCAATATTGCCTGAAAATAGATCTTGTTTATCAAATCCGGCAGTAATAATATCAAGGGAAATAGCGGTTATACTTGAAAAGATTTTGTCAGGATTTCGCTTCTTTAGATTTTTGAGGACAATTTTCTTGAGTTTAGGGCTAATTTGGTCGTAGGAAACTCCTTTACCTCGCAGTTCATCAAATATTGCTTCAATCGCGTTTCTCATTGTTGCTTCCACTAAGTTATAGAGCAACAGAAAACCACTCGCTTTCAAGGTCTTTATTAATTCAGAGTCAATTTCTCTAATTTTCGGGCTTCCTCCTTTACCTTCCATACTTAATTTAGTAGTTCCCTGCTCCAAGCTCTTCAAAAAAATAAAATATTTGCCCACCTCTCTAGAGCGTTCATTGAAGTCCTGAAATAATGTGCTACTCATGATTTACTGAGAAGTTGATCGCGCACGTATTCAATACGCCCAATTACTCTAGGTCTAGAGTTGCTTGCATCCAAGGTCGTGTATTGTTTGAATTCTCGCGAGTCAAGCCACTCCATTGAGGTTGGCACAAGATCACTCTTTTGTCTCAAGGCAAGTGCAACACCTACAGAAATTGCCTCAAACCGAATCCGAGGAGTGATAGTCCGTTTGATACCTTTCTGAAATCCATGGGGAAAGTATTTTTCTACAAAATCAAGCATCATCTGAAATTCGATACGCATCCCTTCACGATCAAGCGATTCATTACTATTTTCTTTTAGGTAATTAGTAAGGAATTGATTTACCTGTCGATCAAAGTTTTTATAGTTATTTAAATAAGCGAAAAAACGCAGTACGAACTCTTCAGGTTCACGTCTACGAATAAGAGCCTCTGAAAATGAACACAATTTATGAAACTTCGGATTCTTGGATAGCTCATCAATTAAATCAATAAGTGGTCCGCGTAATATATTAACGCGCACCTCCATGTCGTTGAGAGTTACGCTACCAAGGTTAAGTCGTTCCCAAATATCTTTATTAAGTCTTTCATAGAGATCTCGCCTCACTTCCTCATTAGACCTGATCGTGATTTCGACTAACCTTATTGATTCACGTTTAAAGCGCCTTTGTCTGGGTAAGGGCAAATCAGCAAACGTAAAACCGTTGAGCTTTTCTAACTTATCTAATCCTGCCAGTCTAAGCTCATTGTTTAGGAAACTTGCTAGAGTACGAATACGTTGTGTACCGTCTATGACTTCTAAACGCACCTTATTTTTATCTTCAGCAACTTCAGCCACGAGAATGTAAGGCGTTGGTAATCCTAGAAGTAAAGATTCAATGAATTTTGATTGCCTTACATTATCCCAAACAAATTCTCGTTGGTAGTCTGGTATGAACAATTCGTTAGCATCATCGTCTTTTCCGTCTAGGTACTTCTGAACAAGAAATTCGATTGGGTACTCTTTTGTGTTGTAGTCAAAAGGCTTTTGCTGTTCCCGAATTTCTGCTTCCGCCGCTTCTCTTTGCTCATCCGTGATTTCTGGTTTCGGTGGTATATTTTGGGCTTGTGCCATCTTGCGCTCCAGTTTAGATGGAGTGAGTGTATTAGAGTGGGAAAGGCTTAGACCTTGCTTCTAGTACTTATAATTTTAGCGGTTGCCAGTAAATCCTATCAGAGCATAGCCAGAACAACTAACCCCGCGCGATCGCACACTCTGGATGTAGAGGATGAATGGTGGGAGCGATCGCAGTTAACAACAAACGATACTATCGAATTAGAGATTAGCAGTCCAATGTTTATGGCATGGGGTTATTGAATGAAGCTTCACCCCATTGAAAGCTAGCGAGGACGGATGAAATTGGAACAACAACTACAGATCCAACTACCTCAGCAAGCGATAGACGCGGTAGCGTCCCGCTTCGCGATCGCAGAATTTTGCCAACGATGGCAAATCAAGGAATTTTACCTATTTGGTTCGGTATTGCGAGAGGACTTTCGCCCCGACAGCGATATTGATATCATGGTGGGTTTTGAGCCAGATGCTTCTTGGGGTTTGCTAGAGTTCGTTCGGATGAAACGCGAAGTAGAAACCCTTTTAGGGCGTCAGGTTGACTTAGTTACAAAGAAGTCGATTGAGCAAAGCCACAATTGGATTCGTCGCCAAGAAATTTTAGGCACAGCTCAGCTTGTCTATGTCTCGCGATAGTGCATCCTTACTTGATATTGTCAGAGCTGGGCAATTGGTATTGCAGTTTGCTCAAGGAGTCGATCGAGAACAGTTAGCATCAGACATACTCAGGCAATCAGCAATTCTCTACCAAATCTCGATTATGGGGGAGGCAACGAAACGATTATCTCGCGAGTTTCGACAGCTGCATTCAGAAGTGCCTTGGGATGATGTAGCGGGTATGCGAGACATTATTGCTCATCAGTACGATCGCGTCGATTTGGATATTGTTTGGCAGGTGATTCAGCGAAACATCCCAGAGTTACTCCATAGGATTACGCCTCTATTACCTGTTCAGGACGACTGATAAAGCGATCGCCCTTGGCGCTACGTTGCGCGTAATCGCTCACTCTGGATATAGAGAATGAACAGTGGAAGCGATCGCCTCCACCACCAGCTTGAGCGATCGCATGTGGATTGTCAGTCTAACAATTACAATCCTGCTGCTTGAAAAATAGCGTCAGTTGTCAACTCAATTTCAGGGAAAATGCTAGATTCTAGGCTTTGACCTGCGATAAAGCGCTGCATCTGGTACTCCCCTTCAATTAGCTGACACACTGTAATAGTGGGTTGCTTAGGCTTGCCGATGTGACGAACTGCGCCCAATGCGCGATAATCCACAATCCAGTACTCGGCAATGCCCATCGCTTCATATTCAACAAACTTATGTCCATAGTCATCCCGCCAGTTAGTACTGACTACTTCGATAACTAAAGGAACCGTTTTGCCATTTTGAATTACTGATGCTGTCGGCCAAAGAGGTTCATCTGCAATGACTTCTCGGTTGAGAACGATAACGTCTGGCTGATATCCTGAGCCTAGTACAAGGGGTTTCAGAATACAGGTTCTGGGAATCGAGTATGGGAGTTGCTGTTTTCGGATTTCAAAGTTTAACTCAGCAACCAAAAAACCGCTCAGATCTTCATGAGGACCAGTTGGAAGCATTTCTACAACGACGCCTTCAATTAGCTCATACCGTTTGCCGTCCTCTGGGTACCATTCCAGGAACTCCTCAAAGCTCATTGGATTGGTTTGTGCCTGAGTCATGATAAATGTCTTATTCGCTATGCCTCTATTCAAGCAAATCCAACGCAGTAAGCTAAAAACGGAACAGGCTTGATTGTATGCTCCCTAGCGTGAGACAGACATGAGGCAATAGGGCGATCGCACCCATACCTACATACAGCCAAACCCAACCTACGCGATCGCTCCCTCAAAATAAATTCTAAAGGGTTCAGCGAGAATCCCTAATATTTGATTTAACTGGGTAATGAAATATTCGGTCAAATCAATTTTGACAACATGATTTTCTAACCTTATAAATTTCCAGTTAGTCCCTGTTGAAACTGCACCATACACCACTGGCTGTTCCAGTCCCTTACGAGCATTAAATATTTGAGCGCCAACCATTTGAGCCACACATTGTCCTAACCCAATGCGAATATCATTATCTTTCGCTTCAACCAAAGTTAAAACAGGCGCAGTAACTAGTGATTGATTGCTTGATGCACTTAAGATAAAATCACAGGCACCCGTTAAACCTTTTGTTTCGTCAACATTAAATGTATTACCCGAAAAATAACCAATTTTATTCTGAAAAATACGTCTTACTTCCAATAAAATCGGAGTAATAATCAATTCAGATCGAGCTTTTTCTGTACTAATACTTGCAGCTAAATCTAAAGTTTCATCCAGCGTTTCCTTAAGCCGTTGAGAAGGTTCAATTGGTGTCACATGACTAAAGAAATGAGGAATATCCTCGACTGTTAATTCGAGGATAGAAACGGCTTGGTCAATCGTTTTGAAATCACTGTATGACATATTCCCTCAATCAGCAGCACTTACAACGCTACCATAACTATTTTGCCAAACCTATATGGTGTAGGTGGTAGCTGCCGGAAATCATACCGTTATTCAGCAACACCGTTGACGGCTTCTCAGTCGATGTCGTCCGGTAAGTCATCGATCGACATTCCAGCTTGTTCGAGAAGTTCTTTCAATCGTTTGATTTGTCCTAGAGAGAGCTTAAGCTGGTGTGCGCCTCTTTCATGATTGCCAAGCGTCTTGCGGGTTATTCCCAATTCGCTAGCGAATTCTTCTTGAGTCATCCCTAAACGCTCACGCAATTGCTTGAGAGTTAGCAAATTGGGGTTGCTATTTGAGTTTCTATCGTCTACCATCTTACCTAGCGATGGGTAAAGTTTACCCATTTGAACATAAAAATAATGGGGAAACGCCTAGAGGAAGTTTCCCTGTTTCTCTATGGGTAGTTTCTCATACCAGGCAAGTCCGCCAAGAGTTAAAACTCCTGGCTCATAGCTCAAGTCCACTCAAGTGGACTGAAATTCCTGGTGGATGAGTGGACTAAGGAGGTGATGCCTAGACGATTATCAGGAAATTACTAGCTCGTATTGTTTCAAATCTTCCATGAGTAAAGGGCGATCGCTCCTTTGGCAAAGTGTAGGCGATCGCCCCTCTCAAATTAGTAATTACAAGAATCATAGCAATGAAACATTCACAATGGCTTCACCTCAAAGCGGAGGTGGACAAAATTGTTGCGGCGTTAAAAGCAGAAGGTTTCCACTGCCGTAAGCACACACACCGCTTGTCTTGGCACTTTCGCAAAGATACAGTTTCCTATACCCTGGCTTGGCTACCCGCGCCAGTAGGTGAATGGAGTTTATTACCCAACGATGGCACACCAGAGCGAGAGCAACTTCTATCACAGATTCACTCTATATTGGAGCATCGAGGCTGTGGTCGCACAGAGGAACAATCCCCACTCCCTACTCCTCACTCCCCGCTCCCCATTGAGCGCGTCTGGAATCAACCAAATTACCCTTGGACACTGGTGAGGCTCTTACCAAACGCTCAACACTATACAATAGGTCGTTTCTATAGCCGCGCCGAGGCGGAAAATCATAAACGCTTTCTGGGAAAGTGGATGCCAATGGCAGAGTTCGAGGTCATATTCGATGAGACAACTGTGACGGCTGATAATTAGACCTCT
>DATNPH010000193.1:0-55240 GCA_036703315.1 Coleofasciculaceae cyanobacterium
CAGGAATAACTGATGCCGTCAACGGGTAAATCCGACTATGGAGGTCAAGTGTAATGTTATCTCTAGCTGTAGGAGTTGATATAGCCAAGGCGACTTTTACTGCTGCTGTTTGGGTTGGGAGCAAGGGACAGACTCTGGGAGAGCTGCTATAGCTGCCACAGCACCCCAAATTGTCGCCCAATTCCATTCCTTTTTCCTTGGCGGTAGTGATGGATCGGGATTGGATGTCAATCCTAACAAATGCAACCATTTTTCCATCGTCTGGGGACGGGCATCAGGTTGTAGCTCCATACCTTTCAGAATGGCATGATTAACTAGCTCGGAAATTAGGGGATTGATGCTTTTCGGTGGAATTAGAGAAGCTGTTCCATCCTTTCGATCCATTGCGCTAGCAGGCAAGTCCCCAGTCAAGAGAAAATACAGAGTTGCTGCCAAAGAATAGACATCAGTATACGAACCACGAGGTCTAGTTGAGGAGTTGAGTTCTATCGGGGCAAAGCGCTTATCCTTAAACCTGGATGTTAAAGGATGATTAAATTCATCGGCTAAATCAAAATCAATCAGCACCACGTTATGCTGACCCGCTCGCACTATGATATTTTCTGGCTTTACATCCCGATGCAGCAACCCTTGTTTATGCACTTCAATCAGCGCCTCTCCAATTTGCCGAATGTAACCCAGCGCTTCCTGTTCTGGCAAAAATTTCCGAATGCCAACGATGCTCTCTAGAGTATTCCCATGAATGTATTCCATCGCGAGGCAAAATAGTTGCCCCTCCATGAACGTATCCAGAAGGGACACAACATGAGCGTGCTTGCAGCGTTCTAGCTTTCGCCCCTCATTGACGAACTTATTCGTTAGGCTGTTGCGTTCCCCTGAAGTGAGCTGGTTGAGCTTATCCTCATCCAATGTTTTGATAACCAGCTCCTTACCATTTCTATCTTTAGCTAAATAGGTAATGGCAAAGCGTCCTTGCCCTAACTTGCTCTCAAGGATGTACATCCCATCTTGCAACGCCTGCCTTGGGTTCCAAGCCATTGCTCACGACCGTAAAATACTTAAGTTAATTGTGGCAAAATCCTATCTAGGAGGGGTAGACTGACAGTCATTGCCAAAGAGCGATCGCCAAACCGTATTTCGCACCGCACCACCTGCCAACCACCAGTCGGGGAGATTGAGAAGTGCGATCGCAGGTAATACAACTCCAACAGGCGAATCAACCAGAATCTTCTGGAGGCGAGTGGCATTAGCCATGTTTCAGTAGGAATCACACTTTGCAAGCGCAGCAAGTATTGCTTCTTCATCAAACCAACAGCAAATGTTAAGCCTGATTGTACTTGGACATACCTTATGCGATCGTTCCCGATCTTGATTCCCTACAAAATTAGTCATAGAGCCAGTCCTGTCTGACGATAGAACACCCACAAGAAAATAAATAATAGCCTTGAGGAATAACCTGTTTAAGAGATGCAATTTATGACATCAGTTAATCCTCAAGATAATCGCGACGATAACGCTCACTATGACCCTCAAGATAATCCTGGAACCCAGACACATATCCCAAGCACAGAAGAGGGTAACACTCCGCTCGATGAAAGATATCGTATGACTGGTCAAGAAGCTGGTACTGACCTTAGTCCCGGTGCTGAACCTGAAGCTCCTGGAGGTGAGGTTCAGGTGATTGGTGGCCCTAATCAAGGAACTGACTCTCGTTAAGTAGTAACTAGAATTCAAAACAAAGCCCCCATCCTAGTCTTGGTTGGGGGCTTGTTTTATGGAGTGCGATCGCGAGTATATAGATCTCCAACAGGCGAATCAACCAGAATCTTCTGGAGGCGAGTGGCACTAGGTTGGGTCGAGGGGGAGTATTACCTCCCGCCCCTCCCATTTAGATCCGGACGTGCGAGTTTCCCCGCATCCGGCTCCCGACAATATTTTGGCTCTATTTCAACCAGCTCCTAAAGGCTTCTTCCATCCAGAGGAGAGTTTTGCACTTCTCATATTCGGGCTTGACACTATTGCAGTCAGATTGTTTGCCCTGTGGTTCAGGCTCGGCGCTATTACAGCCAGATTGTTTGCCCTTTTTGGTTTTAGGAACTGGTTTAGGTTTAAAAGAGCCTTTGCTCATGTGGATATAGTCATGGCAGCTTTCATGAATTGCTACCAGGTTTTCTGGCTTCCAGTTTGAGTGGTTGCCATCGATGTGGTGGAGATGCACCCGTTCTTCATCTAAAAATAGATGTCCACATTGTCCACATGAATGGTGCTGTTTCTTGAGTGTCTTGACTGTGGCTCCGTCGTACTTGTCGGAATTTCTCTTGCTCCAGTAGTTGATGTCGCCATCAAAAGGGCTTTTATCCTCTTTGACGTTAACGTGTTTGTTTTCAGAATAGGAGACGCTTGGGAATGCCTTATCTAGTAAAGCATCTACCTGATAGCGGTTAAGCTTGCTTTCCTTATTAAAAACTTTCCACGCTCGATTCTGTACGAAGTACAAGGAGAACCTAGAACCGTCCATCTTGCAATAGCGGTGATAGTTTCTCCATCCCCTGATAATGGGAGCAAGCTTCTCAGCTTTGACTTTTGCACCATAATTCGAGTTGTTGACGACGTGCTTGACCTTATTACGGAAAGCCTTGAAGTTCTCCTCTGAGGGAGTACATCTAAACTTCCCGTTCTTTTGCACCCTGAAGTTCCATCCGAGGAAGTCAAACCCGTCTGTCGAGGCTACCAGTCTTGTTTTGGAGGCTTTTACGTTCAACCCCCTGAGTGCCAGGAATTCTTCCACCCTCGTTAATATTTGGGCGGCATCATCGTTAGGCTTAAGAATAAACACCATATCATCGGCATATCTAACCGACTGGTGGATGTCTTCTATGCCGTCAAGTGCTATGTTTGCCAGCAGTGGGCTAATAACGCCCCCTTGAGGAGTGCCTTGATTCGGAAAGTCTGGGTTTATCCCGGCTTTCAGACATCTCCATAATCCCGTTTTAATGGTTTGGGGAGCAATTACTTTGCTCATCAAAGTGGCGTGGTCGATGCGATCAAAGCACTTTTCGATGTCCAGTTCGAGAATCCTCTTTTCCTTCCCGCTTACCCTAGAGTTTAGGTTGAGGAAGAGGACTTTCTGGGCATCGTGTGCCGAGCGACCGGGTCGGAACCCGTAGCTTTTAGCATTGAAAAGTGCTTCGTGTGCTGGTTCGATGGCGTGCTTGGCAAGACATTGCCAAGCTCTATCGGAAATAGTAGGAACCTTTAGCATTCGAGTTGTCCCGTCCTTTTTGGGGATAGGGATTTCCCTTAGTCCTTGATGTTCCCACTGCTGCACCCTGATTCTTAGCAGCTCATCCAGCTCAAAGCGTTCCTTGAAACTGAGACTCGCTTTACCATCTACACCAACAGTTTTCTTGCCCTGATTAAGTTGTGCCACTTGACGGATAGCCAGTAACCTAGCACTTCGGCTCCTCAGTATTAGCTTCTGGAGCCTTCTGGCGCGTGCCATGTCATTAGCTCGAATAGCTTTCCACACTCTGACTTGCAGGCGGAATAGGTTACGCCGGAATTTCTTCCAGGGCAACGTCGTCCAAGATTCACTGGTATTTCTACTGTGTCTAACCATACTCTACTTACCGTTGTGTGTTCTGATTGCCTCGGCGCAATTACGCGCTGTCCTATCCGAAGCTTGAGGATTCCGCGTCCTGTCTCGCCTACTGGAGTTTCGACCTTTCTCCAGACTCAAACCTCGTTTTTATTCGTTCCCCTCCCCGATTGACTGGCGATTTAGGGCGGTTCATTTTGCCTACTCTCTTCTCAGGGCTGCTCTTTCTCCATGAAAGGTAGAGCGAGAATAGAGAGTGAAGTCCACATTTTTTTTCCAGACTGTGGCTTGCAAATAAGACACTTTTTTTTTAGAACCTGTTTACCCGTGTCGCCTCCCCGTTAGCGCCAGTGTGCCTAATCTGCTTCGGCTCTGATTGCGCCCTGTTCCCAGCTTCACTCTGCGAGATTCCAGGCTCGCTCGGTGTGGGCAGATTGGGAGTCACATTACCCCTGATGGGCGGGACTTGAACCCGCATCCAGGGAGGAGTTATGAGGGTTGCCCCTCACCCTAGCGTATGGATTCTGCTAGGAACGAATCGCACTCCATGTTTTGCTTACCAAGTTTTGTTCTGTGTCTTTCCAGTCATTGACCCAGTTGTATTTTCAGCTCGCGCAGCATCCGATGCTCGGGCAGCTTCTTCAACCGTAACTCCGTTTCCCGATACAAGATGTAGAATTGCGGAAGATACCTGATCGAAAGTTCAGCATTAAACAAAGTGGTGGATGGAAATATATTCTCTAGTTCACTGCTATAGATTTTTGGCGTACTCAACAATCCTTAGCCAGATTTGGAGCGTTCCCTGATTATGTTGCGTCAACCCAAGAAGGGCTGGAATCCCAAAGACTGGGCTAGCTGGAAACCTTTCGGCATTGGCGAACAATACCCCAACAATTACTGGGAAGTCTTTAGAGCCATTTGGATGAGCCGAGATAATCTTCCCTACGCCTGGAGCATCCTAAACGAGGGAGTTTGCGACGGCTGTGCATTGGGAACAACAGGCATGAAAGACTGGACTGTCGATGGCATCCATGTTTGCAATGTCCGGCTGCGGCTGCTGCGGATGAATACCATGCCAGCCTTTGACCCCCAACTGCTGGAGGATGTCTCGCTGTTGCAGGAAAAGAAAAGTGCCGAGTTACGGGATATGGGGCGGCTTCCTTACCCGATGATGCGTCAACGGGGGGAGAAAGGCTTTCGCCGAATTAGTTGGGATGAAGCGCTGGACGCGATCGCATCTCGTATCCGTACTACCACACCCGACCGCCTCAGTTTTTACATTACCAGCCGAGGTACCGTTAACGAAACGTACTACGCCACTCAGAAAGCAGTACGGGCGATGGGAACCAATAACATCGACAATGCTGCCCGAATTTGCCATTCTCCCAGCACTGCCGGACTGAAGGCTGGAGTCGGGGCAGCCGCTACCACCTGCTCTTATAAAGACTGGATTGGCACGGATTTGTTAGTCTTCATTGGTTCCAACGTCGCTAACAACCAACCCGTTACCGTCAAGTATCTCCACTGGGCAAAGAAAGCTGGCACTCGCATTGTTGTGATTAACACCTACCGTGAACCAGGAATGGAGCGTTACTGGGTGCCCTCCATTGTGGAAAGTGCCTTATTTGGTACCAAATTTGCAGAAGACTTCTTTCTAGTGAATATGGGCGGGGATATTGCCTTCCTGAATGGCACCCTCAAATATATGATTGATAACAACTGGGTAGACCAGTCGTTTATTGAGCGTTACACCACTGGCTTTGAAGAAATAAAAGCCTCGCTTGATGCCCAATCCTGGGAAGAACTAGAGCGCGTTTCCGGGGCAACCCGTGAAGAGATGTATGCTTTTGCCAAAATGGTCGGAGAGGCTGAGAAAGCCGTCTTTGTCTGGAGTATGGGCATTACTCAGCATGAGTACGGCGAGGATAATGTGCGCTCAATCATCAACCTGGCATTGACTAAAGGGTTTGTTGGCAGAGAAGGCTGCGGGTTGATGCCGATTCGGGGACACTCTGGCGTGCAAGGTGGCGCAGAGATGGGATGCTATGCCACAGTCTTTCCTGGTGGGAAGCCTATCACCCCAGAGAATGCCGCTCAGTTAAGTCAACACTGGGGTTTTGAAGTTCCTACCTCTAAGGGTTTAATTGCTTCGGAAATGATTGATGCTGCTTATGAGCGTCAGCTAGATGTGTTGTTTTCTGTAGGAGGCAATTTCCTAGAGGTTTTGCCTGAACCTGATTATGTGGAAGAGGCACTAAAACGTGTACCTCTGCGGGTTCACATGGATATTATTCTCTCGACACAAATGCTCGTTGAACCAGCTGATACTGTGGTGCTGCTGCCTGCAACTACGCGCTACGAAGTGCCAGGAGGCGTAACAGAAACCAGCACAGAGCGACGGGTCATTTTCAGTCCCGAAATTCTTGGTTCTCGGATTGGTGAGGCGCGTCCTGAGTGGGAGGTGTTCCTGGAACTGGCAAAGCGGGTGCGTCCAGATTTGGTAGATAAAATTGGTTTCGATGGCACTCCAACGATTCGCCAAGAGATTGCTCAGGTTATCCCACTGTATGCTGGCATCCAACACTTGAAGGAAGCGGGTGATCAGTTTCAGTATGGAGGATCGCATCTGTGCTTTGGTTGGAACTTCCCGACACCTGATGGAAAAGCTCACTTTGCGGCATTGTCTCCACCCCTGAAGGAATTACCAGAGAACTGTTTTTTTGTAGCAACGCGCCGAGGTAAGCAGTTTAACAGCATGGTGCAAGAGAGCAAGGATGCGATTACTGGAGCGCTACGAGAGGCGGTGTTGATGAGTCGGGTAGATGCAGAGCAACTGGGATTAAAAGACACAGATGCAGTAATTCTCAAAAATGAACTGGGTGAGTTGAAGGGGCGAATCTACATAGCACCCATTAAGCCAGGGAACTTGCAAGTGCATTGGCCTGAGGGGAATGTTTTGTTAGATCGCAGTAAGCGATCGCGCGAAGGCGTTCCCGACTACAACGCTGTGGTACGCTTGGAAAAAGCTGGAAAATGATTGAAAAACTGACTTGTGAGCAAGAAGCGCTAGTTCCGGTTGATCGAGAGAAGTGGAAAGCGATCGCTCTAACAACTGAACCAATCATCTAACTGTTGAATTGAGATATGAGGGAGATGTCTTCCCCACCTTCCCTACCAGACTATTTTTTGCGCGCTCTTGCCTGTGCATCAGCGTTTTCCAAAGCTCGGTTTGCCATGACAATACCATAGCCAGAGTCTTGGTCAACTCCTGCTTTCTCAATATCCAAAGCCGTTGAAGTTAAGATGGTACGGATTTGTGTGGTGGTCAAAGTAGGTTGGAACGACTTTAACAGCGCTGCTACTCCTGCCGCATGGGGAGCGGCTGCTGAGGTGCCATAAAACGGGTTAAGAGATGAATCAGGGTAAAGGGGGAAGGAAGTTTTCACCCCATCTGCCGCTGCAATGTCAGGCTTTAGACGGACGCTGCCCCCAGTGCTTAGAAAGTTCCCCGGAGTGATGGGAGTACCATCAGCTTTGTAAAAAACGCGTCGCAGACCATCAGAACTGAAGGTCTCCACAGGATTTGCTGCTTTGCCAGTAAAGAGGGTGCCTTTAGCAGTCGCCACATCAACAGCCGCCACACTAAAAGCATTCACAGCCGCAGAATGCCCCCAAGTTTGACCACGGGTATTAATTTCCAACCGTCCTCGATTCGTATTCAGATGCAAGTAGCGTGGTTGACCATTGCGCTGAACAACAAACACCTGATAGCCAGCAGGTTGGGGACCAACCATTTCAAAGGGTTCGTCATTGCCGTCTTGAGTGTTCGTCGAAGCCGCAACCAGTGTCCCTTGAGGATTCAAGACAAACAAGTCATAGTCATTAGCCGATTCACCCCAGGGGTCTGACCACTGTAGGGTAATCAAACCACTTGTCGTGTTATTGGCGCTTATAGGGCTTAGGGTGTTGGCCACAGAATCATCACTAAATCTGTGAGCCTTGCCATTGAAGCTTGCACCCGCATTCACAAAATTTCCTTCCCAAACCCCTGATGTTTTATCGTTCTTGTTACCAGAATTTCCGGCACTGGAGAAGTACAAGACACCTTTTGCTGTTACATCATTGACGGCTTTGGCAACGATGCCGTCTTGAAAGACTGGTTCTTCGTAGTAGTAAACATCATCGACGATAATGTTACAGCCTGCTTTTTGAAGGGCACGAATATTGTTGGCGAAATCTGCTTCACCTTTAAAGGCCGTTGCAAAATAGAGTTTAGCCCCAGGAGCCAAGTCGTAAATAATCTGCAACATGGCTCGCCCTTCATCCGTGCCGCCAGATTCGAGGTCACCACTGCCAACTAAGGTGACACCCTCTTTCGGTAACTCACCATTTTTGATATCGGCGGCTGCACCCTTAAGGTTATCGTAGCTGTCTGAAAGGACACCAATTTTCACACCTGTCCCATTGACTTTATAGGTTGAACGAGCCTTCGCTGCGCCATGAGCTATATCTCCCTCTGATGCCACTTTACCTGCGTTGGTGATTGCTGCTTCTGGTGCAGCAGCTAAATGCCGTACCATTTGGGGGAGTGTGGAGCCAAGACGCGATCGCACCTGTTCTAGATTAGAAACAGCTTGACTCTCTTGGGAGCCATCGACTGTTCGCGCCTCTGTATCCGTTGCAATTGGACTCCCCGCTAGCTGAGGTTTGAGAAACGGTTGGATAGATCTAACTTCTGAGAAACTGGCTATTGTTTCGATTTGGGCTAGCGGAGCGAGGACTAGAATCCTGTTGTACCCAGGCACGGCGTTAAGAACTTCAGCCCCAACTGCCTGGATTTTTTGGACTAGCTCTGGTGTCACTTGGACATTCGTCTTAACAATAACCCGAATTTTGTTATCTTTCGCCACCCTAATGAATGTGTTGAGAGGGGGAACTTGGTTAAGAAGGGCATCCCCACGTCTAGCTTTGAGACTATATAGGATGGCAGAATTAATTTTCCGTTGTATGGGAGTACGTGAAAGCTTTTCTCGCACTAAAGCTTGGATTTGTGTCGCCGCCGTTTGAGAGATTGGCATAGCAGTGCTTTGGGCTGTTGCTTTACCCATTGCGATGCCAACAATAATCACGAAACCACTCATTCCTAAGGCAATACTGCCTCGGAGAGTTCTTGCAAATCTAAGAGCTGAGCGTAGATGACGATTTAGAGACATTAGAGTTTTTGCAAAAGTGAATTTACCAAGTAGAGGTATTGGTTACTAGTCTTAGTTTTCCCACTTATGCTACCCATCTACTCATGAAAAGTATTTCTCTACTTTCCACCACTAGTGAAGTTATCCTCTGTGAAAAAGCCACTGGTATACTCGCATACCAGCGGCTTTCGGTAGTGAAACTTGGTTTTGTCTTCATGAGCTTTTAACCAGCTCTTCATGAACTCTTCATTTACCATTCCGCTCTAAAGAGACGAAGCTTTCAACAGCACTATTTTATGTTAAGTATGAGTCGGCGATGATTTTAGAACTAGGCTCAAAATTGGTTGCATCGGCTTATTAGTCCAAGGAATGCTGAATCTGATTAAGCCCTTGAGCAATTGCTCTTGTGCAGCACCAATTACTAGGAAGTGCCGAAGGCCATCCCATTCGAAGGGCTTCCGGACAAATAGTATGAATGGTTAGCTGGCAGTCAATCATCTGGAAGCCTTCCTTTTCCACCTGCTTCATACCTTGTTTCAAAATAGAGTCGTTTTTGAATTCCATCGTTCGGTTACACTGGATGCAAACCAAATGATGGTGATGATGAGGGAAAGGCTGATTGAGCTCGTAATGTTTATGTCCTTCTGCTAACTCTAGTTCCCGCAGGATACCCATCCTTGCCATTAGCTTGACACTTCGGTAAATTGTAGACAAACTAATCAGTTCCCCACGCTGTTGCAAGAGATTATGGAGTTCTTCGGCACTCAGATGGTTTCCTCTGGGAAGATTTTGAAAGACATGAAGAATCGTTTCCCGCTGCGGTGTCAAACGCCATCCCCGAGAATTGAGTTCGGCTTTGAGTGAAGTCGCTGTGTAGGGAGCCATAATTACCCTCTCAAAAAAAACCCATTATTGACAATGATAGTTACTTGCACCGCCTATTTGCAAGAACATCCCTTAAATGAAAATTCACTCCAGCACTTTATTGAGAAATGTTGAAAAGTCGGCGGCGGCTCTAATCAGCCTGGGATTTTCTTAGAATGGAAATGATCGGTTTTCAGGTTCCCCCTGTTCTCTACAAGCCTATTAGATAAGCCGATAGGCAGAATTAAACATTAGAAAGAATATAGGAGTTTCCGAGTCAGAATGAAATCCCCAAAACCTATAGTAGATAAAGGGTTTAAATTTTCTCCTGATGGGCTTCGTACTCTGGCTGTTGTCTTTCTTGTCTCACCTAGGTTTATGTCTGCCCTTGTGCACGGGAGAATACACTCTAATTACAGGGGAAGCCTTTGAAATCATACAGCGACAAAACCCGTTGCCTCTATCCCACTAACATTTAGACAGCAGCATCGAACTACAGCTACAGGTCAGCATCCTTATCACAACCCCTGCATCAAGTTATTTATATGTCCAAATACGATTCCTATTTAAGATGTTCTTTTTGCGGTAAGTCTTCTGAGCAAGTCCGCAAACTGATTGCTGGTCCGGGCGTCTACATCTGCGATGAATGCGTGGAACTGTGCAACGAAATCTTAGATGAGGAACTGCTCAACTCCTCTAGTGATACGGCGATTCAACCCCCCCTACCTTCAGACCAACCGCAGAAACAACAAAAAAGCGTCGTTGGGCGTGTCTGGAATCAGATTCAAAAGCCGACCGAAATTAAGCAAGCTTTGGACAATTATGTTATAGGTCAAGACCAAGCTAAGAAAGTTCTCTCAGTTGCTGTTTACAACCATTACAAACGCCTCAGTGTAGATCAGAGCAATGGCAGCAAAACTGTCCTGGATGATTCTGTGAAGCTGCAAAAGTCCAATATCCTCATGATTGGTCCTACGGGTTGCGGCAAAACACTTTTAGCTCAATCCCTAGCAAAGCAGTTGGATGTCCCCTTTGCCGTTGCCGATGCTACTACCCTGACAGAAGCTGGTTATGTTGGGGATGACGTGGAAAATATCTTACTGCGACTGCTGCAAGTGGCAGACTTTGATGTTGAATTGGCTGAGCGAGGCATTGTCTATATCGATGAAATTGACAAAATTGCCCGTAAGAGCGAAAACCCCTCGATTACACGAGATGTTTCTGGTGAGGGTGTTCAGCAAGCTCTCCTGAAAATTTTGGAAGGGACAGTGGTAAATGTGCCGCCTCAAGGTGGGCGGAAGCATCCCTATCAAGAGTGCATTCAACTTGATACCAGTAATATTCTCTTCATCTGTGGCGGTGCCTTTGTGGGTTTAGAGAAGTTGGTAGAGCAACGCACAGGCAAAAAATCAATCGGATTTGTTCAACCTGATGAGACGGATTCATCACAACCGGCAACATCAGAAGTCTTCAAACACTTGGAACCCGAGGATTTGGTGAAATTTGGTCTAATTCCAGAGTTGATTGGACGGTTGCCTGTAACCACAACGGTAGAGCTACTGGATGAAGAAACCTTAATGACGATATTGGTACAACCTCGCAATGCTCTAGTCAAGCAATACCAAAAATTGCTCAAAATGGACAATGTTCGCCTAGAGTTTCATAATGATGCCCTAAGAGCGATCGCCCAGGAAGCTTTTCGGCGCAAAACTGGAGCCAGAGCGTTACGCAGCATCTTAGAAGAGCTGATGCTGGATGTGATGTATGAGTTACCCTCTCGCAAAGATATTAATCGTTGCACAATTACACGGGAAATGGTAGAGAAACTCTCCACAGCTGAACTGATAGTGTATCCCTCTTGGCGACTCAAACCCGAATCAGCTTGAGTATAAGCTGTCGTGCCTAAACGTTGCCTTGTGGCAGCGGCTAAAAGTCTCGCTATCATTGGGTTAGAGCATTTGGAATTGCTTGAGTTTTGCGTGTCTTGTGTATGAAGCTGATCATTAGATAGGTTTTAAAGACGCCGGGAGTTGGATTCTGGGGGTTTATGCCGAAAGCTAGCGATTAGCAAGCAGACAATGCCAACATTAATGAAGACATCCGCCAAATTGAACACAGCAAAATTAATTAGGCGAAAATCTAGAAAATCTACAACAGAACCTCTGGCAAATCGGTCAATACCATTGCCCAAAGCTCCTCCCAAGATGAAGCTATAGCCTAGCTGCTCAAACGTGTTGAGCGCTGGTCCAAACCAAGCGAGTATGATTAGACCAAGGCTGACTAATAAAGACAACCAGCGCAACCAGCCTCCTCCCTGGCTAAAGAGACTAAAAGCCGCGCCAGTGTTTGTCACATAGGTTAAGTGAAAGACGCCTGACCACAGAGGCAGCGTCTCGTGTAGCTTAAAATTTTGTACTACCAAATTCTTAGTCAGCTGGTCGAGAATCAGAGTGACAAGGGCAGTAACCCAAAACAGTTGATTTTTCAGACGCATGGCAATTGGTCATTGGTCAAGAGGTCAAGAGGTCAAGAGGTCAAGAGGTCATTGATTATTGGCTACTGGCAAAGAACAGGGAATAAATAACTAACAACTAATGACTAGTGACTAATGACAAACAGCTAATAAAACATTAGTTGTCGTAGGGCAAAAGCCAAAACTGTAACGGCACAGACTACCGCTAGTTGCCCTGGCAGAGGATAAATCGTGTATTTCATTATTGCTTGCATGAGGGGCAAACTCTCACTGCCTCCCCAGTGGAAGAGCTGAGAAATCATCAAATAGCTCAAACCGCAGATATGAATACTCAACAGACCGCAAATGCAGCTGAAGGCTAAAGACTCAACACGCGGCGGCATTCGAAAGGCTAGAAAACCGCAACTCCAGGCACCGACAATAAAGCCGAGTAAGTAGCCAAAGCTAGGCTCTTTCACATAGCTGATACCACCGCCTCGAGTAAAGACTGGTATGTTCAAGTTCAAGCCGAGGACAATATAAGCGATTTGAGACAGGGCACCGGCACTCTTGCCGCCTAAACAACCCGTGAGTAGTACAGCCCCGATTTGATAGGTAACGCCCAGCGATATTGTATGGATACCTTTACCAGACCAATCCCAAGGCGGATTAGTAACAAAGGCTTCGAGAAAAGTACCACCGATTGTCAGCAGTAAGCCAATTAATGCCCACAGAAGTTTATTGGGAGCAGACACAGACAGGTAAGGCGTCAACGCCAAATTGATCACTGTCCGAATCTACCCTAGTTTGTCGCTCTTGAACAATATTTGAATACCGTACCATCACCTGTAAGACCATTGCTGCCTGAGCATCAATTGAGGAAAGTGAGGAAACAGGAGAAAGTCAGTTCCTTACCCACTTAGCTTTTTCCCCACCCTCTGAATTTCTGCAACCTCAAACCTTAGAGCTTGACAAATCAGATTTTTGCTATTAATTTTAAGTGATCTTATTAAATCCTCAAATCTAAGGAAATTTATTAAACGTCAAATTATTGAGCTGAATCTGAGCCAAAATTTATTTTTTAAACTGAGGAAAGCCTAACTTTTGAAGCTTATCTCAGGGGAATCGCACATATTACTATTATTCTTAATCTTCCCTTTACTTCCAAGCGCTATCCTTCTATAGACCTACCTATGGAAGTACTAGAGCTAGATAGCATGGTTTCCCATCTTAATTTAATCAATCCTAGTCGTCTTGCTACCTCAATTTCTGTAGTAGCGATGACAGTTAGCTTAGCCGCTTGCGGTGGGCAACAAACTCCAAATAAAACGGCTGATGGTGGTTCTCCTGGCGCTAGTGGTACTGGCTCAGATAAACTCGCCCTCGCGCAGAACGTACAAGTAGTTGGCGCTGGTGCCTCGTTTCCAGCACCGCTATACCAGCGATGGTTTCAAGACTTGAATGGTAAATATCCCAAACTCCAAGTTAATTACCAGTCAGTGGGAAGTGGTGCTGGTGTAGAGCAGTTCACTAAGGGAACTGTAGACTTTGGCGCTAGCGACACCGCTATGAAGGATGAAGAAATCCAGAAGGTAGGAGATAAAGGCGTCATCTTGCTGCCCATGACGGCAGGTGGCATTGTCCTTGCCTATAACCTACCAGATGTTCAAGAACTCAAGCTACCCCGGCAGCTATATACAGATATCCTCTTGGGTAAAATCAAAACGTGGAACGACCCTGCGATCGCGAAAGCTAACCCTGGTGTCAAACTGCCAACCCAGAATATTACTGTGGTACACCGTTCCGATGGAAGTGGTACCACAGGAGTCTTCACCAAGCATCTCAGTGCTGTCAGCTCAGAGTGGAAAAGTAAAGTTGGGGAAGGCAAGACTGTCCAGTGGCCTGCTGGTGTTGGTGCTAAGGGGAATGAAGGCGTCACAGCCCAAATTCAACAAACTCCAGGCGCAATTGGCTATATCGAGTACGGCTATGCCAAGAACAACAATCTGAAGTTTGCCACCTTGGAAAATAAAGCCGGCAAATTTGTGACGTATAACGACCAGTCAGCCGCGAAAACTCTGGAAGGCGTGCAACTGCCTGAAAACCTACGGGCTTTCATTTCCGATCCAGATGGCGCAGACGCATATCCTATTGTTAGCTACAGTTGGATACTTGCCCATAAGAAGTATGACGATCCAGCAAAAGCCAAAGCGATAGAAGCCATGATTGAATACGGTTTGACGGATGGGCAGAAAGTTGCCGTCGAGCTAGGGTATGTTCCTTTACCCAAGAATGTTGCAGAGAAAGTTGCAGCGGCTGCTGATCAAATCAACCCAGACTACAAGCTGAGCCTTGCTCAATAGCTCCAACCGGAAACGTTTAATCTAAACTCAAAGATAGTTCCATTGTTGGTCTTGAATTACAGCACGCTAGGGCTGACAGCTGGGGTTAAGTTCGCTCCCACCTTCTTTTCCAGGTTTATTCCATAAAGTCAGTTATGACTACACAAGCTCAGAATGCTCCAGCAGAGTTCAAACCCCGATCTAGCGCGGAAAAATCCCTGGATAAGGGCTTTATCTGGCTAACTCGCCTCTTGGCGCTAGCCGTTGCCGGTATTTTGATCTACATAGCGATCGTGGTTGGCATGAGGGCTATGCCAGCTATCCAGAGATACGGTCTAGGATTTCTATTCACTAGTGCCTGGAATCCCGTTAACGATACTTACGGGGCGCTTCCCATGATCTATGGGACAATTGTTAGCTCTTTGATTGCACTAACAATAGCAGTACCGCTTGGGATCGGAACCGCTGTCTTTCTGAGCGAAGATTTTCTGCCTTTATCAGTGCGGACACCACTGGTATTCATGGTGGAGCTTTTAGCAGCTATTCCGAGCGTTGTGTATGGTCTGTGGGGAATTTTTGTCTTGGTTCCCTTCCTCTTGCCGATAGGGCAGTGGCTTCACAATAGCTTCGGCTGGCTGCCTCTGTTTGGCACACCTCCTGCAACACGCTCAATGTTAATTGCTGGAGTGGTCTTGTCGATCATGATTTTGCCGATTATTACAGCAATTTCTCGTGATTCCCTGGCTGCCCTTCCTCCTGATCTCCGGCAGGCATCTCTAGGCTTAGGAGCAACTCGCTGGGAAACGCTTTTCAGGGTGCTTATACCAGCGGCTTTCTCCGGTATTGTTGGTGGAATAATGCTAGCGCTAGGTCGTGCCTTGGGAGAAACCATGGCGGCTACGATGCTAATCGGCAATTCCAATCAAATTAATCTTTCACTGCTAGAACCTGGGAACACAATTGCCTCCCTGGTGGCAAGTCAATTTTCTGAAGCCTCGGGTCTGCAAGTTGCAGCTCTAATGTACGCAGGCTTGGTTCTGTTTGCCATAACGTTGGTTGTCAATGTTTTAGCTGAGTTGATTGTTCGTCAAGTGAAAAAGTTCTAACTACTAGAGAAACTCTGCCTAATCTCGTTTAAAGTCTTCCTATATGTCAACTAGCGCTCAAGACCAACAATCTTTTGGCTCTCCGAATGGCAGTATGGCTCGATCTTACTCCAGCCCGCGTACACTGTTCGGGGTTGTCATGACAGTACTGGCAGGTGCATGTCTAGTAATTGCCCTTATTCCTTTGTTTTTTGTGCTGTACTATGTCATCAGTCAGGGGGCAAGTCGTCTGAACTTAGACTTATTTACCAAACTGCCTCCACCTCCAGGTTTGAAAGGAGGTGGAATTGGTAATGCAATTATTGGTACTCTGATGACGGTAGGGCTGGGGACTCTCATCAGCCTCCCGTTTGGTGTATTGGCAGCCGTTTATTTATCAGAGTTCAGCACTGGCAAAACCTCTCGCTGGATTCGCTTTGCGACGAACGTACTTGCTGGCGTACCTTCAATTATTGCAGGAATATTTGCTTACGGAATTGTTGTACTTACGACGGGAGGCTTCTCGGCCGTTGCCGGGGGAGTAGCCCTAGCGGTACTGATGTTGCCGACGATTGTACGCACTACCGATGAAGCGCTACAGATAGTTCCTCAAGAAATTAGATGGGCATCTGTAGGAATTGGGGCTTCTAACTATCAAACAGTATTACAGGTTGTTCTACCCGCTGCTTTGCCAGCCATTTTAACAGGCGTTACTTTAGCGATCGCGCGTGCGGCTGGAGAAACAGCTCCGTTAATTTTCACAGCCCTCAATTCACCCTTCTGGCCACGGGGAATATGGCAGCCAACCCCATCTCTTTCTGTTTTGATCTACAACTTTGCCACAGTTCCCTTTAAAGCTCAACAGGAGCTAGCTTGGGCAGCTTCCTTAATTCTAGTGGTCATGATTCTACTAACTAGTGTGTTGGCTCGCTGGGCAACCCGTAAGAGCTTGTATTAAAGAAAGTGTCACCTAAGAAGTGGTGATTCTAAACTTTAGAGAATCAACAAAACAAGGATAAGTTTTTCATATTTTTTAGCCGAAAGATAGAAAAAACTTTCCTAATCTAAAAAAATGTAACCTCAAAGTCTCCGTGAGATTTTATGAATTTTAATCAGCAAATAGCCAATTCTAATCAGCGAATTGCCGAGCAGACTGAAACTGTTTTAAAGGTAGAAAACCTCGATATTTACTATGGAAGTTTTTTAGCCGTTAAAGGTGTTAATCTTAGTGTTCCCAAAAACCGTATAACGGCTTTTATCGGTCCCTCCGGTTGTGGTAAAAGTACATTGCTCCGGTGTTTTAACCGCCTTAATGATTTAATTAATGGATTTCATGTAAAGGGAAAGGTCTATTATCATGACAAAGACCTATATGCTTCAGATGTTGATCCAGTAGAAGTACGACGACGGGTTGGAATGGTGTTCCAAAAGCCAAATCCTTTCCCAAAATCAATTTATGACAATATTGCCTATGGAGCGCGGGTGAATGGCTATAAAGGTAATCTCGATGAGCTAGTAGAGCGTTCCTTGCGGCAAGCTGCCCTCTGGGATGAAGTCAAAGACAAACTTAAGCAAAACGGGATGGCGTTATCTGGAGGACAGCAGCAACGGTTGTGTATTGCACGGACGATCGCGATCAATCCTGATGTGGTACTGATGGATGAACCTTGCTCTGCCCTTGACCCGATCTCTACACTCAAGGTTGAAGAGTTGATGCACCAACTCAAGGAGAACTACACAATCGTCATTGTTACTCACAATATGCAGCAAGCCACACGGGTTGCTGATATGACTGCCTTTTTCAATGCTAAGGCAACAGAAAAGGGTGGCAAACAGGGCTACTTGGTGGAGTACGACCAAACTGAAATGATCTTCCAAAGCCCAAGGGAAGAAGCTACTAAGGACTACGTGAGTGGACGTTTTGGTTAATGCAGGAGTCCTAAAGGGCAGAGTGCAAAGTTCTAAGTACAGATACCACAGGTTTCTCTGTGGAATTGAGAGAGGATGGTAGGAAAACCTTTTCTACCATCCTGTTTGCTTAGTTAGATGAACAGGTTATTTATGCAACAGAACCCTTCACTTGTCTAACTTCTGTTTTGAGAAGTGTGACGCTGCTAGCTGATGAAGGTTTGGCAGGTATGGGTGCATCTTGGGAGAGTTTTTTGTAAAGGTTGCCGAGTCTAGAGGCTACACTATCCCAGCTCAGAGCAATTTCAACACGTTGCCGACCCATCTGACCTAGCTGAGCTCCCCAAGCGGGATCACTCAGGATACGGTCAATCGCTTGGGCAAAGCCATCTTCATCTTGAGGTGGAACGAGTAATCCTGTGATTTCTGGCACAACAGTAAACTGCAACCCCCCAACCTTGCTAGCAACGACTGGGGTTCGACATGCCATTGCCTCAATTGCCACCAGACCAAAAGGTTCATAGTGACTGGGTACGACACAGATATTGGCGGCAGCGTAGTAGATCGGTAATTCAGATTCAGTGAGCCGCCCAGGGAATGTTGTAATAGCCTCTAGACCGAGTTCTTTAACAATACCCTTAATGCGATCGCACTCAATGCCGTCAGTTTCACCTGGACGATAACCCCCTCCAATGATCAAGCGGAGATCCGCTTGCCCTTGCAACTTTGATTTGGCGATCGCTCTTACTAAGGTTTCAATTCCCTTGCGCCGATCAAATCGACCGACATACAGCACTACCTTAGCTTCTGGTGGAATACCCAGTTGTTCTCGCGCAGCAGGACGTTCAATCGAACCCAACCTCTCGATATCTGTTCCACAGGGAACCATTTCAATCGATCCTCTGGTAGAAACAAGCGATCGCATATGTTCCTCTTCTTGAGGACTCGTAGCAACAACCCGATCCACTGTTTCCAAACAGGTTTTTTCTACTGCAAGTCGCGTTGAAGCAATAGCTGGTAAGTCGCTTACTGTTCGATACTTAACCGCTCCTAGTGAGTGGTAAGTATGCACCTGCTTTAGTAGTTGGTGCTTTTTCAATTCCATGCCCACCCAAGACGACAACCAGTAATTGGTGTGAACCAATCGATACTCAAATCCTTCTTGTTGCTGGAATTTCTGCAATTGGTTAACAAACTCTGGAAGATAGTCAAAGACTTGATCTCGACTAATAAACTTTTGGGGTCCAGCTGTTAACCGAATTGTCCGGCAGTTCGGTGCATGTTGAACAATTGCCGCTTGATCGGGACTGATGCGACGGGTAAACATATCCACATGCCATCCCTGTTGAGCTAGTGCTAATCCGACTTGACGCACATAAACGTTTTGCCCTCCAGCCTCTTCTTGACCAATTTCCGCTGCGGGGTCACCACTAACAGAAATCAAGGCAACACGATTCTTTTCGTTTACGAACATGGTAGATTTTCACCTCATGAGTAGTCACCCTGCCTTGACCCATCAGGTGCAATGCAATGCTAAAATTTCCTCAGGGTCGAGGGCAGGTGCAACGAATCGGACATGTACCAGCCAAGGACACTGACGAGAAAACACATTAATTACTATTTAAATTAATAGTGCTAACTTTTCAGTCTCCTCTCGATGCCGACGGAGTTAGCTGACGGGCTAGGACTGAGAGATGTCCCTCTTCTTCTACGTGTTTATTGCCGTAGCTCAATAATGAAGATTTGCCCCAGAAATTGGTTCCCCCGTTCTAGATTCTGCTACCGAAACAATACTCATACAAACAGAATCTTAGATTAGGCTGACTTTAAATTAAGCCTCGGATTCATATAATACGAGTTCTACTTAAATTAATCAATAGTTCAGAAGATATATTTTTGTAAAAAAAATGTAAGTGATTATACAAAAACAAGAACAACATTCTGTATGGATCGTCACGGCTTTAGGGATGAACGCTGTCAGAAAGTGCATAAATTTATCATTGATTCCAACCATTGCGTGATCCCCGAAAGCGCAAATCCAAGATAGGATCATTTCTAATTTTGAAATTTTGTTTGTTGTGAACACGCATATGAAGCGCTACTTATCACGTCTTGTTGCCCTTGTCTTGGTTGTTGTAATTGGTTTGATGGGATGTTCATCAAATAGTACTACTGGGTTGACTGGGGATTACCGTCAGGATACGTTGGCTTTGTTGCAGAGCTTGAGAACAGCCATTGAATTACCGCAGGATGCACCAGACAAGACAGAGGTTCAAGCACAAGCGCGTGAAAAAATTAATGATTTTGCCTCTCGCTATCGGCGAGATAGCGAAGTATCCACCCTCAGCTCTTTTACCACCATGCGAACAGCGTTAAATTCTCTGGCGGGTCATTACAGCTCCTATCCCAATCGTCCTCTGCCAGAAAAGTTGAAGAATCGACTAGAGCAAGAATTCCGGCAGATCGAGAACGCACTGAAGCGAGGTGCTTGAACAATTGAGTACGGCGTTAGTTGCAATTTAAGAGCTAAGCGCCAACGCATAAGGGTTTGAGCAGTCAAACCCTTCTTTTTGTTTTGGGTAATTCTTGGAAACAGTCCGGAATAGTAGATAAGAGAGCCGAAAGTGGGAAATAGTAGCTGAAAAACTTTATAATTGCCGATTTGGTAGCAGTCTGCTAAGACTGAGGACGCCAACATTGTGTTCTTTTGTGTTTTTTGTAGGAATGTCTAACAGTTTTCTGAGAAGGGCGCAACACAAGCAGCGTCTTTATTGCAGCTTAGTCACAGTACTCCTGACCAGTAGTAGCTTAGTCGGTCAATTTGGATGGCTGCAAACAGCTCAGGCTCAAACCACAGCATATTGCTGGATCTCGAACGACGCGATCGCCCAAAAAGACAACTTACTGATCGGTGCGTTAAAAGGTAACTCAGACTCGGAAAAACGATACAAAACCCTTGTCAAGGAACACGCCGATTACTTACGGCAGTGCCGTGCTCGAACCTGGCCCAACATCCAGGCAATTTGGCTGCGTTTATACCCCTGTGATATCCGAACTGGAGCCATTGATCAAATTCTGGATCATATTGTCAACCGAGGCTACAACCAAGTCAACATTGAAGTATTTTATGACGGTCAGGTGCTGGTACCTACATCAGATAACCAGACCGCTTGGCCTTCGATTGTGCGGACGGCTGGAAGTGAAAAAGTCGATTTATTAGCACAGGCGATTCAAAAAGGGCATGAGCGGGGTCTGCGGGTTTATGCCTGGATGTTTGCGATGAATTTTGGCTACTCCTACAGCCTGCGCTCAGATCGCCAAGGCGTGCTAGCCCGCAATGGTAAGGGACAGACGAGCTTAGCTGTTGTTCCAGATGGCTCTCAAGTCTTTATTGACCCTTACAGCCAGCAAGCCAAGACGGACTACTACCAACTCGTTCAGACTATCCTGAAACGACGCCCAGACGGAATTTTATTTGATTACATTCGCTATCCGCGTGGGGAAGGGGGTGATACTGTCGCCGCCAAAGTTCAGGATTTGTGGATTTATAGTGATGCGGCTAGACAAGCTCTGTCTGACCGCGCCCTCAATAATAAAGGACGAGAGCTGATTGAGCGCTATATCCGTCAAGGTGGTATTAGCGCTAACGATGTGGCAGACGTGAATAGGCGGTACCCGAATGAGGCAACGCCCCTCTGGCAAGGTCGCACTCCCTCTCCGGCAGACACTGTTGGATCTCTGCAATGGCAGCTGTGGCAGTTGAGTGTCGCTCACGCTGCCCAAGGTGTCCTGGACTTTCTTGCCTTAGCCACACTCGCAGCTGATCGCGCTGGGGTAAAAGCGGGAGCTGTATTTTTCCCGGATGCCAATCAATCGGTTGGTCAAGGTGGTTATGATTCTCGACTACAGCCTTGGGATCGATTTGCTAATTCGCTGGAGTGGAATCCAATGTCTTATGGTGTCTGTGGTAGTGCTAACACCAGTTGTATTGAAGATTTGGTTAAGCGAGTTGTGGAGCGTGCCTCTCCTGGTACTCAAGTGATACCGGCGCTGGCGGGAGCCTGGGGGCAGTCCATTACTAACCGTCCACCGTTAGAAGTGCAGATGCAGGCGCTCCGCCAGCGACTACCGCAAATTAACTCAGTCAGTCATTTCGCTTTTTCCTGGCAAGAACCACAGTTTGACCGCGATCGCAAATACTGCCAGTTGCAGTAGCTACTCCCTTCCCGGATAAGCTTTCCAGGGGAAAGCTGATTATTCTCCTTTGCCTGCCTACTTTAAGAGCGACCAGAGCGCCCCTACTGCCTTGATCAGTAGCCTTGGGGTGGGCACAGAGCCATAACTGTTAGCCGCTTGTTTGTGATAGTCCTTACCAGAAAGAACTTTCAGTCTGGCTTCGCTAAGTTTCCCTGGAGGTTAGTCGGTTTTATCACCTACTTTGATGAAAGGCGATCGCATGCATTGGGTTACAAAAATCGGTGAACTATCACTATCCCAACCCCTCTACGAGTTGTTTGGTTGATTTGTAACCCAGCCATGCTGAATTTGACTTCTTTACAAGAAAAAGGGGAGCTAATCTCTCACCTCGGAGTAAGCTGGCTCAATTACCCTACCTCGACGCAGCAAGCGATCGCCCTTCAACAAGGCAGGAGTTATAGTCACGTAGTCTTTGGCATAGCGATCAATACTTGGCTCGAAGTCAAAATACTCCCGCCCACTATCAGCATCGTCTGGGCGGTAAATTTGTGCCCGAATTCCCTGCTCCATCAAAATCTGTGGTAGAAGTTTCGTCAGCTCAAGCGCCATTTGAGGTTTCTCAAGTAATGACGCCCCCGTCAACCGCTGAACAAGATTCAACAGTTCTGGCAGCTCTTCTATTCCACTGGAGTCGAGAAGTTTGTTCGCTTCTCCTGCTGAGGCGACTGCCTGATCAATAGTATTGAGAGCATCGGCAAGATTATCCAAAAGAACGTTGCTATCGATTTGTATGATAGGCTGGGGTGCTTCCACAGGCTGAGTCGAATCTGAGCTATTTTCGCGCTCACCTTTGTCAAGTTGGAGTACAACTTCTAGTCCTACCAGCACACTCATCAGTAAGATAGCCATCCAAGCTCCTGGGGCTTCTCGAGTCAACGAAAACAATGAACCTAAAATGCTTAGGCTGATCAGTCCCTGGAGCACCTTCAGGATTAAGCTGTTGGAGGGAAACCGTTTGGCTTGATTACTAATTTGCTGAAAAGCTGTCTGTGAAAGGGTAGTTTCGTTAGCTGCCGTGAGAGTCCCTATGGACTGTCGCAATGTTTCTAGGAATAAAGACGCCAGACGCACCTGTGCCACGCTCAGCTCACCGATGTAGCTCTTCTCAAGATTATCGAGTCGGTTCTGAACCAGCTTAACGACCTGCTCTGGTCTGATCGCCTGATCGATCGCTGTCTGAAGTTCGCTGCGTTCTTTGCTAAAAAGGGTTAATAGTGTTTTCATCGCTTACCAAGATTTCAGCGTTGCTATCAATGTGGATAATTAAGGGTCTTACTCTAATTTCTCGCAAATTCTCAAGTAAGTTTTACGAATTCTGTTTAGATATCCTATTGGGAGCCTTAAAAATCGTATAAACAAATGCCTATTTCTATAGCAAATTAGTCTAATTAAATTATTACAAGTTAGCCTAAACCTAAAATATGGCACTATATTTATTTATAATAACACGGTAAAGAAAATACCAATATTCCTTACGATGTAAAAGCACCTAGGAAATATTTTTGCACTTACTAAATAAAGAAGTTTTAAGATTGACTTCAACTTCTATCTAAGGAAACAAATTGCAATTTTTTTAAATAGGTTGTTTGTCGGCAATATACCGATAAGCCCAATGCGATCGCTGATTGTGCTGCTAAGGGTGGGTTCTAGAGGGACGCTGACGCATACCCGCCCTAGCTTAACGGGACGTCATGGCATGGCTGGAGGAATTTGACAGTCACGTACCAGTCTCATTCATGAGCTGCTTAATATTTCGTAATTTTCCTAAACTGAGAATATAACACTACTCTCAGTACACACTTATGCTGCTTCGACCTGATGACTGGACTAAACTTGACGATAGTGACGATACAGAGTTTTATTCGTTGCCACGCCTCGTCACTCATGTCGATGAAGGTTTTATCGACCAGCTAACCCAACTGTATCGCGATCGCCTCAAGCCAAATACACGTATCTTCGATATGATGAGCAGTTGGGTTTCTCACCTTCCAGGGGAGATGGAATTTGCTCATGTCGAAGGACATGGGATGAATGAAGATGAACTTGTCCGTAATCCCCGATTAGATCATTACTTCGTTCAAAATCTCAACCAAAATCCCAAGCTTCCTTTGGCAGACGAGGATTTTGATGCTGTCCTTAACTGTGTTTCGGTTCAATATCTGCAATACCCGGATGCTGTATTCTCCGAGATTCACCGCATTCTCAAACCTGGTGGTGTTGCGATTATCAGCTTTTCTAACCGGATGTTCTTCCAAAAAGCGATCGCGGCATGGCGGGAAGGCACAGAAGCGAGTCGTGTTGAATTAGTCAAAAACTACTTTCAGTCTATACCCGGATTCAGCCCCCCAGAAGTCATTGCCCGTCAATCATCTACTCCCAGTTTTCTCCAAATGCTCGGCATTGGTGGTGGCGATCCATTCTATGCTGTAATTGCCCAACGTTCCTAATCTTCGGTTCTCTCTTCCTGGTTTACTCGCGTTCATGGAAGTTTAAAGGATGGGCAGGCCTATGATACCTTCAGACGCTAACAATAGCATTGGTAGGCACTGCCATCCTACATGAACTGGGACAGCTAGCTGCCTGCCCCAATTATGTTAATTCAATGTGGATTAGCTGGGTAGCCAGCTATCTTCTCTGATTGACTAGCCAGTTAGGATACTTTATTCTTTGGAAGTTCTCTGGTAAGCAGCAATACAGGAATGACATCTAGTCAACTAACAGTAAATAAGCTAATTGACGCCGCATCAAAACATCATAATACCTTTATTAATCTGCTAATTTTAATATTTTTCTCCTTAGGTTTGGTTGGAATTTTAAACCATGCTATGTGGCGAGATGAACTCAACGTATGGTTAATTGCTAGAGATAGTAAATCCCTTATCGATCTGTTCCACAATATCAAATATGAAGGACATCCTGGACTCTGGTATCTTTGTCTCTATTTTTTGAATCAATTTACCCACAATCCAGTGCTCATGCAGATTTTCCATCTACTGCTAGCAACTGGATTTGTCTATATATTTATTAGGTTTTCACCATTCAAACCGTTACAGAAGGTATTATTTTCCTTTGGTTACCTTCCTTTTTATGAATATTTATTGATTAGTAGAAACTACGCTATAGGTATACTACTTATCTTTACATTTTGTGCATCATTCGATACACGCAAAAAGAGTTATCTATTCCTCTCACTTATCCTTTTTCTTTTAGCAAATACCAATGCTTACTGCTTCTTCATTTCGATTGCTCTCGGAGCAACATTAATATTTGAATATAGTTTAGGCGAAAAAGTCACCCAGTCTATCACAGCAAGCCGAAAGAACTTTATAGGTAGTATAGTTATAGTTGCTCTGGGTCTGATTATCTCACTATTACAACTGATTCCACCTAGGGATAGTACCTTACAAGGGGAGTTATCAGGCTGGACTCTGCAATTTGACATCAAGCATCTAGCCAATGCCCTAACTAGAATTTGGAATAGTTACATTTTAATTGTTGTTCCTGCTGATTCAAGGCATCTAGAGGTTGGACTCTTTGCTATCCTTTCTTTAGGATTACTGGCTTTTGCCTCAATTCTATTAATTAGAAAACCCGTTGCTTTATTTCTATACCTATTTGGAACCTCAGAAATTCTTTTATTTACTTATATCAAGTTTCTAGGTTCAGCACGGCATTACGGACATTTATATATCTTGTTAATTATTTCGTTATGGATTGCGAGCTACTACCCAAAATCTAATCTTTTTATCCTACCCTTTTTCAGCATTGGGAAAAGTTTTCAGAAATCCATTATGACTTGGATAAAGTTTGTTGAAAAACACAAAACTACCTTTATAAGGGTGATTTTAGTTGCCCAGCTAGCGGCGGGACTCGTTGCTTTCAGCCGGGACTTGTTGGTTCCCTACTCAGCTAGTCGGGAAGCTGCAAAGTTTATCCAAACCCAAAAGCTAGAGCGAATGTTGATTGTTGGTAGTAAAGACTATGCTGTATCACCCTTATCTGGATATCTAAATAAGAAAATTTATTACCCAGAGCGGAATGAACTTGGTAGTTTTGTACTATTCAATAACAAACGGAAAGAAGTTGATTCTGTAGCTGTATTAGAGCAAGTCAGCCAACTTATCAGACAAAATAAGCAAAATATCCTGTTAGTCCTCAACTCTGAACTTGATACGTCAAGAGCTGACCTGAGTGTGTCTCCCTTATCAAAGTTTACTAAGAGTTTGATATTTAATGAGAAGTACTATCTATATCTTGTCAGCCCACTAACAAAAGCTTGATTAACTGTCTATCTGCACCAGGATTTCTGAGGCTTGGATACATAGTTGCTTGTGGCAGTGACCGTTACTTGCCATTAAGCCACCCCACTGGTTAACATCTCCTTGGTTATACATTAATGGTGTTCCATCAAAATGGGTGAACTGTCCACCAGCTTCGCTCAAGATTAGTTCTGGGGCAGCCATATCCCAGTCTTTAGGGGCAGACTTCCCGGACAGAGAGATGTAAACGTCTGCCTGTTGTTCAATGATTGTGGCAATTTTGCAGCCGACGCTGCCGACGTAGTGTTTCTCTTTGAAGGGCAGCTGACGCAACAACTGATTGAAGCGTTCATCTCGGTGAGTGCGACTGGCGACAAGGGACAAATCTGCGATCGCATCCCGCTTTGACACACGTATCGGCACTGTAACACCCTCAGGCGTTTCAACAAAGGTGCCGCCACCAACAGTTGCATAATATAGCTTCTCAGCTTCCGGCCATGCAACCACGGCTAATACAGGTCTTCCTTGATGGACTAAGGCAATATGAACTGCATATTCCCCCGTTTTGTCAATAAAGTCTCGCGTACCATCCAAGGGGTCAATAATCCATACCCAAGGCTGATCTAGGAGTGCCTCTCGTGCTTCCTGTGACAACGATTTATACGTCTCTTCACTCAGATATCCGAAATCTTGGGTGCCGAAAGTTTCCTGTAGTTTTTCCAGAATATAGTGGTTGGCAGCGACATCGGCGGCTGTAACGGGACCATCTTTTTTTTCTGTAATTTCTAAGTCACCGTCGTTTGAGTTGCCGCGATAGTAGGATCGCAGGATATTGGCAGCACCCCACCCTACAGAACGTGCAATCGCCAAAACGTCCTCTAATCCCTCATACCGAGCGTTGCCTAAAGATTTCAACATTATCCCTTAATAATTCTTCCTTGCAATTTTAATCGGACTTACAGAACGCCGCGTTATGTCTAGTTTCTTGAAGAACTTGTAAGAAACCTTTACCCATAGATTGAGGAAAAAATCTCTAAGAAGCTTGTAAAAGCTGGATCCCAGGCTTTTTGTACAATGTTCATCCGTCTAAAGCGTTATTAAGTCTTTTTTCTACCTGAATACGCACCCAGTAATTCACGCTTCAATGTATGTGGTAGGAGCAATTGGCTTTAAAGCAAGAAATAGTAATTGAGCATTGACTTAAATCAACTTTCTGAAAGCCTGCACCAAATATTTCTATGTGACTAGTCTAGATAATCGGGGAAAGCTGGCTTTCAGCATTCCCTAGGTTGCGGCTAGTTGCCAACAGGAGTATGCATTGAAAGGATTGACTGCTATGAACCGCATTTCCCAACTAGCTCATCTGATTTTGGACTTCTACCGGGAAGAGCCACAGCAACTGCGACTGCTTGCACCGTTACGCACTTGCCCAGTCTTCCGACGTTGGGGAGTTTTGTATATCCGTTGCCCGAATCAAGCCACTGCGACTGCAATCATGAAAGCTGGTGTATTAATCGCAGAACCCGTTGCTCGACTCAGACTTGCCAAAAAAATTACAATTCTAGACAATCATACTTCGGTTGCCATATTTCCCGTTAATTTCAAGAAAATCGATCAGTGCTTGAGCGAGTAAATCCCATTTGCTGATGGCTCTAACTGATAAGCCTATAGAAGCTCAAAGGGTAGATTAATTCACAGACAGCAGATAAATTCAGTTTGGGGTGTATCTTGAGAAAGTTGCTTCTTTCAAAAATACACCCCATCTGCTTAGCAAGAGCCGCACTCTGAGCAAAGATTTAGTAGTAGGAGCGATCGCGCATGCTGAAACTCTTGAATGACTGGGGTTTCACTCGTAAAGGATGGCGTAGCGGTGAACGTGGAGAATATTTGGTATTGCTTCAGGGAGCCTTACTCATTGGCTTTGTGCTTCTGCCCATTTACCGCCCCACTGACTTGAATATTGGCTCACCCCAGTTGTTGTATCTGCGCTGGGCTAGTGCGATCGCAGTAGGAATAATAGCATTTGTACTAATTATCAAGGGATTGCAGGACTTGGGGCGCAACCTGACTCCTCTGCCCTATCCCCGAGAAAATGGACAACTGGTGCAATTGGGCGTTTACAGCCTTGTGCGCCATCCCCTGTATAGTGGTTTACTTTTCGCGGCTTTTAGCTGGACAATCTTTCAATTGAGTCTGTCCCACTTGATCGCCACGGCTATCCTATTCATCTTTTTCGATACTAAAGCCCGTAGAGAAGAAGCCTGGTTGACCGAAAAGTATCCAGAGTACTCAGACTACCAGCAACGAGTCAAAAAGCTGATTCCTGGTCTGTACTAGAGGCTTTCCGCCTACTGCTGATTTGCTTATCCAATAACACTTGTGACTTAACCAGCCAAAAAATCGACACATTAAATTCAACAAAGCTTAATGTTCAGGCTAAAATGTCCAGTGGTGTGAGTAAGCACAAATAACTATTATCGACTGATGTCAACTCGTTCATCTAGTCTTATCGACTCCCCACGTCCGATTCGTGGCTCCCAATCAGCGATCGCTCGCTCGACTTTTATCACGGACGACCCTCGCCTAATGAAATTAATGAAGTCTATCTACCAGGCTGACCAGCAAGTCAAATACCTGCATTTGCAGGCGGAAGTTGAATCCCTCTTGCAGCGACTGCAAACACTCAAACGACAGCGTTTGGATTCAATAGAATATCAGTCGGATAATCAGGGGCAATAAAAGATTTTGTTGTCAGCCTTGCCGTTGAACCAATTCGCTGAGAATATTCCACAGCTCTATAGCTTGGGGATGGAAAGCGGACAAAAATAGTGGAAATTTTTGGAGCAGGCGGGACAGTGGAACAATTGCTGCTGCACCCTTTTCTCTGCCTCCCTACTTTTTCATGCCTCCCATTTTGAAAAATCACCATTGACAATAAGACTACAAAATCACAAAATAAAGCGAGGATTAGTGGCCTCGGTTACTAATCTAGTTAACAGCCTGTGAAATAGGAAATCTCCTTTGTGAGAAGGAGAATCTTCACACCAGGCTAATGCTAACGACGAGCCATAGAAAATAAATTAGGGAAGATATCACACTTTAGTAATCACTCTAGGTGTACCACATCTTTCTTTTGATCAATGAGTCAAATATCAGGCAGAAAAACACTGCCTGCCAATGATTCTTATCTTGGCAGGTTTTTTTTGTACCTAAATGCGGGTGATTCACCCCATTGCAACTGGAGGCATTAATCTTTTCATGACTATATCGGTAATTAAAGAACCTGTCCCAAACCCAACATTTACAACCACCGATGACAATCTTCGCTTAAAAGATATTTTGCGAATCTTGCCTCGTGAGGTTTTTACTAAAAACCGTCGCAAAGCTTGGACTTTGGTAATAGTGAATGTTTTAATGGTTGCTTTGGGTTACTGGGGTCTGGCGTTAGCGCCCTGGTTTCTTTTACCCCTTTTGTGGATTTTTACCGGCACAGCGTTGACCGGTTTTTTTGTAATTGGTCACGATTGTGGGCACCGTTCTTTTGCGAACCGACGTTGGGTTAATGACCTTGTAGGACATCTGGCATTTGCGCCCCTGATTTATCCCTTCCACAGTTGGCGAATTCTGCACAATTATCATCATGCCCACACGAATAAGCTTGATGAAGACAATGCGTGGAACCCCTGGAAACCAGAAGTTTATGCCACTCTCCCTAGCTGGTTGCAGGGGCTTTACCAGCTAATACGGGGTCGATTGTGGTGGGTTGGTTCTATTGCACACTGGGCATTGATGCATTTCGACTGGACTCAGTTTGAGGGAAAACAGCGCCAGCAGGTTAAGTTTTCTGCTTTAGTTGCGCTTGGTTTTGCCGCGATAGCCTTTCCTGTACTGATTGCCACAACTGGCATTTGGGGATTCGTCAAATTTTGGCTACTACCCTGGATGTTTTACCACTTCTGGATGAGTACCTTCACTATCGTTCACCACACAGCACCAGATATTCCCTTTACCCCTCCTCAGCAGTGGAATGCTGCACAGGCACAGCTATTTGGCACTGTCCACTGCGATTATCCTCGTTGGGTGGAATTTCTCTGCCATGACATCAACGTCCATATTCCCCATCACATTTCTACGGCGATTCCTTCCTATAATTTGCGGTTGGCTCATCGTATTCTTAAAGAAAAATGGGGTGACGAGCTTTATGAGTGTCGTTTCTCTTGGCCTTTGATGAAGCAGATTACAGACAAATGCCACCTTTACCACCCAGAGGAGTACTATCAGTCGTTTAAGGATTATCGCGCTGAGCAATAGGTTAAGAACTACTCGAAAATAGGTCTAAAGGCTAATTAGGGGCACCCTTCACTTGTTTTGTCAACTGAGGGGTGCTTAATTCATTGAGGGAATAATCTATTGTGTAGATAAGGAATTAGGAGAAGTCACCATGAATAAGCTTCAGTGGATGAGTGGTTTGAGTCTGGTCACTCTGCTATTGGCTAGCTGCATGAGTAATAGCAATGTCAGCCAAGCACCGACACCAAAGCCTTCTGTGGAACCAGTGTCTGTAGCTCCTAAGCCTTCCATACCGAGCCCTGCCGCAAATGTTGCGCCCACAGGACTAATTCTGCCTACTAATCCAACAACCCTTCCAATTTCCAGGGGTCGAATTGATCCATTTGGAGCTGTTGCAGTTTCGCCAGTCAAGCAAACTGTGCCAAACCAGATGGCTCAACCTAATAAGAATCATTCACAAAAGTCTCAACAAATTAAATCTCAACCCGAAAAGCCTCAACGAATTAAGTCCCAACCGGATAAGCCTCAACAAATAAAATCTCAATCGGATAAGTCTCAGCCCCTAAAGTCCCCATCCGATAAATTTCAACTAAATAAGCCTCAATCCAATAAGACCCAATCAGATAAATCTCAACCCGAAAAGCCTCAACAAAATGCAATTCAACCCAATAAAACTATAAGCAAACCGTCCACCAACCTAGCCCGTGCGGTGGAAGTTAATGGGGTGATAAACCTAGAGGGAAGATTGAAGGCAATTGTGAAGGAAGCCGATGAGAAAATAAGCCGTTCTGTCAGTGAGGGAGACTACCTATCAAAAGGGGCAGTACTGGTTAAACGTATTCAAGTAGATAGTAATCAGGAACCCTTGGTAATTTTGGAACAGAATGGTGTTGAGGTAATTAAACCAGTCAGCAGCACTAATGGTCCGCTCGCAAGTATTCCGTAGGCGATCGCGCTTTGCAAATGTTTTGCGATCCCAAACACAGACGCATCAAAAGCGTCTGTATAGGAACCAAACCGCCTTGGGTCTAGTTTGAGCCAAGACGATCTAGGTACTATAGTCATTTGATATGGACTCTCAGCATCTACTACCACTGACCGCTCTGATAGGGAGTTTAATCCCTCAGCAGTAGTGACAAAGTGGAGGAAGCGACAAAAACTCCACACTGCCTTAGTCATCGTTACATAATCAGCACAGTCCGTACATCTGTCGTCGCTCTCCTTCGATGTCCGGTACAGGAACACAGCGGTATAACTTCCTTCCGGTGCTGTTTTATATTATTTAGATTACTCAACTTTAAAGGGATTAATTCTCGTCCTTAAGGCGGAAGTCTACTCAATCTAAGGGTTTAACCTATGGGTTACTCGTAGCCTATCTTAGGATGAATGGCACTGACTTAAGAGGAAAATTACTGTGCTTGACTCCCAACCTACAAGGGTTTTACCCTCTAACTTGCGCTTATTTCAGTGACATTCCTCTCAAGGCACTCTAGGCAGATTTAGATTTTTTCGTTGCTATAGATAAACATATAAACATCCGATAACAATAATAAGTTTTATGAAAAATGATACTTTTACACAAAAAAATACATTATTCTCCCTACAATTTTTCTCTACAATCATTGCCCTCATCTCCCTCTTATTGACCGCTTGTAGCAGCACGAATCCTACCTCTGGAAGTGGACCTGAAAAACAGACGGTTGGTGTTGTGCTTGATACAGGTGGTGAAAACGACAAGTCTTTCAACGAGTACACCCTCAGGGGTACGAAAGAAGGTGCTAAAGCGGCTGGATTGAACTTCTTTTACCTGGTTTCCGGCACAAGTAGTGATTACGAAAAAAACATCGAGTTACAGATTTCTGAAGGTGCAGACTTAATCATCACCGTAGGCTTTCTCATGGGCGATGCCACGGCAGCAATGGCGAAGAAGTACCCAAACGTCAAATTTGCAATTATTGATAACATCTACCTCCCCGACAAAGACGGTTTAGATCCATATACTAGAGACCTGAAAAATGTTACAAGCTTGACATTTGCTGAAGACCAAGTCGGCTACCTTGCTGGTGTCCTTGCAGGTTGTGTAAGCCAGACGGGTAAAGTAGCTACAGTTTCAGGCATGGAAATTCCGCCAGTGAAGAACTTCGTCACTGGCTTCCAAAAAGGTGCCAAATTTGCTAACTCAAAGATTGTCACGTTTAACCAGTACATCCCTGATTTTAATGACCCTGCCACGGGCAAGACTGTGGGACAAAACTTCATCAACCAGGGTGCAGACGTAATATTTGGTGTAGGCGGAAACACGGGTAACGGTGGCTTGCTGGCAGCTAAGGAAGCAGGGAAAAAGGCGATCGGTGTAGATGTAGACCAATACCTCACCTATCCTGAAATCAAGGATGCTTTGATTACCAGTGCCATTAAAAAGATTGACGTTGCTACCAAAAGGGCTGTGAAAGAATTTGCCGAAGGCAAGCTGAAACCAGGTATTGAACTGGCAACTATCACCAACGGTGGTGTCGGACTCGCCCCTTATCATGATTGGGAGAACAAGATTCCCCAAACTTGCAAAGATAAAGTACAAGCAGCAGAAACCGCTATCAAAAAGTTAATGGCTAATGGCTAATGGTAACTAGGAAACCTAATGAACAATTAGCAATTAGCTATGACCATTCTTGAAGCTTGCAGCATTACTAAACAGTTTCCTGGTGTTTTGGCAAACGATCGCCTAAATTTCAGTGTTAATCGCGGTGAAATTCATGTCCTACTGGGGGAGAACGGTGCGGGTAAAACGACGCTGATGAATATCCTTTATGGATTGGAAAGCCCAGATAGTGGAGAAATCCGCGTCGATGGAGAATCTGTCAGCTTTAGCAGTCCCAATGATGCTATTCGCCAAGGTGTGGGCATGGTGCATCAGCATTTCATGCTAGTTCCGGTGTTTACTGTTACTGAGAACATTGTGCTGGGTGTGGAGCAGACTAAAAATAGTTCTCGATGGCTAGGTCGTTTGGGAGTGTTGGATCGGAAAAGCCCTGAAGCGCGGATTCGTGAACTTTCTCAACGGTTTGGATTGAGTGTAAATCCGCGATCGCTCGTGGGAGACTTGCCAGTTGGTATTCAGCAGAAAGTAGAAATTATCAAAGCGTTGTATCGTGGCGCACAGATACTTATCCTTGATGAGCCAACGGCTGTACTGACTCCCCAGGAAGTGACAGAACTATTCAATGTAATTGGGACGCTGACCCAGCAGGGGATGTCAGTGATTGTGATCACTCACAAACTCAAAGAGGTATTGGCGATCGCAGACCGAATTTCGGTCATGCATCAAGGACGAATGATCGGCAGCGTTAAACCCACTGAAACCAACGAGGCAATGCTGGCCCAGATGATGGTCGGGCGTAAAATCATCTTACAAGTAGAGAAGACTCCTGCCTCTCCTGGTGAGCCAGTTTTGCAAGTTAGGGGTCTTCATGTGCTGGATGACCGTCGTCAACGTGCTGTAGATGGTGTGGATCTTGCTGTCCAGGCTGGCGAAATTGTAGGTATCGCTGGTGTACAGGGCAACGGTCAGACAGAATTAGTAGAAGCTATTACTGGCTTACGGTCTGTATCCCATGGAAATATTTTCATCCTTGGGCAGAAAACGACTCATGCCACCCCACGCCAGATTATCGAAACGGGTGTCGGTCACATTCCTGAAGACCGAGAGAAGCATGGACTGGTAAAGACTTATTCGCTTATCGATAATTGCGTTCTTTGTACTTACTATAAGCCGCCGTTTGCCAAAGGAATGGTTTTGCAGGAAGAGGCGATCGCCCAAAATGCCAACCAACTCATCAAAGAGTTTGATGTGCGTCCACCCAATCCGCAATATCCTGCCGGTGGACTCTCTGGCGGCAATAAGCAGAAACTAATCATCGCTCGTGAACTCTCGCGGGGAGCCAAACTGCTGATTGCGTCTCAACCGACTCGCGGTGTAGATGTTGGATCGATTGAATTCATCCACAAGCGAATTGTTGCTGCTCGCGATCGAGGTCTGGGAGTACTACTCATTTCGTCAGAATTAGATGAGATTCTCGCCCTTTGTGATCGAGTTGCCGTGATGTTTAAGGGCAAAATAATTGAAACCTTGCCCATTTTTGAGGCAACCCGTGAGCGTCTGGGATTGCTAATGGCAGGCGTTCAGGATCAGGAGAGTAGAAGAGAGTGACAACGGGTAACGGGGAAAATATTTTAGGACGGATTGGGCGTCAGTTGGTGATTCCAGGATTGGCGATCGCTACAGCCATTCTAGTCAGCGTGCCAGTAATTGGTTTTGCCACCGACTGGGATTGGGCAAAGATTGGGGCAACTTATGGCGGGCTTTTGGATGGGGCGTTTTTCAAAGGATATGCCTTTGCTAATACGCTAGTTGCCGCCACACCGCTGATTTTTACTGGGTTAGCACTGGCGCTTGGTTTTCGCAGTGGTGTTTTCAATATTGGTGCCGCTGGGCAATTTCTAATGGGCGCAACTTGTGGGGTATTCGTTGGGTATGCGATTCCTCTACCACCTGTAATTCATCCCTTGGCAGCGTTATTGGCAGGAGCAATCGGTGGAGGATTATGGGGTGCGATTCCTGGGTTTCTTAAAGCTCGTTTCGGTTCGCATGAAGTGATAAACACAATCATGTTTAACTACCTTGCCTTTTTTCTACAAGATTGGCTGGTAAAGAACCCAATGAAAGACCCCTCCCCAACTGTGATCCGTACACCGAAAATCTTAGAAACAGCCATTTTACCGCGCTTTCTTGACCGTCTACATTTAGGCTTTGTTCTAGCCCTACTAACAGCGCTATTGGTGTGGTGGCTTTTGCAAAAGACAACCCTCGGCTTTGAACTTCGAACAGTAGGCAGCAACCCAGATGTAGCCAAGTACGCGGGGGTAAAACCAGGGCGCATAATGGTTTTGAGTATGGCGCTTTCTGGTGCCTTAGCAGGGCTTGGTGGGGCAGTGCAAGTGTTAGGGCTAGATTACAATATGCCTACCCTCTACTCTGCCGACTATGGATTCGACGGGATTCCGGTGGCGTTGCTAGGGCAAAACCAGCCGCTTGGCATTGTTTTGTGTGCGATCGTGTTTGGAGCACTCCGCAACGGTAGTGATTTGATGCAACTGCGCTCTGGCGGAGTGGTTTCCAAGGAAGTAATCTTCATTGTTCAGGCAGTAGTGCTGCTGTTTATTGCAGTTCCAGCGATGATTCGCTGGCTATACCGAATCAAGCTTCGTAAGTCAGCTCTAGAAGGAGTACAACTGACTCGTGGATGGGGTTAACCAGAAGAAGCAAGGGGGTAGGAGGCTGAGATGTTAGGTTTTTTGATGTACTTCACGCAACTGAGAACCGCTATAGCACGAAGCTGGATAAACTGATTACCAAAACTATCAACGGTATCCCTATACAAATCTATGCAACATTAATCGGTTACTTGCTATTACAAGTTATAGAAATCCCTCAACAATATCTTCAGGCATGTATGGGAAAAAGCTCTAGAAAGAAACTTTGTTACTAAAAAGAATAGAGCGCTCAGGTGCCACACTGCCAAGCTTTATAGGACTACCCTATAGATATTTATGTTCCTCCATAGTTTTTTCAACATAACCCGTTAAAGAGGAGTTAAAGACAGATTCTACATCTTCTATAATTTTTGCTTGTAAAGGAGGATATTCATCGATGGTGGTGTGGGTAATCTCTGTAGCAGGGACATTGAATAGCTCTTCGACATTAATGTTTACAGCTCCTTCAACGTACTTTTACCCCTGACTTTCTCCTATACCTGTGCTTTGTTGCCAGTAGTTAATTCCTCTCTTAACATTGCTAGGCAATCTCTCATCGCCAACACCTACAGAATCAATTTGTAGTGAGGAGGGCTGGAAAGATAGGCAAACAAACAGCGGTTAGCCGTAAGGAGTCCAGCAACTGAAAATCATTGCAACGGCTGGGAGGGGGTGAATGTTACAGAGAATTTTTTAGTCTGTCGAGTTGATCACAAAGCAGAGCGATTTAGGGTAATGCGTGTAGTGCTCGTCTTTGGAGGGCATCCTCAGCTGTAGTAAAAACGCCAGCGCTATCCCCGACTGCCGAGACACACACCGCTGCTTCAGCACGGGTTACAGGAGCCTGAGGTTTGAAGGTCTTGATGCTACCGAAGACCCGCCCGATGTTGCCATTACCCTGGACTATACTTTCTGTATACAAAGCAGGCCAGTATTTCTTAGAAATTTGGTCGCTATCCGTCCACCCCCCTGGTGGATTCCCTGTATCCTCACTGATTGCCGTTTTACGATCCAGCGTCACCTTCATTGCTACCATCTGCTCACGAGTTAGAGTCTGCTGGGGTTTGAACGTTTTCTCATCGGCTCTGATGTCAAAGCCAGCATCAGCCATCGCCTGAATATAGCGGAAGTCTGGATGGGTGGCTGGGATATCTGAGAAACTGGATTTTTTAGCTTCTGTCAAACGCAAGAGTTTATCCGGCGATGCTGAAAAAATAGCGTTGTTGGCACGAACCAACCAGCGCACAAACTCAGCGCGGGTAATTGGCTTTTGGGGATTGAATTTGCCAGTGGTGGTATCAAAGACGCCTAACTGAGCCAGTTGGGTGATTTCCTTTTCTCCGAAAGCGCCTTTAATGTCCTCGAAAGCCACTTGTGTGGGCGATGCTGTAGCACTTGCTGTAGGTGACGGAGTCGTTTGACCTACTGGAGTTCCCAGTTGCCCCTTGAGGATCTCGTTTTCTCGGCTTAAGCGACTATTTTCCTCGCGAAGCGTTTTGAGTTTCTCCTGGACTTGCTTGTTTGGCTGTTCACTCTTGCAACTACTCACCAAGCAGGAGCAAGTTAGTAGCAGAACTAGAAATGGTAGTACTCTTGTCTGTTTTTTTACTCTCATTCTCCGAGAAAGCAACTAAAGTCTTAGAACAAAGCAGGATGAGCCTTGGATACTGTCCCCTATAGGAGGCTCAGGAGCGTCATGTATTCCTGACTTGCGATCGCTTCATTATCTATCATGTCATCGCTTCATCGCTCAAGTCCTGCTGCTTAATTATTGGAACGATACAAAAGACTCACTGACCTTTCGTTCAGTGACTTCTCCTTACCTCCCGATCTGCTGTGAACGTCCTGATGAGGCTCTGCTTCTTTCTCAGGAAAGAGCAGGATTGGTGAATTTTTTGTAATATTTGTTAATAAAGCTGTATGAACCAATGAATCATCCCAATTTAGAGCAACTCTCACTCCAACTGGAAAGCCCAAACTCGCGCGATCGCATGGTGGCTCTTGCCTCACTGCGCGAGGTTCCTCCAGTTGAAGCGGTGCCTCTGATTAAAAAAGTATTAGATGACAAAAATTTACAAATTCGCTCAATGGCAATATTTGCCTTAGGGATTAAGCAAACTGAAGAATGCTACCCAATTTTGATAAAATTTCTGGAAACTGATCCAGACTACGGCATTCGCGCTGATGCCGCTGGTGCTTTGGGGTATTTGGGTGATCAAAGGGCTTTTGAACCACTGGTTCGGGCTTTTTACGAAGACACGGATTGGTTAGTACGTTTCAGCGCGGCTGTGTCTCTAGGTAATCTCAAAGACCCCCGCGCTAACGAGGTTCTCCATAAGGCATTAGATAGTAACGAAGTTATTTTGCAACAAGCCGCGATCGCGGCTTTAGGTGAAATCAAAGCGATAGAATCTGTTGATAAAATCCTGCGCTTTGCTCAATCGGACGATTGGCTAATTCGTCAACGCCTAGCAGAAGCCCTCGGTCACCTCAACACAGAAAAAACCTTCCCTGCGTTAAAATTTTTGGAAAAAGATAGCCACCCTCAAGTGTCTGAAGCAGCGACAATCTCTCTACGACGCTTGGCAGAAACGTCTACTGAGCCATAGAGCGATCGCTTAAGCTCGAAGCTGTAAAGTTACGAATTGTTAACGTCAAGTCATTTACTTCATGGATATTAAAGAATTTTTTGAGCAGAGTGCAGGCAAATGGTTTTCTCAACGTACCAGTCATCATCTGGCTTTCAAGCAAGCGGAAAATGGCAAATCAAATATCACGATTGAAATGCTCAGTGCCGATGCTCCAGAAGTCGTGAAACTCTGCGAACAGTACGAAGTTGATCCACAACTGGCTCTATGTGGTGCGAGAGTCGTCTGGGACGGCACAATGGAATGGGATGAGGATAAAGAACAGCACCAAGGCTCTACTGTGCTTGTACCGATTCCTGACTCAGATAAACCTAACGAAGGTCAGCTATTACGAGAAATGGGCTACGCGGAGAAAGCTCCCGTTGCGGGTCGATACATCATGGGGAGTGATGATGCCCTAACGCTGATTACCGACTACGAGACGATGTATTCTGAAGAACGCTTGTGGTTTGCTAGTCCTAACTTACGGTTACGTACCAGCATCCTCAAGCGGTTTGGCGGTTTTAGCATGGCTTCTCTTTGCTCAGAAATTCGTATGGGTGTCACTCAAGCACCGAAACAAGCAGAAGATGCGGCTGCTAACGTTTAACGATTCCGCCAAGAATTCTCCTCGGGACGGAGTAGGGCGGAGCGGTTCATAATGAAAACTTCAAAGCTGATTTGGCAGGTCTACCCTTTAGTTTTACCTTTAATCGGTGGCATCCTGATGGGATTGACACCGTCATCGGTAGAGGCTTGGCCCTTAGCCTGGGTTGCTCTAGTTCCCCTGTGGTTCATCGTTGCTACTGGTAAAAGCCTTCGCCAGAATGCTTTGTGTGGTCTACTGTGGGGAATTGGCTACCACGGCTTAGCGGTGTTTTGGATTACCGGGATTCACCCAATGACCTGGATGGGGGTACCGTGGCTAGCTAGTCTGGCGATCGCACTTTTGTGCTGGAGTTTCCTCACCCTCTGGGGAGCCGCCTTAGTTGCTGTCTGGGCAGCTTGTCAATTTTGGATTTTGCCGTCCTCGAACTCCGTTGTGCGGACGGGTTTAGGTTGGATTAATCAAAATCCTAAACTCTTAGCTTTAGTTCGTGTCCTAATTGGAACAGCTCTCTGGTGTGGCTTAGAGGCGCTCTGGAGTGCTGGTCCTCTATGGTGGACTTCCCTGTCCTATACCCAAAGTCCTCATAATCTGCCGATTTTGCACCTTGGTCAGTTGTCTGGACCTTCTACGGTAACAGCCGCGATCATTGCAGTGAATGGTTTGATTGCTGAAGGTTGGATTAGCTATCAGCACACTAGGGAGCCGGGGAGAGGGGGAGCCAGGGAGAGGGGGAGTCAGGGAGAAAGTTCTACCCAATTGCGGAACAAACCAGCATCCCCTCACCCCCTCACCTACCTCGGCATGGCAGCGGGGCTACTAGTTGTCTTGCACCTAATCGGTTTTGGACTCTACAGTCGCCCTCTGATTCAGCCCAGTGTTGCTGCCTTGAAAGTAGGAATTATCCAAGGCAATATACCCAATGAAATTAAGCTCTATTCAGAAGGTGGGCGTCGCGCCTTAGAAGGCTACACTACTGGCTATCGGACTTTGGCAGATCAGGATGTTGATGCGGTCTTAACACCAGAAGGGGCTTTACCTTTTCAATGGACGACACTGGTTCAATCTCGTAGCTCGTTCTACTCAGCTGTTCTGGAAAAGGGTGTGGTTGCCTGGATAGGAGCGTTTGGGCAACGAGGACGAAGCTACACGAATAGCTTGTTTACGGTTACGGACAACGGCGAGACGTTTAGCCGCTATGACAAAGTCAAGTTAGTGCCGTTAGGAGAATATATTCCTTTTGAGCAAGTTTTAGGCGGTTTAGTTGATCGGCTTTCGCCGTTAGATGCTCACCAGGTAGCTGGTTCACCGACTCAGTTGTTTGATACACCTTTTGGTCGGGCGATCGCAAGTATCTGTTACGAGTCGGCTTTTTCTCAACATTTCCGACGTCAGGCATTGGCTGGGGGTCAGTTTATCCTCAGTTCTGCTAATAATGCCCATTACAGTGCATCAATGCCAGCCCAGCATCATGCCCAGGATGTGATGCGAGCCATTGAAACGGATCGGTGGGCAGTTCGAGCAACTAACACGGGCTATTCAGGGATTGTAAATCCTCATGGCAGAACAATCTGGATTTCTAGGCTTAATACCTATGAGATTCATGCGGAAACGATTTATCGGCGGCAAACCCAGACTCTTTATGTACGTTGGGGTAATTGGTTGACACCAGTTTTATTAGGGAGTGCTGGGTTATCGTGGTTTGTTTGTCATGGTAGATTTAGCAAACATAGGGCCTAGGCATCGGTTTTGTGAACGGTAGTCCTTGCTATAGCTACGCACAGAGACGCAGATTATCCATTGCCGGATATTGATGTTTATCAGCGGTTGATGAATCCTGTGCTGAAAGGGTTGCAGAACAGTTGCGATCGCTCGGTATAGATCCAGATTCCCTAGCTTAAAATCTCCTATATCAACGGCTTAGAGAGGGTGATCGTTTTTTACTCAATGCCTTTTAGCAAGATGATGTCTTATTTTTATAACGATGACAATAAGTAGGTAGACATCACACCAATAAAATGAAGGTTTGTAGGAGCACTTTAGCGCTCAAAATCTTCCTAACGAAGTTCTAACAATTACTATCAGGACGTAACATTACAAATTGAACTCGCTTTAAGAGCAATGCTATGGATAACTTAGATCAACGCAAGCTTTTATCAGCACTTTGCCATGGCTCAATTTTTTTAGTTCTACACTTGTGTCTATCGGAATCCCCCTTGTAATTTTATTTACCACTAATAACCCTATTGTCAAAGCCAAGGCGAAAGAATCCCTTAACTTCCACATTAACCTTTATATCTATGCACTTATATTTACCTTGCTCATTTTTGTAGTTATTGGTATTCCTTTGTTGATTGTGTTAGACATTATCAGTTTCGTAATGCCAATTATTGCCCTTGTCCAGGTTCTAAGCGAACCAAATCAGCCCTACCATTACCCCTTTGTTTTTCGCTTGGTTTAGTAATGAAAGAAAACACCTTTACCACTTCCGTTCGTTACAAGTGATGAGTTGGACAAGAAGTTGATACTCTTGTCCTAACAGAGTTTGACTAGAACAAAATCCCCAAGGAGACGTTTCTTTCGACCAAGCCAAAGAGCGTTTTAGTATGTATTTGTTGAAAGAATAAGTGTTGCCATTGCTGTACTGCTAGGGGAGGCTGCAAGGGTGGTTGTAGGCAAGCGGTCTGAGCTGTTAGCGCTAGCGATATTCTTAGCCTAAGAGCAAGGGCGATCCAGAACTATAGGGTTAAAAATTCTCCCTTCGCTGTAGTTGGAGAGGATGTCAAACATTTCTATAAAATAGGCGAGGAGCCTTCGGTTCTGGTAGCTCCTGCTCCAGCCACTACGCTAACGCTAACAAGGAACACACTGTGCTATCGCCTTGCCCTATCGGGTGTGTGAGTGAGGCTTTTGTCTTGGGCTGTTGTCCGTCATAGCGCGAGACATTTGCAAATGATCTTGGAGCCTCGGCAAAATATTGGTAGCGAAGGTTCTCACAGCTGGGTCTTCAGCTCGTTGGGCTGCATTTTGGAACAAGGTTACAGCCCTAACGTGATCTCCCTGCATTGCCTTCATGTAAGCTTGATCAAATTCTCTACCAGAAAGCTGAGCTAGTTGCGCGCTCAGTGCCTGATGCTCGGCATCCGGAGTTGTTGGAAGGGTGACATCCTTCTGACTCGCTAACTGTGAAAGTCTATTATTCGCCAGCGTATGATCCTGAATCATCTGTTGTGCGTACTGCTGCACCTCATTGCTAGCTCTAGTAGACTGCCGCAATGCGAGTTGGCTCAGTTCTACTTCCGCTAAGTTACTCTGAGCTGCTGTAATCATGAAGGTTCTGTCTACAGCGCTGATTCTATTCGGGTCTGGTTGAGTTGCGGGTTGGTTTGTCGGATTTGCCCGCTCTGCGGGTCGGTTTGTCTGCGCTACTGCTGTGTATCCTAGAGAAGCAATAAACCCGGCTGCCAGGACAGCAGCTGTTACGGTTCCTTTCTTAATCATCACTCAGGTTCCTTCGATCGCTTAAACTTCCTTCCATGTGTCCCCATACCTTTATTAACTACCTCTCCCTTAAGGTGTGTTTGGTGACCTTCCAAATTTTTCCAAATTTGTTGAAAAAAGCTAGTGTGGCTCCGGAGGAGCTGGCGGTAGCGACGTAAGGAAAGAAACCTCTGCTGTGCAATTGCTGACCTCTCTCCGCAATTTCTGATTTGAAATGAACTTGTGGGGTGATCACGGCGTCAGCTATCTAGCTTAATGTAACAGAGGATACGAACTGCCTGTTTCAAACTATGAAGCGATGCCTTACGGCGACGCGAGCACGCTCGCTCGTTAGCTTGACTATCAGCCTACTTTCCCTAACATCCCTCGCTCCAATTGCGCTTACTGCGCCACCGAGAACCCCTGATAAAGAAGAAACCTGTGAAATTTTAGTAGCTGGTGGTGGACTGGCAGGTGCCGCTACTGCCTATGAGGCTTTGCTAGTTGGGCGAACGGTTTGCTTGACGGAGATTACTGACTGGGTGGGTGGACAAATTTCCACTCAGGGAACCTCAGCGTTGGACGAACGAGCCACTCAGCGATCGCGTCTCTTCTATTCTCGCGGCTACCTAGAATTGCGGGAGCGAATTAAACGCGAATACGGCGAACTCAACCCCGGAGATTGTTGGGTAAGTGAATCCTGTTTTCTTCCCCGTGACGCTAACAAAATCCTGTCTCGCCTGTTGCAAGACGCTGCCAAACGCGGCAAAGGCACACTCAAATGGTATCCTTCCACCGTCATCAAAGAACTGAACATCAGCCCAAATGGGAAGCTGATTGAAGCAGCCATTGCAATTGAGCACAAACCGGCTGCTGGCACTCCTCCCCTCAACAGTGAACCGCTATCTCGAACCCTCGAAGATGCTTACCGCTACGAAAACTCATCCCGCTTTGAGAAAAGGATTGTGCGCTTTGTACCCAAAGGGCAAGCGCAGGGAAATGCTCCTAACTGGTATGTTGTTGACGCCACTGAAACCGGCGAACTTATCGCGCTAGCTGATGTTCCCTACCGCCTTGGCATTGACCCCCGCTCCTATGTAGAGCCTTCTTCCTCTAGTGCTACTGGCGACTCTTATTGCACACAAGGCTTTACCTACACCTTTGCGATGGAAGCAACTAAGGAGCCTCAAACTCATCAGATGCCGCCATTTTATCCTCAGTATGCACCTTACTACAGCTATGAACTAGCGCGACTAGCGGACTTTGGACTGGTGTTTAGCTATCGGCGGATTTGGAGTCCTCAGAAAGGTGAAGCAACAAAGTTTGGCGGTATCAATTTCACTGCTCCCACACCAGGGGATATCTCCATGCAGAACTGGACATGGGGTAATGACTATCGCCCAGGAAGCGCCCAAGACAATCTGGTATATACTCGCGACCAGTTGCAAGCTACTGGTCAACTATCCTCAGGAGGCTGGATGGGTGGCTTGCGTACAGAGAGCCTGCGTAAGGGTGAAGAAAACGCTTTGGGCTATTTCTATTGGCTCGTGGCTGGAACCACTGACTCTCAGCTAGGCAATGGTATCAAAAAGCCGCAACCGAATAACAAGTATTTATCTGGGTTAGATTCCCCAATGGGAACAGTACATGGGTTGTCTAAGTATCCCTATATGCGTGAAGGACGGCGGATTATCGGACGCCAGAGTTACGGCTATCCTCAAGGTTTTAGTGTCTGGGAAATCGATATTTCCCGCCGCGACTATAAGGATGATTATTACCGCCAGACGCTCACACCTCAGATGTCTCGTGAATTACGGACAGCCCTTGCTGGACTAGAAGCTGTTTCTGTCGTTGGCGGCAAGAAGTCACCCGAAGAAGTCAGAAGACGCACTCGCTCCTCTATCTATCCTGATTCTGTCGGCATTGGGCATTATGCGATCGACTTCCATCCCTGCATGACCAAGAGTCCACCCGAAACCCCTGGTAACACAGAACGTGAGGGTGAGCGACAGGGAGCAGGTCAAGCCTATCCCTTCCAAATTCCTCTCCGGGCGATGATACCCCAGAGAATCGACAACATGTTAGTTGCTGGAAAAAGTATTGCCACCAGTCACATTGCGGCAGCTGCCTATCGAGTGCATTCGTTTGAATGGTCATCGGGTGCAGCAGCAGGCACTACGGCAGCTTTTGCTTTAGAAAAGCAAGTAGCACCTTATCAGCTAGTCGATGAACTGCCAAAGCCAGAACCACAACTGGAAGTTTTACGGCAGAGGTTGGAAAAAAATAGCAATCCCACGGCTTTTCCAGATACCTCAATTTTTAACGAATCTTGGGACAACTGGCGCTAGTGCAGTTTAGGGACTAGAGCATCGATTCAGTATTGACGCCCTATCGGGTCTTGAAAGGATGAGGGAGATCAGGGAGCTGGGGGAGATAAATCCTGTGTCTTCCCTATCTTTCCTACCTCCCTAACCTCTGCTCCAAAGGAGCTGGTCACAAAAGGTCAACAGGTATGTAAACTAGAGGGACAGACCAGTTGTTAATTTTGTATAAATTATTTTAGTAGACTCTTATGACTATGGTAATTTCAGCAGCTTATCAAGCGGCATCAGCTTCGCCAGTAAAAGCTCCTGAACGATCTAGTCAAGTTACCCAGAAGCCCTATCCGAACTACAAGGTGATTGTGCTGAACGATGACATCAATACGTTTCAGCACGTTCATGACTGCTTAGTGAAGTATGTACCTGGGATGACGAGCGATCGCGCCTGGGAACTCACCAATCAGATTCACAACGAAGGTCAAGCCATTGTTTGGGTTGGGCCTCATGAACAAGCAGAACTATACCACCAACAGCTGAGTCGTGCTGGTTTAACAATGGCTCCCTTGGAGGCGGCATAACTCTATGAGCAATCCTAACGGCGGTAGACTGGTTTGGAATCACTCGACTCACCTTCCGGGTCTGATCCCAATTCTTGAACGACTTACTGGCTACACTGGGATCCGAACCATTACACCCGCCGTGATTGGACGTGCTAAAAGTCATCGCCCTCGGTTGGAATTAAAAGTGTCTGTACCAATTCGTGGGGGGTTTAAAGTAATTGCCAGGGTTGGGAAAACCGTTCAAGAGGTGTTTATCCTCACGAATTTGAGTAAGAAAGAATTAGAGGACGCGATCGCACAAATCCTAAACCGTTGACCCGAACAACATTTGGTAAACCTACCATCAGGCTTAAGCCGGCAATGCTACACTCCGAAGATCAAATGTTTTGAGCATTTCTAAGAATGCAAAGACGGCTGGAACATGAAGGGCTTCAGACAGGACGGCAACACCAATGACTCTCTCTACGGGTACTGGCAAACTGTACACAGACAACTCTTGCGGAATTGGCTCAGCCGCAAGACGAGGGAGAATTGCAGCCCCTAGTCCCTGAACAACCATGCCGACAATGGTTGAGTCTTCTTGAATATCACAAGCCGTATTCATAGAGAGGCTTAGGCTCATCAAGTGGTTATGGAGCATGCGTCCACAGGGTAAACAGGGTAGCAACACCAACGAGTAAGCGGCTAAGTCTTCCCAAGTAATTCGAGCTTTCTTAACAGTTGTAGTCGGCGGTAGCAAAGCAACATACTCATCCCGCAGAATTTCCCACACCTCAAATTCATCGCTAGTGGGTAGGTAGGTAATACCAATATCAGCACGACCCTCACGTAAGGTCTGCTCGATGTCAAGGTAGTCAGGTCGCTCTATAATCGTCACGGTCACTCCTGGAAAGCGATCGCGAAACTTAGCAATCACCTTTGGCAGCAAATGAGTTGCCACACTGCGAAATGAGGCAATCCGTACCTGACCTCCCTGTAAACCTTTTTGCAAGTTGGCTGCCTTGTGCATCATCTCCAGATGTTGCAGTGCCTGACGAGCATGATGTAAAATCTGCTCTCCGGCTGGAGTTAGCACAGCTCCATAACGACCTCTGGCAAACAGAGGCACACCGAGTTCCCTTTCCAGTGTAGCGATCGCATGGCTAATAGCAGACTGGGAAAGATTCAGTTCCAGTGCTGCCTCACTAAAGTTGCCATGCTTGGCAACTGCAACTACGGCTCGAAGTTGGGAGAGCTTCATCTTTCCTTTGACAATTTAGCGACTAGAGGACAAGCCAATCGTGATTGGCTTGTCCCTAATAAAATTACACCACTACCGATTGATATCTATCAATCCCATAAATAGATGCCATACAAGCCATGATTTGATTGCTCACTGAGGCATTGCTAATGTACTCGTAACCGAATCCATTCAGGAATGCGTCCGTGAAAGATTCCTTAGTGGCTCAAATCAGAAGAAACAGAATTAATTGCCACATCAACTGAACTTGTATTGTTAGCTCACTATGACAAAGCTTACTCTTGTAATTGGCAATAAGAACTATTCATCCTGGTCACTCCGCCCTTGGCTGGCAATGAGGCAATTCGGTTTAGATTTCGATGAAGTTCGTATTGCTCTCTACACCCCAGACTCTCCCGCAAAGATTCGGCAATATTCCCCATCGGGGAAAGTACCTGTTCTTCTGGACAAGACTCTAACCATCTGGGATTCTCTTGCTATTTGCGAATATCTGGCTGAACAATTCTCTACCATCCACTGGTGGTCGAAAGATAGAACAAAACGAGCGATCAATCGCTCCATTAGTGCTGAGATGCACTCAGGCTTTCAAAGCCTGCGTCAGAATATGCCTATGAACTGTCGTGCTAGACTCCCTGGCAAAGGCATGGCACCTGGAGTACAAGAAGACATTCAGCGAATTACTGCAATCTGGCGAGACTGCCGTCAAAACTTTGGTGCTGGTGGCGATATGTTGTTCGGTGAGTTCACGATCGCAGATGCTATGTTTGCACCAGTCGCTCTGCGGTTCATCACGTATGATGTCCAGTTAGACTCTGTTTCGAGAAATTATGTTGAGGCAATTTTGTCACTTCCGGCATTGCAGGAATGGATTCAAGCCGCAGAGACTGAGCCAGAAAGTATACCTAGCTTCACTCTTTAGTTTCGAGGGACTAAGGCTGAACAAAAGATGTCTATATCTGTTGAATTTACTTCCAACTACTCCCAACCTAAATTTTGCCTCATTGATCTGAAAACCCATACAGGGTCTTCGTCTAAAATTGAACACTTCACCTCAATTGAATCTAATTCACTTGACTTGAGAATTAGCTCAATTAAACTTTTGAAAGAAGTGGAACACATTGGAGGTACATAAACCTCATCAATGAGTGTTTTTAAATCAATATTAATAAGTCTTCCAGAACATTTCCTACTTCGAGCATTGGCAAGAAGCTCCAGATAGTCGCTTCCATCAGTTTGATTCGGTAGCTCGTGAAACATTGCTCTTAATTCCTGTTCATGCTTAAACGATGACCTCTTATAAATGAAAGGTCTAATCAAACAGTAGACATTGTTATTGGTTCTAGCAATTAACCCACTAAGGTGGGCAGTGAACCCCCACAATCAGCTTGGTTGTCAAAGCTCCTTGATTTAGTCACAGTTCCTTGATTTAGACGTAATCTCATTCTTTTGAAAACTACCCAGCCGACTCAAGAACGAATTATCTCCACGACATCGTAGATATCGTGATCGTTCTCGGCATAGGATTGGCAGTAAGCGGTCTGCTGAGCCAAGCCAAGGTTTCCCTAGAGACTCAAATAGAGTTGTGACAGCTTAACATTCATCGCCAACTGCTTCACATGCACCAATGCTCACCCAGGTACTGGAACCATCTGCCCAGTGTTCTTTCTTCCAGATGGGGGCGTTGTGCTTCAATGTATCAATTGCATATTTACAAGCTTCAAACGCTTCTGAGCGATGGGGACATCCAACGGCTACAAGGACGCTAATGTCTCCAATTTGTAATCGACCTGTACGATGATGAATGACCACCCGATTGACATCGAGCCATCTTTGACGGATGTCAGCAGCAATTGCGCTGAATACGCGCACAACCATCGGTTCATAGGCTTGATACTCCAGTGCTACTACTGGCTTGCCATCAGTTTGATTTCGTACAGTGCCGCTCATTACGACTACGGCCCCGTTCGCTGGATCATCGGCTAAGGTATAGATCTCAGCCAACGATAAGGGTGCAAAGGTAATCAAAAAGCTATCTCCAGCATGCTGTTTTGTTGGAGAAGTAAAAGACATTGTTAACCCTGAATTCATCACAGTTTCAGCCTTGTTGTAGAAGGTCTGGATCTATTGTGTTTGATTGGGCAGTACTAGTGTTTATCTAATTAGAGGTAAGCTCTAAAAAACGTTAAAATGAGAATCTAATATTATGCCATTTAAATATAAGTAAAAGCTACCATAGAGAGAATAGATTTTTAAATAATGACAGCTGCACTGCCGGATGATGAACTAAAATGGCTTAAGGCTCTTGGCCAGTACCAAATTCTCGAAACATCTCCTGAAGAAGCGTTTGACGATTTCACACGTTTAGCGGCACAAATTTGTGAAACGCCAACTGCCTTGATAACGCTGATTGATAACAATCGGCAAAAGTTTAAGTCAAAATTTGGTTTAACAGTTACAGAATCTATCGGCGAAATCCCCTTCTGCGCCCATACCATCCGGCAAAATGAAGTATTAGTCGTACAAGATGCTCTAGTTGACGAACGGTTTGCCACTAACCCTATAGTAATCTCTGACCCCCGGATTCGTTTTTACGCAGGTGTCCCCCTAATTACACCTCAAGGATATGCACTAGGAACACTCTGCGTAATTGACTATTTACCACGGGAACTCAAGCCCCAGCAGTTAGAAGCCTTACAAACCTTAAGTCGTCAGATAGTTACCCAACTTGAGCTACGCCGGAATTTAGCCGAGTTAGAGCACGTTAAGCAAGAGAGTAAGCAGCTAGAAGCGAAGCTGAAGCTTCAGCAGCAAGAACTCCTCGATTTCTTTGAAAACGGCACGGTTGGTCTACATTGGGTCGATGCGAACGGAATCATCCTGTGGGTCAATCAAGCAGAGCTAGATCTTCTGGGTTACTCTCGCGAGGAGTATATTGGTCAACCTATTACTAAGTTTCACGCTGACCAAGCCGTGATCGATGATATTCTCCAAAGACTTGCCGCGAACGAAACGCTACAAAACTACGAGGCGAAGCTCTTGTGCAAGGATGGCTCGATCCGATATGTACTCATCAACTCTAACGTCCTGTGGGAGGATGGCAAGTTTAGCCACACGCGCTGCTTTACTCATGACATCACTGAGCGCAAGCGTACCGAGGAGGCGGTGCAGCAAACGGCTAAAGAAAACTGGTTACTTGTTCGTGCGATCGCTTCAGTCTCTGATGGAGTTTTAATTAGTGATCCAAACCAACCGGACAACCCAATCATTTACTCAAACCCTGCCTTTTCGCGGATCACTGGATATCCACTAGAGGAGATTGTTGGGCGTAACTGGCGCTTTTTACAAGGTTCTGGCACAGATCCACAAACAACGGCATACATTCGTTTTTGCCTTACCCAGCACCAAGAGGTGAAAGCAACACTGCTCAACTATCGAAAAGATGGTCAGCCCTTCTGGAACGAATTGAAAATCTCTCCAGTATTCTCAAATGAAGGAGATTTACTCTACTTTGTTGGCATTGTGACAGATATCACCGAGCGTCAGCAGGCAGAAGAAGAGCGTGATCGCTTCTTTACCCTCTCGCTCGATATGCTGTGTATCGCCGATGTTGATGGCTATTTCAAACGCTTAAACCTAGCATGGTCAAAAACATTAGGTTATACCAACGAGGAACTCCAAAGCAGACCATTTCTTGATTTTGTGCATCCTGAAGACAGAACTAAAACCCTTGCCGAAGTCGAGAAACTTTCTATCGGCGAACCCACCATCTACTTTGAGAATCGCTATCGCGCTTTTGATGGTTCCTATAAGTGGTTAGCCTGGACAGCCGTTTCCGTTATTGACGAAGGTTTAATCTATGCTACAGCTCGGGACATCACTCCCCTTAAGCAGGCTGAGCAAGAGCGTATCCAACTTTTGCAACGAGAGCAGCTAGCTCATAACCGTAGCAAGAATATTCTAGAAAGTATTACTGATGCCTTCTTTAGTGTGGATCAACAGTGGCGATTCACCTACTTAAACCCACAAGCAGAGCGCCTTTTGCACAGAACCCAAGAAGAACTTCTCGGCAAGAGCTTATGGGATGAGTTTCCACAAGCCATTACTTCTAGATTTTACCAGGAGTATCACACAGCTGTATCTCAACAGGTCAGTGTCGAATTTGAAGAGTTCTATTCGCCACTCAACATCTGGTTTACTGTTCATGCCTATCCCTCTAAAAGCGGCTTGTCTGTTTATTTTAATGACATCAGTAAGCGCAAGCAGGCGGAAGAGGCACTGCGACAAAGCGAAGAGCGGTTCCGGCTCTTGGCGGAGAACTCTACTGATATGATTACTCAGCACACTCCAGACGGAATCTACCTCTACGCCTCGCCCGCCTGCTGCACCCTCTTAGGCTATTCTCCGGAAGAACTAATTGGGAATTGTGCCTATGATTTTTTCCATCCAGACGATTTAGCTCTAATTCGCGAAAGTCACGCCGCTATCTTAGCGTTACCAGATACATACACTCTTACCTACCGTATTCGCTGCAAGGATGGTGATTACATCTGGTTCGAAACAACCTGCCGAACAGTACGAGACTCCGAAACCGATGATGTTCTAGAAATTCATACTGCCTCTCGTGATATCACTCAACGTAAGCAGACGGAGCAGAAACTCTCTGAACAAGCGGCTCTTCTCAATGTTGCAGCCGATGCGATTATTGTTCAAGATTTAGATAGCAAAATTTCGTTCTGGAACAAAGGTGCCGAGAGACTTTTCGGCTGGAAAGCTGAGGACGTGATCGGAAAGGCAGCGTCAAAGCTTTTATATAGGGACGCCTCTCCTTACTATGAGGATGTCCAGGAAAAGCTGATTGAGAAAGGTGAATGGCAGGGGGAATTGCATCACCTGACAAAGGACGGCAAGAAAGTTATCGTCGAAAGTCATTGGACACTAGTTCACGATGAAGCTGAGCAGCCCAAATCTATTCTCGTTGTGAATACTGATATCACAGAAAAGAAACAGCTCGAAAAGCAGTTTCTACGCGCCCAGCGAATGGAGAGTATCGGTACATTAGCTGGTGGTATTGCCCATGATTTAAACAATGTGCTTGCCCCTATTCTGATGGCGGTTCAATTGTTAGAACTCACAGTCCTTGATGAGCGCTCTCAGGAGTGGCTCCAAATTTTAGAAACTAACGCCAAACGGGGTGCAGATTTAGTCAAACAAGTGGTTTCATTTGCACGCGGTGTTGAAGGCGATCGCACAATTATACAAACTCGACACCTAATCTCAGAAATTCGGCAGATTGCTAGAGAAACGTTTCCTAAATTGATTAACGTTCACACCGATATCCCACAAGATTTATGGACTGTCTCTGGAGATGCCACCCAACTGCATCAGGTATTGATGAATCTTTGCGTTAACGCTCGTGATGCACTGCCCGAGGGCGGTAATATCAGTATCTGTGCGGCAAATCTCCTCATTGATGAACATTATGCGCGGATGAATATTGATGCCAAAGTTGGTTGTTACATTGTCATTACAGTTTCAGATACAGGAACAGGCATTTCGCCTGAGATACTGGATCGAATTTTTGAACCGTTTTTCACAACAAAAGAACTGGGTAAGGGGACTGGACTTGGCCTTTCTACAGTAATAGGTATCATTAAAAGTCATGGGGGTTTTGTAAATGTATATAGCGAGATAGGTCAAGGCACAGAATTTAAGGTGTATTTACCAGCCTTACAGGAGATAGAAACGCAGCTAGTCGAATATCCTGATCTGCCGACTGGACGCGGAGAACTAATTCTCGTTGTCGATGACGAAGCAGCAATTCGGCAGATTACCAAAACTTCGCTGGAATCCCATAGTTACAGAGTGCTAACGGCTAGTGATGGTATAGAAGCGATCGCTCTCTATGCACAACATCGTCACGAAATCAATGTCGTGTTGGTTGATATGATGATGCCGTTTATGGATGGATCAACAACTATCCGCACGTTGCAAAAAATTAGCCCACAGGTCAATATTATTGGCGTCAGCGGACTTGTATCTAGTGATAAAGTGAGTATCGCTATGGGGACTGGTATTAAAACATTTTTGTCTAAGCCCTACACGGCGAAAGAATTATTAAAAACCATTAGTGAAGTGTTGAACACTTAGTAATCGCTTCGATTTATTGTAGTTGGTCATCTTTGTAATGATCCATCTCAACAACTCGTTTCCTTTGCTTTCCAGCTATCGATGTTTTACTTGAAAGTTCAGGGAATTGAGCCAAAGCTGACAGAAGATGGTCAATTAAAGATAAATTCAACGGTATTCAAACGTCTGGATGAAAATGCTGGTGGATACCAGAATGCGGATGTCCCAGATTACCAGCTGTTGATCAACTACCGCTCGCCTACCCAAGTGAGTCAGCAAGTGAGCCTGACTGATGTACTCGACGGTAAAATTGACCCCATTTTAGTGCGCGATCGCGTTGTCTTGATCGGCTATGTTGCCCCCAGTATCAAAGACGACTACTATACGCCCTATAGAACCCATTTGACATCCTTACAATTCTGGACAGTTCTGGATTAACGTCCTTACCCCCTTTGAATCTAGTTCTCATGGCGTATTGCAGCGACCTCTGAGCTTCTTTTCTACCATTCGGCAGGGGCTTCGGCTTGGAAAAGTTTTTATAGTATGAGGATTCCGTTGCACATCTCTTTAATCCTGTCTTAATAATATGAGCTTCCTTTCAATCGAAGAACTGAAAGAACTCGTCGAACAGCCGCAAGGACTGTGTGTATCAATTTACATGCCGACCGTGCAGCTGAGTTCAGAAACTCAGCAAAACTCTATCCGCTTTAAAAATCTACTTCGGCAGGCGGAAGCGGAGTTAGAAAAATATGAATTGCACCCGACTGATCCAAGCCAATTTCTTCAGCCTGCGAGTGAACTGGATGAAGATGAATTCTGGCAGCAACAGAACGCAGGTTTAGCATTGTTCATCTCAGAAGGGTTCTTCCGTTTCTATCGGGTACCGATCGACCTGATTGAACTGGTAGTCGTAAACGATCGCTTACATCTCAAGCCACTAATTCCGCTGTTGAGTGGAGATGACCGCTTCTATGTTCTCACGCTCGGTCAACGTGATGTGCGGCTTTTGGAAGGCAATCGCTATGGCATGACGCGTGAAGTTGAAATCGAAGGCTTGCCCAAGAGCATGGATGAAGCCTTGCAGTATGACGAAGAAACGTCGAAAGATGAACAGCGTCGCCAGGGCGCGGGCGCAGGTCGTTCAGCTTTGCAATCGGGTGGTTCCTATCACGGACACGGCGGCGGGCGTGAAAACGTCAAAGAAGAGTTGCTGCGATATTTTTATCTAGTGGATAAAAGCTTGCATGACTTCTTTCGCAATCGTCGATCGCCACTTGTGCTAGCTGGGGTTAACTATTTACTGCCGATTTATCACGAGGCAAATACCTACAATTTCATTGTGGAAGAAGGAATCCAACACAACACAAAGGAGCGAACGGTAGAAGAACTTCATGCAGAAGCCTGGGCGATCGTAGAGCCACAGTTTAAGGCAGACCAGGAAAAAGCGATCGATTATTATCATGAGTCAATTGCGGCTGGCAAAGGATCAAATGATTTGAATGAAGTCATTCAAGGGGCATTTTATGGTCGCGTAGAACAGCTTTTTGTTCCGATTGGTGTACAAAGATGGGGACATTTTGACCCGGACTCAATGGAACTTGAGATACATAATGAGGCTAGTCCTGGTGATGAAGATTTGCTCAATGCAGCAGCGATTCAAACGATCTTTCACGGAGGAACGGTATATGCTGTTGAACCGGAAAAAGTACCGGACAATACCCCTATTGCGGCAGTATTTCGCTACTAATTGGTAAGGAAAGCGAGGATGTGGAAGAATCTATTTAGGGGTAAAGGTAGCGAAGCTGCAACGAAGTAGACACGCGATGTCTAAAAGTTCTGCTAGTAGCTCATCCTAGAAAAATTCTGTCTTTAAACAGCATCCAATTTTAGCCGCTGATGCATGTCTAACTGAAGCGTGCCATAGGGATTGGCACGCTCCCATATCAACGGAGTCAACGCCCGTAAGTCCTCTTGAAAGATCCGCTTCATCAGCACTTTTTTGGTCGCGTTTTGTTCTATATTATTTTAACGATTATAGAACCCATTTGAGATCTCAGGAAGGAGCTGAAAGCCGTTTGAGCATTAGCCTGACAAAGCAGAGATCGATTTTGGTTGTGGCATGAGATAAGGTGCGCTTCTTCGTTCTTCACCAGACTCTTACAACGCTCCATCCAAGCATTGGAACGTTCAATCACTCATCGTGCGATGGCTGGGACAAATCCAGATTTTCCTTGCACCTCCTTCTCTCGTTTCGAGGGTTTCGTCGAACGCTCAAACCTGATTTTTGTCATGATCTGAGGATAAACCTGCTCTAACTTCTCAATCAAATAATCAAGGTGATAACCGTGGTCTAGCAGAATAGTGATCTTGGGAATATTGACCGATTTCGATTTGAAATAGTCATAGCGCTGGCTTGGCAGACAACCAAAAAATGCCAGGAGTAGTGATTCATGCCCAGATCGTCAGTCAAATCCTCAGTGCCGTGCTGAATAATCGTCCCCTGATCGGGTATTGGTCGCAATGGGGAGAAATCCTGTGGATTTGGGGCTGGTCAATAGTGGGAGGCATACTAGCTTGGCACATTCGCAAACCGTGGCTGTTTGGTCTGGCAGGTGGTGCACTCCTGTGCGTGTTAGTCGGGATTTCTTATAGTCTATTTCTCCTAGCGGTGTGGGTACCCCTCGTGCCACCAGCTTTTGCCCTGATAGGAACTGCCGTTAGT
>DATNPH010000201.1:0-18389 GCA_036703315.1 Coleofasciculaceae cyanobacterium
ATTTAGCAAGAAAGGCTCCCGGGCAGGAGGCAGAAGGCAGAAAGGAATTGTGATTCCTGCTCTGGAGCCACGACCGAAGGAAGCTCGTTCTGGCTACATAGATAAAAACAGCACCTAGACTCTTCGACAAAGACTCGATGACTACTATACTGCGAACCCAAATCGCACCGATCCAAGAGAACTATCACAAGAATTTGCCAAAATTTTGCTGGCGCACGATGTTTCCCACATCATTTTTGGCTGCGATACAGGTATGTATGTTGACCTCCTCACCGACCTAAAAGGACGGTGATTCTAAAACCAGGCTAACGCCTCGCTGCGCTAACACGATTTTGGTTTCTGTTTCATAGCACCCGCCTTCCGAGATTTGCTCTGTTCGGGTCGCGCCGGTCGCTTCACAGACTAACACGGCAAGTCCCGCCGCTAAGTGATTAATAGCCGCATTCTCATCTCGGTCGTGGTGAGCATTGCATTTAGGACAATTATCCGTACTTAATAATCAGAAGCACGAGAGAAAAAACAAACTTAATTCATCACCGAATTCAGGGTGATAAATTAAGCTTTTATTTCAGGACATTTCAGGCTCTCCCTTCAACAGGAGAGCCAATTCATTCTAAAATTAATAAATAAGCGTTTTCCTGAAATGAAGAAAGCTAATTTCTTAAGCTTGTTCAATGATTGGACAAATGGTTGTTTCTTGTGTTTCAGGTATTGTTTCCCAACCCGAAAGTAGTCCTACTAACTCCAGCTTCAACACCTGTAACTGTTGGATTTGGTGATTAATTTCGTCAATCTTCTCGTTCAGCTTCACTTTTATATGTTCGCAAGGTAAGTCACCTTGGTCGTGGACATCCAGAAACTCCTTGATTTCTGACAGGCTCAATCCTAGACTCTGGGCGCGTTTGATAAAGTGTAAGCGTGCGAAAACATCAGAGTTGAATAATCTAAATCCACCCTCTGTTCTACCCGATGCCTGAAGTAGACCGAGTTCCTCATAGTAGCGAATAGTTTTGATGGGTACGCCGCTTTCCTTGGCAACTGAACCAATTTGCTTTAGTGCGTCTTGGGCTAACATACTTAGCTGCTCCTGTACTCAAGAAAATCCCTAAGATTATCCTAAACTCTCCAGTTGACTGGAGAGGCAAGGAGAACCTTGACCAAAACAGGGATTTGCGCCCAGGATTTTAGGAATGACTGGGTATTGCGGACGGAGGTGTTTCATTACTGATCACCCGCAGCAATTCGTCCTACTGGGTGCGGATACTTACATTTCCCGTTGGTGTCATTGTTGCTTCAACGCTAGACGCTGGCAGCGTTGACTGGTCGGCGTGATGAATGGATTGAGGTACTGTTGCCGTTGCATCCGCAGACTGCACTTCAACCACTCCCCGGAACATATTCATGCCGCAGGTAAACTCATACTTACCGGGTTTGTCAGGCGTAAACTCGATTGGTGTAACTTGATTGAGTGGCAGTTCTTGGGCGATGCGGAAGTCAGGGAATCGCACTTCCTCAAGGCAACTACTGGGATCTTTGCGATCGAAGTTTAGCCGTACAGGTTGACCCGCTTGTACGACAATCTGACTCGGTTTGTAACCGCCATCCACCGTCACGGTTACTTCTTGAATTCCTCCCCCTGTAGTGGCTTGGCGAGACTTGGGTTTGCTGAGCAAGAACCACCACAGTTCTAAACCAATCAGTCCCAGTCCACCCAGTGTAACGGCAACTTTGTTGCCTAACGGTTGTTCGATGCGTTGAAATTGAGTTGATTGAGCAGTTGAATGTTCGTTGTGGGGTTCGGCGGCGATTGCCCCTGAAATTGCCCCCAGCAGGAATCCGAATCCTGCTAATGTCCCGAAAAATGTCGCTTTCTTGAGCATCATCATTGTCGTGTCCCTGAGTGATTCAACTAGCTAAGTGTTTTAGGCTGAAAGTTACGCAAACGTAGTGCATTCGTGACAACTGAAACAGAACTAAACGCCATTGCTGCGCCTGCAATGATGGGATTGAGCAGCCAACCGAAAAAGGGAAACAGAATGCCAGCCGCGATCGGAATGCCTGCAACGTTGTAGATAAAGGCGAAGAAGAGATTCTGACGAATGTTGTGAATCGTGGCACGAGAGAGTTGAATCGCGGTCACAATCCCCTGCAAATCACCAGAGATGAGGGTGATGTCACTCGCTGCGATCGCTACATCCGTCCCAGTTCCGATCGCTATTCCCACATCCGCTTGCGCCAGCGCTGGTGCATCGTTAATACCATCCCCCACCATTGCCACAATCTTGCCTTCCGACTGAAGTGTTTCGACAGTCTCAGCTTTTTGGTCAGGGCGAACTTCGGCAAAGACTCGGTTGATGCCGACTTCACGCGCAATCACTTCGGCTGTGCGGCGGTTGTCTCCGGTTAACATAACTACGGACAATCTCATTTTCTGCAATGTGCGAATCGCGACAAGAGAAGATGGTTTCACCGCATCGGCAATGCCCATAATCGCTTGGACTTGGCGATTGACGGCAATCCAGATGACCGTCTTACCGAGATACTCCAGGCGCTCCCAATGGTGTTGCAATGTACTGGTATCAATGTCTAACTCATTCATCCAACGGTGCGTTCCAATTTGCACCGATTGATTTGACACGTATCCTTGCACGCCGCTACCAGGGATCGCTTCAAACTCTTGGGAATCCGTTAGTTCTACTCCCTGAGACTGAGCATATTGCACAACAGCTTCAGCCAAAGGATGTTCTGAATTTCGTTCAACCGATGCAGCCAAACGCAGGAGGTTTAGCTCATTACTATTAGCTGTACCGTTAACGGTTACAAACTCGGTAACAGTGGGTTTGCCTTGCGTAATCGTGCCTGTTTTATCGAGAACGATGGTTTGTAGCTTATGCGCCAGTTCTAAACTATCTGCACCTTTAATCAAAATTCCGTTTTCTGCCCCTTTACCCGTTCCTACCATGATGGAGGTTGGCGTGGCTAAGCCAAGCGCACAGGGGCAAGCAATAATCAGCACCCCCACGGTGGTAATCAACGCCATCGTGATATTGCCCATGATGTTGTACCAGATGATGAAGGTGGCGATCGCGATCGCAATTACAGCAGGCACAAACCATCCGGTGACTCGATCTGCTAATCTCTGAATTGGTGCTTTAGACCCCTGCGCTTGCTGCACCAGTTTGACAATTTGCGCTAAGAACGTATCTTTACCGACTCGTGTCGCGCGGAATTTGAAGCTGCCAGTCTTGTTAATCGTAGCTCCAATTACTTCATTACCCGGTTGCTTCTTCACGGGCACACTTTCACCCGTCACCATTGCCTCATCAATCGTTGAGGAGCCAGCAATAATCTCGCCATCGACGGGAATCTTTTCACCCGGACGCACCAGAATCACGTCTCCTATAACGACTTCGGCAAGTGGGATGTCTACCTCTCTACCCTTGCGAATGACGCGAGCCGTTTTAGCTTGCAATCCCATGAGTTGGCGAATCGCTTCTGAGGTTTGTCCCTTGGCCCGATTCTCAAGAAGCCGCCCCAGTAAAATCAGAGTGACAATCACCGCAGCCGCTTCGTAGTAAACATCAGCTGGTAATCCTCTGGAAATGAAGAATCCAGGCCAGAAGGTGGGGAAGAGGGAATAGAGATAAGCGGCTCCTGTGCCAATTGCCACCAGCGTATCCATCGTTGCGGCATGGCGTTTGAGAGCTTTCCAAGCGTTGATGTAGAAAGATGCACCGCACCAAAACAGTACGGGAGTTGTCAGCACCAATTGCAGCCACCCGTTGTGTAACCACATCGGAATCAGGGGAATGGGCAACCCCGTCATCATCGGTAGCGAACCGATGACCAGAATCGTGCTGACAAGGCCGCCAACCCAAACTTTTGTGACTAACGCTCGATTTTCGGCTTGGCGTGCCTGTTGCTCTGCATCATTATCTGGGGTCAATAAATCATCGTCTTGCACAGGTTGAGCGGAGTATCCCGCCGCATCCACCACCGCGCAAATCGCGTTTGGGTCGGTTTTCTTGGGGTCATAGGTGACACTCGCTTGCTCTACCCCAAAGTTGACGCTACATTCATTCACGCCTGGAACCGAGCGAATTGCATTTTCAATCGTGTTGGCACACGAAGCGCAACTCATGCCTCGTAGTTTCAAACTCGCCTTTTCCATTCCGCACCTCCTTTGATGAACTAATCTCATCTTGAATTCTCCAGTGAACTAGAGAGTCAAGGGGGAGTGAGAAGAAATTTTTTATAAGGACTCGCGACCGCTATTCCAGAGTCAGAGCATCGCTTCAATCCAAACGCACAACAGGGGCGAGACGACTCCTCAAGAGGCTCTCTGGGAGAGAAGCGAGGTTTCAGAAAAATATCAACCACAGCATTAGCCGACAACTAGTAAACGAAGCTAAGGCAATAGGTGCGGCACTGGCGTTTGAAGACTTGACCGATATTCGCAAGTCTTTGAATACCCAGCCCCGCAGTAAAACTGAGCGGAGACGGACGAACAATCGGGCGTTCTATCAACTCAGAATGATCGTAAGCGTTGCGCAGCGTGTCTTTTAGACCGCGTAGCAACATCCGCTCGTGAGGTAGTAACGATTTCCTACTAATGGGATAGGGACATTTCATCGTGATTTCATTTTTGGGTGGAAAACTGGGTAGTAAGTGCTGGGGCAGCACTGCCTTCACACCTGCGTTCTCTCCAGTTAATAGGCAGCTCTTCGCGCTAATCAGCCGCTCGGTTGACACTCCAGCTAACTGGAGAGTTCAAAATGGAATACGAAAACTTTTAGTTATAAAGTTCATGCAACTTGTTTTTTTGAGAACTAGCTTTTTGGCATTGAGCTTTGTCGCGATCGCTTCCCTCGGCGGGGTTTTGACAGCCTGTTCCAACACCTCCCACAGCGGTTCTACTGCTTCCCAGAACCAGAGCCAAGCCCAAAATACGCCTGCAACAGAAGCTAATGGCAAGCAGGACACGATGCATGGCGGCAGTATGAATCATGGCAGTGGCATGAACCATAGCATGGCAATGGATTTAGGCCCCGCTGATGCTAACTACGATTTGCGGTTCATCGACGCGATGACTCCGCACCATCAAGGTGGTGTTGAGATGGCTCAAGAAGCGCTCAAAAAATCCCAGCACCCTGAGATTAAAAAACTAGCCCAAGACATTATTGCCGCTCAGGAGCGTGAAATCAAGGAGTTGAGACAGTGGCGACAAGCGTGGTACCCCTCATCACAAAGCACGCCGATGGCTTATGACGAAAAGATGGGTCACATGATGCCAATGTCTCAGTCGCAGATGCAGGACATGATGATGAAGGGCGATTTAGGGGCAGCTGATGCCCAGTTCGATTTGCGCTTTACCAATGCCATGATTCCTCACCACGAGGGTGCGATAGTAATGGCTAAAGATGCACTTAGTAAATCTAAGCGCCCCCAAATCAAGAAACTCGCCCAAGATATTATCAGTTCGCAACAAAAAGAAATTGACCAAATGACGCAGTGGCGAAAAGCCTGGTACAAACAGTAATCGATTGGAGGGATTTGATCTTGATTTCATTCGGCTTTGCTGCTGCTGGAGTTCCCTCGGTACTTAAGGACATGCCTAATGATGCCCCCCTCTAACCGTTCCCAACCTCCCGTGCCGCTCCGTTGTGTTCCTGGAGCAATCCTGAGTCTGGTTTTACTAGCTACTCCTACAGCAGCTTTAGCCCACGCCGGACATGGTGGACATGAATTTCAGGGTGGAAATGAAACGGCTCAACCCTCTGATGCTATTCAGGTCGATGGCGAAACCGCCAAACGGCTGGGAATTAAAGTAGAGCCAGCCAAACGCCAGCAGTTAGCTGTTGGAATTAAAACCACCGGTCAGATTGAAACTCTGCCGAATAAAAAAGTAGAGGTGACCGCACCGATTCCAGGGAAAGTCGTTGAGCTATTGGTGGAACCTGGTGCTTCTGTGAAAGCAGGTCAACCCGTCGCCGTCCTAGCCGCACCTGAGTTGGTGGAACTGCGCGTCAACTCCCAGGAAAAACGGGTGGAGGCTCAAGCCGATTTGCAAAAAGCGCAAGCGGATTTAAAACTGGCTCAAGAAAACCTAGAGCAACAGCGTCAAATTGCATCTGCTGACATCAAACAAGCTAGCACGGAAGTTGAGGTGGCTCGGGAAAAGTATAACCGAGACCAGGAGTTAGCGAGTGGGGGAGCGCTACCACGGCGGCAAATGCTCGAATCGCAAGCTCACCTGAGAGAAGGCGAGGCTCAGCTCGTTAAAGCCAGCAGTCGCCGGGAAGTTTTGGAAGCTGAAGCTCAACTCAAACGCGCCCAAGCTTCTGTTGAGGCTGCCCAGTCCCATCTTCGCCTCAGCGATACCACCTATCAAACTAGGCTCTCTCAACTGGGAACTGGTGCTAATGAGAAAGGATTGGTGACAGTGACGGCTCCCATTTCCGGTACGGTGGTAACCCGTGAAGTTACTCTGGGTCAAGCCTTCGAGGACGCAGGCGGCAAGCTGATGACGATTGTGAATGACAATCGTGTTTTTGCCACCGCGAATATCTATGAAAAAGATTTAGACAAAGTAAAGACGGGGCAACGTGCGATCGCAAAAGTCGCTAGTCTACCTAACGGTACCTTCAGCGGACGGATTGCCACAATTGGGGCAGTGGTGGAAGCTGAAACGCGAGTAGTGCCAGTGAAAGCTGAACTGGACAACCCCAATGGAGCGCTAAAACCGGGAATGTTTGCCGAATTAGAAGTCTTAACAGACCGGACGGCAACAGCGATTTTAGCCATTCCTAGCTCAGCAGTGGTTGATGCGAATGGAAAGAAACTGGTCTATGTCCAAAATGGCAATGCATTTCAACCTGTTGAAGTCACGTTAGGTCAAACCTCTGGGGACATGGTTGAGGTGAAAACGGGTCTATTCGAGGGGGATTTGGTAGTTACCCAGCGTGCTACTCAACTGTATGCTCAATCTTTGCGAGGTGGTAGCAAGAAACCAGAGGCGCAGGATGCTGCACCCGCACCATCCCAAGCGACTAATTCTATCAAGAGTAGTTCTCAGTTACCTTGGTGGTTGGTCATTCCTGCTGGGGGTGGGGTTGCCGCGATAAGCCTTACGGTATGCTTCGCGATCGCGAGTTTTTCCTTCTGGTTGGGTCGTCGTACTAAACCCCAGCTTTCATCGGCATCCAACGCACTTGTTCACAATACTAACAACGGTTCTACATCTCCCAATGCCTTAATTGAATTGCCAAAATCTGGGGCATCTTCTGAATTACCCGTCCTAACGGAAAACAATCATCGTCACTCTGACAACAACCACAATCATTAGTCCCTCATTAATTACCAATACTCATCTCTTGCTGCTCCAACCAAGCCACTAAATCAGCCAATTCGGAAAAATCCAATAGCGCTATTCCCAACGCTTCCAACGTGAGAGAGGATAACCTCCGAATGCGATCGCTCAGTGATGGGTCAACTTCACCCAGCCGTCGAGTCAGCTGGCGTAAAATCAAAGCTATCTCTACTTCCCGTCTCTCCTGTTGATCGAACCAAGCCATTAAATCAGCTGTTTCAGAAAAATCCAACAGCGCTACCCCCAAATCCTCCAATTGCTTGATCGATAACGCCCGAACCCGCTCAATTGCTACTTTAGTAATTGGAGACACTGGACTGGTAAGAGAGCAAAAGTAAAGTTGCAATGGCAAACAATCCTAATCAGCCTAGAAACCACGATGCTATCCTTGGTGGTCAATCTCCAGCCCCAGATAGTAGTGTGGTTTTGGGAGGGATCGAAGGTGTCAGGAGAGGCTTGGTAAGTGCGGTTGAAAATCAACGGATTGCTGCACTCTATAAAGCCCTGAAGTATGGAGACGCCGGCTCAGAGTTAGTAATTCAGGCTTTAAAGGATGAATCATGGCAGGTGCGGTCGGCTGCATGTTTGCTCTTAAAGGAAACTAGCGAGCCTAAAGTCAAAGAGGCGCTATTGAGAATACGAAAATACACCTCCTATCTTCTGTTTCAATGCATCTATATTCTTTCTGAGCATTCAAACTGGATTACGTCAGTAGCTATCAGCCCAGATGGACAGACTCTCGCCAGTGGCAGTGACGACAAGACAATTAAGCTCTGGAGCCTTGGCACTGGGAAACTAACTTGCACCCTTAGTGGGCATTCAAACAAAGTGAAATCTATCACTTTCAGTCCGGATGGACGAACTCTTGCCAGTAGCAGCGACGATAAAACAATTAAGCTCTGGAATCTAAGCACTAGGACATTACACCAGACTCTCTGTGGACATGAAAGCGGCGTGACATCAGTTGCCATTAGTCCAGATGGGCAGACACTTGCCAGTGGTAGTTTTGACAAGACAATCAAACTATGGAACCTGCACACAGGAAAACTACACTGTACCCTTGAAGGGCATTCATCCTGGGTAAGTTCTGTCACCTTTAATCCGAATAGGCAGATCCTTGTGAGTGGCAGCCGAGATCGCACAATTAAGCTGTGGGATCTGAATACTGGAGAACTGTGTAACTCTATCACTGGGCATTTGGGTTGGATTGAGTCTATCGCCATCAGTCCCGATGGTCAAAAAATCGCCAGTGCCAGTTGGGATAACACAATCAAGGTGTGGAATCTAGATACAGGAGAACTGCTACACAATCTTTCTGGGCATTCCAGTGTTACCTCAGTCATAATTAGTCCTGATAATCAGACTCTTGTTAGCAGTAGTTTTGATAAGAGAATCAAGCTGTGGGATCTACACACGGGGAAACAGCTTCACACCCTCTCTGGACATTCAGACGCGGTTCGTTCTCTCGCTATCAGCCCTGATGGGCAGAAGATTGCCGGTGGTCTTTGTGACGGGAAAATCACGATTTGGGTAATGCAGTAAAGCTATCAGCCCCTTCGGGCATCACACCTATTGGCTACTCTACTATCATCTGCATGAAGCCCAATCAGTAAGAAAAGGTCAATGACAGCTAATGGTTTCTAGACTTGCTTTATCTGTGTGGCGTTGACTGTCGATACCACTCTCTTACACCTCGCACTCCAACAACGGGGAATTAACTGAAGCGACGCTCGATCTGCCCAGCCGAAAGGTTCGATTCTCGACACCATAGAATCTGCGATAGCGAAGCGCTGGTGCGTTTGCAAAGCATGGTGCGTAAGCAGCAAAGCACAGATCGCACTTTGCAATGAACAACGATCGCTATACCTTTTTCAGGGTACTGCCACCTGTATGCGATCGCTCCCCCTAATTGATAACACTGCTAAGAATAGACTTTTGCATAAGTGGCAAAGCTCTGAGAGTTAAGTACTGCTACTACATCACAACAGTTAAATCAGAGCAAGAGGTCTAATCAGGCGTTATGGCAGATAATCCCAATCAGCCTCTCGAATCTGCACACCGGGGAACTGATAAGCACCCTCGAAGGGCATTCATCGGGGGTTCGTTGCCTAGCCATCAGCCCAGATGGGCATACTCTTGTCAGTGGCAGTAGCGACACAACCATAAAACTATGGAATCTGTCTACGAGGGAAGTAATAAGCACCCTCGTGGGGGATTCATCGGGGGTTCGTTGTCTAGCCATTAGTCCGGATGGGCAAACTCTTGTCAGTGGTTGTGGTTACGGAACCATCGAAGTGTGGAATCTCCAGACTGGGGAATTGAGCAGAACCCTCACAGCACATGAAACGGGGGTTTATTGCGTAGCCATCAGCCCGGATGGACTAACTCTTGTCAGTGGCGGTAGGGACAGAACCATCAAACTTTGGAGTTTGCACACTGGGGAATTGAGAAGAATTCTCGCAAGGCATTCAAGGGGGGTAAAGTCCCTCGCCATCAGCCCGGATGGGCAAATTCTCGTCAGTAGCAGTTTCGACACAACCATCAATCTATGGAATCTTCACACCGGGCAATTGAGATGCACTCTCGCAGGGCTACACACAGCTGATTCCGTCGCCATCAGCCCAGATGGGCAAACCCTTGTCAGTGGGAGTTCGGACAAAACCATCAAACTGTGGAATCTTCACACCGGGGAATTGAGAAGAACCATCACAGGGCATTTAGCGGAAGTTCTGTCCATCGCCATCAGCCCCGATGGGCAAATTATTGTCAGTGGTAGTGTAGACACAACCATCAAACAATGGCATCTGCACACTGGAGCATTGAAAAAAACCCGCCAAGGGCATTCAAAATCGATTAATTGCATTGCTATCAGCTCAGATGGGCAAACTCTTGTCAGTGGTAGTGCAGACAGAACGATCAAAGTTTGGAATCTCCACACTGGGGAATTGAGAAGAACCCTCAGGGGGCATTCTAGTGGACTTAATGCCGTAACCATCAGCTCAGATGGGCAAACTCTTGTCAGTGGCTGTGGGGACAAAACCATCAAACTCTGGAATCTGTCCACTGGTGAATTGATCAGAACCTTCTCTGGGCTTTCATGGGAGGTTGGGGTTAATTGCTTCACCATCAGCCCGGATGGACAAACTCTTATTACTGGCAGTCAGGACAAAATCATCAAACTCTGGAATCTCCACACTGGAGAATTGAGCAGAACCCTCGAAGGGCATTTATCCAACGTTAATTGCCTCGCTATCAGTGCAGATGGACAAACTCTTGTTACTGGCAGTCAGGACAAAACTATCAAACTCTGGAATCTACACACTGGGGAACTCAGATGCACCCTCAAAGGGCATTCGGATTGGGTTAACTCTCTTGCCATCAGTGCGGATGGGCAAACTCTTGCCAGTGGTAGTTGGGACAAAACTATCAAATTCTGGAATTTACATACTAGGGAACTGAGAGGCACCCTTAGAGGGCATTCCGAGCGGATTACTGGCGTTGCCCTCAGTGCGGATGGGCAAACACTTATCAGTGGCAGTTGGGATAAAACTATCAAACTCTGGAATTTGCACACCGGGCAACTAAGATGTACCCTCGAAGGGCATTCCTGCGGGATTCAGTCCGTAGCCTACTCTTCGAGAACACCTACGGCGAACAGCCCCGATGAGAAGACAATCGTCAGCAGCAGTATGTGGGAGATTAAAGTGTGGGGAGTGCGGTAGCAGTTTTCAAAACAAAAGCACCTTTTCTGAACTCAGGAGAGCGATGTTTGAACCGCTAGGGTAAAAGGTTAGAGACTCGACATCATAGAATATGTGATCGCACTCTTCAATTTGAGCCTTTAACGTTTCAGGGATATAGGTAGACACAAGAAATTAGGGCAGGGGTACAGGGTGTCCGCGCCAGCGCAGTAGTGCTGCCTTAGTAGCAGTCAGGATAAGACTATTAAGGTTTTAGCTAATCTGAAGGTATTCAAAACCCATGCTAGGGAGCCAGTGCGATGTCAGCTGAGGCAAGGATAGAACAAAAATCCCTGATAATCGAGGATTGGTGGGAACCTCCAATGCCACCCAGTGATTTAATTTTCGATGATGGGGAACCGATGGAGAGTAACCGCCACCGCATTGCGATGAATGTTTTGATTCGGTCAATTAATCAGGCTTTTGCTAACCACGATAACTTTTTTGCGGGAGGCAATATGTTTGTTTATTACAGCAGCACTCAGGCTCGTAATCGGAACTTCAAGGGACCTGATTTTTTTGTAGTGCTAGATGTTGATGGCACAAGGGAGCGTCAAGGCTGGGTAGTATGGGAAGAAAATGGTCGTTACCCCGATGTAATAGTGGAACTGATGTCGCCGTCTACAGCAGAGGCAGACACGGGAGTTAAGAAAAACATTTACGAGCAGATTTTCCGCACTCCGGATTACTATGTTTTCAATCCCTTTGAGCCGGATTCTTTGCAGGGGTGGCATTTAGATGCAAATCAACAGTATCAGCCAATTACACCCAATGAGCAAGGATGGTTGTGGTGTCAGCGATTAGGTTTGTGGTTGGCAACTTGGGAAGGGACGATTGATCGAGAAACGGCGGTGTGGTTGCGGTTTTACGATCAGGCTGGCAATCTGGTTTTGTTACCAGAGGAAGCAGCAAATGCGCGATCGGAGCGTTTAGCGGCTCGATTAAGGGAATTGGGAGAAGATCCAGATAGTCTATAACTCTGGCATCTAGTTGGACTATCACTCAAGTATCAATCAACGGGGGATGCCAACCCCTGATCGCCCAGCGTTAACGCGCAGACACACGGTTGCGATCGCACTGTTCAATTTGAGTTTTTAGGTTTTCAGGGATATCGGTAGACACAAGAAATTAGGGCAGGGGTACATGGTGTCCGCGCCAGCGCAGTAGTGCTGCTGCCTGTGCCTTCCGCAGCATGAAGCAGTCAGCCTTGGTTCGCAGTGCTGTTAGTTCTGCTCGTTCGGCATCCGTCAGCGTACCCTCTTGATTGCGATCAAGTAGGATATTGTACCGCTCCATATCGACTGTGGTCTTTCGACTCTGAGCGATTTTCCACAATGCCTCATCTTCCATTCTGTCTAAGGCAGCTAGGTCAACCTGAAACTCATCGGGTACGTTGTCCCAGTCTGGTGGGCTGCCCACTTTGAGGGCGTAGAGCATAACTTCCTCTTGGGGGCGGTTGGTAGCACGGGCAGTATTGACCAGCCGTTGGTAGAGTAGCTCTGGAATTTGCAGGGTAACGGTTTGAGCCATAGGATTCAAGTTGCCTTCACCAGAATTCTAAACGGTTCTCCCTTGCATCTCTCCAAAGGCTTCTAAGTATATGTCCTTATATTGATTCCATAAGCATCCCCAAATTAAAATTGCCACCCAAGAAACTCCTTTTTCTTTAACAAAGTTTTTCCAGTCATTTCGTTCAAACATTATTGGCTTGAATTTCTCTAAGTCAGAATCTTGAATTTCAAAAAATGGTTGATGTGCAGCTCTATTTCTCAAGTCTCTTAATTTATCCATATTATAAAAAAGCTCATCACTAATGATACCAAGTTCGTTGAGGACAAGGATTTTTGTGGAATACGGGTAACTCCTATTATCCTCTTCAATCTTTTTACCGTGCTTAAGCTTATTACGGATTAGGATATTTACCATCAATTCCATAAAACCGTTGATGATTAGGATAGATGATCGGGGGTTGTCTGAGACAAGTTCTAGTTCATTCAAAAAGTGCGAAGGAACTTCTGATGGTTCAGACCCCGGAAGTTTTGTTTTTGCCATATCAGGTATCTAACGATTGAGTTACAGACGTTGTCCTTGCAGAAAGATAACATCACTTACCTGGCTCTATGCGATCGCTTAGTTAGAAGATTAATTTACTAAAGGAGCGATAATGTCCTTTTCGCTAACTCCTTACGCTTGATATTGGTATGATAACTTGAGATTACAAGTCTGGACGGGAGAGAAGGAACTCATACTTAACGTACATACCACTTAATGCATTTATAGTATTAGATTTGTCAAGTCCCACAATCTTTATCAATGTACCGAATTCAGCAGGAAGATGTCCCATAGGGGCTATTTCGGGAGCATTTTTTTGATAAATTATGTCATCGACAAAAGTCATTCCCATAAAACTTCTTATTTTCCAACCGACACGCTGACTGAACTTGGTGTCATTTCCGCCCACGCTCAACCAAATACGTTTCTGTACACTAAAACCAAAGCAACCGTTTGAGTATTGCAGCCAAAGTTGGTCAATAATATGGAGGTCTTTACTAGGAAGCTTTTTAATAGACTCCCTATCTAGGTATTGTGATTTTTCTTGTCCCACCACCTTTAGCATAAGTTTATATGTTTCACTGTCAGCTTCTCTCCACTCTCCTGCTGCAAGCAAATCGCGAAGCCGATTGTATTCAGTGTCAAATTTACCAGCCCTTTGCGTCGGTTTGGGACGAGAGGCAGAAGGCTTAGGTTTAGTAGGAAGGTTTGATTTATTTTTTTGATGATTTTTCATGGGTTTTGGGGGTACTCCTCTTAAAGGAGTTGTTTCAATTTCATAGGAAATGGTTTTAACAATTGAAGCCTCAGATGTATTATTTTCTAAATATTGCTGGCTTTTTTGCCTCAGAACGTTAAACGCTGCTGGCAAATTCAAGGGAGTAATGTTCTGATTAACTTTGGCTTCGTAGAACAAGCAAGCAGCATTTCCTAGCGCATAAATCATTAACGCTTTAGTACTAGCACTAATTAATTGTCCTGGCATTAGTCCGTATTTCAGCCAATCTAGACCTACTTCAATTGCTCTTTCTCCTAGGAGAGCTACTCCAAAAGCTGCTAAGACTTCAAGCTTCCGCTCTGGAGCTTGTATATCCAGACCATAAATAGCGGAAATCTGATAAATCATTTCCGCTGACAATATTGTGACAATAGGCAAATCAACTCCAACTAGCCCATTGAGAAGCTCATTCACAGCAGGAATACCTTTAACCAGTTCCACTCCTGCTGCTTGACAACACTTATGAAGAATAAGAATACGGGCGATCTGGTGAGGTTCTTTTCCTTGATATCTGTTCTGTAACCTTTCCACAGCAGTTTTAGCTGCATCTAGATCAACGCCGCAAACCCAAGTAATTAGAAGATTCCAAATTTCTAAATCAGATTCTGCCCGGAGTTCTGATAACTGTGGGTTAGCATCTATCTCTGCATTTATTTTTATGTGAAGTTGCTTTTGTTGTGTCTGGAGTTTTACCCACATATCCCTTGCCCAAGCTACTTGGACATTTTGCCTATCTAAAAAGGCTTCTGGACAGGCTGTTAAGTCCCAATTACAGACGGAGCAGCGATTTACTTCGCTTTGAGTGTATTCAGTTTTGCAAACGGGACACTGGGATAGAGAGATAGGTGATGATTGCCCATCCAGGACGGCATTATTGGTTTGGGGTTTATTGGGTTTGTTGCTCACGGCTCTACAGAATGTGACTGATTTTAGTGTTCCCAGAAATCAGATGCTTCTACCATCAAGGAGCGATCGCACCAAGGACAAACCACAGTTGCTGACAGGAGACAAAGGCAGTAGCATTTAATTAGATGCTAAATAAGTGCTATTTCTATGATTATCCTCGACAATATTCACTCGCTCACTGACTTTAAGCGCAATACCTCAGCCTATGTCGAGAAGATGAAGGACACGAAAGCTCCGCTTGTGCTTACCGTCAATGGTGAAGCCGAACTTGTGGTACAAAGTGCCAAGGCTTATCAAGAACTACTCGATCGCATTCGCCAAATTGAGGAGGAACTCAAGAGAGCCAAACAGGAAGCCTTGCAAAGTGCGATCACTATTGGCGTTAAGCAAATTGAGAGTGGTGAATATGTCGAATATAACGAGGAGTCTCTCGCAACCCTTAGCGAAGATATAAAAGCGAGAGGACGTAAAAGAAAACAGGCTCAAGATGGTGATGCATGAGCCGTTTTAAGCTTTCTACTCAGGCAGCGCAAGACCTTGAGGATATCTGGACATTTATTGCACAGGATAGCGAACAAGCAGCCGATGCATTGATTGATGAAATTATCCAAAGGTTCCCCAAACTTGCTGCATTTCCAGGTATGGGAAGAAAAAGAGATGATTTGCTCGAAGGACTCAGAAGCTTCCCTGTAAAATCCTACGTGCTGTTCTACCAAAGAACTCAAGAAGGCATTGAGATATTCAGAATTATTCATGGGCGAAGGGATATTGAAAGTGAGTTTGAGAGTTCTTCTCCAGAACTAGATCCTCGCAACGGGGAGGATAATGTCTAGTAGTGGGCAAAAGTCAATAACTGATAGCCATTTCCTCGCCTTGCTAGATCTCGTGCATCGTTAACCGTCGATACCACTTCAAGAGCGCCTCGCACTCCAAGAATGAGGAATTCGCTCTTTGTGATACCTGGATCTGCCAAGCCGAAGGTTCGATTATCGACACCATAGAAGCTACGCTAGCGAAGCATCCCGTTAGGGTTATCGCTCCCCTACAGGCACACCTAACTATCAACTCCCTCTAACGCCACTCGCTAAAATTCCCAAAATTTTATTCACATCTGTTAAGTAATACTCAACCAAATCAATCTCAACCACTTTCCCTTCTAGCTTTAAAAATTTCCAGTTCGTTCCCGATGTGACCGTCCCATAAATTACAGAAATCTCATTTCCCTCACGTTCGTTGAATATCTGAGCCGCTACCATTTCCGCTACACATTGACCCAATCCAGCAAGAATATCTTCTTTTTTTGCTTCTACCAGCATCATTACGGGCGCACTGACAAAAAGCCGCTCCGAGCTACTACTAATGATGAAGTCACAAAACCCAGTCAAGCCTTTTTCTGAATCTACATTAAAATCAATTCCCGAAAAGAGGCTAAATTGAGACTGTAACTGTTTTCTAACGTCGATTAAGATTGGAGCGATTATCATTTCAGACCGAGCTTTTTCACTATTACTAGCCAGGGCTAACGGGACATTGTATCGGAGAGTTTCTACTAAATATTCACTACATTCTAATTCTGGTACTGCCGCAAAAATATCAGTATCTTCAGAAGTCGTTAAATCAAACTGTTTCTTAACTCTGGCTAAGGTGAATTCACTGTATGGCATTTTCGTAAGCAGTAAATGGGTGAAGTATCGAGTCTGGACACTCTCAGTTAGAAGATTAATTTGCTATATGATTAGCCTCTTGATTTTCGTGATTATTTCAGGCTTTTCCTGCCCTGACGTTCTCTCCCGGTTTACTCCCCAGCCTCAAAAATCTGAGAAGCCGTCAAGTTCAACCCTGAGAATGTTGGAGACTCAATGCGCTCAGAATCTCTAAACTGTTTCACCTCGTAAGAGCCGTCAATAAGTTGGTAGACACTGATAGTAGGTCGTTTTGGGTTGCCGATGTACCGCCTACCGCCTAGCCCCAGATAATCCACAATCCAATATTCAGAAATCCCCATCGCCTCGTAATCCTCTAGCTTCAGGGCATAATCGTCTTGCCAATTGGTGCTGGCTATCTCAATAATCAACCGTACCGATAACCCCGAAGTGATAATCGACTCTTTGGCCCAACGGGGTTCTTGCTTGACGGCTTGCCTATCTAAAACGATGACATCAGGCTCGTAGCCAGATTCATCAGGGTAGGGTTTAATTACGCATTCTATGGGAATTGAGTAAGGTAGATGCTGTTGTCTAATCTCGAAATTTAACTCGGCAGTAAGAAACCCTCCGACATCTGAATGCTTGCCAGTTGGTTTCGGCATCTCAATAATCACCCCGTTGTGTAGTTCATAACGATTCTCTGAATTTTCTGGATACCAGGCAATGAATTCATCAAAGGTTACTAGCTTTGGTATGACTTGAATCATGGCAATTCTTCTCTATGTGGAAAAAGTTGTTTGTATGTGCGATCTGCTTGCAGCAGCGCTTCGCTATCACGCCTGTAACTGCGAACTCTAATAAGAGTTTTGATACCAAGTGTCCTCCCATTTCATCCTGATTTCATTCTCCTATGTCAATTATGTAAAAGGGAGTTCTCAGCACTGACACCTAATAAATGTTCAGCACCATTCTCAGATGGGTAATCGATCGCAGATGGCTAGTCGTTATCGCTACCGTCATTATTACCCTGTGGACGATTTACGTCATCCCCCAGATGCAGTTGGATGTCTTCCCGCCGTTTGCACCTCCCCAAGTCGAAATTCAGACGGAAGCACCCGGACTCGCACCGGAAGAAGTCGAATCTCTGGTGACGTTACCCATCGAGAGTGCCATCAACGGAACCCCAGGAGTAACAGCAGTACGTTCCTCGTCAGCAGTAGGGCTTTCGGTTGTCAAAGTCATCTTTGACTGGGGAACCGAAATCTATCAAGCTCGCCAATTGGTGACAGAGCGATTGCAGCAAGCGGCTAGTAAGTTGCCTGAAGCCGCAGAGACACCGCAACTTTCTCCGACAACCTCTCCCGTTGGCACCATCCTTACCTATGCCTTTACCTCCGAAACTACTCCCTTAATGGAAGTGCGGCGCATTGTGGACTGGCAAGTAACCAATCGCCTCTTGGCAGTTCCCGGCGTCGCTCAAGTGGTGGCTTATGGTGGCGATGTGCGGCAGTATCAAGTCTTAGTCGATCCTGCCAAGTTGAAAGCCTTTGATGTCTCGTTGCAGGATGTCACCGAAGCTGTACAAGCGGCTAATGCTAACGCTCCCGGTGGCTATTTAATCACCCCTGATAAAGAAACCTTAATTCGAGGAGTGGGGCGGATTGAAGGGCTGGAAGACTTGAAGTACTCTGCCATTACTTCGCGCCAGGGAACGCCCGTCCGAATTGCTGATGTAGCCGACGTGCAGATTGGTGCAGCTATTAAGCGAGGGGATGGTAGCTTAAACGGTCAAAAAGCCGTTGTTGTGTTGGTGAACAGACAGCCCAGTGCTGACACTCCCACCGTGACGAGGGCGGTAGAAGCGGCGATGAAAGAGGTTCAACAAGCGCTTCCCAAAG
>DATNPH010000210.1:0-58296 GCA_036703315.1 Coleofasciculaceae cyanobacterium
GCTAACAAACACATAAGTTGAGATATTCTCTCAACCAAGGCGTATCAACCAATGCCCGAAGGAAAATCCCACGGGCACCATTTAGATCCCGATTCATTTTCAACCCAGTGGAGAGAGACTTAATAGTTCTAGCTCCACCTAGGTTGTTGACAATTTCACCAGTCCATGACACTGTTTTTGAGGTGTAAGCTTCGTTGCAATCAATCACTTTCTTGGACTGTTCCCAAGCTTTCCACTTGAGAAATGTCTTAAATTCGTAGTGAGAAAGCGTTAGCATCTGTCGAACAGATTTATTTCTCAACTTACGGCGTGATTTAGATACCATCTGAGATGTTTCAAACGTTGGCAACAGAATTACATCAAAATTGTCAACCAGAAATCTAGCGGTTTTGTGATGTAATTCTTTGACCAGGTTTTTGATTTTACAGCGAAGTCTACTTGCAGCTTTCTTTAATCTTCGTTTCTGCTTGGATGGAGATCTTGAAAGTCTTGATACTAATCTGTCCAATCGAAAACAAAGTTTCTGGATGTGCAAATTAGAATCATTCCCCAGCCAACCAAAAGACTTTTCACTAAAGAACGCCATGAACGTGCGAACGCCGGGGTCTAAGGCAACCAGCCGACCTTGGTTGTCGGTCTGGACTGGTTGCACTTGTTCTGAGACAACTAGGTAATACTCGCCATAAGCAAGCGTCAGCCTACCGTCACTGAACTCTGCTGGCAGTGCTTCTTTAAGTTGGCACTGACCCAATATTGAGTGGTAAATACCACAGCTTTTTATGGCAGATTTCGGTACAAAGATAGACGGCTTGGTATCTTTCCTGCTCCGAAATCTACACTTGCGAATTTGTCCGTCTTTCTTAAATCCCTTTTTAGCTGCTTTTACGGCAAGGCAAGCGTCCTTAATAGCAATTGATTTAACTTGAAAGGGTACAGACTTAGCCCATTCAGGCAGGCTGTTAAGTATCTCTGTCTTAATCGCCATCCAGTTAGCCTTAGTGCCTGGTTCTTGTAGGTACTTAATTGTTGTGTTGTAGACAAAACGACTAACACCAAACCATTGTTTAAGCAATGCTTTCTGTTCAGGGTTTAGGAATAGACGGATCTTCCTTGATTTTCTTGCTATAACTTCTGAGTCCGTGCCTTCTACAACACAAGACGTGTTCGCGAAGCGTCTCGAACAGAAGGATGGCAAGAACATCGTCTGTGAGTTCGGTTTCTGGACAGTGAACTTTTCGGTCAAGAACCATGATTTCTCCACCGTTTTGTTCAACCATAAACTCGAATAGTTCAAATCCGAATCTACATAATCGGTCACGACAGGCAACAACAAGCGTCAGCTTATCTCCGCGCATGAGTCTGACCAGTAGGGCTTGCAATCCTTTGCGCTTGAAGTTGAGTCCTGAGCCAATGTCTTTGATGATTTCGGCACCTGGGTACTGCTGCTGCATAAATTCAACTTGTCGCAGGAGGTCGTCTCGCTGTTTGGTTGAGCTGACGCGGCAGTAGCAAACAATGGCAGCTCTAGTTGCACCGCGCTGGTAGGACTCAACATCGTAGAGCCTTTGTCCAGCTTCGTTTTTGATGCTTTTGATTTTGCCTTCATCTGCATACTTCCTCAGCGTATGGGGATGCAAACCCAGAAATTCGACCGCTTTTCTGAGTGGGATATATGCCATGCCGTAAACATTAGCATATATAAACGAATATAAGCAAATTATTTCCTGTTGATTAGCCTTCATATCCGTCTCGATAGCGTCCTCCTGCGTAGCCACTTTGCAATATCGATTCGGCATTGTCTAACAGCAGGAGACAACGGTGCGATCGCAAATAATGCATCAGCCGCAAAAGTCTCCCGTCTAGGGTATCTGGCAAATTTGTTTCCTGCTGGTCTGAGAGAAACTGAATCAACTCTGCCAGGATATCTTTTACAGGTGGAGCATTGCCGAGACTTCGCCAAATCAGGTACTCAAACTCACCCTGAATCTGTTGTGCTAACTTTACCGCCAGCGCCGTTTTGCCAATTCCCCCCATCCCCAACAGCACGACTAAGCGGCAGTGGTCATTCACAATCCATTTCTGGAGTGTGGCAAGTTCTGCTGTGCGTCCGAAGAAAATCGAGACATCAATTGCATCACCCCAATCTTGATGCTTGTTGGTAGTGCCTACCTCAGAATGCCGAAAATTAGACGCTACGCTTAACCTGTCAACCTGAGGGTTATGACCATTGTTGGTGATGTTATTGGTGTCTAGCGGTAGGGACACGGAAGCCTTAGTCTCGATGTGAGCCTCTTGAACTTTTCGTCTTAGGACTGAGCGTACATTAGCTTTATTAACTTTTTCCCCTAAGACCCGACTAAGTACTTGCCATAACTGAGAGCCTACATGCTTTATGTACTCCTCGTTATAAGTGGAGTTTGCTGCTATCTCGTCATAACTTCGTCCTTCCCAAACTTCGCGAAACACTAGCTCCTGAACATCACTTAAATGTTCCTGTTTAAGAAATGTATCTAAAAAGGCTAGTGCTTCTTCAACAGTCATTTTTCAACGCTCCAGGAAAAGTGTTTTAAAAGCGATTAATGCTGCTCAATGGAAGGTTTTAAAGCTTTACTCACTCATCAGATTGAGCTGGAACGAAATTATTACCTGGAAGCATAGCACTTTTTAGCACTTTTTCTTACTGACGAAATAGAATCCAGAAATTAGGTTGGTATCAGCGGAGTAAACAGCACTGTCAAGTCAATAGACTTGCATAAATCGTAGATGAAGAGGGGATAAGTTCTACAGATGCACAGCACAAACCGATTCTTGCAAAAATTCTAATGGGGTGTAAAATGCCAATTCAATACCTGGACTATCGATGTATGGGCTACCTTGGTCACAAGCTTTACAGCATGGGTTGGCGTAGCGGTTTACACGAACGTCCTCCCTTGATGCAGCATTTCCTACTCAGCATCTTTCTCTACTACCGTCGGGGCTTTGTAGATGGTTCCGAATGGATCAAAGAGTATCGCCTAGAACGCAATATCCGATAGGAGACGCCACGACTGAATGCCAACTCAAGCCACGTCATTAGCGTTGGCATTCAGTTGAAAAGTGCGATCGCACTCTTAGCTTATGCTTGGTTATGGATAGTGCTCAATAAAATTCCTAAAATCTTATTGGCATTGCCCACAGGATAATTGCTTAAATCAATAGATACAAGTTTCTCTTCTAATTTCAAAAATTTCCAGAGTTCTCCTGTTGTCACTACCTCATAAATTTGTTTAATATCATTTCCTTACCGTTGATTAAACAATTGTGCTGCAATCATTTCTGCAACACATTGTCCTAAGCCAGCTTTAATATTCTCGTTCTTGGCTTCTACAAGAGTAATCACTGGAGCGCGAATAAAAAGCTGTTCTGGAGAAAACCTGATTATATAATCACAAATTCCATTTAATCCTTTTTCAAAATCTACGTTAAAGTCTATACCTGAAAATAAACTAATTTGATGCTTTGATCGTCTCTTTACCTCCAGTAATATCGGGATAATAATCATTTCAGAACGAGCTTTTTCAGTATCAATTGCTACAGCTCAGGGAATATTATCTTTAAGGTTAAAAGCCAGATTTTCGCTGCCCTCAACCTCTTCAATATCCGAAAACAAGTCAACCGTTTCGCGAAGAGTTAAGCCAAAGGTTTTTATCAGTTCGCTCAGTTTGAAGTCACTGTAAGCATTGCATTTTACTTATGTCCATGACTTAAAATTCTTCAGACGAGAGCAGGTTCTGGGAGCGCCCCTTGCATTTTGCCGAGCCAATCAATTAGATTTTCCAGCTGTTGGTCAGGCTTGAGAACTGCCATGCCTCGGATTGTTACTTTACCCGGAGAGAAAACAAAGCGCGATCGCAAATGTTCCGACAAATTCTCCTTAAGCAGATTCCAAGCCGGTTCCTCCATCGGTGTTTCCAAAACAACGTGCTGTTTGTCCTCCGGTTTAATCCGGCTGAACCCTAACGACTTGGCTATCTGTTTGAGTTCCATCACCCGCAGTAACTGATTAGCGCCTGGAGGAATCGGACCATAGCGATCGCTCCAATCTGCTGCTATCTGAACTAACTCGTCCTTCGAGGTAGCAGAAGCCACAGCCCGATAAGCACTCATCTTTTGGTCTAAGTCTTGGATATAGTCAGCCGGGATAAAGGCTGTGAGATTGAGATCAATCTGGGTATCATCCACCTTGGGAATTTCTTGCCCCTGAATCTCCCGAATTGCCTCTTGCAGCATTTCCATATAGAGGTCAAAACCAATCGCCTCCATTTGCCCCGACTGTTCAGCACCCAAAAGATTGCCAACACCTCGAATTTCCATATCCCGTGTTGCTAGCTGATACCCTGACCCCAGTTGGGTAAACTCCTGAATCGCTCGTAAGCGCTGTCGAGCTGGGTCTGAGAGTACCCTCTGCTTCGGATAAAATAGCCAAGCATGAGCTTGAATCCCAGCACGACCAACCCGTCCCCGCAACTGGTACAACTGAGCTAGACCAAATTTTTGAGCATCTTCGATCAAAATCGTATTGACTCTGGGGATATCTAGCCCCGATTCAATAATGGTGGTACAGACGAGGACATCAGCTTCACCGGTGCTGAAGGTGAGCATAGTAGATTCTAGTTCTCCTTCATCCATCTGACCGTGAGCGCTCGCCAGTCTTGCTCCTGGCACCATCTCCCGGAGTTGCGCGGTAACTTCTTCAATGCCCTCAACTCGTGGCACCACATAGAATACTTGACCTCCTCGATCAAGTTCGGTGCGAATTGCTGTTCTTACGGCTTCTGGATCGTAAGGAGCAAGATGTGTTTTAATCGGACGCCGTGAGGGCGGTGGTGTGGTAATCAAACTCATCTCTCGCACGCCAGATAAGGACATATAGAGAGTGCGGGGAATTGGCGTTGCTGTCAGGGTGAGAACGTCTACCTGAGTTTTGAGAGCCTTAATTTTCTCTTTTTGGTTGACACCGAAGCGCTGTTCCTCATCGATCACCAACAGCCCTAAATCTCGGAATGTTACTCCCTTACCGAGTAACTGATGTGTCCCCACGACGATATCCAGTTCACCTGTAGCCAGCCGTCGTTGAATGCCCTTTCGTTCCTCAGCTGAGCGAAAGCGGTTGAGCAAACCGACATTAATCGGGTAGGGAGCAAAGCGTTCTTTTAAAGTGTGGTAATGCTGTTGAGTGAGGATGGTTGTCGGGGCAAGGAAGGCAACTTGCTTACCCGCCGTGACGACTTTGAAGATAGCGCGAATTGCCACTTCCGTTTTACCAAAACCGACATCACCACAGACGAGCCGATCCATTGGGCGATCGCTTTCTAAATCCCGCTTGACATCCTGAACTGCCTTCAGCTGGTCAGGGGTTGGCTGGTAGGGGAACGAATCTTCTAGCTCTTGCTGCCAAGGTGAATCCAGTGGGTAGGCAAACCCTTGGAGTTGTGTCCGTTGGGCATACAGTTGCAGCAAATCAACCGCAAGTTTCTTAATCCCCTTACGAACTCGATTCTTCGTCTTTTCCCAAGCTTTGCCAGACATCTTATTGAGCTCTGGCGGGCGATCGCCCGTAGCTCGAAATCGGGTCAGTGCCCCCAACTGGTCGGCGGCTATTCGCAGCAAGCCATCAGCGTACTGCACCACCAAATACTCGCGGGTTTCGTTATTGATGCTTAGGCTTTCCAGCTTGAGGAACTTACCAACACCATAGTTTTTGTGAACGACATAATCCCCCGGACGCAGCTTATTGGGGTCAACCTGTTTTGAGGCAGCACGGCGGCGCTTGCGGACATAACTAGGAGTCGCTAGAGTATGCTGTCCAAAGAACTCGCGGTCAGTAACCAACACGAGGCGGAACGTGGGCAGAATAAAGCCTTCGAGTTCTGCCAATCCAGAATATTTCACCGCTACAGGTGTGTGCTGGATTTGTAGCTTATCAATCGCAGGGTAGTCGCGAGGATTGGGGACAAACTGAGCAGGGCAATCGTGTTCTTGCAACAGGGAGGCAGAACGACTAGGTTGAGCAGAGACGAGCCAAACTGAAAAACCGCGATCGCGTTCACCTCTGAGAACCTCTGCCAGTTTGGCAAACTGGTGTGGTGTTACCGGAACGGGGCGACTGGCAAGATTAATCGTGTTGGATGCCCCTTCGATCGCTAGTTCGGATAGGTACAGCTGCTTAAAGCGTTCTACTGTTGCCAGAGAATCGTCAAAGGTGCGGTGGATTTTAGGTAGGGCGGGAGTAATTAGCGAGAGCTGTTCTTCAAAGTGTTCATAGGCGCGATCACTATGGGCACGACATTGTTCTGGTTCATCGATCGCAATCAGTGTTTGCTCTGGCAGATAGTCAAGTAGAGACGCAGGTTGGTCAAAAGCAATACCCAGAAATCGGCGGATACCTTCTGGAGGTGTCCCCACATCCAGAGATTCTTGCTCCTCTGGTGAGAGATGAGATTTGACTTGTTCTACCTTCCGCTCTGTCAGGGCAGCTGTAACAATTGGACCAAAATTAGTAGGAGTCAGCACCAAATGGTCAATCTTGTCCAGGGAGCGTTGGGTAGCTGGGTCAAACTCTCGTATCTGCTCCAACTCATCCCCAAACCATTCCAGACGCACTGGTAATTCTGCGGCTACAGGGAAAATATCGACGATATCACCGCGTCGGCTCCACTGCCCTTCCATTTCCACCAGAGGAACCCGCTCGTAACCTAGCCGCGCTAACTTGTCATCAACAGTCTTGGAGTCCCAAGTCATCCCCCGGCTAAGCGTGAGGCAGTAAGGCTTAAAAGTATCCACTGGCGGGAGGTGCGGTTGGAGTGCAGCTTGCGTAGCCACAATCGCCAAATTAGTTAGTTTTCCTCTGCCAGTTGTCCGTTGTTGTTCATCCACTGACGACTGACCACTGACCAAATCTGCCAACACCTGCATCTGCCCCCAAGTCATCTCAGATTCTGGGTCAAATGGCTCGTAGGGTGAAGCTTCAGAGGTCGGGTAGAAGTGGACGGTTTCCCAGCCCATCGTTTCCAGTTGCGCTGTCTGGCGACTCGCTTCCTCCAGCGTGCTACAGACGACGAATAAGTTGCGTTGACTAGCCTTTGCCAGGGCAGAAGCGACCAAACCCTTGGGGAGGCGCGGGGTGCCACTCAGCTGGAGAGACGACTGCCGTTCCAGCTTCGACAAAAGTTCAGTTGTGAGCGGCGATCGTCCAAGGACGCGAATGATGGAAGAGAGAGCCATGAGTTCGGGAAATGCTTAACTCGTTCTGACAAAAAAGAGAATATCTCCTTATCTCCCTCATTTTAGAAGGCTTGCCACAGAGTTATTAGTTGACTCTCTCCTCAGACTGAATTGGATAGGATTGCGGTAATTAATCATTAGTCGTTGGTAATTGGGATAATTCTCCCTTATCTCTTGTCCACCCTTCCCTCACCCCCACCCCTGTGCCCTCCGTTACTGGAATCCTGGGGTTGGATACACGATACTAAGTTGAATACACGATACTAAATCATTAGGTGCAGTTCGCCGAAACTATCGGCAAAATAATGCTTTCTTTCCCTGTGGAAATTTTAATTGTTCTTTTACTGATCCTCGCCAACGCCATCTTTGTGTTGTCAGAGATGGCTATTGTCTCAGTCCGAAAGGTGCGGCTACAACAGGTAGCCAATCAAGGAAATGCCGACGCCCATGTTGCATTGCAACTGGCTAATGCACCAAATCAGTTTTTGGGTACCGTTCAGATTGGGATAACACTCCTTGCCATCTTGTCCGGGGCTTTTGGTGAATCGGTCATATCAAAGCAACTAATGCTTCTGTTCAGTTTTATGCCCTGGCTGACACCCTATCATGAACCGCTCGCTACGATAATAGCCGTGTTGATCATCACCTATCTGACGCTAGTGATTGGCGAACTGGTGCCTAAGCGGGTGGCGTTAAACTACCCGGAACGGATTGCTGTCGCCGTCGCCCGCCCCATGCAGATGCTAGCTACAGTTACTTCCCCTGTCGTTCATCTGTTAAGCGCTTCGACTGATACAGTTCTACGACTGCTGGGCATTAAACCATCCACAGATCCACAAGTGACAGAGGAAGAGATCAGAGTCTTGATCGAGCAAGGTACCGAGGCGGGAACGTTTGAGGAAGCGGAACAAGACATGCTCAATCGGGTGTTTCGTCTAGGAGACAGACGCATCAGCGCCTTGATGACGCCACGACCAGATATTATCTGGCTTGACCTGGATGACTCTGCTGAAATCAATCGGCAAACTATGCTTGATAACCCTCATTCTCAGTTTCCAGTCTGCCAAGGCGAACTTGACAATGTGCTGGGCATCATAGATGTTAATGATTTGCTATCCCGTTGTTTCACCAATCAGCCGTTCGATCTGACGACAGCGTTGCGACACCCGTTGTATGTTCCAGAAAACACTCCAGGATTGAAAATTTTGGAGTTGTTCAAGCAATCCGGTACTCACTTTGCCATAGTCGTCGATGAGTATGGTGTAATTCAGGGCTTAGTAACACTCAACGACATTTTAGAAGAAATTGTTGGAGATATCCCCGCTTCAGATGACGAAGAACCACAAGCTGTTCAGCGTGAAGATGGTTCATGGTTGGTGGATGGGATGTTGTCAGTGGAAGAATTTTTTGAACTGCTTGATATCGAAGAGTTACCCAGAGAACAACGGGCTAATTATCATACAATGGGTGGCTTTGTAGTTACACACTTAGGACGTATTCCCAACGCTGCCGATTATTTTGAGTGGCGGGGAATGCGTTTTGAGGTGATGGATATGGACGGTAACCGGGTTGATAAGGTGCTAGTGGTGCCAGCGCCAGCTAAGGCGACAAACCAGGACTGGCTGTAAAATGCAAGCTGTAACCTATACAAGTTTCTCTTTTTGGTAATGGGTAATGGGTAATGGGTGAGGTTTGGGTACTTTTGAGTTTTTCGTTTCCGATTACCCATTACTAGAAAAGAAGGTAATAAGGCATAAAGGAATCGAGGGCGAGATGCTGCAAGCGGAACAGATATTACATGAGCGCTACCAGCTCAAGCAGAAACTGGGACACAATGCAGGGCGTCAAACTTGGCTAGCAGACGATTTGCTTGGTGTCCCGACACAACGGGTGATTGTAAAACTGCTGGCTTTTGGTGGTGACGTGCAGTGGGACGATTTGAAACTGTTTGAGCGAGAATCGCAAATCCTTCAACAGCTCAATCATCCTCGGATTCCCAAGTATCATGATTATTTTCACATTGATGAGCGATCGCTAATGTTTGGTTTAGTCCACGAGTATATACCTGGCTCATCACTCAAGGAACAAATCAAACAGGGCAAGCGCTTCACTGAGGAGCAAGTTCGCCAAGTCGCTAGAGATATTCTGAAAATTCTAGAGTTTCTGCATCAGCTGCATCCATGCGTGCTGCATCGCGACATTAAACCCAGTAATCTCATCTGGGGCGAGGATAATCAGATTTATCTAGTGGATTTCGGTGCCGTGCAGGATCGTGCCTATCAAGAGGGAACAACATTCACCGTAGTGGGAACCTATGGCTATGCAGCGATGGAACAGTTTGGCGGTAGGGCTGTTCCGGCATCCGACCTTTATGCCTTAGGTGCGACATTAATTCATTTACTTACGGGTATTTCACCGGCTGACTTACCGCAACGAAATTTACGAATTTGTTTTCAAGATCGGGTAAGCCTCACTCCAAGGTTCGTCAGGTGGATTGAGAAACTGACCGAACCTGCGCCAGAGCAACGCTTCCAGAATGCTTCCTCTGCGCTCTCTGCTCTAGAATCAGGCATAGTACTCTACACAACTACAGACAGTAGAGACGTAGCCTTCGGGAACGGATCTGCCGAACTACCGGAACATGTCTACTTTGAACCAGCCGTACCCGCTAACAATTCTGGGCATGGCAATCTATTTGATTCCTCCGTGCTAGTACCCGATGAAATCAAGGGCTGGAATTGGGGAGCTTTTTTATTGCCTTGGCTGTGGCCGCTCACAAATCACGTTTGGATTGGACTTTCCTCATGGGTACCCAGTTACAGTTGGATGGGGGTAGTGGCACTCTCATTGGGTCGGATGGGCAATGAATGGGCTTGGAGAAGCAGAAAATGGCGGAGTATTGAACAGTTCAAAGCCCATCAACGACGCTGGACAATTGCCGGACTTTGTTTTTGGGCACTAGTAATTATCTCATGGCTTCCGCGTATCCTATATAGGCTTTAGCCGATCGCCGCCTGGGTCGTCAAAGGAACAGAAGCATGAACTAGGGTTAAAAGAGGACCAGCCTGATCGGTACCATTAACAGCTAGGTCACTATGGCACAGGTAAACCCGCTCACCAGCACGACCTAATAAATCGTGCAAAATCCGCTGCAACCGTTGATTATCCGCGTTGATTTTGTCCTCCTCTGTCCAGGGGTGTCCTGACCACTGCTTGAGAAATAAGGTTGCCCCGAAAAGAGTGGCGGCACCGCCTTTGTTCCACAGAGGGGAACCGGCATCGAGCCAGAAGTGCCAACGGTGGAAGCGGCGACTGGCGCGGTATTGAAAGATAGTTGCCAACGTTACGGCACCCCCATCAGTTGGGGTAAGACGGCGGACAGGGTAGGGATTGGCGGTAACGGTGCCACGACGTAGCAGCCCAATGAATTGGGCGATTGTCGTGTGGGCGGGAGTACCGGCTCTCGTCCCCGTTGAAGGTTGTCGGTTAGTTGGGGTTGGCGGTTGTAAGTTCGTCGCTGGCAGGTTATCTTGGGGCTTTCCAGCCTGTAATCCTTCAACCTTCGACTCTTGACGTAGGCGTGTGTCAACTTCCCAGTAGTGTTGAGCGGTTTCCATCAGTTCCCGCAGTGCCGCTAATTGATCATAGGGGAGCTGACTACCATTCCACAAAAATTTCTGAATGGCTCGGTCGAGTACTGCTACACAGGAGGGGATTAGATGCTGTTGTTGTTGCGATCGCTGCACCTCTAACCATTGCACAATTTCGGTGTAAGCCGCTGTCGCCCGATGCCCTAAGCGATCCCAACGGGAAAAAGACTCAACGGGCAGTAAGCGGGGTTGTTCAGGGTCAGGGGTATAGCAGTAGTCGGCTAATAAGCCAGCACGAACTGGGTCGATGTGGGGTGTATATACAGAGGAAGCAGAGAAGGACGTTTTTGACTCAGATGCTGATAAAGAACCCTCCTCTCCTTGCACTTCTACTCTCGAATCCTCTTGCCTACAACTGAGGACAACCAGCATTTCCGCTATCGCCTCTCGGTCTACCAAGCGACCTAAACCGGGATAAACCAGTGCCAGCAGGGTTAGCAGTGCTCGAATCATCGGTGAACTGATCAGCGGGCGTTGGTCGTTGAGTGGCTCTATAGTAATGCCATGTTTAGTAAGGATATCTGTAAGGGCATAGCGGGCGATCGCATCTAAACCCGGGGCGATAACGGCAATCTCACTAGGCTGCACTTGCCCAGATTTCACCCCTTCAATAATGATCTCAGCTGTCTGCCGTAATACAGCAGCACGGGAGGTGGTTTGAATGGATACTACAGACTCTGGTAAACCTGTTAGAAACAAGGGGTTACTGACTAATTCCACCACTACCTCTCCCAATGCACCTGCCAAACAGCCAATGGGTGGCGTATCCAAAGTTTCTACTTGGCAGCGTGATGCTAAACCCTCAAGATAACTAGGGTCAGCATTAAGACCCAAGCGTACTTTCCCATTCGGATTGTAAGCAAAGGCTCCAACAGCTCCTTGATCTAAGAGAAAATCAAATAAGTCTCGCGCGATCGCTGGGTAATCATCCACATCATCCGCTAGCACTGCCCGGTAACGCTGCTTCAAATGTTGCTGATACGTTGGATCAGGCAAGAGGTGACGCCAATACAGTTCACAAATAATTCCATACGTCAGCAATCCCCGCTCCAGACACCACCTCCGCCAGTCCAAGAGCAACTGCCCCACACACTCCCACTGTTCCGGCGTCCCTTCCTCCTCAAGAAGTCCTTGTTGAAGCAGGCTAGAAATGTCCTCAGTCTGTGTTCCACTCACAGCTGCCAACTGCAACAAATCTAGGATGCGACGAACTTTTGTGTATTCATCCACCCCTGGCAGCAGTAAATTCCTATTTTCTAACTCTGAGTGCCACAACTGGGTTGCTAACTCCTGCTCAGTTTCTGGACGCAGTCGTAGCGGAAACTGTGCCCTCAGATTCAACCGCTGAATTAACAACGGCCAAAATAACATCACCTCATCCTGAAAAAAACCTAAAGGTGTCTTAGCAAGAATAGGATACCGTCCCTGGATTGCCGTTGTTAGCGCAGCCGCCAAATCACGGCGATTATCATCGTTAGCCGCAAACACTAAAATTGCAGGAGCTGTTCTACGATCACGACGGGTGCTGCGCCAACTTGGGGGGGCAATCTGGTTTGATCTGCCCAGTCCCACTTCAACCCATTGCTTAAACTGACTTACAAGGCGAGTTGACTTGCCAGTACGAGTTGACCCAGTTATCCAGATTGAATCAGAACGCACGAGTTCTCCTTTAATTAATTTGTTAATATACTACGTACACAATCTTTAAGTTTTCCACGTAGTTGGGTGCCAAAGCCCAGCCTAAATAATTTTTCTTGTAATACAAGTTATTCCAATGAGTTTAAGAAGTCTATTTCGCACTGCTAATCAATGGTTCTCGGATACTCCTGAGAGAGCCTTAGATCAAGCCTATAGAGCAGCTTTAATGATTAAAGCTATTGAAGATGAACACTTTAATGGTAAAAAAATCTCTATAAATTCTGGTACCTACAGTGACAGCGTTATTTCCTATTTTGAGGCAGATCTTAAAAAATACTTAAATATCATCAAGGTTAGACTTGCAGAATTTAAGAGCTGTCGTTCCGTTTTCAAGTCTGCTCCAAGACGAATTGGTATTACGGATGTAGAAACAATTGGTAACCCGGCTCAATCCTATGCAATAGCTTTTAATGAACGACAGTCAATTATTATTGAAAAATTAAACTTCATTGATGAGATAGTAGCCAAATACTCAGAAAAAAAACCTGTAGCTTCAGCTTCCTTGGTTCCGCTATCTCAAAAGCAGGAAAATCAAATTATTAAATCTGACTTTAATCAAGCTCTTAATAGTCTTGATGACCCCGCTAGCGATCCAGAGTCTTTGCAAAGAGATGTAGTAACCAAGAATGGGGTAGTACAGGATATTGACTCAGTAGCAGGTAAAACTGGTGTACTACCAAGGTCAATTTTAAGAACATTTAGTAGACTTCAGGAGGAATTAGATCCGAAAGCAGAAGAGAAAATTATCAAGAATTTCCGTAATTCTAAAATTAAAACGATAATTTCTCTTAAGTTTATATTGACTTTGATTATTGTTCCTATTTTAACTCATCAGATTGCGAAAACTTTCCTAATTGGTCCAGTTGTGGATCACTATAGGAATGACAGAGAAGTCGGTGTTTTTTTGAATCTTGATCTGGAAGAAGAGGCTTTCGTCGAATTAAAGAGATTTGAAGAAGAACTGAAATTTAAAAACTTACTGGGTTTAATTCCAGAATTACCCAAAGAAGAGTTAGAAAAGCGGGTTAAGGAGAAAGCCACTGAAATTGCTGAGGACTATCGTGATAAAGGGAGCAGTGCTATTAAAAATATCTTCGCCGATTTACTATCATTGATAGCTTTTGGTGTAGTTATCTTTATCAGCAGGCAAGAGATTGTAATTCTAAAATCCTTTATGGATGATCTGGTTTATGGTCTCAGCGATAGCGCCAAGGCTTTTATCATTATTCTGTTTACTGATATATTCGTAGGATTCCACTCTCCTCACGGTTGGGAAGTCATTTTGTCAGGTATATCAAAACATCTAGGGTTACCAGAAAACCAGAACTTTATATTTTTGTTTATTGCGACATTTCCAGTTATTCTGGATTCAGTATTTAAGTATTGGATTTTCCGCTATCTAAATCGAGTATCTCCTTCTGCGGTGGCTACCTACCGGAATATGAATGAGTAAGCTACTCGCTCCACCAACAAAAGAACTTCTGCTACCTGATTCGGCAACAATATTGTTTATCTATAAGCTAATTTCCCTGCAAGTCTTGTAGTAAAGCTTAACAGGGATACAAACTAGGAGAATGATTGATTGAATAAAAACCTAATTAGTTAAAGCAGAATGATTTTTGATTAAACTTCAGTTATTCCTCTAAAGATTCAAGAACACCTAATTCCTGACAAGGAATAATATTGCTGACAACATCACTGATTTGAATTTCTATTTTTGCTTCTGGGAGAGATTCAAAAAATAGACGCTGACCAGGAAAAACAATCCGCTCAAAATCCACTTCAGAACTATTGCTAAACCGGATAATTTGAATTTGATTGGTGGCATTAATATAGAAGCAAAGAATTCGATGATCGCCTTCAGAATTAATGGCTCCCTGGGAGAGCGCGGCTGTTGAAGTCATAGTTATGAGTTATAAAGGCAGGAAGTAACCTGGGAGATACCTAAACACAAGTGGGATAGCATTGGAGCATGAAGACATCAAGCGAGCGCTATCGATTCAGACCATTTACCATCCTGCCGGAACTCCCAGGAATTGCTTGGGCTCTTTAGGTATGTTGCATATATAAAGAATACCTAGTTCTATTTCTGTGTTACTTCTGCCTGAGGAATAGAGTTATGTTAAGTTTGCCTGTAACCTTGGAAACAACTTAGGTTTAGAAACTCTTACTAATTAGCTGTGTAATTGTATGGAATCTATAGCTGTTGGAGCCTAAAAATGCCATTTCAGTGCCCTACCATGCTAGATAAAGCGAAGCCGCTATAAGTATCAATTTTCCTGGAGTTAATCAGGCTAAAAATGTAGCCACTCTGATTTTCCTATGAATATTTCATCATACAAGCATCAAAAGTGGGAGGAAGATTTATGAGTGTGAATTTGATGACTACACCTAAGTTTATTAGGGATGAGATGGTGCGCTATGCAGGAGCTGTAGGCAGGATCAAAAACTACCAATCGAATTCAAATACACGGAGTTATGCAGTCGAGATGCAGATGGGTCCGGCACCAGATTTTGGTAGAGTAGGCAGTGAGACAACGGTCTTTGTGGATGAAGCAGACCTTCAAAAGTATTGACCCGTTACTGTTGCATTTGCCGTTGATAGCGCGGGTGTGCGGGTGTACCCCAGCAAACCTGTTGGGCGGGAATATTGCCGAAAACACTGCTACGGGCACCAATTACGGCATTGGCACCAATTTGGACACCTGGGGCAATGAAGCAGTCTGTAGCAATCCAGACACCGTTACCAATGGTAATGGGAGAGGTAATTAGACCAAAGGCGGGGTCTTGAATGTCATGACTACCCGTGCAGAGGTAGGATTTTTGAGAAATCACGCAATGACAGCCAATGCGAATTTGCTCAAGGCTGTAAAAAACAACGTCATCCCCAATCCAGCTGTAGTCGCCAATTTCTACTTTCCAAGGATAGGTGAAGCGAGCTGTGGGGCGGATGACGACGCCGATGCCAATTTTTGCGCCAAATAGCCGTAGTAGCGCTTGACGGAAGCCATTGAAGGTATGGGGACTCAAAGGGAACGCGATTGCTTGTACCAACCACCAGAGTAAGACAACCCAGCTAGGGCGTCCTCGGTCAAACCTGGATTGGTCGTATTTCCGTAAATCAACTAGAGGTGCCGTATCTAAAACTGGCAGTTTTGCTGAATCTACAGCACCGATAAATTGCCTTTCATCTGCTTTCATCTGCTTTCATCTGCGTTTATCTGCGGTTCAAAATCCCTACCTTGGTATTTTGGTAAGAAATCTACTGACTGGGGTGGCGTTACCGACTGCGTCACAGGAACATTCAGTTGACCACCAAACTTACGCAATTCATAGAGCTTGACACCAATTTGATACTCATACTGACTTAATAAACGTCCATATATGTAGCCCGCTTTTCCATCCAAAAACCCCAACCGGATAATATAAAACAAAATAAACCGTAGCGTTGGCTTAAACGGTAGCCGCACCCAGAGTGTCTTCAGAAATCGCTTGCGCTGTACAGCATCTCCAAAAAGATTTGCGCCAATCGTGCCGGAGCCATCTTTGCCATTGAGCAGATTGAGATAGACACGAGCCTCCCAGTTAGAGTAGCGATTATGCCGCTCTAGCCAATGGTAGATGTCCCGAAAGTCTATGTGCAACATATCGTTTTTTAGATAGCTAACGGAGCCATCCAGAATAACGTGTTCATGAACTTCGTTGTCACCTGTGTTGGGAACTTCTTCAGTATTGAGGTTTTCGTAGCGACCTTTTTTGTGCTTAAACAAACGTAAGTTCCAGTCGGGATACTTACCACCGTAACGAATCCATTGTCCTAGGAAGAAAACTTTGCGGTTGAGGTAGTAGCCGTCGTAATTGGGGTTTTGGATGGCAGTTTCTATCTCATCCCAAAGTTCTGGGGGAATACGCTCGTCACAGTCAACTATTAGCACCCATTCATTACGGAAGGTTAGATTTTCTAAACTCCAGTTTTTCTTTTTCGGCCAGCGTCCCTTATGGTGAAATTGCACTACATTGGCACCGTAACTTTGGGCAATTTCAGATGAGCGATCGCTACTTTGAGAATCGACTACAAATATTTCATCAGCTCTCTTGACATTCTCCAAACAAGCCGGGAGGTTGGCTTCTTCGTTCTTGGCTGGAATTAAAACTGAAATGGGTATTTTGAAGGCGGTAGATGCCATAATTAATAAACCGCAATTTTGGATGAAATTCTAAGTTTTTGACTAATAGTAATGGGCTAAAAAGAGTTTTGTGGTTAAAGCTTGCTCCTGCTCTAGCAGAATTAACTTCTTGTAGCCCGCATTCCGCACCCTGAAGTTTTATCTGTGTTGGGGACTTAGGGACTAACGATAGGAAAAGTCTTCTCAGTAGTTCATGTACTCTAAATCACTAATCCCCAATTGCTAATTCAGAAAACCCGATTCTAGCAGTTAAAGAATTGGAATGTGGAGTCAACAATCGATATAAATCGGTAGATGCAATGGATTCGAGCTTTTAATTTATAACTGTAGACAAATAATTTTTACGATCATTCGTCCATTTGGGGGATGTTCGCACAGGGTCTAATTACCAGGGGGCAGCTTAGCCTTTGGTGTTTTTAAGATTCCTTGAAGGGCTGCGGTTAGATAACCAATTTGACCGTAGGCATACACTAGGTTATCAAAGCGTAAGACAGGGTCACGGAAGTGTTTAACAGATTTGTATAGACCTCGCACGATTCCTTCACCTCCCCGTAACAGTTGGACAGAACCAGCGCGATCGGCAAGTTGTTCGCGGTAACATTCGCTAATGCCTTGCCACCAGCTCTGACTGAAAAACCAGACTGGTTCAAGTCGTTCTAATGCAACATTATGAGTTACCAAGGCATCTGGTAGATAGACAACTTGCCACCCGTTCTGAAGGGCTAGTTCTGTCATTTGCAATTCTTCATTGGATAACAAATTTTTGCCGACACGACCCAGGTTGACATCAAAGCCACCTACCTGCTCTAGGAACGTTCGCCGTATTGAGTAATTTAATCCTCGTGGAGTCAAACTAGGATTTATGATCTGGACAATCGAATCACCTAAGTCATAGGCTCCCAATGCTCCTGCCAGTTCTGATGATAACCACTCGGGAGGCGTGATGCCATCAGGCCACAAAAGAGTAACTTTACCACCAGCGATCGCTAGTTTCTCGTTGCTTTGATAGGCATTGTAAATTGTTCTGAGCCACAGGGGGCTAGCAACGGCATCATCATCAAGATAAGCCAGAATAGGTGCATGGGCTTCCTTAGCACCCGTGTTGCGTGCAATGGATAGACCAATGATGGGTTCATAAACGTAGTTTAGTCGCGGGTTGGAAAGCCGTTCTGCGACAATGTCACGGGTGCGATCGCTCGACGCATTGTCCACCACAACCACTTCATAACTGTAAAAATCCTGCTGAAGCACGCTATCAATAGCAGCACCCAGATACTCTTCACGATTGTGAGTGCAGATGATGGCAGAAATTTGAGGGTCTGACATATTGGGAAGAGGTGGGGTAGATTTCGTTGTAAGTTCGAAGCGATTAACGTTCTCCCTTTCCAACGTTCTAACGCGCCAGCCACCTAACCTGCCAGTGAGTGATATTGACAAAAAGAGCGTTAAATGCTCACTTATGAGTCTGGCTTCAATCCTTGCTTAGATGAGCGTGCATTACAACAAGAGTTTCCGCTAATTGGCTAAGACGAGTTTCTAGGTCTTGTTTGCGACTGAGTAACTGTCTGAGTTTTTGATAACGAGCGATCGCTAAACTAACGCTGGGCACCTGATCGGGAGGGCAAGGTCGTGACCAAAACTGACCATCTGCATTGAGTCCACACAGACGGTAACCCGTTCGAGGAGATTCACAAGTTACTTTCTCATCCGAGTGCTCCAACACTTCTGGCACGTAGTCCATCAGTCGATCACTTGTCGCAGGGCGAACTGACCCTATGTCTTCTTTCGCTTCACGGGAATGAGACTCTAACCAGCCATCCACAATTGGTCCTTCGATATAAATATCTTGAATTTGCCGCCCGATGGTTTGCAGTTCCTGCTGCCAACGGGCGACAATTTCTTCGATTTCTTGCAGCAGGTTCATTGCCAAGGCCGGGTTAGCGGCGTGGCGATGCTCGCTGAAGCTGGGCGGTTTTATCTTGGGCAATGTTGGCGTCTTGCTTTGTTGCTTTTTAGCAGGGAAAGGTTGTACAGCCATTGAGAAGGACAGCTCACCTGCATCTCGCTGACGCACAGATTGCCCTTCAACCCCATCAGTTTGCTCTCCTGTAGCGGTAGATGTCTTTTGGCTGTCAGTAGGTTTTGGTTGTGCCAACTGGTGTAGTGCTGATTCGATCCGTTGCAGTTCTTGTTTCATAGCTCTCCCGTGCTACTGTATCAAAATCACCAACTCCTTCATTCCAGCACAACTCCTCAGCGTGAGGTCAGCGCACCCAATGAATTTTGAGAGTTGCTCAGCATTTTCTTTTTTGGTCATTTTACCTGCATTGACTAATTAGTCATTAGTCAATAGTTTTTTGAAAGCGTCCCAGGAGCGATCGCACGTCCGTTATGGATGAAAGAAACTACTCCCCCTGCCCCCCTGCTAGTTTCTTAGCAGGTCAATGCTGAACTTTGTTCACTAGACTAACGCTAATACTCCTAGAGGGCAAAATAACTAAGGACTCTATAAGCCCACTAGAGAGTGGCTAGGGTCAACTAATGACTAATGACTCTTCGATTAACAATTGTGAGTACAGACATAACCTCATCTACCTGTCAGATCATCTTGGTGACAGGACCATCGCGATCTGGTAAAAGTGAGTGGGCAGAAACACTAGCCAAGCAAACTGGTAAATTGGTTACTTACGTGGCGACTGCAAAAACTGACCCCAATGACCTTGAGTGGCTTTCCCGGATTGAAAAACATCAGCAGCGACGCCCAGAGTCGTGGACGACATTATTCGTGCCGATAGACTTAGCCGCGACGATTCGACAGTACTCTGACATCAGTTGCTGTCTGTTGGTTGACTCTCTAGGAACCTGGCTCGCAAATCTGCTAGATCAGGATTCGGCAGTTTGGGAGAGTACTGTCCAAGAATTATGGGATAGCCTGGTTCAAACAGCAGGCACGGTCATTTTTGTGGCAGAAGAGACTGGCTGGGGTGTTGTTCCCGCTTATCCTGTTGGAAGGCTTTTTCGCGATCGCCTTGGACATTTAGTACGCCAATTAGGTATTATGGCTAACCCAGTCTACCTAGTTACTGGGGGTCATGTTCTCAATCTCACTGCCCTAGGATCGCCGCTACCATAGATTTAATAAGGCTAACTGGGGGTTGAGCTTGATACTCAACACTCAATTCAACACTCAGAACCATTCATGGCACCTGAACAACAAGTTAAACGCTATCTTGCTTATTGGTTTCAATTAGGCAAACGAGTTTTGATTCGTAATGGGGACGCAGCTTTGCAGCCCCAATCAGTTATGGCAGGCGATCGCTATAGTGATGAATTTGAAAGCATCTGGCAGCAAATTGTCTCACCCGATAGCGGTGATTGTTACCTGGAAGGAACCCACCAAACCATTACCGAGCTGTTGACGCCGGAGTGGAATGTGGAGGCTTGTTCTCGTTGTGAAATGCCTGTACCTGTGAAGAATGCGGGGATGCCGCCAGAGCTGTGTCCCTGTAATGATTTACCCAACTGGCCGAATATGGATCTTCCGCTACCGCGAGAACCTATCAGTAGTCAGGATCGTCTCCAGGAGATTCGCGATCGCTTAAACCAAGGCAACGCTAAGCCAGAGCACGAGAAGAATGTATCTCAGGCTTCGACTACACAATCACAAACACCAAGTGACGCTGTCCAGGGGCAGAGGAGTCTGAGGGAAATTCGCGATCGCTTGCAAAACGCTAATCGTAGTTAAACCGCGTCCTATCCCGATGACCCAAGATGAACATGTAAATCCTGAATTTCTCCCCCATTCTTTTCCCCCCTCCTCGTGCACGGGGAGGGGGTTAGGGGGTGGGGTTCACAGCCTATCGCAACAAGCATGGCACACCTCGCCAGAACTATGGGAAAAACTCAAACCATTGGCTCGACAAATGCGGTGTGAGCCTACTCCAGCAGAGAAACAACTTTGGCAGAAATTAAAAAATAAGCAACTTTTGGGGTTAAAGTTCCGCCGTCAGCATTCCATTGATCGCTTTATTGTAGATTTCTACTGCAACAAAGTCCGCTTGGTTGTGGAGGTGGATGGTTCAATTCATGAGTACACCCAAGCGGAAGATGCTTGGCGTCAGAGATTTTTGCAGAGTTTGGGGTTACGGGTACTGCGGTTTAGTAATGCACAGGTGTTGAATTCGATGGATGGGGTTTTGGAGGCGATCGCTGCTTACTTGCAGAGTGGCGAACCCCACCCCCAACCCCCTCCCCGTACACGGGGAGGGGGCTAAGATATTTGAGTTATGGGTGCTGGTGTAGTGTTGGAGTGCGATCGCCCATTCAGCAGTATCCTCAATTCACCGCTACGGCACCCGCCACACCTTAACCTTTTTGTCATAACCCCCACTAACGAGAGTCTTTCCATCAGGACTGAAAGCGACTGACTCAACATAGGACTGATGCCCAGAAAGCGTGGCGATTTCTAGTCCAGTTTGCAAATCCCATAGTTTAATGGTTTTGTCATCACTCCCACTGGCAACGATTTGACCATCTGGGCTGAACGCCACTGTTGTTACCCTGTCAGTATGACCACTAAGGTCACGGGACTCTTTCCCAGTTTTCAAGTTCCACAGTTTAACGGTTTTGTCACTACTGCCACTGGCGAGAATCTGACCATCTGGACTAAAGATGATGGAACCAATGCAATTGTCATGACCCTTAAAGGTACGAAGTTGTTTCTCAGTTTGCCAGTCCCATAGCTTGATGGTCTTATCACAACTTGCACTGGCAAGAGTTTGCCCGTCAGGACTGAAAGCGAGCGACTGAATATAGGCTGAATGCCAAGTGAGGGTGCGAATTTCTTGCCCAGTATTCACGTTCCACAATTTAATGGTTTTGTCATCACTCCCACTGGCAAGGATCTGTCCATCGGGACTGATAGCGATGGAAGTAACAGAGTCTGAATGCCCAGACAGAGAAAGGATTTCTTCTCCATTGTTCACGTTCCACAATTTAACGGTTGTATCATTACTCCCACTAGCTAGAATCTGACCATCAGAACTGAAGGTGACGGCACGAACCCTTAGTGAATGTCCAGAGAGAGTATTGATTTCTTGCCCCGTATTTAGGTTCCATAGTTTAATGGTGTTGTCTTCACTGCCACTAGCTAGGATCTTTCCATCAGGACTGATAGCCACTGAACGAACCGCAGCAACTCCCCCTGAATGTCCAGTAGTGTAGGCTAGAGGAAAAAATTTTGGTTTCAAATCCTCAATTCCCTTCGTATAGTTGGGATTGAGCCGACGTGCCTGGTTGAAATTCTTGAGTCCTCGCCTATATTCCTTTAGATGGTAGTAATCTATTCCTCGCCATAAATAGGCTTCAGCATAGTTAAAATCGAGCTGGATAGCCCGATCATAGTCTTGAATTGCTCCGTTATAGTCAGTTAAGAAAGAGCGAGATTTGCCTCGCAAATAGTAAGCTTCAGCATAGTCAGGATTGAGTGAAATTGCCTGATTGTAATCATGAATAGATTCATTATATTCATCTAATGAATAATGAGCTTTTCCTCTTCCTAAATAGGCTTCATAATAATCAGGATTAACCTGAATTGCCTGGGTGTAATTCTCAATTGCTGCTAGATGATTACCAAGCTTCAGGTCAACATTACCACGATTGTAGTAGGCTTCGGCATATTTAGTATTAAGCCGATGAATTGCCTCAGTCAAGACGTTAACCTGTTTCTGCTCCTTTCCCTGCTTCACGAAAGCAATAGCAGGTTGGTAGAACATTTCAGAATCTTTTGAACGGCTCTGTAATTCTTCGTTGTAGTCTTCAATTGCTTCCTTCTCCTCGCCAATGAGCCGAATCGCGTCATCAAAGTCCTTAATTGCCTTCTGTTGTTCTTCAAGGTTTGAGTAAGCAAGACCCCGCTGATAGTAGGCTACAGTATAGACCGAGTTACGCTGTAGTGCTTGGTTGTAATCTTCAATGGCTTTCTTGTTTTCTCCCAGTAGAGCCTGAGTGAATCCCCGGTTGTAGTAAGCTTCGGCATAGTTGGAATCGCGGTTAATCGCTTGGGTAAAATCTGCGATCGCTTTCTGCTTCTCTCCTAAGTTTAAGAAAGCAAGACCTCGTTTGTAGTAAGCATCAGCGTAGTAGTTACTGGCATCTTCCTCTTTACTCTCGATAACCTCATCAAAATCTGCGATCGCTTGTTCATATTCTCCCAATTCACCCCGGATGGAACCCCTTCTCAAAAACGCGGCGGGATAGTCAAGATCGAGATATATGGCTTCGTTCAAATCTTTAAGTGCTTTCTGATAATCTCCAAGCCCCAGGTAGATGGTTGACCGACCTAAATAAGCATCGTAAAAATTAGGATTGCTCTTTATCGCTAGGCTAAAGTCATCCAGCGCTGCTTGATAATCACCAAGTTTAATGTAAACAGTGCCTCGTCCAAGTAATGGTTCAACATATACATCTGGTTCTTCAAATTTAGGTTTTACCTTGAGTGCATTGGTATAATCCTCAAGCGCTAGTTGCTGATATTCATCAGCTAGTTGCTGCTCTTCATTTGCTCTTTGTCGATCTCCTAACTATGAATACGCACGACCTCGACTAACATAGGCTTCTGCAAAATTGCCATTTTTACTTAATGCCTCACTGTAATACTTAACAGCAGTCTTATAATCTCCTTTTTGAGCTTTTTCTACTCCCTGCTTATAATGCTCTATTGCAAGAGAAGGATGAGACGGTTGCTCGTTAATAACCTTAACCAAATTAAGCTCTTTGATGTCGAAATAGAAATCAGCCCGAAAGAAAGAAAGGCTCGGAGCAAAAGTTGGTGCAAGAGTTGGTGCAAGAGTCGGTGCAAGAGTCGGTGCAAGAGTCGCCCTGAAAATAGAATTATCAGATAAAAAAGAACCACCATATGCAACAAAGTTACCAGCTGTTTGCAAACCCCTAAGCGTATTTTTTATCAAAGATGGTGGCAACGCTTTATTGATGGGGAGAGCTTCAGCATTGCTTGTTAGAGGGGCACCAGGGATAACAACTCCTGTCATGCTGATAAGCAATGCTAGAAATAGGGAAAGTGCCAGTTTGGAGAGTCGCTGAGTTCTATTCACAGCAATAGTTTGAAGCCTTTGGATGAAGTCAGCTTGTCGCGATCGCACTAAAGTAGTCCAGTCCATGTCCAGTTCAACAAATGGGCTATAACTACCTCTATCAATTTCACTAGCTAGAAATCATCCGGATTAACACGCAATTCTCGCAGTTTCGCTGCCAGCCCAATGTTAAACCCATTCGACTCTAAGCCTAAGTACCGCTCTTCGCCAGTTCTTTGGGCAGACGCCGAGGCACATCGTAGGTCAAGAAATCATAGGCTAATTTTGTATTGGGGAAAATTGCTCGTGCTTCTTCCAGCAAATCATCCAATACGATCGCATTCCCTGGAGCATAACGCGGGCTGAAATGAGTCATGAGCAACTGCTTGACACCTGCCCCTAATGCCACTTGCGCCGCCATCGTTGAGGTGGAATGCAAGCGGTCAAAAGCAAGCTGAGCATCTTGATGGGCAAAGGTAGCTTCGTGAATCAGAACGTCCGCATCTTGTGCTAATTCAACAGCGCTATCACAGTAAACTGTATCTGTGCAATAAACGACTTTACGACCCACTTCTGTTTGTCCGCACAACTGGGAACCCTGAATCTGACGACCATCAGGCAGCGTTACCGTTTCACCACGCTTGAGTTTGCCATAAAGAGGACCAGAGGGAATTCCTAGTGCAGTAGCTTTTTCCACATCAAAGCGCCCTGGCCGGTCTTTTTCTGCCACTCGGTAGCCAAATGCTGGAACGCGATGCTTGAGGCTGCGGCAACTGACAGTAAATTCCTCGTCTTCGTAGACTATCCCCTGACTTACCGGGTGAACCTGAACTGGGTAGGAAAACTGAGTAAACGAGTACTTTTTACCAGCACGAAGGTAGTCTTCTAACTCAGCTGGGCCGTAAATATCAATCCGGTCAGTGTTGCCAGCCAAACCACAGCTTGCCAAGAGTCCCATCAAGCCATAGATGTGGTCACCGTGCATATGGGTGATAAATATGCGGCTGATCTGACTGACTTTAAGGTCACTACGCAGCAACTGATGCTGAGTGCCTTCACCACAGTCAAACAGCCAAACTTCTGCGCGTTGGGGTAGACGCAAGGCAACGCTGGAAACATTGCGCGATCGCGTCGGCACTCCAGAACTTGTTCCTAAAAAAGTTATCTGCACAGAAAGAACCCTTAAACCTCATACCAGGAAAGGGAATAATATCCCATCACTATGTTACACAGCACAGCTCTAGAACGCTTTGTCGTTCTACTGGCTGGAGTTGAATTGGGAAATGGGGAACAACTCTCAACAAGCAGAGTCTTATCCTTCGTTTCAAACCTCTTTGCTTACTCCTGTACGGGCGTATTGCCATACGCCCCTACTGTGTTTTCTTCTAGATCATCAGGATGCAAATTGTATTTTGTGTATGGCGGCTTAGCAGTAAACATGTTAAATGTATCCGAGGATGTCTAACTAGCGGAGTATGTCTCTGGAAAAAATCGACGGCTATGTGCGATCGCGTCAAACAATAATCAATCCAAGCGGATTTTTACTCAAGCCCCCTGAACAAAGTAATCTAGCAAGCGCTTTGAGTGCAATTCAATGGCTGTTAATCCTGAAAACGAAAATACTTGTCGTGTGAGGAAGTTTTAAAGATGGCGTCTAGACGTTTACCCATCTCTCTAATATCTATGCTGAAGCAGATGCTTTTACTTGGAGGGCGTCATTGGTGGCTCTCCTTTTTGTTATGGATTATTCTAGTTGGTCCGGCGCAGGCAGCAACAGAACTGCGGGTAGCGATTCAAGAGGGTATTAGTCGGGTGCAGGTAGGCAGTTCTACTAAAGCTGTGGTTCGCGATAGTACCGGTCAAGAAGTCGGACAGCTAGAAGCAATGAATGCCTTCAATGCTCAAGGCGGTGGTGGTAATGTCGCGCTGGCTAAGTGGCGATCGCGATCGCTTTCGATTGAACCAACTGGTGACGGTTTTGTTTGGATAGGGGGTCACTGGTATCGGGGACGGACTGAACTTGTAGCTAGCAGCAAGGGGATAACTGCCGTTAATCATGTCAACTTAGAACATTATCTCTACAGCGTTCTCGGCTCTGAAATGTTCCCCGATTGGCCTCAAGAAGCCCTGAAGGCACAAGCGGTTGCCGCCCGTTCCTACGCACTCTATAAGCGCTCTACATCCAAAAATACCGTCTACGATGTTGGCGACACGACAACTTGGCAAGTCTACAAAGGTGTAGACGGCGAAGCTCAAGGAACGCATCAGGCAGTCGATGCCACCGCTGGACAGGTGATGACGTATAACGGTCAGGTGATTCTTGCCGTTTTCCACTCCTCTTCTGGAGGACACACGGAAAACGTGGAAGATATCTGGACTGATCGCCTACCGTACTTACGAGGTGTTGTAGATTACGACATAGGGGCACCAGTTTTTGAATGGACCAAGAACTTGTCCCGCAGTGAACTCAGTAGCAAGATTTCCGGTGTCGGCAATGTAGTCTCCATGACGCCAGAGCGCAAGACCCCAAATGGACGCATTATTACCATGCTAGTTACAGGCGATCGTGGCAAAAAGCGTATAAGCGGCAATGATTTACGCAATACCTTAGGTCTTAAAAGTACGTTGTTTGTCGTTAACCCCAATGGCAATGGTTTTCAAATCCAAGGCCGTGGTTTTGGTCACGGACTGGGTTTGAGTCAGTGGGGAGCGCACAATCTAGCAACGCAGGGCGTAAATTATCAGCAGATTTTGGGTCACTATTACCAAAATGCTACTCTGGCTCAGCTCCCGTCGTAGTAGTTACAAAAATTAATTTTTTAAAGGCAAAAGAAGGTTATACAACAATGGCATTCCTTTTGCCTTTTTCTTTTTTTATGCCTCGCTCTATTTCTCATCTATTTTCTAGGCTAATCACTAACCTGATTGCCTATTTATTCATACTTCTAACCGTTGTTGTTACTCTACTTTCTCTCCTAGGTTACCTAGGAAAATCAAACATATACTTAGAAGTTACATCTAATTTCAAACTTCAGTATTTCCTGATTGGATTATTTCCGTTTATTTACTTTGCGCTGACACGTCGCAAAATTTGGTGGATACTCAGCTTATTTTGCCTGTTGATTAACTTGACTGAAATAGTACCTTGGTATATCCCGAAACTAGAAGTTCTAAGTCCAAGTTCAGGACAACCGATGCGGCTGTTTTTGTCAAATGTCTTGTTTTCTAATACCCAATATGCTGATGTTATCTCTCTGGTGAGGAGAGAAAAACCGACCTTCGCTGCTTTCTTAGAAGCGACTGACCCTTGGCCTGAGAAACTAGAAGTTTTACGGGATATTCTGCCTTATCACCTAGGCGCTAAGCAACTTGAGATTGAAGTCTACAGTAGCCTACCCTTAGAAAATTCTTCGATTCAGTTATACGGCGAGAAACGGGGTATGCTCATATCAAATTTAAAGCTTGAAGGGAAAGACGTTACAATCATTGCAACTCATACTTATCCACAATTAGTTTTTGGGAAACAGGGGTCTGAGTGGCGAAATCAACATCTGGAAGAAGGTATTGGCGATTATGTAGCGAAAATCAAAAAACCCGTTGTAGTAATTGGTGATTTGAATGTTGTTATGTGGTCGCCATACTATAGAAGCATGATCCAACGTTCTGGACTGCGTAATGCTCGTGCTGGGTTTGGGGTTTTACCAACCTTGTCGTCATTTTCACCTACAATCCCCTGGTTATCAATTCCTGTAGACCATTGTTTAGTCAGTCCAGATATTCAGGTTGTGAATACTAGAACGGGTTCTGATGTTGGTTCCGATCATCTCCCTTTAATTACCGATGTGCTGATTCCTGTCGTCTCAAGGTAAATAATAGGTGAAAAGAAAAGCAGGGGGAGAAACTCACCGAGACTACGTCTCGAAACTCAAAAAGCAAAAGAATTTTTAGAGACGCATATGGGTCGGTGAGCGAAGCAGGTGGGCAACACCCGACATTGGTGTCAACTTAAGGCTGAAACATCCTACATGGTGCCAGATCAGATCCCCCATCCAGAGTTAAAAAGGGGGGCTAAGATTCCGGTTCCCCCTTTGTGAACTCTGGCTAGGGGGAGCGAGCGTCATCACGAACCTGATTCTAAACGTCGTCGCCATTCGGCATCAATTTGCTCTGATTGCTCTAGGTCTTGATCGAGCAGATCCGTTTCGCTTGTATAGACTAAATTCTCTTTATTGATGACGTTTTGAGTGGCGAACTGCTGAGCATAAGCAATCTTCTTCTGTACAGTGGTGTCTGCCTGATTCAGTGCAATAGCCTGCTCCTGCCGTTTTTGATTTCGCGCTTCAATGTGGCTATTTTTCCACTGAATCCAGAAATAACGAATCAAAGGAATTGCCAAAAAACCGATGCCATAACCGAGTAAAACCCAATAAATTGACTGGACAAAGGCAACCAATCCACCGAGTTGTGCCGCAATGCCATCTCTCAACAGGGAACCCAGCATCAAAGCACCGACAAGATTCACCCCCCCTAATCCAATAGCCAGCATCAGTTGTCCACTACTTGCCTTACTAAAGCGCCAAGAACGCTCCCGGAGATAAGCGGGTACGGGTTGCGCTTCCCACGCTTTTGCTGTTGTTTGTAAGTCTGGGAAGTGATAGACAATCTCTCCATCTGGACTGACTTCCGGACGCCCATTAAATCGTGTAAGTACTGGCAATATATAGTCTTCCGACTCGCGCTTGTATCCTTCCCCAACATTGTCGAGATACGGCGCAATCTGTTCAGCTGCCACAGCACCTTGTGAATTGCGAATGACGGTGCCTATTTCTTGCCAGCGACGTTCTTCTAAGTCAGTATTGGGATTACCATCACCAAACAGAAACGAGAACATCGCTTCTAGGAAATTCATCTCCTTTTTTTCAGAAGATTCTTCAAGGCTTTCATAAGAGTGAGAGGAACCTCGTCTGCTTTTTTTGGAAGAGCGGTAGGAACCTCGTCGGTTATCGTAGCCTTGGTTAGAGCCAAAGTCGAAAAACCAAAAGAAACTCCAAAGTCCACCACCGCCACCGCCACTAGAAGAACTGCCGCCTCCACTGCCACCGCCACCGCCGGAACTACTACCGTCGTTGCTCATACTGATGGCAATGACGATGATCGCGATCGCGATCATAATCAAGGCAATTGAAGCCATCAGGATGATCCCGAAGGAAATCCGAATTAGGTAGAACAAAACTCGCCAGATCTTGTCCCACCACTCTTGCAACTGTAGCCGTAAGAACTTGTTTCGTAAAATTGAACGAAAGTTTTTGGGAAACAGGTAGGCAATTTCACCTGACTCTGCTACTTGCAAATGTCCACCTGCATTACTAGCTAGAGCCAGTAATCCTTGCTCTGCCAAATTAATGTTCAATCCCGCCTGAGCAGAAATGTCACCAACGGTGACACGGTAACCTAGCTGCTCAACAGCTGTCATAATCCTGGGATCAGGAGCCATAAGTCAAATCTATAAGGATTTCTCTCCTCTCTCCAGTATAGAATTCTGACTTTGGATACTTGTACGAATACCCCTACCGTATCTATTAATCACTTTGCGGTATGTAACCCGTGTAGGCTGGCAGAAGTAAGTGACCAGCTTACAAGCGGTTGAACACCTTATGCTCAAATAACTGTTGACTTCCAAGGGAGCGGCACTAGCTAGCTAACTCGATCGCGCCTAACGCTTTGAGAGTTGATTTCTGAGCCTCAGTAATACCGACGACACCAGTAATATTCATCCCCTCATAAGGTCTTTCACTTTGTAATATTTTGAGACACTCACCCGTCTTGATATCCCAGAATCGTATGGTCTGATCGTCACTGCTACTGGCGAGGACTTGATCCAAGTTAGGAGAAAATCTTTCGCCCGTGGTAAAGGCAACTGAAAGTACCCATCTTGTATGTTCCTGCAACACTCTCAAGCATCTACCATTATGGACATCCCACAGCCTCACCATTCCATCTAAACCACTACTTGCCAAGAGTTGACCATCCAGACTGTAGGCAACAGAATTAACCCAACTCTCATGACCCTGCAAAATACCGAGGCACTGACCATTACGAACATCCCAAACCCTTATCGTTCGGTCTACACTGCCACTAGCTAAGGTTTGACCATCCGGGCTAAAAGCGACAGAAAACACCCAATTAGTATGTCCCTGTAGCACTTTAATACATTGTCCAGTCTTAATATCCCAGAGCTTCACCCGATGGTCTGCACCACTACTGGCTAGGATTTGACCATCCGGGCTGTAGGTTACTGAAAGCGCCAAAGTTTCGTGAGCCTGTAAAATTCTGAGGCACTCTCCAGTATTAATATCCCAGAGCCTCACAGTTTGGTCTAAACTAGCGCTGGCTAGGCTGTGACCATCTGGACTAAATTTGACTGACATCACCCAATTCGTATGACCCTTAAAGGTTTGGAGACACCTGCCATCGGAGATATTCCAGAGTTTCACCGTTCGATCTGCACCACCACTGGCTAAGGTATTACCTTGTGGGTTGTAAGCCACAAATCGAACCATGTCAGTATGACCCCTGAAGCTACTGAGGCATCTACCATTCAAGACATTCCAGACCTTCACCATTTGGTCTGCACCACCGCTAGCCAAAGTTTGACCATCAGGACTAAACGCAATAGACCACACTCCGCTACTGTATCCCTGGAATGTTTTGAGGCACCTACCATCCGAGACATTCCACAGTTTTAGAGTTTGGTCTTCATGACTACCGATTAGCGTTTCACCATCGGGACTGAAAACTATAGTGCGAACCCCGCTACTGTGCTGCAACGTTCTCAGGACTTGACCTGTGGTGATGTCCCACAACTTTACCGTTTGGTCTGTACTACCAATCGCTAGCGTTTTGTTGTCGCAACTAAGGGCAACAGCAGACCACCACACCCAACCCTTATGTCCTCCTGGTAATGTTCTCTTGCACTGACCCGTCTGAACGTCCCACACTTTAATCGTTTGGTCTTCACTAGCACTGATAAGGGCTTGATAATCGGCACTAAACATCACAAACCCGACTACATCTTCGTGTCCCTGCAAGGTTTTAAGGCATTGACCCGTATTGATATCCCAAAGTTTGATCGTTTTGTCTACGCTGCAACTGGCTAGCATCTGACCGTCAGGGCTAAAGGCAACATAGGAAACCCAAGAGGTATGTCCTTGGAAGGTTTGGCGGCACTGACCTGTGCTGACATCCCACAGTTTTACGGTTGCGTCTTCACTGCAACTGGCTACTGATTCACCTTGAGGACTGTACGCAACATACAAGATCCAACCTGTATGTCCATGTCCGTATAATGTTTGGCGGCACTGACCCGTGCTGACATCCCACAGTTTTACCGCTTTGTCGTCACTGCCACTGATCAGGGTTTTGCCGTCGGGACTAAAGGCAAGAGCGCGAGTCCAACCAGGGCATTGTCCATCCCAGCTCAATAGTTGTTGACCGTCTGTAACTCGCCATAAGCGAATCTTGGCATGACTATCAGCTGTAGCTAAAAGTTTTCCATCTGGGCTTACTGCCATTGCAAAAACATAACCCAGGTTTTCAGTAAACGTAGACTTGGCTAGATCGGAACCCGAGAAATTACAACAGTGTAAATTCACGCCCTTGAGATCGGCTTGCCAAACGGTCAGCGCAGAAAAATCGCGTGTACACTTCGTGTTGCCGGAGGCTTCGCTCAAATCTCGGTTCAGATGAAGCAGTAGATTAATTGTATTTCCAGCAACGTATCCCGTTTCAATGGGTAATTTTCCTCTCAGAGACGAGATGATTTTCATTAACTGATTCTCAAAATTCTCTGGAGTACCAAACACCCGCAATAATTGTTCACTAATCGGTTTAAGGATGAAATGACTTTGCATATCCTTAATGAAATCTTTTGCCTGAGCTTTGAGAAGCGCATAATTTTTGAATAGAGAGATTTCTCTTGTTTCAATTTCCTGACAAACTTCTTTGACTAAGCGATTGGTCACGTACTCCATGAGTACAGGCTGTAATGTGAAGCGAGCCGTCCCTTTTTCTATGAGTGACTTGCGCTCTAGAGATTCTATTGCTTCCAGTAGCCCAGAAGGCAGTATCGGTGATACCAAATCAGCTTTTAGTTCTGTAATCGTGACGGGTTCGCGATTGATGGCTAGCCAGTACATAATTTCAGTTTCTAAGTGGGATAGCCGACAAAACTGCTGAGTCAGAAGATTTTGAATATCACCAAAAATGACTGTACCTTGAGAAAGAAAGTTAGAAATATTGCTATCAAATAAATCCCGAATGGTTGTTGCTACGATTTTCAAGGCTAGGGGATTGCCACCATAGGACTGAATTAGGTTCTTCCAGTCATTTTCTGAGCCAGAGAAGTTTCCTTTACCTCCAAAAATTTCTCGTCCTTCTGTGGTTGCTAAACCTGATAGTGGTAATGAGCGAACGGGAAAGGTTTCTCCTTCCAGCGCAGCGACTTCTTTGGGCTTTTCGCGGCTCGTTAGAACTAAACAACTTTGGTGGCGCGACTCTCCTATTCGCTTGAACAGTTCGCTATATCCTTCGTATCCCTCACATGTCTCTTGTGTTGTAGAACTACAAACAATTGTCTCTGCATTATCGAGGACAATGAGGCAGCGATGCTTTTTCAGATAATTGAGCAGCCGCGAAATTCTGGAGTTAACATCATCGGGTAAGTCGATTTCCTGCTGGTTTGAGAGGAATTCAATCGAGCTAGCGAGAAGCGACTCCAGAGAGGGAGCGTTGTGAAGCGATCGCCAAATCACATACTCAAAATCTCCCTGAAGTTGCTCAGCTAACTTGACAGATAGAGCGGTTTTCCCGATACCCCCAATTCCCAGCAACGCCACCAACCGACAGTTTTCCTGGACAATCCACCGCTCAAGCATCACTAATTCTGTGGAACGTCCATAGAAGACAGAAACATCGATCGCTTCACCCCAATCTTGACGACAACCTGAAACGACGTTGTATTCAGCCGTGGTAGTTGACACTGAGATTCCATCACTAACCTCTGTGTGTTTGTCTTGCTCCCCTGCTTGCCTGCTCCCCTGCTCTGAACCACTATTGTCTTGGAGCGATCGCCCGGAGTGCCCACTACGCGATCGCCATCGGCTTAGAGCAGATCGAAAGTTATTTTTAGTAACTCTCTCACCTAGCGCCACCGAGAGCATCTTCCACAACTCGAAGCCAACATATTTAACGTAGCCATCATCATAACCAGAGCTTTCAGCAATTTCTGGATAACTCTTTTTCTCCCAACATTGCCGAAAAACTATTTCTTGTAACTCATTTAAGGGCTTCTTACCAAGAATTGCCTTTAGGGTAGCCAAGGCTTCTTCAAGCGTCATGCGTTACCGGATGATTAACTTAATTTTCAAAAGTCAGTAACTTTTTAATACTTACTTAGTTATATCAGATGACAGGGTTTTGAACTCAAAAATGGATTAGCGTCTTTCTCAAAGCCTTATCTAATCAGAAAAATCATCCAAGAATTCTACATCTGTTAGGACAGTTTTAGGCGAAATGAGAAAGTTATATTAGTTACTAACTTCAACCTATAACTTCTAGTAACTGACAAATCTTAGAAAGACTTATTAATATTTCATCAAGGTTGTTAACGAATTCAAAAACAACAACCTCTTCGCAAAATTCATCGCAATTAAATCATTGAAATTATGACCACTACTTTACAGAGACAGCGTAGCGCCACTCTGTGGGAACGGTTTTGCAACTGGATCACCGCAACCGAAAACCGCCTATATATAGGTTGGTTTGGCGTGTTGATGATTCCCACTCTGCTGGCTGCCACCACCTGCTTTATCATCGCCTTCATCGCTGCACCTCCTGTTGATATTGACGGTATCCGCGAACCTGTTTCTGGTTCCCTGTTGTACGGCAACAACATCATTTCTGGAGCCGTTGTTCCGTCTAGTAATGCGATCGGGCTACACTTCTATCCAATCTGGGAAGCTGCTTCTTTAGATGAGTGGCTTTACAACGGTGGTCCCTACCAGCTCGTTATCTTCCACTTCCTCATTGGTGTCTTCTGCTACATGGGCCGTGAGTGGGAGCTGAGCTACCGCCTGGGTATGCGCCCTTGGATCTGCGTGGCTTTCAGTGCTCCGGTTGCCGCCGCCACCGCCGTGTTCCTGATTTACCCTATCGGACAAGGTAGCTTCTCTGATGGTATGCCTCTAGGCATTTCGGGTACCTTCAACTTCATGTTCGTGTTCCAAGCCGAACACAACATTCTGATGCACCCTTTCCATATGCTGGGCGTAGCGGGTGTGTTCGGTGGTGCGTTGTTCAGCGCAATGCATGGTTCACTGGTGACATCTTCCCTAGTGCGTGAGACGACTGAAATCGAGTCTCAGAACTACGGTTACAAGTTCGGTCAGGAAGAAGAAACCTACAATATTGTGGCGGCCCACGGTTATTTCGGTCGCTTGGTTGGACGTACAAACGAGATAGTATTGGGAACCGCTGCTAACAGTCGTACCCTTCACTTCTTACTGGCAGCTTGGCCTGTTGTGGGTATCTGGTTCACTGCCTTGGGCATCAGCACGATGGCGTTCAACCTGAATGGCTTCAACTTCAACCAATCCGTACTTGACTCTGAAGGTCGTGTAATTAACACCTGGGCAGATGTACTGAACCGCGCCAACCTAGGATTTGAAGTGATGCATGAGCGCAATGCTCACAACTTCCCCCTCGACCTAGCAGCAGGTGAAGCTGTGCCAGTTGCTCTGGTTGCTCCTGCAATTCACAGCTAAGGTCGTCCTCATGTAAGTTTCCGATTTGTAATGTGGTTGTCAGGCGCTCCCAAAAGGAGCGCTTTTTCTTTGCTAACCTCGGATAGGGAGCTTCCGATTTATTTAAGAAAAGTGACTCATGAAAATCAAGGAAATACATCACGTTGCTATTATTTGCTCAGATTATGATAAATCAAAGCATTTCTATGTAGATGTTTTAGGTTTTTCGATTATCAAAGAAACTTTTAGAGAAGCCAGAAATTCTTACAAGCTAGACTTAAGAGTTGGTAACGGTGATGTAATCGAGCTTTTTTCGTTCCCTCATCCTCCTAATCGAGTTAGCACGCCAGAAGCCTGTGGATTAAGGCATTTAGCTTTTGAAGTCGATGATATAGATGAAGCCGTTCTATATCTTGATTCAAAGCATATTGAGGTAGAAAATATCAGGGTTGACGAACTTACAGGGAAGCGTTTTACTTTCTTCAAAGACCCAGATAGTTTACCTCTAGAGATATATGAGAGCTAGCTCCAGTAAATAGAAAACTTGACTATCGAATAATCGTTCATTTAGGGAGAAAATCCCGTCGAATGTTGTCGTGTATCCCATAAGAAGAAGTTCATACTGACTACATCTGATTCAATGCTTCAAATTCATCATCTGCGAGTTTAATTGAAGCAGCGGCAAGGTTTTCTTCTAGATGTGCAATTGTTGTTGTTCCCGGAATCAGGATAATATTGGGCGCACCATGCAGCAGCTATTCTAATGCAATTTGAAATTTTCAGTGGAAAAAGTCTTGGATGATGGCTCCTATCTCAGTTGGATTAATCCCGACGGTAAGTCGAAGAAAAAAGGCGGTACTAAGATTCTCTTGCGGGTTATTGAATATACCATTGATACTGAGCAGGGACAACAAACCTATCGTCTGATTACAAGTCTGCAAGATATCACCCTGTTTCCAGCTTTATTGTTAGCAGCCGAATATCATCAGCGTTGGGAAATAGAAAATACGATTGATGAACTCAAAACGCATCTCCTTGGACGCAAGACTCCTATACGTTCTCTCAAACCGCGTGAAGTTGTCCAAGAGATCTACGGTTGGCTTTTGGGGCATTATGCAGTGCGACATTTAATGTTTCAAGCTGCTTAAGCTCGCTGGAATATCGCCACTACGTCTAGGCTTTACTGGTACGCTTAAAGTTCTTCGACGCGCGATTAGTGATTTTCAAAACGTTTCACCTGACCAACTCCCTTTTTTTACGCCAAGCTAATTCGAGAGATTTTGGCTGAAAAGATTCCTCTAAGGCAAGGCAGAAGTAACCCTAGAGTTGTGAAAAAACCCCGTTCCAAGTTTTCCTCCAAAAAGCCAATGCATAGGGGAAGTGGAACGGGGCGTGTCTCACTTACTTTTGCAATTACCAATACTACTTAATGGTTAACCGAAAAGTATTGTCCAGGTTCGCACTTTGTTATTAAAGGCGAATCTGCGGCAGGATTCTCATCGCACGGCTTCTAAAAAGCGGTAGTCATGCATCCATTCTTTCCCTTGATGGTCACTCAACACTGCAATTCGACCTGTGCTTAAAAATGCCAGCTTAAAAATTTCCCACTGCTCATCTGTGATCTCACCCTGCTGCGAGCTAACACCTCCCTCTTCCCAGATGACGGTCACTTGTCTACCCCCGCCAATCTCGAAGTGTCCCATGCGTGTAATCCGACCCAGGTGCCACTCAAACTCGGTTCCGGCTTGCTTTGCTTGAGCCTCCTCAAGTGGTTTGGTACCAGAGTGGTGAGTTTGCTGCTCTTCATTTGCTGATGATTTCTGCTTTGCCATAAATTGTTGCCTTACTTCTTTTCTATGAATTACTTTCGTTGATTCTGCCTTTAGGTGTTTTATCTATGGTTCGGTTGAAACAACCGCCAGCGTCTCGCCGTATGAGTGCTCGACTTACCTGTTAACCACAGACTATTGCCACAGTCGTTCTTGCTATGGCGCGAATATCCTGAGCGCTTCCATCAAAATTGATTTTTGTCTTAAAGCTTAGTAGCGTTTGGAGTATCCACCTCTGCTGTTTCCTCCTCTGTCTTCGCGAGGCTTAGCTTTATTCACCTTTAGAGCGCGACCCATCCATTCAGCACCATCAAGTGCCTCTATAGCTGCATCTTCTTCTGCTTCTGTACCCATTTCTACAAAACCAAAGCCGCGCGGACGACCTGTTTCACGGTCAGTAGGCAGCTGCACTCGCTTTACAGAACCGTATTCTGCAAATATGCTGCTTAGGTCTTCTTGTCCTACCTCAAAAGAAAGGTTGCCTACATAAAGTGACATTGATTGTTTCCCAAATCAGAAAAGTGTAGAGATATAGATTTTGGAAAACTGCCCGTCAATACTAAAAGAAAGAATCTTATCAATATTAGAAACAAACACTGTGACCTAATTTATTCTCATTAACTATGTTAGCACAGTATTTGGTTTGAGGGCAGAGGAGCTTAACCGAGAGGTATTGATGTCCCCAGCATTACTACAGATTCAGTAAACGGTACTTTTGGATCGGGACGATGCAGTTGATAGAGATCAATTCCCTCTACCTTGAGGCGTTGCCAACTGGCTTCACAACCCCGTCGCAAATTTTCCGGACTGCCATCGGCTTGAATGTTATCAGGGGTAGGTTTATTGATACCGCCTTTCGTGGTGATGACGACACCTTGGGGGTATGGATGCAGTGCAGAGGCAATCAATTCCTCATTGAAACCGGGTCCATACGCTTCTGCCGTATCAATAAAATTGACACCCAATTCGACAGCACGACGCAGAAGGTTTTGACCTCATTCCCAATCGGGATAGGGTCCGAAATTGCCGGGTTGTCCTGTTAGTCGCATAGCACCGTAGCCTATGCGGTTGATGGGTAAATTGCCCCGATAGCAAATGTGTTAGGAGGTGAGTTTGAGAGGCTGTGCATATTATTTGGATTTACTTAAACTCAGCGAGATTTTATAGCAAAAGGCAGAGGGCAGATGGCAGCAGAAGGGAAAAGATTGATTGGTCAAGGTTTCACTATTTGGCAAGAGTCCTAATCGCCTTGGCGACTGCGATAACGCACGAACTCACGAAGATGGGCTGTCAATTGATGCCAAATGTCGCGATCGCTTATGGATTTGGCAAGGGTAAGCAAATGGTGAAACAGGTTCTGCCTGGTTGTGATTCAAACGAGATCGTTCCGTGGTGGCGATTCTCCACAATCCGCCGAGCGGTTTCCAATCCTAGCCCAGAACCCTGCCCAACTGATTTGGTGGTGAAAAAGGGTTCAAAAATGCGCGTTTGAATGTCAGAGGGAATGCCGCTACCAGAATCAGTGATGTCAACCCGGACAAAGCGATCGCGCTGAGTCGTCGTAATTTCAAGCAGTCCCTTGCCATCCATAGCATCGATCGCATTATCAATTAAGTTTGTCCACACTTGATTTAGTTCACTGCCATAGGCAAGGATTTTCGGAACCTGTTGATCGTAATGGCGTTGAACCTGGATGCCGCACTTGAGTTTGTGAGCAAACAACCGCAAGGTATCTTCTAACCCTTGATGCAGATTTACCTCTTGCTCAATGCCCTGATCCAGGTAAGAGTAAGATTTCATGGCTTGCACCAGTTCTGAAATTCGCTCCGCTCCGCGCAAACCATGTTTAATCATCGACATCACTTCAAACGAAAGCGCTAGCCAGTGCAATCCCATTTCCCGCATCTCAGTGGAATCGTTGCGCCAACGCTCCATGAGCTGATTCAAGGTATCGACCTCAATACCCCCAGACGCTAACGGTTCTGCCAGTTTCCAAGCCTGCTCCACCCCATAGTCTTCCAGCCAGTCCAGCAGAATGCTTTCGCGATCGCTCAAGGTCACGAGGTCTACGCGATCGTTGAGAATCGCATCATAGCCCCGATCGCGCGCCTGAAACCACTGCTGAGTATGCACTTCCTCAACTTGGCGTTGTCCGTAGACTAAATTCATCCGTTGAAGTTCGAGGACAGCAGTTGGCATTTCCCGCAAGGCACGAACGAGGGCTGCGGCTGGATTGTTCAGTTCATGGGCTAATCCGGCGGCAAGCGTCCCTAAGGCTGCCATTTTTTCACGTCCGCGAATGAAGGACTCTAGCCCACGAGCCCGACGCTGCACAATGCGGAATACCGTTCGCTCAAAATCGCGGCATTCATGCAGCAGTTTGAGGAAGTCGTCCGCCTCAAGTGTGTAAATTCTACAGTCCGTTGCTGCCCGCATCGTCACCGGCACAGGTTCATCGGTCAAGGCTGTAATTTCACCAAAGAAGGATGGCGCGTCATGTTGCCCAATAGGGATGTCACTGCCTTCACTGCGGCGGGTAATGCTCATTTGACCTGCAACCAGGATGAACACACCACAGGAAACATCGCCTTCACGCACGAGTATCTCCCCAACACCAAGTTCAACAGTTTGGGCGCGATCGCAAACCCACTCTAATCGCTCTTGGGGAAGCCGTTGAAACGGGTCTAGGTTTATCAAGTCTTCAACACATAACATTAGAGTAGTTCCTTAGAATCTATGGCAAAAGGCAAAAGGCAGAAGGCAGAAGGCAGAAGGGAAAAGATTGGCTGGTCATCAGTATTTGACGTTGTCCTAATCACTTTGGCGGCTGCTATATCTCAAAACCGACAAACAAAAGATTTAGAAAACTGAAGAGTAAATTCAATTATTTTTGGGCTAGGGAGTGCATTAAACAATTGGGAAAGTAAGGCTTATTGCTTGTGTGTAGTAAGGAGGTAGGCACAAATAAACGAAGGTATGTCAACAAATGTATCCTCTTACCTTCTGCCTTCTGCCTTCTGCCTTCTGCCCTCTGCCTTGCCTCAACGAAAAATATGAATGCCCACCCACCTGTTCTTTCGCTGAACTAATTACCTTACGAACTAGCTGCGTCCCGCATCCACACCGTTGAACTGATGGTCTAATGAAAAAATCGAATATTCTAGCAAACTTCTGCTCTAAACTCTGGTGAAATGGTATGATCTTGAAATCAACAAATCCTACAATATTGCTGTCAAGCAGAGCAAGCCAATAGTTACGATCTCCTGACATGGGCTGTTCATAGACGTAAGTGACCCATTCTACAGGTGAAGGTGATGAATCAATAAATTTATACACCTCCTTATAGAGATTATCCATCAGAGAATACTCATTCTGAGAAGGGGGTCTAGTATTGATTTCTGTCATAATGATTTTCCTTTTTACTAATGCCGCTGAACTTAAAAATCACTCGATACGTAGGATTGTGTGATTCAGTTGGGCGGAAAAAATTTACACCGAGATGTCCCTCAACCTCCATTGCGTCAGCGATCGTACCCAAGAGAATTTATTCAAAAGCAGCTTCACAACTCGGTTTAATCCGTCTCGAAATATCGATCATTATTCGTCGAGAACGGTATTCAGTTGATAGTCATTCATGCCAAATTGCCACATCATAAAGGCAAAAATATCGGCTCGTTCCTGGAAAAGTTGCGTTTTGGTTGAGCCAACGCCGTGTCCCGCCTCGTAGTCAATGCGGAGCAAGGCAGGTTTACCGCTTGTGGATGCGGCTTGAACCCGCGCTGCAAACTTTGCTGATTGCCAAGGTTCGCATCGTGGGTCAGTGATGCCGTGCGTAATCATCATTGCTGGATAGTTCACACCGTCTTTGACGTGCAAAAACGCATCCATTTCGTAGAGTGCTTTAAACCCTGATTCCGTGTTGCAACTACCAAATTCGCGAATGTTGTTCACGCCGTTTGGGGTCGTTTCAAAACGAATCACATTCATAGCACCCACCCGTGAAATTGCCACAGCAAACAGGTCGGGACGTTCGGTAATAGCTCTGCCAATCAAGATACCGCCTGCGCTTAAGCCTTCACCCGCCAGTTTTGTAGGCGAGGTGTATTTCTGTTCAACCAAATATTCGGCGCAAGCAATAAAATCTTTCCAGGTGTTCGGCTTAGTTTGTTGAAATCCAGCGCGATACCACTGTTCGCCCTTTTCGCCACCACCCCGCACATGGGCAAATGCCATAATGCCGCCTTTTTCGTACCACGCATAATCTTGGTGTTGATAGGGTCGGTAAAATGAATAGCCATAAGCACCATAACCAGTCAGCCAGCATGGGTTTGAGCCGTTGAGCTTAATTCCTTGCTTGTAGATGATTGAAAGCGGTACCATCGTTCCGTCGTGCGAGCGCACCTCAACTTCCTCGGTTATCAAATCATCCGGTGCATCATATTTACCTTTTGGTTGTAAACCTGTTTCCGCAAACCTTTCTGTTTTCGGATCGTATTCGTAGATGCTGTTGAATCGCGTCCAAGAGGTCATATTTAGCACAATCCCCTCCACTGTGGGGTCATTTCTGGACAATCTTTGGTCGTTGCCAAAAAAATCGACTGCACCATCGAAGGGAAGCTTGAGTTCTGTCGCCGCGCCACCGTAAGGAATACGAATCACTTTATCAATAGCATTGCCATCCATCAGCACATAGAGTGCATCTTTAGCTGCAAATATGTTGTTTACGGTTCTGTCACTTTCCGCTAGGACGGTTTCAGCTTTTGAAAGGTCTGGGTTTTTTAACGAAGTTTTGACAATCTTGTAGCGAGGTGCATTTTTGTGTGTCGTCAGATATAAGTCTTCTCCATGCACCTCAAAGATGACGACTTCATCTGAAAGGTCGCAAACCTTCTTCCACTCCGGTGCGCCGCGATCGAATGAATCAAGGGTAGCAACATAGAGGTCAATTTCCTTCTGCGTGCCGTAGAGGATAACTGCAAATATATAGTCGGAATTTGGAACGGTGACGACAAATGGAGAGGCTTCTGGAGAAACCTCCACCAATGGCGTAATGTCATGACCGAGGATAATTTTATCTTGTTCTACATCTGTACCCAGTTTGTGCAAATAGACTTTGCTGTTTTTATTCTTCTGTGTCTTCGCCATGCTTGCTTTCATCTCTTGATGGCGGGTATAGAGGAAAGACTGGTTATCAGGCAACCAAACTCCGCCGAAATGCAGCCGCGAAATCGCTTGGTCTACATTTTTAAGGGTTTCAGTATTCATCACATAAAGCGAAGCCTCTTCCGAACCGCTAGCTGAAATCCCATACGTCACATACTTGCCATCCCACGAAGGTATGAAGCGATTGATTGCGTGCGGCTTGCCCGTTTCTTGTTTGAACTTGTCAGGATCGACCAAAAGAATTTCGTTGCCGTTCATACCGTCCCGCAGGTAAAGTTTCCACACATCGTCTTGTGCTTCCCGTTTGAGGTAGAAAACTTTGCCACTGGAAAGCCGCAACACGCAACCTACTTTTGCCAAAACGGAAGCATCTAATTGCATCATGCGGTTGAAAAAGGCATCGCGCTCAGGAAGTTGGTTAAGGATGTTGGTTGTAAAATCGGCTTGCGGTTTCACCCACTGCTGAACCTCTTCATCATTGAAGTTCTCCATGTAACGGTAGTTGTCCGTTACCTTTGTGCCGAAGTAGTCGTCTGTAACGGGTTTGATAGGCGCAACGGGTAACGTTGGTTGAACAGGCATTCCTATTTTTTCTCCTGTGTTTGCTTTTTTGGCTACCCAATGGTGTAGCTGAGTGGCAGGAGATCGCTTCAGACTAAGCATCAGGGGCTTTCGTCTGTCTGCTCCAGCATGCCTTTCACGCTACTTAAACTCAGCCAGGTTTTTGCGAACAAATTCACGGAATGAAATGGGGGATTGTCCAATAATTTGCGGAATGTTGTCGTAGGTGTCAGCGAAGTCGGGAAGTTGTCCGGCTTGCAGCAATTCCATTTGACGGACAATGCACTCAAAGTAAGCAGATTCCATTGTTTGACCGATCGGGAGTTTGCGTAAATCGGAGGCTGGTAACGGTTCGTAAGCGATCGCTTTTCCCAATTCTTCCGAAAGGATTTGTGCCGCTTCGGGCATGGTGAGGGCTTCAACACTCAAGAAATAGCGTTGTCCTGAATGTTTGGCGGGTTCACGTAACGCTGCTGCTGCCACACGAGCCAGATCGAAACAATCCACTAGCCCGACTCGTTCCTGTCCGAAAAACATCCGCAGTTTACCATCCTGCACGGCACCAAAGAAGTTTTGCATAAAGGCGTTGGGGCAAAGATGAGTCCAACTGATGCCGCTGGCTTCGATGTAAGTCTCGATTAATTGATGCCAAATGTAGTGACGAATCAGTTTAGCTTGAGGGCGACCCGGTTGATGAAACGTACCTACATGGACGATATATTCAACACCTGCGTCTTTGGCAGCATCGGTGAGGTTCTTACCCTGATTCAACATATCCACCGTGTAGCCCGTCACCATGAATAGGCGCTGAACGCCTTGGAGTGCATCCTCGTAAGTCGAAAGGTCATCCAGGTCAAGAGGCACGGTTGTAATGCCGCGCTTCAAGAATTGTTCTGCCTGTTCAGGTTTACGAATGGCAACACGAATTTCGAGGCGATCGGATTCCGGCTCCAAAAGATTGACGAGATGAGATCCGGTTCGACCTGTTGCACCGAGAATTAGAATAGTTGGTTTTGTAGCGATCATGGCTTCAGGGGCTAGAGAGCGTAGTTTTTAGATATCAAGATGGCGATCGCACTAGCTTGTTTTATTTTGTAACCATTGCCCGACTACTTTTCCAAGTCCAGTAGGTTGAGCTTTAAAGCCAAGTTTTTCGTAAAACTCAAGTGAATCATCTGTAAACAGATAAACGTGCTGTCCCTCAAGTTTGGCTAAAAGAAGCTCCATCATTGTGGTGGCAATCCCTCGTTTCCGATACTGAGTGAGCGTCCAGACATCGACAATGTAAGCATTGCAAACACCGTCAGAGAGAACACGAGCAGTCCCGATAATTTGGGTATTAGCATAGGCAATGACTGCCGCATAACTATTTTCAAAAGATGCTTGAAGTTGGCTTGGAGTTCGCCCATTGTCAAAGGCATCGCTGGCTAGTGTTGATTTCATCTCCAGCCAATCAACATTCTTTAGATCTGTTTTGTAGATCACTTGATTAGCCATTAGAGAGTTGCTGCCAGAGTGTTTCCGCTTCACCGATTTTGAGGTTTTTGTTGTAAAGGGGCGCATTCGGTTCAAAGACAGTACCGCTGCTCAGATCGCCAATATCTTGAGGCGCAAAACCAATTTCTTCGATAAGTTGCTTCACTGTTTGTTTTGCCTGCGGATTATCACCACAAATCTGAACAGCAATACGTTCATCGCCACTTCTAAATGCCTGCTCTTCCAGCACTTTGAAGTAAATAGAATTAAACGCTTTAATCGTGTGATTACCTGGAAACTGACTGGCGACGTAGCCTGTAGCCGTTTGTAACTGATCATCGATTACCTGTTGAGCGACATCACCATCGCGTTGCGGGTAAGGATTCGTGGCATCAATCAGAATTTTGTCGTCTAATCGTCCAATCTGCTGTGCCAACTCAGGAATTTTGCCAAACGGAATTGCTAGCAAAATCACCTCCCCAAATGCTGCCGCTGCTTCAACGGTTCCGGTTTGAGCGCCTACCTCTGCTGCCATCGGCTTGAGTTCCTCCGGATTTCTGGAGCTGAACATCACCTCATGTCCTACTTTTGACCAATGTCGCCCCAGCGTGCCGCCAATGTTTCCTGAACCGATTACACCAACTTTCATGGATTTGTCTCTCTATAGGTTTCTGCAATCAGTAATACCATTTGGTTAAATGTTTGACACTTATCGGTGATTAGGCTTTAGGTATTAGGTAGCAGGTGGTAGGAAGGAGGCTACAACCTACTTCCTTGACTATTTGTGTCATTTTAAAGACCAATTGGTATAAACCAATCATTCACTGCCTTACCCACTAGTGCACTGTAAAACCGCCATCGATCGTCAGCGTGTATCCCGTTATGTATTAGACCTCCTGCATGAATAATTTATCGCCCTCTCCCGTCCCCAAATTTGGGGGAAGCTGATCATAAGTTCTCCCAAATTGGGGGGGCATGGGGTCCCCTCTGGGGAACTCGAGGTTCCCTTTAGGGATTAGGGGCGCAAGTTTAGATTCACGCAGGAAGTCTATTATTTGTTGATCATTGAGTTTGCACTATGTGCAGGATGAAGCAAACCTTCGTGTTGTCAGTCATAACAAACTCCTTTTTGTTAGTAAGAAATCTCCTGGCGATCGCGGAAAAACTTCCCACTCAAGCTGGACGAAGCTTCTGTCGCTAGCCAAATCGCAGTATCTGCGCCTTGCTCAGGCGAACGGGGAGCCGATGAACCCCCCATATCCGTCCTCACCCAACCCGGACACATGGCGTAAACGGCAATTCCTTTAGAGCGCAGAGCATCAGCTAGCATAATCGTTGCACCGTTAAGGGCGAGTTTGGACAAGCAGTAACTCGGCACATCGGCAGAGAGTCCATTCAATTCGCCATATCCACTCGAAACATTGATAATCTTTGCGGCAGGTGCTTTTTCCAACAAGGGCAAGAAGGCTTGAACTATCCGAATAGGACTCAAGGCATTAGTATCCATTGCGCGATTCAGCAAGTCGCGTGAAATAGTTAGGATATTTACGCCTTCATCGGGATAAATACCTGCATTGTTGATTAGCACGTCCAGATGACCGATTTCCTGGGACAACTCTTCTACGGCGTGGTGAATCGAGTTATCATCGGTCACATTGAGTACGGCTAGGCGCACCTTTTCAGGCGATGGGAGCTTTTCAATAGCGGCTTTGCCTTTGTCGAGCGATCGCGCAGCGAGAATTACCTCAAATCCTGCTGCGAGCAATCCTTTACAGATGGCAAAACCAATACCTTTATTTCCTCCAGTGACGAGGACACGTTTCCCTTGGAATTGCAGATTCATGGTGTCTTTCCCTGGTTTCCTCGATTACGCAATCTCAATGATGGCTTTGCCGATCATCTGCCCGCTGTCTTGTGCCTCGTGGGCAGCAGCAACGTCAGTGAGGGGAAAGCGTCGAGCAATGTTATGGCGCAAAGCGCCAGCTTCAAGTGCCGCTACAATATCGCGAGTTGCGGCTTGCTTTGCTTCGCTGGGCATTGTGTAAACTAGCACTGTGCGAATAGTGATATTCCTGAGCATTAGTGACACAATTGGCACGGCTGGACGAACATCCGGATCGGCTGCATACATCGCAACTACACCGTTAGTTCGCAGTACGGCATCGGTGATGTAAAGATTGGCGTTGAAATCCACATCAATGATGCGGTTGAGTCCGCGCTCTTTTCCAGTAATCTCCCGAATGCGCTGCACGACATCCTCAGTTTTATAGTTGATGATGTGGTCTGCGCCTGCGGCTTTTGCGAGTTCAACCTGTTCGGGACGACTTACCGTCGTTATTACTGTTGCACCACCCCATTTAGCAAACTGTACTGCGTAGTTCCCAACTGCGCCGGCTCCACCTGTAACCAGAATCACTTGTCCGTTCACCGAACCATCGGCAAATACGCAGCGGTGAGCCGTCATTGCTGGGACACCAAGACAGGCTCCTTCTGCAAAGCTGGTGTTATCTGGGAGGTAAATAGCTTGATGACTCGGTACCACAACATACTCGGCGGCTGTGCCGAAGGGTCGTCCTTGTTGAGCTTCATAAATCCAAACTCGTTCACCAATGCGTGAGGTCGGGACATCTTCACCAACGCTTTCAATAATGCCTGCCCCATCCTGGTGTGGAATAATTCGCGGAAACTTAACACTAATCCCACCCCAGCCACCACGAACTTTGGTATCGGATGGATTGACGCCTGATGCATGAACTCTGACTCGCACTTCTCCAGGACTGGGTTCAGAGACTGAGATTTCACTATACTGAATTACGTCCCGTGCGTCTCCCTGTTTCTCATACCAAGCTGCACGTATTGATTGAATTCCCATAGATTTCTCCGTCAGAACTTATTTGTCTTGGGCAATGCTTCGCGATCTGCGCTAGCTCTTGTTGGGCGTTGCCCGCCTGCTGCGCTAACAGAGCCGCTCCGCTAACGCAGCACAGCGCTGTGCGCTAAGAGCGCCCCGCTGACGCTCCTAACGTCGCTAGCACTAAGGCGATCGCGTGGCAGTCTGTTTTATTGACTTGATTTTTCAAGGAGTTTTTTGAAACGTAAATACGCTTCTTCTGGAGTTAAAGGTTCCGCTCCTTGTTCATTGTGGAGGTAAAATTGCCAGCTATCTGGATAAAAATGGATAACAAAACCAGGGATAAGTTTTAACTCCATCGCCTGTTTAGCCAAATTTTCTGCTTCTTCGGCAAGGGAAATTTCATCATGAAAGTGAGGTTCGCTCATTTTTGGCTCCTTATAAAATGAATTAGCCTCCACTCAAGTAGTGGGAAGGAGTGTAGCCATCGTCTTTTCAACAGCCTTGGGGTCTTGAAGCAGTTGTGCCGCCGTTTCTGTTGCCTGCTCACCGGGGTAAACTTCCTCAACGCCGTCCATCACTGCCTGCAACGTAGCCCTTGCTACCTCAACTAGAGATACTTTTGGTGGTGGATAATCCTTGCTCATCTCAGTATCAACCGTTCCTGGCATCACGGCAATCACGAAGGTTTCCTGTGCTGCCAGTTCAGCTCGTACTCCTTATGTCAAAGCCAGGTAGTGTTACTCCTTTTATGCCGCCGCTATGAACGAGATTCAATTAGCACCTCCGGATAATCAGGTGAAATCCTTTCGAGCAGAGGTTCATCTTCACCCTTAAGATAGTGATTGAAGAATGCCACTGTGTAGGCACTGATAATCTGAGTTGCTCGTTGAGGCTCAATTGAACCAATTGCTTGAGCGATACGAGATTCTTCTTGAGTGGTTGAATTTGCTGAAAAGGCAGGCAGAATTAACCCAAAATCCATGAATGTATTGTGTGTACTGCCTTCTATGATTAATCTATAAGCATTGGCTCTTAGGCGTTGATAAAACAACTGCAACGCATCATCAGCTCCATCGTGAGACATCACCATGAAAGGACGATTCAAACTTTCCCTGTTTCCACTGCTGAAGAGACTACCATAGCTACCACCGTCCATATTAATTCCTGCTTTCAAACGGTGCTCGCGCTTCATTGCTTGGATTGCGGTATCTCCACCTAGCGAATGTCCAAAAATACCAACTTGACTTAAATCTAAATGTCCAGTTAGGAGTTCTTGAGGATCTTCGATATTTATGCGTTCTAATTCCTTCAACATAAAGCTGACATCTGCTGCTCGAATCTCAACAGCCTGATTGAAGACTTGTTGTTCGGTTTCACTGTTAGCCGATGAAAAGTCAAACACAGAGGATTGAGTAATTACTTGCCCATCTGGAAACAAGACTGGTGCTTCATAAGTGGGATTAATTGCGACAACTACATAACCCTGACTGGCGAGTTCTTCAAGCTGCTTTGTGTAAAATTTAGGCGTCGCTCCAAAACCAGGTGAGAAAATCACAACTGGATAGCAGGAAGCATCGGCAAGGTCTGCTTCTGGTACAGCATTAGTATGAATTGTCTGAGTAACTACCTGAACAAATTGGTCAGGTGATACACCAAAGGCAGATCCTATGCCCTCAGCACTAGCTAGTGCAAAGCCTTCATCGATATAAGGAGCTGTTGCTGCGCCTCGATTAGCTCTAGTAGGATACCAAACGTAGACCATTAACTCACGCAGATCAGTCGGTCTTGGGGTTATAGCTAGGGATTGGGTTTGCAAATCATAGATCTCAGCACTATAAGTTTCTGTGCGAGAGTCGTCAACCAAATGGTAAGTTGTTGTGCCTACCTTGTACTGACCACTGGGAGCAGGCAATTGAAAGGTTAATACCTGACTCGTTGATGAGGGTTGCAGTTTTGATGACTGTACTGGAAGTGGTTCAACTTGAGCGGCAAGAGGTTGAATGCTCAAAAAGGCAATTACACTCAAAGCAATGGCAGACTTATAAAACTTAGGCATCTCACAAATTCAGGGATTGAAATTTTATTCAAATTGAGGTAGGAGACAACAAAATACATTGTCCTGTTCCAGTCCTGCATGAGGCTAAACTAGCGATCGCATCTAGCCGACCATTGTTCGGCTACGTCACCACTTAGAGCCCCTGCTATCCCTCGGTTTTATACCATTTAGTTAAATGTTGGAAACTTGTAGCAACAGCAACGATCGCCTCACCCAGCACGATGATCACAAACAGACCAAACCGCTCATCCATGTGCGAAACCTGAGCAGGAACCGATCAAATCGTGACATAGGTAATGGGCCTGTTGCTAATTTCAATAAAAATTGAAGCCTAAACCAGAGTTGCCATTGGGATTGGGATGTATCTAAGGACGAATGCAAACAGGGAAAAGATCGATCGCCATCTCTGCGACCCTATTGACAAATAACTTCTAAAATGCTTGGTTGCTGAACAAACATCCCTAGCATGTTTGGTTTAGGCTTGGCTGTTTTGCGATCGCTAAAGAATCTGTCGCCATTTTCTTAAGCTGGTCATAATTCACTTTCCCTTGAGCATTACGTGGCAAAGTTTCGACGGCTACCCAATATTTAGGTTGTTTGAACTTACTTAATTTATTCTCTACTGCTGCTTGCAGGGATGCCGTTGAAACGTCTAAGGAACTGGGAATGTAAACAGCTGTGACTACCTGACCCCAATAGTGATCGGGTAAGCCAATCACACAGACATCAGCAACTACCTGCGTTGCTAAAATTGCCGCCTCTACCTCAGCCGGGAAGACATTTTCACCCCCAGTAATAATTTTGTTACTGCGACGCCCAACAACAGTTAAGTAACCTTGTGCATCAAAAAATCCTAGGTCATCGGGTTGGAAATACGGCTGTTGAGTAAAACGTTTGGGATAGTAGCCAAGTGCTAGAGAATCTGTCTGAATTGTAATAATACCCGTTTGGTTAGCACCTAAAATTTCGCCCGTGGTACTGCGAATCGTCACTTGAGCATGAGGTAGAACCTTACCACTGCTGTTGTTACCGCTTAAAAAAGCTTCTGGTTTGAGAGTGACGACTTGGGAGGCAGTTTCCGTCATGCCATAGGTAGTGGCTAAGGGGATGTTCTGGCGTCTTGCCTCTTCTAACAATTCTGCCCAAGCTGGCGCACCTCCCAACAGTACCGTCTGAAAGTTGGACAACCATGGAGAGAAATCCGAGGTGATCAGCTTCGCTAGTTGGGTAGGTACTAAGGAGATGAAAAACGACTTGGGATCGATATGACGCCCTTCACCCTCTACCAAGGCTTTGAACGGCACAATCACCATTTGCCCACCAGTAGTCAGCGATCGCAGAAATTGCATCAAACCACTGACGTGATACAACGGCAAGACACAAAATGAATTAACTGGCTTCTGTTCAAAATATTGGTAGAATCCGCACACCGATGCCATTAAGGTTTCCCAAGTGTGGATGGCAAAGCGAATCTTTCCTGACGATCCGCCAGTGGGAATCATGATCAGTGCTGAGTCTTGAGTGGGAGAGAAAGGGAGAGAGGGAGAGGGAGGCAGGCGAATAGAAGGATTTGCCGATCGCCCCAAAATCAAATCAGGTTGAACTAAATCAAAGACTTGCTGCCATTCCCAGTCAACCCAATTAGGATTACACAGAAAAACGTGGCAACCAGCCGCACAGGCAGCGATGAAGCCAGCCAAAAAGCGTACTGGATCTGACTCGGCTATAAAGATTTTTGGTGGTAGTCGTCGATTCGCCTTTTGAGTCAAGTCTAAAAATAACTGCTGACTCAACTGGGAGAACTGATAGCTGTCATGACCAATCAGCCAATCCTCATTAGCACGTTGTTTGAGATAGATTAATGCTCTTTCCATAGATGCACAAGCCAAGTTTCATCATCTTCATGGAACCAGTGATTGACACCAAAACCAATTGCCCGATTAGGATTAGAGAGTTCAGCCGCGAGTTGGAGTGCCGCTTGTCTGGCGATCGCACTTTCGAAGACGGATGAAAACACAGTGTCAATGTCATAGTTTTGGCAGAACTGGCGGAGACGTTTAGGAGAACCCGCGATCGCTGCCTTAATCACAAAAATTCCCCGCCATCCCTGTTGGTAACAAGCTTCCAACTGGTCAAGCGTTGCCACAGATTCATCTAAGGCGATCGGCGTCGAATATTCGGCACTCATCTCCAACATCGCATCAAATTGCTCAGGAGGTAGCGGCTGTTCCAGAAACTCAACGATTCCCGCCTGATCAGCTGCCCTCAGCCACTGTTTCGCTTCTTGCCCAGTAAGTCCTCCATTAGCATCCAAACGCAACTGCACAGATTGTGGTAGCGATTGAATCAGCTGGTTAAATATCTTGAATTCTTCCTCAACCGAAGTCACACCAATTTTCCATTTAAAAGTGCGGCTGCCTTGATCCCAGGCTGTCTGCCATGACTCTAAAGCTGCGTTCCCTGCTGGTAGGAGAAAACAATAGGCACGGGAGTAGGGAGATAGAGGAGAGGTGGGAGACAAGGAAGCATTTTTAGAAACTTCCCCCTTGTCCCCATTCCCCATTCCCCATTCCCCACTTACCCATTCCCAAGCCGACTCAAAGCCAAATTGACAAGCGGGGAGTTCAACGGGGATGGAAAAAATTGCCTCTGCGGTAATTTCCGGTGGTAATTGCTGGCAAAAATCCAAGGCTTGTTCCAGAGTTTCAGAACCAAACCAAGGGATTGGCGCAATTTCACCCCAGCCAACTCGCCCAGTATGATCACGGAGGCGAAGGATAATGCCTTGCCGGACATCCCAGTTGCCATGGCTAGTAGAGAGAACACGCTTAAAAGGACGCTGGTAAGGACGAAAGGCGAACTGATAAAGCATCCTCAATTGACCTTTGATGAGTACTTGTCCTTTTAAGCGCCTGTCAGTACAAATCCCAAACCCAACAGTAAGCCACTCCAGAAATGCATAGCGACCGCGATAAATTTACTATTACTCACCTTTTCTGGCTGGTCGTGATACTGGTGGACGTGCCGGAGTAACTTAAGGGCAAAAGGTAAACTGATAAACACTAGTAACGTCCACACTGGGAAAATGCCTAAGAGGACAAATACACCAATGAGGGTGTAAATACTACCGCCAAACCACCATAAGATTTGAGAACCTCGTTTTGTGCCAAGGCGGACAATCGGCGATCGCTTTCCGACTGCTGCGTCGTCTTTAACTTGGTGAAAATGGGAGCAAAACAAAATTACACTGGTGGCAATCCCAACAATCACAGATGCAGCCAGACAGTCCATTGACCAAGTTTGCGCCTGAGAGTAGTAGGCAGCGGCTACCGCCAGGGGTCCAAAGGTAAAAAAGCAAATAATTTCGCCTAACCCTTGGTATCCTAAGCGAAATGGGGGCCCCTGGTAGCTGTACCCTAACGCACAGCACAGTAGAACTAGGGCAATCACGGTAAAGTCTCGTTGCCACCACGCGATCGCACAGATCCCCAAAATTCCCGCCGCTAAAAATAAATTACTTAACCAAAAAACCAGTGATTTATTTTTCGTTAAATTTACAAGAGAATGCAATTTATTTTCATCAACGCCTGTTTCAGAATCAAAAACATCATTGCTGAGATTTAGCCAAGCAACAATCAAGATGGCTGACATCAAGAAAGTCGAAAATACACTTACTTGAATACTTCGAGTTTCTGCAAAAGCTACAGCTGTTCCTACCCAAATTGGGATGATAGCAACGCTGTACATGGGTGGCTTGATTGCAGCTAGCCACAATTTACTGTTCGACTGTTCAACAATGCTTGTAGTCATCAGACAGAATTGATTAAATTACTAAAAGCCCAAAGTTTGCTGAAAATTTTCCGTTTCTTTGAGAGGATGTACAAGAGGTGCGGGGATGAGTCCTTTGTCGGGACTTGTTGCCGATCTCATGTTGGACTTGGAGTTCGTAGCACCATTCTCGTGCGGCTGGCAACACTAGTGATAACCCAGATAGTGATAGTTTCTTCGGTACCATAAATAAATCGGCATTACAGAACTGCTCATCTATGTTATCGGTAGGGTATTCAGCCACCAGCCTGGAATACGGCTGAGAGGAGGTCGAGCCTGAGTGAGGGTGTCAATTGACACTAGGGGTTAGGTAGGGCTCAAGTATGTCCCTTTAAAGATCCCACCATTGTCAATCAGACTTTATGACAGAACTTCAAAAAACTTTACTATTTCCGCTGCTATGTCAGTCACCCCATATCGGACTAATCTCTTTCAAGATCACAAAGAGCTATATCAACTTCTCTTCCGAGGAAAACAACAATCAGTTGAAAAAGATTGCCCACAAATTGTCAGTATTTCTCAAGAAATTGAACCGCTTGACCCACTGTCTGTCCTCCAAACTCTAGCCAGACCTAATCAACTTCACTTCTACTTCGAGAAAAGAAGTAACAACGAAGCAATAGCTGCAATTGATGCTGTTGCGTTTATTAAGATTGAAGGGATAAATCGCTATCAAAAATCACAAAGTTTTATAAAGTATTGCCTCGCAAATATCATTAGCAACTGTCACTTAAGCCTACCATTTGCTGGACCCCATTTCTTCTGTTCTTTCACGTTTAATGATGAAAAGCTGTCGGTTGACTCTCCTTTTCACCCGGCTACTGTTTTCCTACCTCGCTGGCAAATTTCCATTCGGAAAAATAGTTGTGTATTAGTTGCCAATATTGAGGTTGATTACAAAACTAACTTAGAAGTACTCTTGGAAAGCTTCTGTACTCGACTCAAAATCATTAGTTGGTCGGGTCATCGCCTCTCAAACATCAATAAGAAACCTCAAAATAAATTTATAAAGCAAGCGACACAAAATGCAGAAGGCTTTAAATTATCGGTTTTATCGGCATTAGAATCAATTCAAGCCAAGCAATTTAGTAAAATCGTTTTAGCCAACGCCATTGATGTTGTATCACTACTACCGTTTAATCTGGTAAATTCTCTTAATAATTTGCGATCGCGTTATCCCGATTGCTCAGTTTTCTCTATCAATAACGGTAAAGGAAAAACCTTTATCGGTGCTAGTCCTGAACGTCTAATTAGTATTCAAAACCATCAGTTAGTAACGGATGCCTTAGCCGGGTCAGCACCACGAGGTAAAACAGCGATTGAAGACGCTGAATTTGCTCACCGATTACTTAGCAGTGAAAAAGAAAGGCGTGAACATCAATTCGTGCTTGATTTTATTACCGAGCGTCTATCCTATTTGGGCTTAGTACCCCATCTGCTGCCAACGCCTCAACTGCGGCAACTGTCCAACATTCAGCATTTGTGGACACCTATTCAAGCGCAAATCCCAATCGATGTACATCCATTAGATATCGTAGCTCAATTGCATCCCACCCCAGCTGTTGCGGGTGTACCCAGAGATATTGCTCTTAGACATATTCGTCGCTATGAACACTTTGATAGATGTCTTTATGCCGCGCCATTGGGTTGGATAGACCATCAAGGGAATAGCGAGTTTATTGTAGGAATCCGGTCAGCTTTAATAGACGGCTCACAAGCCAGACTCTATGCTGGTGTTGGTATTGTAGCCGGTTCTGATCCAGATAAAGAACTGGTAGAAATTCAGCTCAAACTCCAGGCACTTCTGAAAGCCTTGCTCTAATCAAGTTAAACAGCATAATATCTCATAAAAGCCTAGACACTATTCATTAACTGTATAGTGAAGGGTGAAAATCACGCTTGATAAAGAGAAGCTTAGAGGTCAGGGTTTCTATAAGTATCTGCCTAAGCGGTATCTGAATTCGGCTATTCACGGCAATTCGTTTAAATCAGGGTATCACTGGTGAAAAATATGCCACATAATAAGCTCAATCAATTTTTCTTATTGAACCTATTGATACCTTGTATTTTTTTTACGTTTGCACTTTGCTTAATGCCGATAAAGCAAGCTTTTCAGTTCGATACGGATGAGGGAATTGAATTAATAAAATCTTCTCTTTATTCGCAAGGCTTTACTCTCTATACCCAAATCTGGAACGAGCAACCACCCCTTTTAACCCTACTTTTATCTCATTGGTTTGATTTATTCGGAAAGTCTATCTTTGCAGCACGCCTTCTTATCCTGAGCTTTGCTACACTCCTAATCTGGTCTTTCTGCCAAACACTACGGATCTGCCTAGGAATATTACCTGCCGTGATAGGCACTCTGTTGTTAAGCGTTTCGTGCAATTTTCTAAGACTTAGTGTTTCTGCCATGATTGGTTTGCCATCTTTGGCTTTCGCTATGCTCTCGATTTATACTCTAATTCTCTATCACCAGAAACATCGGTTATATCTAATTATTTTATCAGGAAGCTTCCTGGCTCTTTCCTTACAAACAAAGCTATTTACGGTGTTTCTCGTTCCCATTCTATTAATTAAGCTAATAGAGTTAAAATTTAGAGAGCCTAACCCGGAAAGAGTACCAATTAAACTCTTTTACCCTGTTTTTTGGTGGCTACTCTCTCTTTTGGCTGTTTTTACTTTCATAGGACTCTCATCTCATTCACTAAGTTTTGACCAACTACTTCAAGCTAATCTGGGACAGAATGTTAAAGAAGCCTTCCCCCGCAAAAGCAGTTTTCAGAACATTATCCTAATGTTCCTTCAAGACCTTGATTATGTAGTTTTAGCAATTATTGGAGTCAGGGAATTTCTTAAAAAGAAAGAAGGATTAATTAATTTACCGCTGGTCTGGATTGGAATTGTTACTCTATTCCTTCTAAATTACAAACCTATCTGGTATCATCACTATCTCTTACTCTCTATTCCATTAACTTGGTTAGCTACCTATGGAGTTGCGTTAGCTCTTGAAGATTTTAAGCTGCAACAGTGGTATTCTACTTTGAATTTACGGAATATTAAGAAACTTGCTATATCTAATGTTACAGTATCATTTTTTATTTTATCACTAGTCTTAATTCCTATAAAATTGACTGTGATTCAAGTACAAAATTATTTAGTTGTGAAAGAATCAAAAAGCTATATTGAAATTCTAGATAATCTGTTGAAATATAAACCATCTACCCAATGGGTTTTTACAGATCTACCAATATATGCATTTCATGCAGATTTGAATGTACCCCCAGAAATAGCGGTATTTGCCAGAAAAAGATTGGCATCAGGATACTTAACCGGTGAACTGTTAACGTCTGTTATGGAAAGGTATCATCCTGAGCAAGTTATTTTGGGAAGATTCCCAGAAGTCCGGAATGACCTTAGAGATTACCTTAATAAAAACTATCTAAAGATTTACGAAAAGGAATCAACAACACATTATCTATTACGAAATTTGAGCAGTGGTACCAAATTGCAGGCTTAGATCAAACTTAAGTAAAATGGGCGACGGCGGACATGATAAGTCGGAAAGGTGCCGTATCCTTTAGCCCAAGGCGTTTGTCCGACATAATCGCAACTGAAGTCAGTTACTCCCTCAGATGAGGCGATCGCGGCGAAGGCTTGGCTGGCGTATACTTTCCCTGGTGGTGTAATCGGCTCAATGCGAGCCGTATGGCTAACATGGGTGCCGATGTAATCTGTATGTCCTGTAATTGGATTAACGTGTCGATATACTGGTCCTGCGTGTAAGGCAATTCGCAAACTCAGCTGCTTCGGCAGCCCTTTTGCTGACCAGTCAGTGCTATGGACAAGGTCACACAGCTCCAAGGCGAAATTGCCTGCCTGTTGGACATTGGAGAATACAAAATACACGGCGTCTCCCCAAGTGTTTTTCATCACTGGCGCATCAGCTGACCTAACGGCTAAATCAGCAACAGCTCCTAGGAAGTGTTCCATAAATGGGAAGATTTGATCTTCTGTCAGATGGGAGTATTTGACGACATCAGCAAACAAAAGCGCCATAATCTGCCGGGAAAATTCAGGCGAGCAAGTAGGATTGTTGGGGTAGGCAGAGCAAAAATCAACGGGAGGAGATTCCGGCGAAACGTCTTTACTCGTTGATAACGTCAAAGATTCTTGTTGCAGAATTGATTCGAGATCGATCACCTCCACCTGATAACCCCATTGCTGCCAATGTTCAACAGCGCTAGACGTTCCCCCAAGGCTGTCGCTGGGCTTGCCGTTCCAAACGGCGAGGGGTACAAGTTCTGTTTCCAGCTGTTCCGCCCGCATCTTGGCTAACCCGTGTAGCAATCGATTTGTGTATTCGTATAAAACATCACCCTCTAGCAGCTTACGATTCGAGGCAACGATTACCTCTGTGGCTTGTTTAGTTACCTTCTCGAACCGCTCCACCCAATTACCACCAGGAATGATATCGACGGACTCCTTGATGAACTGCTCTCGGTCATAAGGCAAGACAATGTGAGCCTCACCGTTAAGTTCTAGAATTGCCTCCAGAAACAAAATATCGGAACCGCAGGCAGCAGAAGCATAACCCAGGCGGGCATCGAGTTTAGAAAGGCGATCGCGAATCGCTCTGTAAACGGTTGATTCCAACTGCGGTGGAAATCGTGGAGTTGGGCGAGAGTGTTGGTCAATGGTGTGTCCGCTAAAGACAACCACACGGGGAATCCGGAACCATTCACCGATGCGTCCGAGATCGACTTCTAAATACTGCGCCAGCACAGCGGCATTGCGACAGCTTGAACTTAGATCGCCGAAGCGTCCCTGACCAAGTTGCACAGCTTGAGCATACCAATCTTCAGCCTCTGACCGCTCCCGCAAAATTATTGCCGCTTCGCCCAATGTTGCCAGCAGCCAGTATTCATCGCTACTTCTTTGGGAAAGTGACTTCAGTTTTTGTAAACATTGTTCGCGAACTTGACGTGCGAGGGCTTTAGCACGGTCTTCTTTTCCCATCAACATTGCCATAGTGGCAGCATTGATACCCGTCCAGAAGCTGCCACTGCACTGATAAGCTTGTTCGTATCTAGAGGCAGCTAACGACAGTTGGTGGCTTCGTTCTTCAGGCTCTATTGCCTGTTTCCAAAGATCTTTATGAGTGCGAGCTAAAAGACCGAGTGTTTCTTCATCCTTGTGTCCAGACTCCAGAAGCTGCAACAAAAGGGAGTTTGCGCGATGAGTCGCACCACTACGCGCCAGAGCCAATGCCAAAAGTTGCTGTAAACGTAAATCACTTGGCCAGTATTTTAGCCCTTCTGTAAGGACATCATAAGCCATCAAGGGTTCACCTAACTGGAGGATAGAGTCACCAAGCACCCGGTAAATATCCGGTGTACAAGGTTGGAACTTGATAGTTTCCCGCTTTATCGCTAGTAGTGAGTTTAAATTCAGTTCACAGGAGTCTTTAAGAGTGTGCAAAACTAGGGCAATCTCTTTGCTCTCAAACGATGCAGGATTTGGCAAGGCTATCCGAGTGCCTTCGATTCGGTAGCCCAGCGCTAAAACGGTCTTCAGGACTCCCAGAGCAGTAATGCGATCATATTGCTTTTCTGATTCCGGTAGTTCCTCATAGGGCACCAGACAAGGATGTTCTTTACGAGTATCATCTCGCTGCGCTCCATATTTCCAGCCTTCAGCTAAACGCTGCTGCGCCCAAAGTTCATGAGTATTCTTGGCAAGTAACTCAGTGAGCTTTAGGTATTCTGTCGTCAGCGTAACTTGTGAGGTATCTATCGGCTCTGGTTGGTAATTCAAAGGAACACTCCGATCACTTAGCAG
>DATNPH010000216.1:0-31103 GCA_036703315.1 Coleofasciculaceae cyanobacterium
AGAAATTGGCAGACTTAGAGAAGTAAAATCACGGGTTCGCTGCCAAATCCGCCCGGAAATTAATTTCCGGGCTAACAGCTTAAGTCCACTAAAGTGGACTGAAATCTACATCAAGCAAACATTTAGTCCTCTTGAGAGGACTTGACCTATGAGCCAGGGAATTAATTCCCTGGCGGCTGGGTGGGTAGACGTAATATGTGAGCTAAAAAATAACTTAGATAATTAAAAGGAGGGATAAACTCATGACTACGCGTGAATTGAATATCAATCCAGATAGTATCTGAGTGAAGCGAGGCGATCGCATAATCCCCAAGAACTTACACACTATTCTCACTAACCCATAGACCCCACTTTATCCAAAATGGGGTTTACTTCTTATGGGTATTTTTTCACTTATTTCAATCCGTAATTTCTCGTAAACTATTTTTTTTGTTTTGTAGCAAAAATAACTTGCTTATACTTAAATAAGCTAGTACAATGATATTGTTGCAACAGCAACGGGTCAGAAGCCAACCCCGGCACCGTGGAAAGTCAAGGGTTGGCTCTGGCTCCAACACTCAGAAGGAGTCAAATTTATTATGACCAAAAAACAATGCTTTAAGCCTTGGGCAGTTGTGCGTCAACTGCCTAATCTGAAATGGTTAATCATTGCCCGCTATCGCTCTCGCTCCGATGCAGACGGACATCTTCTGTTGCTGCGTCAGCGAGTCCCCAACCTCCGATTTAATGTTGTCTTCGATCTGCTTGATTCCAAGCAATGACTCCTGTAACTAGGGTTATCATGCTAAAGCCTACAACTGGAGCATCATACTCAGGCAGTTAGAAAACTTTGTTGGCAAAATAAAAATTTAACCCCCTTCCCTGCAAGGGAAGGGGGAACCAGATTCCCCTCTCCAGCAAGGCTACCGTATATACACATCTCTGGGTGAGGTGCAAAATACTGCTTGATCCCCCTCGCATCAGAGTAAAACAGGGGGCCGTTGAGAAAATTCTCCCCCCTTTTTAAGGCAGGGCTGATTCGTTTTCCCGAAACCCGCCGGGAGTTTAAACTCCCGGCTAATAGCCAAAGTCGTCTTTAGACGACTCAAATAGTGATTTTCAGTCCTCTTGAGAGGACTTGATTCTATGAGACAGGGGTTTTAAAGGGTGGCGGACTCTGGCTTTGCGAGAATGAATCAGCCCCCCTTTTTAAGGGGGGCTGGGGGGGATCAAAACGGTGCAAGACTCGTTTAGGAGACTTCTGTATACGCCGTAGCGTGCAAGGAGAGGAGCTGGCGAGAGGTCAGGCGTAACAGCAAATTAACCGCTAGCCCTTCATCGACAATAAGCTAAATTGCTTACTGTTTCTGTAATCAAACTATGGGAGATCCAACCCCTGGCAGGTGCTGAAATTTCTACCCAATCACGTTCGCCAACAGTTCTGGTCGTTGGAGGATTTGTGGTCAAGGTGACCCGTCCTTGATATCCTACCCCACCAACCACAGCAGCTTGAGTACTGGGTTCTCGGCGAATCGCCAGACCTTGCGGCGGTTTGATCACTCGACGGCAAAGGTTTTGATTTGTAGTGGTGGCAGGGCTGCTAGTTGGACTGGGAGCCGTTGTCGGGCTGCTAGCTGGACTGGGAGCCGTTGTCGGGCTGCTAGCTGGACTGGGAGTGGTTGCAGGAGTTCTAGTTGGACTGGGAGTGGTTGCAGGAGTTCTAGCTGGACTGGGAGTGGTTGCAGGAGTTCTAGTTGGGCTTGGAGCCGTTGTCGGGCTGCTAGCTGGACTGGGAGTGGTTGCAGGAGTTCTAGTTGGGCTTGGAACCGTTATCGGGCTGCTAGCTGGACTGGGAGTGGTTGCAGGAGTTCTAGTTGGACTTGGAGCCGTTGTCGGGCTGCTAGTTGGACTGGGAGATACTTGTGCCAGTTTCAAGCTCCCTGGAGAGGTTGTGATGTTAGTGTTGGCGATCGCAGGAGCAATGACTCCAGTAGAGGCGATCGCTATCACAGCCAAAAGATTAACAGACTTACCTAATCGATTCATTCTTTCCATAAAATTCAACTCCTCACTCAATAATTCAGATTTGAGCGAATGGGTAAATCCTACAACCAGATGACTCAACTCAAGCAGCAGATACCCGTAATCCCCTATTCCAATTATCAAGATCGGCAAGGGAGCGATCGCGATACATCCCATATCGCTCTTGCTTACTCTTAATCCGCATCGGCAACGGTGGCAAGATCCCGAAATTCGGAGGCATCGGTTGAAAATGCTTCGGTGATGCCGAACTAATAAACTCAAACAGCGCCCCCATCATCGTCGCAGCTGGAAGCGTAACAGGTTCCAATCCCAATACCAGCCGCGCCGCATTCGTCCCCGCCAGCCAACCCCCAGCTGTTGCTGCCGTGTAACTTTCCGTACCGACCAATTGACCCGCTGCCAACAACGTCGGGCGTTTCTTAAATTGCAGCGTCGGGTGCAATAACTCAGGAGCATTCAGGAACGTATTGCGGTGCATCACGCCCATCCGCACAAACTCCGCATTTTCCAAACCCGGAATCAGCCGAAATACCCGTTTCTGCTCACCCCAGCGCAAATTCGTTTGGAATCCTACCATATTCCACAGCTGCCCCGCCTTATCTTCTTGGCGAAGCTGTACCACCGCATAAGGACGTTTGCTCTGATTTTCTGGGGCGCGAAAATCTCCCTCACGGGCATCAAAAAGCCCCACCGGCTTCAAGGGACCATAACGCATCGTATCTTCCCCTCGCCGCGCCATCTCTTCAATCGGCAGGCAACCTTCAAAGAACTTAGCCGTTTCTTGCTCAAAGTCTTTCAATTGTGCCTTCTCGGCTGCACAAAGTTCCTGCCAAAAGTGAAGATACTGCTCCTTACTCATCGGACAATTGAGATAAGCGGCTTCGCCTTTGTCGTAGCGCGACGCCATAAAGGCAATGTCTCGGTTAATCGATTCCCCGACCACAATCGGACTAGCCGCATCAAAAAAGCTGAAATATTCCATGCCCGTGAAGCGTTGCAAGTCTTCGGTCAAAGCTGGGCTAGTCAAGGGTCCAGTTGTCAGCACAACAACCCCTTCGGCCGGAATTTGCTCAACTTCCTCCCGCCGCAACTCAATCAACGGATGACTCGCCAAAGTTTGGGTTAATTGACAGCTAAATACACCCCTATCCACCGCTAATGCCCCACCCGCCGGGACAGCATGTTCATCTGCTTTGCGAATAATAATCGAGCCTAGACGACGGAGTTCTTCATGCAACAGACCAGACGCGCGATCGCTCGACTGGGCACCAAAAGAATTACTACATACCAATTCTGCCAGTTCCCCAGTGTGATGAGCAGGACTTGTTCGCACGGGTCGCATCTCGTGCAGTACCACAGGTACTCCCGCTTGAGCAATCTGCCACGCCGCTTCCGTACCAGCTAGTCCGCCACCGATCACATGAATCATCTGCTTTTCCATATCCCTTTGCACTCCTACCGCTTCTCAGGGCGTGGAATTCTCTAGCAATGCTTTTGAGCCTTAGAGCCCAGCCTCCTGTTCAGCACAAGTGTTGCTCTCTTTGGTAGGTTTTCAAGTACGTCAGCTAGAGTATACGCTACGCGATCGCCAAACACTTCCTCTTCGCGCCGCTTGTTTCCTAAGCCTTCTATTTTCCCGATTCCTCAATCATGCCAGGGTCAATTAGCGTGATGTCAAATGGATCGAGAGGTCCAGTCAGCCGCCGATATTCTGCACTCACCCCAGGACCGAATATAATCTTATCCCCATGTTCCAGCTCGTGGGCTGGAAGTTTCCGACCATTAACCAAGATTCCGTTAGCACTGAGCTGACCTTGAAGGTTACCATCGACAATCTGATAATTGTAGTTGCCGTCCTCTCGCCGTTGCTGCACCAAAGTGGCGTGTCGGCGAGAAACAAACATTGAGTACAGACGGATATTACAGCTTGAGTCTCTGCCGATAGAATACCTATCTCCTGCCAAGGGATACTCTCTAGTTCCCTTGTCGTCTTCAACTATCAACAAATGAACCTCCTGGGGTTCGGAAGGCTCTGAAAACTTTGTACTTAAACCGATTGGTGGGATATTTTTTGAGAATTGATGAAATTGAGAGGTTTCGGCTTCAGGCATTTTCACGATTTATCCATGGATAAAGAAAATAAATATCGGCGTGGAGTGAAGCGAGAACCGGAGCGTACACACAGCACGTCCTTGTTTCAAGCCTCCGGATTACTCCGTGAGGGAATTCTCCCCCTTTCCCTCTCTACCCCTCATCCCAGTAACGGTGTAACCACCAACCTTTGAAAGGAGGAGACGGTATGTCAGCTGTTAAGACGGTCATTGGCTCACAAAATTTTTGAAGATTCTGTCCATAATTTCTGTGATAACTCAGCTTAACTGAAATAATATTGCCCTTAACCCTTAACCCTTGAGATCTTTACTCACATATTTAATAGTTGAGTAATACTACCGGGTGATGGTAAAACAATTGCCACTAGAATCACTAAAACTAGTAATCCCCAAAAATCACGCCAGTTGTCAAGCTCTGAGACATCATTCAGAGCCGGTTCATCTGCTACTGGAAGGAATAATAAGATAATTGCCCAAAGCAGCAAATCTTGCTCAACTAATCCTCGTAACAGCACTAAAAACCGAGTAATCTGACCAATTACGGCACCCGTTCTTTGCCCAAACATTGCGTGGACAATATGACCACCATCAAGTTGCCCTACTGGCATTAAATTGAAAGCTGTCACTACCAAACCAATGTAACCAGCAACGGCTACAGGATGCAGATCAATTGCCGTTCGCGTCGTCAATTGACCACCCAAGGCCCACTTACTCAGCAGGGTTAGCAAGAAGGAAAATCTGGGATTAAGGGAATCAAAATTCAACAACCCTGAAGCATCAGAAAGAGGAACAACCTGGGAGTGAGCCAGTCCCCAAATCAGTAGCGGTATCGTTACAACAAAGCCTGCTAGCGGTCCAGCTATCCCAATATCGAATAAAGCTTTACGGTTCGGCACAGGCGATCGCATCTGGATAAACGCTCCAAATGTCCCCAAGAAAAACGGCACAGGGATAAAGTAAGGGAGCGTTGTGCGCACTTTGTACAGCCTTGACGCTACGTAATGACCCAGTTCATGGATGCTTAGAATTGCCATCAGCGCGATCGCATAGGGCAGTCCTTGCAGTAAAACTGCTGGGTTAGATTCCACCTGTTTAGCAGGAACTCCAGCAATCTCAGCCCCAATCACGGTAGTTGTCAACAACGTAACTAACAAAAGTCCTAAGGCTAAAAGCGGTCGTGTTGTGGCTTCAGGAGGATGCTCTGCTTTCCGTTGGGATTGGGGATTAGGAACCAAAGCAAAGAACGGGTTGCCACTGAAACCTTCTTGAAAGATCACAAAAAAGCGATCGCCAAATTCTGCTTCAATATTTTCTCGCACAGTCTGGTATGCTGTCTCTGGGTTTGTGCGCAGCTTGCCACGACACAATACAGCTTGGGGTCGATATTCAACATTTTGTAGATAGTAAACTCCCCAGGGAAAACAATTTCTCAGTTCAGTTTCTTCCTGTTTACTGATTGGACGCAGCTTTGATTCCTCTTGTGTGGGTGACCCTGTTTGACTTGCCCCTGGGATGTCACTTGTCTGCTCAGTTGCCTTAGTTGCTGACGGGTTAGGTTCTTGCCGTCCCCACTGAATCAGCAGCCAGTATAACAGTGGACAAACCACAAACAAGCTAAGCATAATGGCTGGTGATATCGGTTTGCCCTCACCATAGATCAGAGTCCAGGTACTCCAAACCAGCGCTGGTGTCATCATCACCAGCCACAATAGCCAAACTGGTGTCCGGGTAAGCGTCGCAACACTGCGCTTGACAATGAAGTAGGTGATAAGACCCAGTAGAATTAGGAGAAACCAGAGTTCCATGATGTATAGATCACAATTGGTGTAAAGGAGCGAGCTTGACGAAAACTAGAGAATTTCGAATTTTGGCTCCAAGGATTTTGGATTGAAATCCTACGGAGGAATTCAAGTGCTGGAAATGTAGTTAAAAAACAACTGTTCAAATGGGTCAATCTAAAATCAAAAATTGTAGAGTCCCTACAGTTCGCTAAAATCTACAGGTATACAACCATTGTGCAACCTGATTTACCACAAAAGGGTAGCTTCATTCCTCCTCAAAGTTCACCATCAAATAGGCAAGTTGCGGTAATCAAACTACCGCGTCCCCTCCTTAAAACCATTTTTGCCTTTCCACCCAATCGAGATACATTGGGTGGCACAGCTTATCTTATTGTAGAAAATACCGTTAACCTCTTGATCGATTGTCCCGCTTGGAATGAAACCAACGAGCAGTTCTTACGAGAGCAGGGAGGAGTATCGTTAATCTTGCTGACTCATCGAGGCGGCATTGGCAGAGCACAGGAAATTCAGAAAACTTTTGGTTGCCAAATCCTCATTCAAGAACAAGAAGCCTACCTGCTGCCAGGGTCAGACGTAATGCCATTTCAGCACGAGTTTACACTTACGGCAAGCTGCTTTGCCATCTGGACACCGGGTCACTCTCCTGGTTCATCTTGCCTTTACTACACGGCTGCCGGTGGTGTTCTATTTTCTGGGCGTCATTTGCTACCCAACCAACAGGGAGAACCCGTGCCCCTACGGACATCAAAAACCTTCCACTGGCGTCGTCAGATTGAGAGTGTAAAGTTGCTAATTGAGCGCTTCACCCCTGAAACGTTAAGTTACATCTGCCCTGGTGCAAATACTGGTGGGTTGCGAGGTAAAGGCGTGATTGATCGAGCCTATCATCGGTTAGCACAGCTAGATTTAGACAAGCTGTAGAGTCACAGGAAAAGCATTATGCCAGGAGCGCAAGAACTTCAGCGTTTTGGACATCACCTCATTCTCGGTCTTTCCGGTACTACGTTAAGTGATGACGATAAGCGTGTACTCAGCGAATTAAAACCAGTTGGGGTTATCTTCTATGGCAAGAACTTTCGTTTTGGTACTCCCTATGAGGTTTGGCTGCAAACTTTTAAGGAGCTGATCGACCAGGTACGACAATACACCGATCGCAACTCGATGTTCATGACTATCGATCATGAAGGTGGTTCTGTGATTCGTCCACCTTTGCCAATAACCCGATTTCCTCATGCTTTCCTGTTGGGACGGGCGCGTGAGGTAGCACAGGCAACCGCACTAGAACTCAAGTCACTCGGAATCAATGTATCCTGGGCTCCTGTAGCAGATATTTTTTCCAATCCTCTTAACCCAGTCATTGGACCTCGCGCATTTGGCACTACTGCACAAACAGCTGCACAAGTTGCCCGCGACTACTACCTCGGACTCAAGGAGTCAGGAATTATAGGATGTGCCAAGCACTTCCCCGGACATGGAGACACCAGTAAGGACTCTCACATCGAGTTGCCGATTCTTAATCTAACTGTAGAAGAACTGCGATCGCGAGAACTTATACCCTTCAAAGTACTCATCGACGAGCAGGTTCCTTTGATCATGACGGCACATATTCTGTTTCCCAAGATAGATCCTGATGTGCCAGCAACGCTTTCGCCGTCCATCTTGTACAACCTACTTCGGGAAGAGCTTGGGTTTGAGGGGGTCGTGGTATCTGATGACCTAGACATGAAGGCTGTTTCAGATATGTTTACCAAGAGTGGCACGGTTGCACAGACATTTAAAGCGGGTTGCGACTTGTTTATCGTATCCTGCAACCTTCCTTCATCATCTATTGAACGCACCTATGCGATCGCTCAAGATTTTGCAGATTCCCTGAGCAATGGCAGCCTTGATGAATCTGTAGTTGAAGCGGCTAAGGCACGAATTGACAAACTACTAAGTACAACGCCTCAGTATCCAGTCCATTGTCTCGACAAAGATACTCTCCTGCGACACGCTGAACTTGCGATTGGTTGCTCTTTCCAGGCGACTGCGTTGTCAGGGGATCGCTTTTAGGTATTGCTCGCTGATTACCGAGAAATCACATTGCCTCGGCAACAAGCAGGTTTTGGGAAGGAAGAGTTGGTTTGATAGTTATCCACTGACCCGTTTGGGGGTCTCGATAAAGTGGTGCTTCAACAATGATTTCCTGAATCGGTTCGGATGGCTTCACTACCATCCACCGACCCGTTTGGGGGTCTCTATAGGTGGTAAAGGGTTGTTGTTGGGATTGTTTCCAACGTGCTGTAGACATGCCTCTGTATCTGATGATCGGGTTTCCTAATAGAAATATCCTAGGCTGAGGCAAAATACTGTTTTGTGACAGAGCACCCTAAAATACCGTGAAGCTGGTCACTTGTAACAGTGATCGCTAGCAATTAAGGGCATGTCTTTGGTCACCGTTTAATGGTGATAGTTTTACTGGCTTATTGTGAGAGCGATCGCGCTTTGAGGTTTTGATTCCTGAAGTGACAAAGGTTTTAGCGTTATCTATGACGAAATATAAAAGGGAAATATCTATCGTGATCGTAGAATTGCAGGCGTCCGACACCTAGATACAGACCATAAGATTTCTCACCCGCGGGGAAAGCGGTGACGCCAAAAATATAGGCTCCACTACTCCAAGGATTACGGACAGGACGCAGCCCAATCGTAAACGTTTTCCCTGGCATCACTGGTTGGTCAAATGTCACTGAAATGGTTTTTGTCTGGTCATCCTTGATTACCTCTTTTAGAGTCAACTTCTCACCTTTACGCCGAGATGTCCCTTCAAACGCACGAGTCTGTTCAAGGTCGAAGTCGATGTCATCAAATCCCTGACGCTGCTTAATGGTGACCCGTTGGAGAGGTTCACCAGCATTGGCTGGCAGTTCCACTGTAAAATAGTACGTTGCTCCCCATGTATACGTTGAGTTATAAGTGGTTGTTGCACTAAGAAGATTAGGAGGCTTTTCAAAGGCGACTGTTCCATCTGCTAACTGAACTGCCTGAGTCAGTGGAGCAGCAAGTCCCCAAAAGCTTGCTGAAGCAGCCAGAGTAGCTCCGAATAGTGTTGAAATACGCATTGTTATGATGAGTTGGCACTAGACTGGATCTTGATGGCCAGAAGGAATAGGCGCTACCCCATCCCTCTACATGATCGCTCAACGAGTGATCGCCTTAGCAATATTACTTATTAATCTTTTATCTAAACTTGAGACTTTTTAACAATTCTTAGTAATAAGCAGAAGTCTAAATTCTTAACCAATACTATTTAGAATAATTTCACAATAATTGAAAAATTACTTCATGTTCTTTGCCAAAAGTATTCGTTAAGCTGAGAAGTGAAACACAAAGGAAGAGGAGATTTCATGACCGCTGCTTTTGGCGTTGAGTTAAAGCACTCTAGATGGCAAACGATTGCCTTGTTTGCCTTGGGGTTTTGGCTGAGTGGCAGCTTGCTCTTAGACTTTGTGATCATGCCCGGTTTATCGGCTTCTGGCATGATGAGTCAAGCGAGTTCCGCAACAGCTGGTTATTCTATTTTCTGGATTTATAATCGCATCGAGCTGCTGTGTGCTGGTTTGGTGTTAGCAAGTCTATTGGCGCTTCGTGGCACTTCTAGTCTCTACCGTCATGTGAGACGCTGGTCTATTTTCGCATCCCTGCTCCTGCTGGCAATTGCCATCATTTATACATACATCATGACGCCGCAGATGAGCGCTTTGGCATTACGCTTGAATCTGTTAGACCCAACAACTGGGATGCCAGCCGGAATGATTCAGATGCTCGAAGGGTACTGGGCGCTAGAAGCTATCAAATTAGCTGTAGGCATCACTCTGCTTATTTGGTGCTACTACGATTCCCGCAAGCTTGCCTAACGAGACATTAACCAGAAATGATAAAGGCTCCTCACTTGATGGGGAGCTTTTTTACTTTTTTATTCCTCACTTTTCTCCTCTGAAGGCCATAGCAAGCGTAGTGCCATCAGTGCAAAGCCGATCGCGGCGATCGCTTTGAGTATATGAGCAGGCAACACCTGAGCTACCCCTTCTCCCGCCAGCACTCCCAGGAAGCTAGCCAACAGCAATGCCGTTACTGAACCCAAAAACACAGCGCGAGGGGCTTTGAGACTACCACCGAGAGCGATCGCGGCAAGTTGGCTCTTGTCTCCAATTTCTGCCAAAAATACCGTTATGAAAATTAGTCCGAGAAGTTGCCAGTCCATAGAGGAGTTAAAGGTTGCAGGTTAAATTTTCTTAGTTTCCAGTTGAGGACTAGAAACGCACGACATCCCACAGCAGCAGGATAGAAATGAACAGTAAAAGTGCTCCGGCTGATGTTTCTAGAGTTTTTGGAGAAAGCCGCCTAGCTAACCAGCAACCGAGGAGCACACCTAGCAAGCTTGTTGTAATCAGTGCAGCAGCAGCACCCGCAAAAACAATCCACGGAGCATGAGATTGGGCACTCATCAGCAGAGTTGCTAACTGAGTTTTATCTCCCATCTCTGCCAAAAAAATTGTTAAGAAAGTCGAGCTAAAAACACGCCATACCCCCAATTTGCGTTCCTTAACCGATCGAGGCTTCTGAGCATGAGCCATCGGTGAATCTGTCACGGGTTCAATCGTCGCCGTCAACTCAGAGGAGTTGCAGCTGTTTTCTGACGCTGGTTCGCTCAATGTGGAAGGCACTGTCAAGACTAGATCGACTACAGGCACAGAAGAGACTTTCACAGGTAATCTGAAACGAGGTTAACTACTTTTCATATTCCTTTCATCTTCTCAAAACTTTACGTAAAATATCAACCCTAAATAAGCAGACTCTGCCTCAAATTAGAAAAACTTGCCTGCCCACAACAACTCAAATGCCTACTTCTCTCTCGAAACGTAGCATTTCCAAACTGCGATCACCATACACTCCCTCAATCTGCTCATAACAGCAGTCAATCGCAAAGTCGTTTACCTCCGTCGGTTCGATACCAAACATATCCTGAAAGACATCTGCTTCCACGCGGCAAAAGCGAGGGCGCTCTGAGTAAATGCGGCACTCACGAGTAACGTGATCAAAATTCACACACCATCCCCCTTCACCAACCATGCTTAGATAAAGCTTTAGCTCTTCAGGGGAAAGATAGGTTTCTAAGTCTGGACGCTCAGCTGGGTCAAGATGACAGCATGCACCACATTGCTTTACACAACACCAAGTTGCCATTACTGTATACGAAGGCTATAAGTTTCGAGCACATCTAGCTTAGCGAGTTTTCCTAGCTGGCAAATGTGTCTCTTTTTTTATTGCATTTTGTATATTTTTGTAAATATTCTTAATAAATCAAGGAAATTACCCAGTAAAATTTAAGTCAAGAATTTTTAATTCCACATCAAATTGCTTAGGTTAATTCGGGAGGAAAATATAGATATGAGTCTGTTAGGTTTGTTAGGTATAGATCTGAGCTTTCTAAATAGCATCAATTGGGAAGTGATTGCTCAGCTGAGCATGCTAGCGGCGATCGTGCTGGCTGGGCCAGCCGTGATTTTCGCACTAGCTGCCCTTAAAGGCGACCTTTGATCAAGGGTTAAAGGTTGAAGGTGCCAAGATAACCTTCAACCTGTTAACGGCTTAGCTCTTTAGGTGAGTTCCAATGCACGAGTGGCTGCTTTAATCAACTGATAATATCTAGGTTGAGTTACATCCACTTCTTTTGCATCTTCCCGTTTAGTTCCCAAAAGCCCAATTCGTTGTCCTTTCTGAATTGCTAAGACTTTTCCTTCAGGATTTCTAATCCTTAATTCGTTTTGTACAGACGCACCATGGCACGTCTCTGACAAGCTGCAAGTGTAGCGACGTTCGTTGTAATAGAACTCAGCTTTTCTTGTTGGAGAGGTAGGGGAAGCAGGTAAGCGAATGCCGACTAATTCCAATTCAATGCTAGTGTTGCCATTCCAGTTGTTTTCTCGCAGTTTGTAGGCGATATCCACTCGCTGCGGAAGCGGAAAGTACTCGCCCCAGCGCCAAGCAACAGCTGTGATTGTGATGGGTTGATTGTCCTGAGAGAGGGTGAGCTTGAGGTGTCCCTTCCCCACGATTTTTTGCTCTACAACCTTAACATTAGGCGTCCAGAAGACAGGGTCAGGGTTGCCAATACCGCAGGGGTGGAAAACATCAATTTGTTGGTAGAGGTTGGGAGTAAGTTGATTGAAATCAGCTTGAGTATCTATTTCAATCAGGGGTTTAAGATGTTCTGGTTGCAAACACCCATGAGCAAAGCGACTGAGGGATTCTCCAAATTCTTCCAAGTTCTCAGCAGGTAAGGAAAAGCCTCCGGCAGCTTTGTGTCCACCAAATTTACCTAATAAATCTTTACAGAATTCCAACGCTTCAAAGACGTTGAATTCAGGTATTCCTCGTGCTGAACCGCGAATATGCTGCTGTTCGTCTTCGTAGGTACCGATAAATACGGGAACGCCGTAGCGTTCAACTAAACGAGAGGCAACGATGCCAATGACGCCGTGGTGCCAGTTGGGTTGAACAATGACTAAGACGCGCTTTTGTTGTAAATCTAGCTGCTTGTGCTCAATGAACGCGATCGCATCCTGTTCAATTTGCTCACACAGTTGCTGACGCCTTTGGTTAATCTGTTCGCACTGCATCGCTCGTTCCAGCGCCACTCCTGGCTCAGTTGTGGTCAGCAGTTCAATTACAATTTCGGGGTCTGATAGACGACCTATAGCATTAATCCTTGGTCCTAGCTTAAAGCCAATATCCTCTGGCTTGAGTACTTTTTGGTCTTCTTTTACGCCAGCCATTTGGATTAGTGCCTGAATGCCTGTAAGCTCAGACTTAGGCAGCAACCCTAAGCCTCGCTTCAACCAGCGCCGATTAATACCAGTTAAGGGTGCTAAGTCTGCAATGGTTCCAAGAGTAAACAGCTCTAATAGCTGCTTCGTCAAACCCTGAAGCTGACCCAATTCTTTGGCAAGGGTTACGGCTAAAATATAAGCCATGCCGACACCAGCAAGACCCCGATACGGTGAGGATTCATCAAGTTGTTTCGGGTTAAGGATGGCATCTGCTTCCGGTAGTTCGGGTGGTAAGTCATGATGGTCAGTAATAATCACCATCATTCCCAGTTCCAATGCTCTGGCGATCGCTTCATGGGCCGAGATGCCATTATCGACCGTCAAAATCAGCGCGACGCCTTCTTGGGCAAATTCCTCTACAATTCGTGTATTGATGCCGTAGCCGTCTTTCATGCGGCTGGGAATAGCGTAATTTACATTGGCACCTAACCAGCGTAATGCCCGAAGTAACAAAGCGGTGCTGGTCATGCCATCGGCGTCATAGTCCCCACAGATAGCGATTTTTTCTTCGTTGGCGATCGCTTCTTTGAGCATATCCACACTGATGCCTAGATCAGGAAATTCATCAATCGGTGCAGGCATCGCTTGAGATTCTGGGTATAAGTACACCTGTGCTTGTTCGGGTGTCTCAATTCCTCGGTTAAGTAACACCTGACCCAATAGCGGTGAAAGTCCTGTTGCTTGTGCCAGTTGGACAGCTGTTTGTGTCTGTAACGATGCGATCTGCCACCGCTGATTGGGCAATTGCTGAGGAGGTCTGGATGATTGAGAATCGGGTCTGCTTAGCACTGAAGTTGAGAAGATTGATTTTGGGCTACGCAATAGTCTACTGCAATCAGCTAAGCTTTCTTTTTCCTGCAATATGAAAATCAATGTTGATTGACTTTTGACCGAAGAAGACGCGGAGACGCGCAGAGTCTCACGAGCGATGCGTGAGGCGGGGCATGAAACGCCGTTTGGCGTGAATGTCCAAGGGTTTCAAGCCCCGTCCAAGTTCTGTCCCCACGTCCCCGTGTCTCCGCGTCCATGAATTTTGACTTCCAAGGAGCGGCACTAGCGATCGACCGAACCTATGATGATGTCGATACTGCCCACAACACCGTAATATCAGCGACTTTTACACCCTTAAGGAGGTAGGGTAAGATTTGCAAGTTGACGAAATCGGGTGCACGAACTTTCCAGCGCCAGGAGAACACCTTCCAGCTTCACAACCAACCTTAGTACGCCGTGTGTGGAAGCATGGTGGGAACCCTTGTTGAGCACCATTGGGTCTGTTCTGGTTTAAATCTTTGCCATAAATGAGTAATCACCTCATAAATAACAGCTTTAGGACTTACGCACTGAACCGGGGTAAAAACGTCAGATAGAGTGTTTCGTTGAATACCTTTTTCACTACATTTGGCATGAGTGCGTAAGTCCTGGTTAATACCGACACCAGATTTTCTACTCCTTACTAACCTGCTGCTGTTGAGCCGTCTTGAGAGCGGGAGGTATCGGCATTCCCATTGCTTGTGTCAACTCTTTAGGTGGTTGCTGGCGAGAAGGCAAAGTTGCGTCTTGACCTGTCACGGCGGTAGGGGGAACCAGCTTCATGTTGTGAGTGGTACTGTAGTAGCGATGCGTTTGTTGAATCTTGCCTCGCTCCTGAATAGATTCATTGGATATCTTCTTGCGCAACTTAATAATTGCATCCATGATTGCTTCTGGGCGAGGAGGGCAACCGGGTATGTAAACATCTATTGGCAGAATCTTATCCGCTCCTCGAATAGCCGTATAAGAATCAGCGCTGAACATCCCTCCAGTAATCATGCAAGCTCCCATCGCAATCACGTATTTAGGTTCGGGCATCTGCTCGTAAAGGCGAAGTGTTGCTTGAGACATTTTCATGTTCAGAGTACCCGCCAAAATGAGTAAGTCGGCTTGGCGCGGGCTAGCGCGGGGAATTAAGCCAAATCGGTCAAAGTCGAAACGTGAACCGATCATCCCAGCATATTCAATGAAGCAGCAAGCCGTACCGTACAGTAAAGGCCATAAGCTGGAGAGCCGCGCCCAACTATAGAGATCGTCTACTGTCGTCAAAATGACGTTTTCGGAGAGCTGTTGAGTCACCGAAGGGCGGTCAGCAGGGGATATTATTTGTTGGTTATCAAATAATGGATTGGGATTGCCTGGGCTGTAATTTGTCATACTAGGTTCAAACAAGTATCTCGATCTGGAACACAAGTTTAATCAGTTCAATTCAAAAATTAACTGAATAGGTACAGTGGAAGCCTTGATAAAGCACTCTTAAGGTAAAAAGAATTTAGGAAATATTAGAAACATTAACTACTTCTATCAATCTCCATCAAGGGCATAGCTTAAGTGCGCAGATTATCTCTCCGTATTGAAGGTAAGACGGTTAGATATAGACACGTAGTACATCGCGATCACGTCTTGTGTAGGATAATCGCTACTTTTTTAAGTACGTTATAATCCTATGATAGTTTTCCTACTTTAAGTAGAATAATGGCTACAGCTTCAGCCACGTTCTACCCAAAGTATGAGTCTATTATTAAGCCTGTATGTGTTAGTAATTACAGGAAATTTGAAGGCAGGCGCTAGAAATTGAGTTTCCTTTGTAACCGATATACTAAAGCCTAACTAAAAAAGATGTCTTTTCACGTCTCATTGAGACTCGCTATATTTCAGGAAACAAGAGAAACCTGTTCTGCCTTTGTAAAACTAAATCAACAAGTCCGTGCTTGACATGCTTCATGAAGCGCGGCAAGCTCTCAAAGTTAGGAAAAAAGATAATAAAACAGTCTTTAATCGAGCGCAGAGTTAACAAATCCATGCTCCAAAATCTAGATAGCAGCTTTCTTCTTTTTTCTTGGTTTTACCCTTTCTGCTGCATCTCGGTGTAAGCAGCATACACCCCTTGAACGTTGTACCAATTGAGAAAAATTCGGGCAATTTCTAGAGCTAGCTGAGGCTTACCTTGATTAATTAACCATTGTAAGAAAGGAGCCATCGTGCGCTCATTGAGGCGTCCACCGAGAGAGAGGAGTCCCCAGAGTATACGGTGCAGCCAAGTCATTTGAATCATCATCCGCACGTCCCAGCTGGGATGTTTTTGGTAAAATAAAACTCCCATACGCCCCCGTTGAATTTCTCGATCAATCATTCGGGGAATTTGGTCTAAAGCAAAGGGCGGATGCCAGTGGTAGCCTACAGCGGCTGGGCATTTAATTAGTTTTAAACCTAGTTGTTTGAGACGCACCCCTAGTTCTAAGTCTTCCCAGCCGTAGAGTTGAAAGCGAGTATCAAATAGTCCCGCTTTTTCTAACCATTTACGAGCGATCGCTACATTCCCTGTAGCAAAGTAAGCGGCTGAATAGTCAGTGAGCTTGTAGGGTTCCGATGTGGGATTATCGAAATTGCCAGTATTAATCACCCAACCATACGTAAAGAAGCGATCGCTGCCTAACTGCTGCTGTCCTCGCACTAAAGCATCAGCATGGGATTGGAGAAAATGCTCTGTGACAACTAAATCACTATCAATGAAGATAATCGTGTCACCCTTAGCTTGTTCGACACCCAGATTTCGCGCTGCTGCGGGTCCCTTGTGGTCTTGAGAGTGCGATCGCACATGGGGAAATTCTGCGGCGTGTAACTCTAGCCACTCCAACGTGCCATCTGTTGAACCGTCATCTACCAAGACAACTTCGTAGGCAAAAACGACGCTATCATCCCTGAGTTGCTGATGTTCTAAAGCTCTCAGGCATTTTTCCAGAATTGGTTTGCGATTGTAAGTGGGAATGACAACGCTGAAAAACAAGGGAGCCTCTTGCCGCACAATTATATTGATATCTTCAGCCTATCAGGTGTCTGAGGAAGAATGTTGGAATAGGTGGACTGAGGCAACAGTGTCACACAAGAGCAAGGATTCGCTTAAAGTAGGCACATCACGTTAAAATGCATACTGCTCAAAAGCAGTCCTCAGATACTTACAATCCCAAAGAGTAACGCAACATAACTCTCATGCAAATCGAATGGCAAACCGCCAAAACCTACGAAGACATTTTGTATCACAAAGCCGACGGTATTGCCAAAATTACTATCAATCGTCCCCACAAACGCAATGCTTTCCGCCCCAAAACAGTATTTGAACTCTACGACGCCTTCTGTAACGCCCGTGAAGACACCAGAATTGGCGTTGTACTCTTCACTGGTGCTGGACCTCACACTGATGGCAAATATGCTTTCTGTTCTGGTGGTGACCAAGGTGTCCGAGGTAAGGCTGGGTATGTTGGAGATGATGGCGTTCCTCGCCTAAATGTACTCGATTTGCAACGCCTGATTCGCTCTATGCCCAAAGTGGTGATTGCTTTGGTTGCTGGATACGCGATCGGGGGGGGTCACGTTCTGCACTTGATTTGTGACCTAACCATTGCTGCTGACAACGCTATCTTTGGTCAAACCGGTCCCAAAGTTGGTAGCTTTGATGGTGGATTTGGCGCTAGCTATCTCGCTAGAATCGTTGGTCAAAAAAAAGCGCGAGAAATTTGGTTCCTCTGCCGTCAGTACACGGCGTCTCAAGCAATGGAAATGGGTTTGGTTAACTGTGTTGTTCCCGTGGAACAGTTGGAAGCGGAAGGCGTCCAGTGGGCGAACGAAATTTTGGAGAAAAGTCCAATTGCTATCCGTTGCTTGAAAGCTGCTTTTAACGCTGACTGTGACGGTCAAGCTGGTTTACAAGAACTGGCGGGGAATGCTACCTTGCTCTACTACATGACTGAGGAAGGAGCAGAGGGAAAACAAGCTTTTTTGGAAAAGCGATCGCCCGATTTTCGTCAATACCCGTGGTTACCTTAGCTATGAATGGTCAACCATTCAACATTCATAGATTACTCTTCAACATCATCAAAATCAATGTGATGAACTATCAGCAAATCTAAGCAATACTTAAGCCGTCAAACAAATTGATCATTGACCCTAAACATATTCTCCTGCTGTTGTTGACAGGAGCTTTTTAGATATTTTCTATCGAAATATTTTTTTATATTGACGCAAGTTTTTTTCTATGGTAAAAATTATTTTATATTTTTAATAGAGCTCTCAGGTTTTAGTAGACCAATAATTTAGGTCTACCTTGGGGGAGAGATTTTGAGGTTAGGGAGAATCTTTCCAAGTTCTTAACGTTCGTTGGGTAACTTGTAAAAGCAATCTCAATCAGACTGTAATCAATTCTTATGCATCTCTCCAACTTACGTGATCTATTAGGACGCTTCCTAAATGGGAGTGAACGTAAAAACAACCCGTCAAATCTTACTCCTGAGTTGTCTGAAAAAAGTCGGCTGATCCATAGGCTTAACTGCATTGACCTCAACGAAGACGAAGCCAAGTGCTTGCAGGGACACCTTACCACAATCCTGGAGGCTCGCCATCAAGATAAAGACTCTAGCTTGGTACGTACTTCTCAATCCAGTTGCCTCGTACTTGAGATGGCTAACGAGGATTTCCAGGATTTTGTTCACCACGTTGGCGAGAATGGCGTCCATCTATTCCGCGCCATAGTTCAGAGTGATAACAGCAAAACTCCAACACAAACACGAAAGCTGACGATTGTTGGTCAGCATGGACTCCGCCTATTCCCTATAATCGTCCGCCGTCGCAACAGCTTGCTACAGAACTAGTGCAAGATTGGCAGAAATCATCGATCAATTGTGAGCAGGGTAAGCAGGGTAAGCATTCAAAACTAGAGCGAGTCAAGCCATTACTCTGAGGTACTCTGCTCAGGCTATCACCCAGTCAACTTACAATTCCTATTAAGAGAGATTGAGCATGCAACGTTTACGCGTCGGTTACTTATCTTCTCAAAATTATTTAGATAAGAATGCTTGGTCAGGTAGCCTTTATCATATGCATCAAGCCTTAAGCTCAAGAAATGTGCAAGTCGTTAATTTGGGAGAACCCAAGAAGCCTTCTCGTTGGCAGCATCTTTTAAACCGTGTGTTTAAAAAAAACAATTCTTATAAACTAGGTTCACCTCAATACATTGCAGAGTATACAAAGTTTGCCGACAAGGTACACAAGCAGCTTATCAAAATGCAATGCGATGTCATTTTTGCACCTGTGGCATCGGCAGAACTAACTTTTATTGAAACCCAAATACCCATTATTTACTTATCAGATGCCACTTTTAGTTTATATGAGCAGTATTATCAATTAAATTTAGATAAACAAGAATCTGAATGGGCATCCAAACAAGAATCAATAGCTATATCGAAAGCTAGTAGACTAGTATATTCATCAGAATGGGCTGCTAATTCAGCTGTTTGTGATTACCAGGCGGATGAATCTAAGATTCAAGTAATTCCCTTTGGTGCAAATCTAGATACTTCTCCTTTAGCTGAAGAAGTTTTATCAAAAACTCTAACTTTACCTTGTCGTTTATTATTTGTTGGAAAGGATTGGGAAAGAAAAGGTGGAGAAATAGCTTTTAAAACGTTTATTTCTCTTCGCAATAGGGGGATTGATGCTGAATTAGTTGTCGTAGGAAGTGTACCGCCTGCTGATATTAAACATGAGAAGCTGACAGTTATTCCTTATTTGAACAAAAATATTCCTCAACAGAAAAAGCAACTCGATGAGCTATTTTTGAAATCACATTTTTTCGTTTTTCCTACTCGTGCTGATTTTTCACCTATTGTAATATGTGAAGCAAATGCCTTCGGTCTTCCTGTATTAACAACAGATGGCGGAGGAATCCGCACTCTTGTTAAGAATGGGGAAAATGGCTACATGCTACCACTTTCTGCCTCAAGCGATGATTACGCTGGTTTAATAGCACAACTGTTTTCGGATAAAACTAGCTATGAGCAGTTAGTGCGCTCCTCAAGAAAAGAATATGAGATGCGTTTGAACTGGAATAAATGGGCGGAAAGCATGGATCAGTTAATCATGAATCTTCTAGATTCTCAGAGTTCAAATAGATAATTCTAAAAAACTTAGGACTTACGCATAACCTCTAATTGTAGGGTAGGCTATGCCCACCATAACGCTATATGTAGTGCCTGAAGGCTCGATTTGCGTAAGTCCTGAAACTGCTACAAGATTTCAGTTTATAGGAGTTTTATTGAGATGAAGACTTTGTGAATACACGGGCGAGTTCTGTCGTTTATGTGTTATCAAGGTTAGGTGGAGCTTGATGAAACTAATTTAAACGAATACTGCGCAATTGCAAGTCAGATAGCGTGCATCTATAGACCCAAATATAGGTAATATTTACCAAAGGATTTATAGACTATGAAGGCACGCAATAATATTACTATATTAGCAAAAGCTGATTTAGATAATCTCATACATCAATGGACTCCTAGACTAATCATTTTCAGCCTTCTCCTAGTACTATTCAGTACACTTTTCCCCTTTGATTTTTCTTTTAAAAATGGTTTTTCTCTCAAAGAGATTGCGGAAAGTTTCAGTAATGCAAGTGATTTAAGTGATCGAATCGGAAATGTGCTGTTGTTCTTGCCTTTAGGCTTCGGGTTAAGCGGCTTACTACAGACAAGCCGACTTGGAGCAACGGCAAAACTTGCAATAATTCTCATTATTAGTGCTAGCTTATCTTCTACAGTTGAAGTCCTGCAAGCGTTTCTGCCTTTAAGGGCTTCCACGATCTCCGATATTATTACCAATACTATGGGGGGAGGCTTAGGGTTTCTGTGCTTTCATCTGTGGAGAAAGACAATCATCAGTTATACCTTGGCGCTGATAGAAAGAATTAAAAAGAGTTTTTCTACTAAAAAATTGACAATAGGTTTCCTGGTATACATGGTCTTACTCTGTTTCATGTCTGTCGCCTTACCAGGTGCTATGAATCTTAGGAGTTGGGATGCAACTTTTCCGCTACTGCTTGGTAATGAGCGGACAGGAGATAGACCTTGGCAGGGATATATTTCTGAACTCTATATCGCCGATCGAGCTATTTCAGAGCAGGAGGTCGCACGGGCTTTTTCTGATAAACCCTCCTTTGCGAGTATCGGCAACTCTCTTGTTGCTGCGTATCAACTGACTGGTAAAGAAAACTATCGCGATCGCACTCAACATCTTCCAGACTTATCTTGGAGAGGACAGCCCCCAGACACTCAAGACACAAAAGGTGTTTTTCTAACTCCCAGTCATTGGCTAGAAACAGCAAATTCTGCTACATCCCTAATCCAAAAAATTCGTGAAACTTCTAAGTTCACCTTAAATTTGACGATTGCCACGGCTAACACAACTCAGGTTGGACCTGCTCGAATTGTCTCACTTTCAAACGGCCCTAATTATCGTAATTTTACGCTTGGACAAGATAAATCTGACCTAGTCTTTCGGCTACGGACACCTGTTTCTGGAGAAAATGGGACTAACCCCGAAATCGTTGTACCTGGTTTATTTGCAAATACTAACGTTCATCACATCATCATTACTTATGATGGATTATTACTCCAGATCTACACGGACAAACTAGAGAGTGTACACTCATTTGAAATAGCTCCAATGAGTTACAAAGTTTTGTACCATGAACTCATTTTTATTCCTCTTGGTCTTCTTTTAGCACTCATATTCTCTAGTTATAGAGGGCGATTCATCTTCTATGTGTTTTTGCTCTTAGGCGGGATAGTAGTACCTTCTCTAATAGTGGAAGGCATTTTAGCAAGTGGAAGCGGGAGGAGCATTAGTCTGGCAAATCTGTTAACTAGCATGTTAGTCACGGGTTGCACCCTGTTAGTCTTTACGGTGCGGTTTCCCTATGGGTTGAACAAGAAATCCGTACAACATGCACAAGAACGGTAGATTTCCCTTATTCACATCTTGCACCAGTCTCAACAAGCTTTGTTTTGTAGGGTGGGCAGTGGCGAGGATAGGTTCAGAAGTTAAGAATAGCGTTGGTAGGCACTGCCCACCATGTGTTTAATGACAATGGTGCAAGAGCTCAGCTTACCTATTCAGGAGTTCCGGTCTTTTTTAGTACCATAAGAGGGTGCATAAGCTCGCAAGCGGACTGTAAAACAACTGCCAACGTCTACTTTGCTAGTAACCGTGATTAAGCCGCCATGATTTTTAGCAATGGCTTGAGCGATCGCAAGTCCTAATCCAGAGCCGCCAACTCGATAGCAGCGAGACTGCTCTACTCGCCAAAACCGATTAAAGATATGCTTGAGGTATTCTGGCGCAATCCCAATCCCTGTATCTCGTACCTGGATCAGGAGATAGTTACCTTCTTTACTACTGTCGATTTCGACGGTGCCTCCCTCAGATGTGTACTCAAGGGCGTTTTCAATCAAATTAGAAAATAGCCGAGTCAGGTGAACTGGCTCACCGAGAAGATGTAAATGACGAGCTAAGCTAACTTTTAAGTTGATACCTTTTTCCTGAGCTTGGGATGTATACAGCCGAATGATACTCTCCAAGAGCATCTCTAAATCAACAGGCTTATGCTCTTTGTTAGGAGCTTGTTCAGTACGAGCCAACAGCAGCAGATCTTCCGTAAGCTGTGCCATTTGGTTGGTAGCACTGGCTATTGCTTTCAACTTGTCTGCGTCGGTAGCCCGCATTCCCTGCGGATATTTTAACGCTACTGCCACATTGCTTTTTATTGCCATCAAGGGACCACGCAGTTCATGGGAAGCATCAGCAGTAAACTGTTTGAGTTGTTGAAAACTCTCTACAGCTGGCTGCATAGCCTGCCGAGTAAGTAAAACCCCGCCAATACTACTGAGGACTAGAGATAAAAGAATGCCACTGCCTAGCCCTAAGTCCAATTGTCCAATGGTTTTATCAAAGTCCGCGGGTGACTGGCTTGCTCTGACATAACCAATCACTTGACCAGAACTGATAAGGATTACAGGCCAAGTAACTCCCTGGATGTGCCTCTCATCTCTCTCTATGGGAATAACATTCTCAGGGCCGAAAGGTAATTCCACTACATGCCTGGTGGAGAAGGGCAATTTTAGAACGTTTAGCCCAATAGTCTCGACCAGATTGCCTTCAAGATCAAACCACTGTAGCGCTTGATGGTTAGCATTCAGTTCCTTCCAATCAAAATCACTACGAACTTGAAGCTTACCCTCATGAAGGTACATGTCGCTGGAACTACTTCTTGCTAAATTAACCAGCTTTTGCCGATAAAGTTTGTCAAGGTTGTGAGTAAAAACAAGACGAACTGCGATCGCAAATGCCACCAATATTGATGTAAAGACGATCAAGTAAGACAATAACAACCGATACTGAATTTTTTGAAACACAATAGGCTCTCATTGTGGCGCAAAGTAGTTGCTGGAGTGGCTGCCAGCAAAACAGTGATAAGCTGATAGGCGCTTAAGTTGCACATTTTTGGCTTGGGCGGTCAAAAGGTAATTAGTCATTGGTAATTGATAAAATATTGGCGCTGTGAGGATTTAATCATTCCATTACCGATTACCGATTACCCATTACTATCCCCTAACCAATATGCTTTCTTAAATGAGCGACAGCTTACCTCAGTTGCCGCAAAGGCGATAACCCAGACCATAGACCGTTTCAATAAGCTCTTCGGAGCCGCCTGCTTCTTTTAGTTTGCGACGTAAACTTGTGATATGGGTTTTGATGGTTTCCTCGGCAGGTAACTTTCCCACCTCCCATAGTTTTTCGAGGAGTGTGGCTCGACTAAACACTAAAGTGGGATTTCTCAAAAACAATTCTAAAATCATGTACTCTTTGGGTGTTAAGGATAATGCTTGTTCTCCATAAGTTACTTGACAGGCGCTTGGATCAAGTCGCAAATCGCCACAGATCAAGATAGGCGGTCGAGCTTCTAAGCTTCTTCGTGATAGCGCCCTAACGCGTGCTGAAAGCTCTTCTAGATCGAATGGCTTGATCAAATAATCATCAGCACCAGCGTCTAGTCCGATTACTTTATCGGTGGTTGTATCCTTTGCCGTCAGCATTAAGATGGGAACAGTAAATCCAGCAGAGCGCAAACGCTTGCATAGCGTAATTCCATCTAAGCGAGGCAACATCCAATCCAATAAGATGAGATCATAAGTAGCTGACTGAGCGTATTCCCAACCATTGATTCCATCCTCGGCAATGTCTACAACGTGATATTGATGCCTTAGATCTTCAGCTAGAGGTTGGGCAATCCGCTCATCATCCTCGACAAACAGGATTCTCATGTCGCTCTTTACGCTTATCGTGAGTCTTTATCTCAGGCTGCCCTGAAGGTACCCGATCAAGCTTCATTCCTTGACGTAGCCAGAGAGTAATTGTTTCAAGGCTAGGTCATCGATGATGCTACTTGAGTACACCCTTTTCTTAATTTTCACCCGGCTTAGCTGCACCTAGTCAAGCTTTATAACAGGATCGTAACCTTATTCGAATACAATAAGCTACTGCCAATAAGCATCCTAAAGCTAAGATAGGTCTGGCGATCACACCGCTCTTGTGCAATTTCATTAAAATCTTCTTAATTTTAGCAATTAGTCATAAAGGACAATTCATCATAAATTTATGCCGAGACAAATATAATTGATGTCAACAAAGCCGTTAAATTAAAATTGCACCCATGTTGGACACGGGTGCGGTGATAAATCAGTTTGGATTCAGTTCAATGTTTGTATTAAATTTTTCTGTTTTCACAGGATAAGGCTTCGCTCAATTGAAACCTTCAAAAGCTGTAATACTAGATTTCAAGTTTTATTCATGAAGTTGTCTCAATGTTGTCAAATTATTAAATCAGTAATTAACAAGAGTATAGAGCACCGCTGTAGCCTGTCATTAATTGTTGTTTATACCAGCACTATGTCAGCCGTTAACTTTTCTCCAGAAGAGGTAGAGGCTAAAGCCTTATCTGCCCTGTCTGCTTGAGAGGAGCCTAGCGAACTCTTTACAGAAAGTGCCTCTGTGAGGATCTGGCTGTCCTCCTGCCAAATTGCTTCCATTTTCTCCCAAGACGTTGTAAAAGGTGGTAGTGCTAAAGAACAGGCTTTCCAGCCAGCTTGAACAGGTACGCCAAGTTGCTCACATGTACCCCCACGCCGTCCTTGTGGCTGGTAATAGCGACAGAGCCGACAGGCAGTGGTTGGACAATTCAAAGTCTTCATGGGAGTTCTTTTTTAGAGGAGTTTTTATGTCGTCTTATCGTTTTAATTTTCCTACTTCGAATGCAACCGATAAATGCTAGCAAACATTGATATAGCCTAGGTTATAGCGATCCCCGAACTTGTTTACTACTTTATATTCTCTTTACTATTCTGTTATATATGGACATATTTGGCTTTAAAAAAAGACATAAATCCTAAGTAAGTTCCAAGGAAAGTAGTTAGATTTAGCCTGAAAAGGCATGGGGATCAAGCCTAACTGCAAAATGATATGTGATCGTAGATACTGAATTTGTAATAAAAAACAAAGTATCAACCAGAGGTTTTATTGACAAATATTGAGCAATTAGTTAAAAGATGGATTCGCAGCGACGATTGCCTAATTACTCAAGATTTGATTCCTCAGTAGTGTAAAGTCTACGCAGCTGCTGAATGGTTGGAGAGTCGCCAGTCCTTAAGCGATCGCGGGTAAGCCATTTACATCGCAAGCTAGGAAACCCGTCTCAAGCAGCGCACAAAAGGACGATTTCTAGAAGCGCGATCGCTGCATTGAATTTTTGAATGAGCAAGCAAACCCTTGGCAACCGCCGCCTTTATTTGTCTTGGCGAGGTGTTTTTAATTTATTCTTCTGCTTGTTCTTCAGATCTGGCTCAGATGGTGGTGACGATGCAATCTCCGAAAGGGATTTTAGGTAATTGAGAGCCAGATAAGTTGTCATGTACCAATCTCAACTGCTATTCAATCAAGGGATTCTAGCCGCTTGGAACCTAGCATCGCTGTAATTGGAAATTATTTGTTACCAATCTATCGGTTGTCTCCCGCTGCTGTAGGGAGGACGCGATCGCCCCCCACCCTATGGTGTATAACTGTTAGAGATTTCCGTAAGATTGCTCCATTTCATGGATTACAACCTGAGGTGACACAATCTTGCTCCCAGGACTTGAGACTCTGCTCTTCTGTTGCTAACGTGACACAATGAAGCAATGCCTCTATATCTATGGTGAGCAAATTTGAAGACTCTGCTAAGAACCTGCAAAGAACAAGTTCGTTACCATAGAATTGGTTGCAAGAGGTGCATCGGATACGGTATCACGCTATACGGTGAGTGCGCTTATACGCCTGTTGGAATTCAGGTATGGCTTGGTGTGACATCCAAGGCAAAGGCGCAGTCAACAAGTTCAGTGAATACGACTAAATTTCCCAGTCTATCGGTACTGTATCTTGTTGTTCCTGCTAATTGAAGTTAGACACCTATAACCCTTGGGGTGAAAGCCACAACGCTTACGCCGACATGTTTGTGTGCCTAGGTGGTCAGATAAAGCGGAATCAGACGCTCACTAGCGTCACTACTGCTAGCCCCGGCAAAACTGCTACGAAGAGAGCTAACACGCTAACGCTATCAGTTTTGCAGCACCCATCCCCTAGGCTCACTGATAGGTAAAGAAGCATTGCGCCATTGAGCAGAGACTACGGGTAATGGGTACTGGAAAATTCCTCTCCACTACCGCAAAACCGTTAACTTCATCCGAATGGAGTCTATTAATTGACCCTGACGGATGTGCTAAGACTACGTTGAAAGCCGCCCTCATCCACTACGCAAATGCAATAGGGAGGAGCCATGTGTGAACTACTAAGAGCCGTTCTTGACGGTGACGAAAAAAATGACTTGCGCCAGCTACTGGAGCAGCTACGCACTGATCCAGAGCGGTACTTCCTGAAAAATCAAATCTTACAAGCTTTTGAGGACTACTGCAACAACTACCAGAAGCCAGCTTACTTTTCCCGCTCTTCTGCGCTAGGAGAACTCATTCGCTATACCCATGAAATAATTCTGGAAGAAGAAAATATTTGGTTCATTATTCGACCCAACATTGCTGCTCAAGAAGTCTGTCGTCTAAGTGCAGACCTCAGCCATGTTGACTCGATGCCAGTGCAGGCACTGCTGAACTTACAAGATCGCTTTGTGTCAGGTGGCACAGCTTGGTCACCCTATCCTCACTCCACGGGTAGCGGTGTACTAGAAATTGATTTTCACTCCTTTTACGACTCTTTGCCGACGATTCGCGACCCTAGAAACATTGGCAAAGGAATAGAGTTTCTCCATCGTTATCTATCAAGTCAGCTGTTTGCCGATAGTAAAGCAGGACGCGATAGCGTTCTTAGCAAACGGGACATAGGTAGCGTCCCTTGGCTAGAGGCTTTTCTGGACATACTGCACCACTCGGAGTACGAAGGAACACCACTGCTGATTAACGAGCAGATTGACTCAACCACTAAGTTATCCAAACAAGTCAAACTGGCTTTAACTTTTGTGGCTAAGTGTCCAGCCGACGAACCCTATGAAAAGTTTCGCTCTGAACTCCAAAATTTGGGCTTTGAACCTGGATGGGGCAACACAGCCTGTCGAGCGCGGGAAACACTGGAATTGCTCGATCGCCTGATTGATTCACCCGATCATGCCGTATTGGAAGCCTTCATTTCCCACATTCCGCTGATCTTTCGTATCGTCCTGGTTTCCATCCATGGTTGGTTTGGTCAAGAGGATGTCTTGGGGCGTCCTCAGGCAGCCGGTCATGTGCTCTACGTCCTCGATCAAGCTCGTAGTTTAGAGAACCAGTTACGAGAAGATATTAAGTTGGCTGGTCTTGATGTGCTTGGTATCCAGCCAAAGGTGATTATCCTGACGCGCCTGATTCCAAACAGTGAGGGGACACAATCGCACGAACGATTGGAAAAAGTCAAAGGCACTGAAAATGCCTGGATTTTGCGAGTTCCCTTCCATGAATTCAATCCCAAGGTCACCCAAAACTGGATGTCACGGTTTGAGATTTGGCCGTATCTAGAAAGCTTTGCTCAGGAGGCTGAACGAGAGCTACTGGCAGAATTTCAGACTCGTCCTAATTTAATCGTTGGTAACTATTCCGATGGCAACTTGGTAGCATTCCTACTAGCCAGACGCTTTAACGTTACCCATTGCAGTATTGCCCACGTCTTGGAAAAGCCTAGATATCTTTTTAGTAACCTCTACTGGAAAGACCTAGAAGAGCAATACCATTTTTCGCTGCAATTCACAGCTGATTTAATCGCCATGAATGCAGCTGATTTCATCATTACCAGCACCTATCAAGAAATTGTGGGGACACCTGAGCAGTTGGGACAGTATGAGTCTTACAAGTATTTCACAATGCCCCATCTGTATCATGTAGCCGATGGCATTGATTTGTTCAGCCCGAAATTTAACGTGGTGCCGCCTGGGGTAGATGAAAGCATTTTCTTCCCTTACACCCAGACATCTGAACCTGATCCGATCGCACCTAGCCAAGGTCACGATGTGATTAAAGAGTTGGTCTTTACTCAGGAAACTTCCCAGATCGTTGGTCATCTCGATAACACGAGCAAACGACCCATTTTGGCACTTGCTCCCCTTTACCCAAGCAAGAATCTGACGGGTTTGGCGGAATGTTTTGGCAAAAGCCAACCCTTGCAAGAGCGTTGCAACCTAATTCTGGTGACGGGCAAAGTGCGTCCTGAGGAGGCGAAAGACGCCGAAGAAAAAGGTGAAATCGAAAAGCTCCATCAGATTATCAACCAGTACAATCTTCACGGCAAAGTTCGCTGGCTGGGTATACCCTTAAGTACGCCTGATACAGGTGAAATCTATCGGGTGATTGCCGAATCTAGAGGTATTTTTGTCCAACCCTCTCGCTTTGAAGCGTTCGGACTTCCGATTTTGGAAGCGATGATTTCCGGTTTACCTACCTTCGCTACTCAATTTGGTGGTCCTTTAGAAATCATTCACGACGGTGAAAATGGGTTTCACATTAACCCGACTGACTTGGAGGGAACGGCTGAGAAAATTTTCCAATTTATTTCTAAGTGCGACCAAGAGCCTGATTACTGGCACGAAATTTCAAAGCGTGCCATTAAAAGAATTCGCGACAAATACAACTGGAAAAGCCACACTAAGCAACTGTTAGGCTTGGCTAAAATCTACGGTTTCTGGAACTATGCTTCTGTTGACAACCGGGAAGCACTGCTTCGCTATCTTGAAGCACTGTTTTATCTGTGCTATAAGCCCAGAGCCGAGCAGCTCCTACAGCAGCACATGCAGCGGTAATGCTAATTGCTAATTGCTAATTGTTAATTGTTAATAGCAACTGATACCTGTACCTGATACCTGACAAATGACAAAGAACAAAGAACGAAATTGCCATCTTAGTTATACTGACTGGGCGGTTATTGAAACCCAGTTTGACCCGACCCAGTTGCACTATAAGGAAACCGTCTTCACCGTAGGCAACGGCTACCTAGGTACGCGAGGCAGCCTAGAGGAAGGCTATGTCGGTTCCATGAGTGCCACTTTAATCCACGGTGTGTACGATGATGTTCCCGTTGTACATACAGAACTGGCAAACTGCCCTGACTGGCTGCCACTTGTGGTGATCATCAATGGCGATCGCTTTCGCCTTGATCACGGCGAGATTCTGAGCTACAGGCGTCAACTTGACGTGCAACGGGGTGTAGTCAGCCGAGATGTGCGTTGGCGCAGTGGTTCGGGCTACACGGTAGACATCCACTTCGAGCGCTTTGCCAGCTTGGTCGATCAGCATGTGTTGGCACTTCGCTGCCAAGTGACACCCTTGGATTTCGAGGGCACTGTTGAAGTTCAGGCAAGCATCAATGGCTACCCAGACAACCAGGGTGTGATGCACTGGGAATGGATCAACCAAGGCGATATCACCACAGACGAGGGCGTTAGCGAAGCGCCTCCGAAGGAGGTTCGCGCTACATGGATGCACCTTCGTACCCGAAACACTGGCATTGAACTAGGTCTGGCGAGCCGCCTAACGGTATCGGGTACTGGTACGTCCGTGCGAGTAACTGGGTGTCAAGGCTACCCCAGTTTGGCAGCGACAGTCCCGGTTCAATCTGGGCAGACAGTGACAGTGGAGAAGGTAGTAACCGTCTTCACCTCACGGGAGGATAAGGTTCCGGCTCAAGCGGCTCAAGACAAGCTTAGGCAGCAGCCTAACTACGCCACCCTACTGTCAGCTCAAGAAGCGGCTTGGCAGGACGTTTGGCACTCAAGCGACGTGGTGATCGAGGGCGACATCAAAGCCCAACTAGCGATTCGCTATAACCTGTTCCAACTGCTAATCGCTGCACCGCGTCACGATGATACAGTCAGCATCCCGGCTAAAACCCTGTCTGGTTTTGCCTATCGCGGTCATGTCTTTTGGGACACGGAAATCTTTATCCTTCCCTTCCTGATTTTCACGCAACCGGATCTGGCACGCAATTTGCTAACCTATCGCTACCATACCCTCAACGGGGCGCGGCGTAAGGCAAGAGAGTCTGGCTACAAGGGGGCGATGTTTGCTTGGGAAAGTGCTGGCACGGGAGACGAGGTTACTCCTCGTTGGGTACCACCAGCAGATAACAGTGCTGAACTGGTGCGGATCTGGTGCGGCGATCGCGAACTCCATATCAATACTGATATTGCTTACGCCGTTTGGCAATACTGGCAAGCTACCGGCGACGATGATTGGATGCGTCAGTACGGAGCTGAGCTGATCTTGGACACGGCTGTGTATTGGGGTAGCCGTGTCGAGTGGAACGCCAAGCAGGAATATTATGAACTCCGCGAGGTGATTGGCACGGATGAATATCACGAACATGTGAGCAACAACACCTTCACCAACCGGATGGTGCAATGGCATCTGGAGAAAGCACTCGCTGTCCTAGAGTGGCTCCACAGCCGATATCCTGACCAAGGGTCTCAACTTGAAAACAAACTCCAACTTACCTTGGAGCGACAAGCCCGCTGGCGTGACATCATCAGTAATATTTGGATTCCCTACGACCCAGAAACGGGAATTATAGAGCAGTGCGAGGGATTTTTCAACCTTGAAGATATCAACCTCGCTGATTACGAACCGAGAACCAAGTCAATGCAGGTCATCTTGGGTATTGAAGGAGCTAGCAAGCGACAGGTACTCAAGCAGCCGGATGTATTGATGCTGCTCTATCTAATGCGGGAGGTACCTGGAATCTACTCTGATTTACGGGTACTGCAACAGAACTGGGACTATTACGCTCCGCGCACTGACATCACCTATGGTTCGTCTCTTGGCCCAGCTATCCATGCGGCCTTAGCCTCGTACCTCAATCAACCCGAAGAAGCTTACGAG
>DATNPH010000225.1:0-23400 GCA_036703315.1 Coleofasciculaceae cyanobacterium
TTAGCCTGTCGCAGGGCTTCTGCTGCCTGTTTGCGCTCGATCGCATATCGCAGAGAACGCACCAGAATGTCCTGGTTCATCTGGCGCTTGACTAGATAGTCCTGTGCCCCATGCCGGACGGCTTCCACAGCAAGTTCATCATCGTTGGTATTAGTAAGTACGACAATGGGCAGCGTCGGAGCGTATTGAATGATCGAGTCTAAGGAGGCTAGTCCATAACTATCCGGCAGGGTGAGATCGAGCAAGATAACATCAAAGTTATCCGTTTGGAGGTGCATGATCGCCTCTCCCAGTCGCTTGACATGTACCAAGTTAAAGCGACTGAGAACTGTTCCCTTGAGGACTTCCTGGAGTAAGCGAGCTTCTGCCAGGTTGTCCTCAATGAGTAGGATGTTCACAAAAGATCTGCCTACGTGCTTTCCGGTGGCAGTGTTGCTGTCTCTAACCAAAATTCCTCTATCCCCTGAACAATTTTGAACAATTGAGACAAATTACGTGATTTTGAGATGTAGCAGTTGACGTGCAGATCGTAGCTTTTGGAAATATCCTCCTCGTTACGGGACGTAGACAGGACGATAATCGGAATGTGCTTGAGGGACGGGTCAGCTTTAATTTCTGCCAGCACTTCCCGCCCATCCTTCTTGGGCAGATTCAGATCGAGCAAGATGAGGTCGGGGCGCACCGAACCCGCATACTCCCCATCCTGCCGCAGATACGCCATGGCTTCCATGCCATCCCGAGCAATCACAACCTCACACTGAGTAGCGGTGCGTTTCAGTGCTTCTTGAATTAGTCGGATATCGCCCCGATTATCTTCGACCAAAAAGATAGTTTTGTTTCTTGTGTCCACTGGCATGATTGCGATCGCGTCCTCCTACAGGAATTGTGAAAAAGAAGGTTGCACCTTTGCCTAGTTCCGACTCAACCCAGATCTGACCCCGGTGGCACTCGACGATCTTCTTACAGATAGCAAGTCCCATACCGGAACCCGGATACTCGTCGCGAGTATGCAAGCGTTGGAAGATGACAAAGATGCGATCGGCAAACTGCGGATCGAGTCCAATCCCGTTGTCCCGCACGGAGAATAGCCAAGTATCCTCCTGCCGTTGCACTCCCACATGAATCTGAAGGGCTTCGTCCTTCTTCTTGAATTTAATGGCATTGCCAAGCAAGTTTTGGAACAGTTGCATCAGTTGAGTACTGTCCGCCACGATGGTTGGCATCGGATCATAGCTGATCTGAGCACCTGTTTCGGTAATCCGCCCCCGCAGATTGCTCAATGCCTTGTTCAATGACATCTCTACCTCGGTCAGTTCCCACTCAATCCCCTTCAGGTCTACCTTAGAGTACACGAGAACATCATCAATCAATGTCTGCATCAAGCTGACGCCATCAACCGCAAAGCCGATAAACTCTTTGGCATCCTCATCTAGCTCATCGTCATAGCGCATCGCCAGCAATTCCACAAAATTCGCCACCTGGTTCAGTGGCTCTTGCAGATCGTGAGAGGCCACATAGGCAAACTTCTTCAGTTCTGCGTTAGAGCGTTCCAAATCTTGAGCGAGTAATGCCAGTTCTTCTGCCTGCCGCAGCACAATATTAACGATCGCCTTTCTCAGCTCTAGCGTCGCCTTGACTTCTACCTGCTTCCAGGGCAAAGACTTCAGGCGTACCGTTTCCTTCCACAACTCAAAGGATTTGCGAGGACATAGCCGTAGATCATTGCTGGACTGCTTAACTTCGTAGGCATGATTTGGGTCACCACCCCAATTGACCGTCTGAAGCACTTCTGGACGGAACCACAACACGTAGCTCCGTTTGGAAATGGGAATCGCCAATAAACCACTGGCAACATCCTTGAACCGCTCAGCATCGGAGTAAATTAGTGGCAGAGAATCAGTACAAAAAACCTCCTCATCCACTGTTTTTGCCAGCCATTGCACCAGGTAATTGAGTTCCTCTTCCGCTGGCGTCCGACCGATTGTCGTCCACTGCCCATTGAAACAAATGGCTGCGCCCTTGGCATTCGCTAGGTCAAGCAAGTTCGGCTCATGCTGAACCAATCCAGCAATGAAGTTGTCCTCCTGGGACATGTACTCAATCAACGCGGATTGGACATGCGCCAGTTTCATGCGGTAGTTGTAGTCTGCTTCCTCTTCACGGGTGAAGATTTCCGCAAAGATGACTCGTCCTAGAAATTCACAGGCTTTCCGCAATTCATAAGGAACATACTTGGGTGTTCGGTGGTGACAGGCAATCAACCCCCAAAGCTTCTGATCCTTCATCAAGGAAATCGTGAGTGACGCACCAACGCCCATGTTGTGCAAGTACTCAATATGGCAGGGATAGGCACTGCGAAGGATAGAGAGAGTCAGATTGATCGGCTGACTTGTAATCGGATTGTTGGTTGGATAAAGCTCCACGGGTTCAGCGTGGGCGTTGGGAATCACCCGAATCCAGTTGGAAAGGAACATTTTCCGGGCGGGTTGGGGAATATCGGACTCAGGATAATGCAACCCTAGATACGGCTCCATCTCGTCCAATTTTTCTTCGGCAACGACTTCGCCATGCCCATCTTCATCAAATTTGTAGAGCATAACGCGATCGAACCCAGTCACCTTACGGACTTCCCGAACAATGATCTGACAGAAATCCTGAAGGCTAGAGGTGGCTTCGAGTTGGTTAATCGACGCTCTGGCAAGATGGTAAAAACTCAAGAATGGAATATTTTCCTGGGTCAAGGCAGGCTCTAGTTCCAGCACTAAAAATCCGTCTGCACTGCGGTGAAACACCGCATCAAACACCAGGTAATCATCTCCTTTTCGCTTAACCCAAACCTTTGTCGGATTAATCAGATCTAAATTTTCATGAGACAATCCCATCCTGAATCGATCTACCTGAAAAGAATCCAGAATATCGTCCAGTGTTTTACCCAGAACATTTTCAGGAGCAATGCCGAATGCCGCAGAGGTATTTCGGCTAACCTGCAAAACCGTTAAGTCAGGTTCTTGTAAGACTAATAAGACTCCATGCGGTTGGATTTGAGTGAGTATATGAATTGGTGGTTGTTTTAATTTAGTTAAGTTAATATCTTGCGTCTCTAAATTCATCCCTGCCATAATTGCTCTCCACAGAATGGAATAGAAAATTAACGACCAATCTCGACACGAACCCTATGCTCGGATCATGTCTTTTCTTGAAGATTAGGTTTTCAACAAGAGGATTCAGGAGTAGTGCCTACGGCACCGCTACGCTAACAGAAAAAATCTGGACTTGGAGGACAAACTGAAGTTCTAGCGACCGATAGGGGGCATGAGTGACAATCTCTTTTAGGGGATTCTGGACTCCTGCAACTCCTCCATTCCTCTTCAACACTATTTTTATCGGCTCAGAATCCCAACAGCTGCTCCATTAGACAAAATCTATATGCCGTTGATATATTCATTGCTCAATTTTAGCGGTCTACCACTCGTTCTGGTTTCAAAATTCCTTACTTAATACCTCCAGTTTGCAGAATATCGCAGAAAATTGCTGAAAGACTAAATGGAATTATTAAATAAATCAGAAGGTTTTTAAAATAGCGAATGAATTGCTTTATGACCAATCAAGATTAAAAATTTATTTATTTTAATAATAAAAAGACAATGTTTCTAAATAAAAGTTTAGATTAGGCAAGTTAGCTAATCTACTGGTAAAGTAACAATCCCTAACCAAAACTCTTCAATGCGTTTAACAATCTGAAACAACTGCTCCAGATCGGAGGATTTGATGACATAGCAATTTCCCTGAAGTGCGTAGCTTCTGAAAATGTCTTCTTGATTGGCGGAAATCGTCAATACCACGATGGGTATGCGTCTAAGCTGCGGGTTAGCCTTAATTTCTGCCAAAAGCTCTCTGCCATCCTTTCCTGGCAAGTTCAAGTCCAGCAAGATCAGATCTGGACGCGTAGCGTCTGCATAGTTTCCCCTACGATTGAGAAAGTCCATCGCCTGTACGCCATCCGCGATCGCGACAATCTGGTGCCGTGCTGCCTTGTCATTGAGTGCGTCTTTGATTAGGCCAGTATGCTCAGGGTTATCTTGCACAATGAGGATTAACCGCTCTGCCGGAGATTCTTCCATGTTCAATGCAATGCTCAACTATCACTCAGACTGTTCTGATTAAGACAGTAATATCCGGTAAGTGAATACTCCAAAATTCTTAATCAATTTATTGTGACACTATCCAGCATTGCTAAGTGTAACAAGCACTCCGACTGGCGAAGCCACGATTCCGGTGCTCTGGCATCTAGTGCATGTTGAGTTTCATGACGATAACCCAATCTACGGCTAGCTAGGGTATTGCACCTTTCTTTCATACTTGCGATCGCTCTTTTCACCATCAAACTAAGTTACACGCGATCGCACATCTGGGACTCACGGCGAATGTCACTGCTTTAAGAGGAATGTTACTGAAATAAGCCCTGAATTAAAAAATTCGGGCTAAAAGGTGTCAACTTAAGCCCTGTTGAAAAGGAAGTCGCGGCTAAATAAACGTTGGGCAAAGTCCTTCCCGCAGGGTAGTCCGCCTGCGCGGACTAAGAAAAATCAACACTTATTTAACCTGCACAGGCAGGTTTTGTTTGTGTAGCTGCGGTTTTAACCGCCAAGCCTCCTTTCAACCTAAACAACTGCGATCGGCTTAAAGCGATCGCAGTTGTTTTAGTATCTTTAGACCTGTTATGCAAAGTTAGCCCTTTGTAACCTTACTATTGCAGAACAGGAATAGACCTAACGATGAAAGTTATTCTTTGATTGAATGTCCAGTGGCAGTAATGGCTTGTTTAATTGACTCTTCAGAAGCGACTGGTTGTCCAGAGTCAGGCGCGTCTATTGTGACTGTCTTGGACTCGATATCTACCTCTACCTTGGCAGTTGGATCAACTGTCGCAATAGCCTCAGTCAGCTTTTGTGCTTCTTTAGAATCGGCAAGGGTTGGAACATTTAATTTCAGGGACATAGATATACCTCCAGTTAATGTGTCCTTTAGCTATAGATGTAAGTTATCTGTGTGATAGGTCTCTTTCAGACTATCTAATATAGCTTTTCAACTCTTCTACCCTGAGTTTGTTGGTGGTTTTACACCATTAAGCTATTATTAGGGCTTCTTACTAAAAAATATTTTTAGTTTTACGTCTTTAGGTATAGATGATTCTTAAAAATGCCTAGATTAAAGCAGAGTAGAGATAACTCCTAAGTTCAATACCCTGAGCAGTAGCTTGACGGTTTTCCGTTAGCCTACTGGAAACAATTACTCCCTTAAATATGAGATGATTCAGAGAGACTTGATTCTACTGGCACTTCCTAAAATTTCTGTGTTGATAGATAGGCTTTTTAGCTAAGGGCAGCGCTTCTTTGTTCTTTTCAACCGAATGAAGCAGAAGTCTAGGGAGTAGGCTTTCGTCTTTACAGTAATATCAACTCCTTATTACTGCACCTTGGTTATTTGAGAACCGCTATATATTGTCTTTTCAATTATTTCTTGTGTGTCTGTGTCAATGATTATTATTCCTTCATTCGTGTCATTCAGTTGCCCGACCAATAAGCCTTGACTATTCCAAATCGATGATTTACCTGCACATTCAAATCCACCACTCTGTCCAATACAGTTTGACATTAATACTGTCATAGAATACTTATTCGCAATATCAGATAAACTTTTAATCGCTTTGTCAACCCCATTCGCTGATTTAGCCACACTTGCTATATAAATTTTTGCTCCACTCTTAAAAGCGCTCTCCGAATGATCGGGAACTGATAATTCATAACAAATTGCAATAGCTATGTTGGTTTTATTGCCTGTTAGTCCAGTAGAATTTTGTCCGCCAATAAAGAATTCTTCCTCATCAGGGTGTAAATACTTTTTTGAATACGTTTGTCTTGGTTTATGTGGTTGAAAAATAACCATACTAATGCAGATACTTTTATTGTTTTTTGTTGGAACCCCAACTCCAATAGTTATCTGCTTGGTATTGGCAATCTTTTGGAAATCGTCAAACCTACTATCGTCTTGATTAGTCGCCAATTCTTTTGATAGTTCTGGTTCATAACCCGTTATTGATAATTCAGGGAAAATAACTGTGTCTGCTCCATTGGAAACAGCCAAATTTATTATTTTTTTGTGATTATCAATGTTACTTTGAATGTCACCTTTGATAGGTCTTGTCTGTGCTACACAGATTCTCATTTTCGTTGTCCTTTTTTAAATTACCGCTAACAAAATGTTGGCATTCTTATTTTTATGTTACAGATGGTTATCCAGTTTATCCATGCTTTATTGATGTCTTTCCATTCGACGACCACTTCGTTCTGGGGATCATAAACGACGAATTTCAGCTGATACAGCTTGACTGCTTCTTGAAAAAATTACTCCTGGAATTGGTGATCGCTTTCATGAACGGTGTTCTCGACTCAGCAACGCAACGCTCAGTGTTACGATAACTACTCCAACAAGTTGCAGACCGTTTAGTGTTTCCTGAATTGTCAACCAAGCCAAGATGACCGTGAGTGCTGGATTGCTAGCGCCGATCATTGAGGCAGACGTGGCACCGATAACACGAATACCGAAGTTGTTCAGCAGGTGTCCGATAAAGGTAGCGATCGCACACAGGGGAATCTGCCATCCAAATGAACCTACCCAACAAGCCGCTCACACACTAGAACTGTGCCCCGCTCCCCTCGTGTGATACGCCATTCTTCATCTAGATAAAGCAGTTCAAGTTTACCTTTAGGAGATCTCTGCATTTTGAAGGAAACTCGCCCTGTTTGACGATCCATTCCTTGTGGTGGAACAATCCCGAACATCATCTTCAGGAAACTAGTGTTTAGTCTTTCCTTTAGACTTCTTCTTGAAGGTTTGGACTGATCGCCAAATATCGCTTTCCATGCTTCCATCTCATTTTGCTCCTTCGGTGCCAGCTCTCCCCCAGTGAACTGCACTTGTAGGATGTTGTCCTGAGTGGGTTCGCAAATCCCCAAGTTGTGAACGATACCTTGTAGTGTAGGAATATCCTCGTCTACTGTAGTGAATTCAACAATGATGTCGTGAGTCCGTTGTTGACCCTTGCCTACAGGAACTACAGGTTGCAGTACCCGATCAATTACAATCTTCAAGCTAGTCGGTTGAAACATATTAAAAGCAAGCCGACCGAGGGTATACATATATTTTCCGTCAGCTCGCTGTTCTCCATTGGGAAAGTTGGGGGCACTAATCAATAGCCATTGCCCATCCATTAGGGCTTCACTGCGAGCAGGTGCTACTGTTGGGTTCAGGTGCATGAGCTTCTCAATGGCTGTGGCTACGGACTCGTGCTTAGTGTCACCCCCGTAGGCTGCAAGTGCCTCTCTCAGAACTGTCTTCGCCGCTTTCCTATCTTGAGTCTTAATATCCATCTGGCGATTGTCGGTGTTTCTCAAATCAGTGATGCTAAATCTAGCAACTAGTACCGCTACCCGGAAGTCAAAAGTCAAAAAGCTTTATTTCTAAACTTTTGAGCTTGTTTCAGATGGTAGACTTATTTGGATCGTGATGTACTAGTGCAGACTACCAGAAATAAGTAATAACCACCTTACAAGCGGTTGAATGCCTTATGCTCAAAGGACTTTTGACGGCGCTGGTGCCGGGAATTCATTTCCCGGCAAGGAAGCCCCCCACAAGGTTTTGACTTCCAAGGGAGCGGCACTAGCGATCGCCATGTCTCTCTCATATCATCGGGAAATCCCTTTCAGTAAGGCGTTACTTTCCTGAACGGTGTTCTCGACTCAGCAATGCAACGCTCAACGTCACGATAACCACTCCAACAAGTTGCAAACCCTTTAGTGTTTCCTGAATTGTTAACCAAGCCAAGATGACCGTGAGTGCTGGATTGCTAGCGCCGATCATCGAGGCAGACGTGGCACCGATAAGACGAATACCGAAGTTGTTCAGCAGGTGTCCGACAAAAGTAGCGATCGCAGACAGCAGTCCTCCAATCCAGAGGGGAGTCCAGGCAAGCTGAGCCTCATGCACATTCCAGATCAGGAGACTGAGTGTTGATAACACTAACGTGGTCGCAAAACTGATCCAGGTAAAAGGAACGGGATGCAACGTTTCAAAGCTCTTTTGAGCAATAACAGTATACAGAGCATACGTAATCCCGGAAGTAATCCCGGTGATGATGCCGATCGAGCTATTGCCATCTGCCGTCGTATTGGAATGGGGCATCGTCAGGAAACTCCCCAGTAATACCAGCCCCATCACACTCCAGCGAAACAGAGTCGGGCGACTCCCAAACAGTCGCCAGGAAAATAGTGCTGTGAAAACGGGATAGGTAAAGAAGAGGGTTAAGGCAATGCCTGTAGGGATTAGCCCGATGGAAATATAGAGCAGTGCCAGGTAGAGATACATGAGAAACCCGCCTCCAACCGATTGCAGCAGGAGTGTGCGTTGTTCTACATTCCGTAACTGTCCAATGTCTTTCCAGGTCGGAGGGTAGAGCTTCGGTGCAAGGAATGCCATCAACGGGACGACTAACAGCATCCGCATGAACATCAATAGGAATGAGTTTTGCAACGTAGGTGTAACAAAACCTCCAGTTTGGAACATTCCCAGAATCGTGTGTTCATTGAATAGAACTCTGACGATTACATTTTGGAAACAGAAAAAGACAGACGCCAGCAGAACGATTAAAAAACCAAGCACCCTTGATATTGACCCTAAAGTATAGTTCGATTCTACTGAGGAGATGAACTGGAGAATCGTATTCTAGAGGTTGCATCAGCCGTTGTGCTGTTCTACTGTTTGGACTAAACAGTCTAACTCTTGCTGCATCTGAGTGCAGACTTGGTGATAGCAGGTATCAACATAATCGCGATCGCGAGCAGCTTCTCGACCGTAACGTTCAAAAATAACGGGTGGGCAGACTCGTGTGTGGATTGGCACGGGCAGCGGAATATTGGGGAGAGGACCGATCCCCAGCCCCCAAGGTAATCCAAGATAGATGGGAAAAACTTCTGGATCGATATCCAAAAGCCAGGGCATTCCCCATTCGTGGAGTTGCCGCACTTGTTGATAGAAGTCAGCCAAGATAATCAGTGTATCGTGAGCACCGTGGGATATAAGTGGCACAATTGGGACGTTTTCCTGTAGCGCCAGTTTGATAAAAGCTCGATTGCTATTCAGGCAGATTTTGTTACGCAAGCAATGGGGTCGAAACACATCTTGCGCGCCACCGGGGTAGACGAGAACACTTGCGCCTTGATGCAAAGCAGCGATCGCCATTTTGGGATGAGCTATCACGGCACCAAACTGAGCCGCGAAGTGTCCCACCATCGGAAAGCTTTTCCAGATAGTCGGATGTAGTAGACCATAGACAGGACGTTCAGTGCCGAACCGTCGAAACCAGTCATACATCATCATGACCATATCAGGGACGGCTAAGCCTCCATTATGGGAACCGACCAACAGTACTTTGTCCTGGGGCGGAATATGGTGCCAGCCACTAGTTTGCACCCGAAAATAGTAACGATACAGCCACTCTGGGAGTGGCATTAGAGATTGAATAACTTTAGGATTTCGTTGATCCAGAGACCAGCCCAGTCTGGCTGTAAGGTTAGGTTGTTTACGCATCGAGGCATCATTTTAGCTGGATTGGGAAGCACAGGGCAATCACTGCGCTGTTGCTAGTAGCTCTGAGACTGTTTTGAAGCTATACCCTCTGATCCCTCAACCCAGCGATGATCTTCTTCACTGAACCATCCGCCTGTTGCTGTGAGCAAATATCTTTATTTACATAGTTACATCATTTGAGCCAAAGCTTGCTCATCCCCTAAATCTTGCAAGAATCGATCTTTGTCGAATGTATACTCTTGACCCAGAAAAGCTAATATTTTTTCTGTATCATATTCGGCATTCTGCAAACAAGTTGAAGCTCCAGGAGAGGGCGTTATGTTAAACAAGATATTCTCTCCTACAATTTTAGCTTCTCCTAACTCAAGGCGCTTAGTCTTAAGATTAACAATTTGAGGTCTGATTCCTCCATACCCTTTGGCAAGCTGTAGGTCGCTTAATTGTATTGAAGGAACAATTTTTTGAACTTCTTTTAAAAATAACCTTCTGCCAATTAACGGGATATCGTAAATATAATTTTTCACGATATATTTCAATATCACTTGATCGGAAAGGATATTAAAAAAGCTCAGGAAAGCATTTAGGCTGAGTCCAGCCGTTTGAAAATACTTAACAATACTAGCCTTGTTACGCTGTTCCAACAAAAAAGTAACTTTGGCGGTAGGGCCAAATCTAGTCTTACTTTGATCGTGAACTTCTGAATCTCCATGAATAGCTGCAAAAGGTATTTTTTTGAGTTGTACAGTATAAACTTTCCCGTTTAAAACACCTGGTGCAAGGTAAAAATTTCCAGCCACATTCAGGAGCGCATAATCTTTTCCATACCCTAAAGATTTGGCAAACAGTAAACTATAAGCTGCCGCCGTAAAAACAACCACCTTAGCGACTACCACTTCTCTGTCAGTCTGGATTTGGTATAGTTCTCCTTCTTTCTGGATATTCTTAACCTTTGTCCCCATCATTAAATCAATTTCTTTTTGATTGTTCTTAATTGATTTCTCCAGAAAAGATTGGGCTAGTTTTTGAAAGTCTATTGTGTAACCTTCTTCAGTAAATAGAGCAATAATTTCTTCTTCAGGCACCCTATCCTTGACTACATTAGGTTCTAGTAATGCTATTTCTTCTTTTTCAACTAATTTTAATTTAGGGAATAGTGACTTAAATTCTTTGTATCTTTCTCGAAGTTCTTCAGTTTGTTCTTTACCTATAGCTAAAACCATTTTGTGATATTTGCTATAAGTCTCTTGCTGCGGGTCATTTCTCAAAATATAGTTTTTAACTAGGCTAGCGGCTCTCTTGACTTTTTGAGCTTTTTCCAAAGTATAGTTAGTTTCTATATCTCCAAAATGAAGCGTTTGGCTATTGCTCGTTTTATGAGAATTACCTAAAGCGACTTCTGGTTGTTTTTCTATCAAAACAATATTGTTTATGTTGGTGTAATTGCTTAAGCTGTATAATAAGGCAGTTCCAGAGATTCCACCTCCAATGATGGCTACTTCATAGATGCTGTTCTTGACTTGCATAGTTTCTCCAAAATTTAAAGAAGAATGAGAAAATATAAACACTAGAGAGGATAAAACTCCCTAACCTCAATAAAAGCATATCAACTAGTTATACAACATAAAGTAAATTGCTTTAACCCATAGCCTCAAGTAGAATATTTGGATAATTTAAAATATTTTTGGAGTGCAAGTTGTATCACAATTTGCCAATCAGACTTATAGTAATTATTTTTAGAATAACAACCTCTACGCTAGGATAAGTCTCTCCACAGTTATACTGGCGCTCCTTCGTGAGGTAGAAAAGCAGCTAGACCCAAGCGGAAATCTGGCAATCCCGACCTGTGCAGCGGCGCAATCGATCTAGCCCCATACAAAGAATTTATGATAGTGAACTTAACACTCACGGTAGCCGTACTACTATGTTGAACAGAAGGCTGTTGGCTCAGATTCTCACAGCATTCCTCACCTTGACGCTGGTTTTTGTCTTTCATCAAACAAAGCCATTCAGGGCTAAAGTCACTGCCAATCGCCTGGGCAACAGATTAGCCGTGGTATCGATATCTAATCAAGATTCCCTGAATCAAAAATTTCAGCAAATTCTTGATAATCAGGTAGCTCAAGGAGTTCCTGGTGTGACAATGTATATCACGACAGGTGATGGCTGGACTTGGAGTGGAGCTAGTGGCTTCTCCAACTTGCAGGAGCATACACCAATGAAGGCAAGCGATCGCTTCCGAATCATGAGCGCCACGAAGACATTTGTTGCCACGGTAGTACTCCAACTGGCTCAAGAAGGCAAACTGGGTGACAAGGGACTAGACAATACAATTGGTAAGTTGCTCCCAGAAGCGATCGCCAATCGCATCCCTAATCACGATCAAATCACAGTTCGTCATCTACTCAACCACAGATCAGGTCTGTTCAATTACACCGACAACGAACGGTATGAGAAGGAAACGTTTAGCGAAGGAACTCTAGATAATGTCATTGACTGGGCGTTTGGTCAGGGTTCCAAACCACCGTCGTTCGCTCCTGGTAAACGTTTCGACTATTGTGATACAAACGCGATTGTTGCTGAGCTGATTGTCCAACATCTAACAGGACATCCCCTTGCCGCCGAGATACGCGATCGCATTCTCACACCCTTAGGACTCAAAAATACCTATATGGAACGAGTCGAAGCCGGAGCTGTTGTAAGCAGCGGTTTCGTTCATGGCTACGTAGAGGAAACCCACAAGCATGAGCAGAGCTTAGTTGGTCTACTTACTAAATATTTCACTCCAAGTAGTCCAGTAATTAAAGATGTGACGGATTCAGGTGATGTTGTAGGTACGGGTGATGGTGGGTTAATTTCTAATGCTGAAGACTTAGCACTATTTGCCAAGGAGTTGTTGGGTAAAAGAACTCTGCTCAATGCAAAAGTCTTCAACCAAATGGTTCACTTCAACGATCATGTAGGCTTAGGTGTGTTCGAGGAAGACGTTTCATTCGGTAGAATATGGGGCCACTCTGGTAGCTGGCACGGCTATACCGCTCAAATGTACTTTCTCCCCGACCAAAATGTAGCAGCAGCGGCTCTAGGGAACGGAACTAATGCTAACCCAGGACGCATGTTACAAGAGGCACTGAGTTTCTTGTTTTGAACGGTTAATGGTTCATGGCTCATAGCTCATTCATGGCTCATAGTAATTACCAAAAGTACATACTTGTAGGCAGCGAGGCGTATCAAAGCCCTTGTACTTCTGGAGCGGCGGATATTGTAAACACAAGAGAAGCTTGCAGTTGAGAGTACGGCTCTAGAGTAAAATTCCAGGTACAAAAACCGTTTTCATCAGACTGCACACCGCTTGTAGTCTTTTCTGCAACTACCTCAACCTTCACCTGCTCCAGTTCAGAAACAGGTATTCGTTCTGTGGTTTTAACAACCCTTGGCTCTGCACCAATATTAGAGAGAAATAACTTAGTTGTCGTGGTCAGCTTATTCCACTTAGTGAGATGATCTTGTTTTCGTTTTTGGGTAGTCGTGCGTTGTACACGCATTGCCGCATCTGGACCCCATCCTAGGGCAAACGTCTCCCCAGGAGCAATGAAACCGATTGACGTTTTTCCAACAAACTCTGTTGAACGTACTAAATCCACTGGTCCTGCAAGAATGGGAAAATTAGCTGTATTCGTCTGCTCACTCTTGAGGACAACCTGACAAGCTATTTCTGGCATCAAGACATATTCTACAAAGGCTTCTGAGGAGAAGCTGAAAATCGGCACACGATAGGGACGACCATCAGAAGGAATGGTGGCTTTGCTCCCTGAACGCATGTTGCGGACTTCTCCACCATCGTCAACACCAGGTACCTCGACAGTAACAGGTGTTTCTACAGGAGTAGGGGGTGCACCGATTCCCAAACCTGTTGTTTGAATTGTCTGATTCCGAGCTTGAATGATAATTTGCTGAGATTTTTCCTGCACATTCAATAGATCATCGGTGAGGAGAGGCGGTTCACTACCGAGAGAGGTGCGTGCTGTAGAAAATACCAAATCTACATCTGTCCAATCTTCCCCCGTGCGTTGCCAGACACAGCCATCGACTCGCAATGAGACAGTCTGCTTATCCTCTAGCAGCAGACGTGCTTGGTGCCAAGGACGCCACATAGCATTGGGAACTACATAGTCGAAGGCAATTTCGTATTCGTCGGCTTGGGGAATCATTAAATCCGCTTCGATGTAGGCTGCATAGACCAGATCAGGGCGAGACAGAGCCTGTGCTTTAGCAATCAAGTCATTAATCTGCTGGCTTAGATGCTCTTGAGTGTGATAGCTGCTCAAGATTTCGGCACGCAATTCTCGCAATTGCTTAAATAGAGTAGTCAGTTGTTCTCGCCAGGATTTAGGGTCAATTTGTCCCCATACAGCATCTACGGGTAGCTCCTGCAAACCCTTTGCCAGTATAGTGTTTATCCGCTCAAAGCAAGAATCTAAGTGGTGACGGTCTTCAGTAAGAGTATTGAAGGTTTTGAGGAGCGATCGCACTTGTGCTTCCAACGCTTGGACTTCAGTCGGTTGATCGCTTTCCTTGACTAACATTTTACGGCGGACACGAACATCATCAATGCGTGCTCCTGGATAGTTCCCTAAGAATTCAGCACGGAGAGATTTATCCGACAAAACAGGGGCAACTTGCTCGACTCTGACTCGCCACAATCCTTGCGTTAAGTTGACTTTACCCGTTCGCCGCACCTGTGCCCGGTCTTCTAAAAGCGTTACGACACAAACAGGTGCATTTACTATTAATTCCTGTATTCTTGGTTGCGATCGCTCAATTGCTTGCATAATCTTATTTCTCTAGTACCTGCCAGATTCCTACATCATCTGAAGGATGAAATACAACACACTTGTTAATGGGAATCTAAAACTGTCTCCAGGTTGGGATGAAGTAGAAGTTTTATCCTTTATTTGTGCTACCCCTCTCGCCGATTTCCACCAATCAGTTCACTATCCACAAAAGTTTTTACGGTGTAATCAACGGATAGGCTGTTTTGTTCTTTAGCTGGAACTTCAACTCGCCAGCGATAACCCCCCTGAATGGGTGCAGAGCGTTCCTGTTGTTTATAGTTCTCCCAAGCCGGCGTTACTTGATCGATCTGGATATCAACCTTGGCACCCTCTTGGGGGATAGGAAGGCGTTCCCGTACCTCGATGTTTGCTGTTCTAGGCAGAAGATTCGTAATATCAATTTTGATTTTGTGGCGTAGTTCGTTGAATGCCACAATCGTCTCGCCCGATCGCACTTCCTCATAATATGTGTTCCGGGCTACCTTAATCGCTTGCTCAACCCCAAGCCCTAATTCCATCTGTCCCTGAGGTGGAACTGTGGAAATGTTGGTCGATAAGATGTACTCGTCATTGACGTAAACATCCGCAGGGCCAGCCAGTAGCGGTGCTTGTAGCGGGTTGTACAGTTGGGCAATGCGGAAAACATTAGTATCCTCGCGAGGGACAACGATATAGCGTAAGTCTACTTGTGTACTCTTGCTAGTCAAGGCGACAGAATGAAATTGCCCATCAGAGGGGACATCCACCCGTCCATCAGCGCTGTAGGCGTAATCGAATGAACCAGCAACGGTTCGGACATTGATACCACCGGGAGGAAGTGGAACACCAAGGCAGTTTTGGGCATTGGATACAGCCTGATACACCACAGACAGGATATTGAACCGAACAACTATCTCTTGGCGTTTGAGGATTTCCAGATAGGCTTCATGCTGTTGCTCAATCGATAATTTACCGCGTTTAGCGGGGTCATCGGCTGCGCCCATCCGCATTAGACTATAAGCGAGGCGATCGCTAGAAGAGTCTTCCTCCGATCTCCCTAATTGTCTCGCCCCTGATATTTCTCCTAGAGAGCGGGTTCGTAGAGGCTTGGCAAACATTTCTTTGGATGAAGATGGAACCATTGAAGCCAGAGAAGCCATCTCTTCAACTGCCTCATCCTCCATCATGGCTGGATTGATCAGGGTGATATCGAATTCATCTATTGAGCCATCAAGTGGCTCTGGTTCATTATCCAACTGGCGTTTCTCTCTGTGTGAACTTCTCTGAACCATTACTTTTCGTGCCGGTTCATACTTCGGCATCTCCCTAGGTAAGGGTGGCCTAGAGAGAGAGGAAATACCAGGGAGTGCATGGGGCTTAGGTGTGGCGGCAATGGCTTCATGTTTGTGCCGATCAAAGTCCTCAAACAAAATCTCTGCGCCTAGGGGAGGTTTACGCCAACCGGACTTTCTCAGTACGGGTTGCGATCGCCCAAGCCGCAAACCAGGCAACTCTGGTAACATACACCAAGCGATCGGCTCAGCTGTAGAGAGTTCCAGACGTACCCCTGACCAATCCTCACCTGTACGCTGACAGATCAGTGCCCGTACTGCAATGGATGCACTAGACTCAGCACTATTGAGACGACAGACATAAGTTGGTGTCCAACGTGCTCCTGGCACAAAATATTCCACAATCAACCGTGGCACTTGCTCTGTGCTGGGTTCACCCTCATAAGTCAACCGAACAATTACACTCTTACGAAGCTCATCAGGTCTAGCATTCCTAGCAGTGGAAGCCTTCTGGAATTGCTGTTGTAGATCAGCCAGATATTCCTCAGCCTTGCGTAGCTTTTCCAAATTTTCCCGCTTTTCCTGAAGTCGGGCGCGGATTTGTTCGTCGCTGAAGTTAGCCAAGGCGAGTCTAGCGCTCATTGGTGAAGGGGGTGGTGCTTTCCCAGGCTCACCATCCGGTCGATCTGGTACATGCAAATGACGTAGCACGCTGATTTCGTTGTCGATCAGAGTGATGAGATCCTCAATTTGTTGAACTTTAGCCGCAGCAGCGCGTATTTCCTCATCAGTCGGCGGATTTGGTGTCTCTTGAGGAGGTGGAACAGCCAGACCAATGCGAACATCACAAGCTAGGGGAGCTGTCCCCTGATCGACTTCAACCCTCACTCTTACGCTACTATCGTCTAGAGCCAGAGGTAGCCCAGCTATTTCAACGTGTTCTGGCAATTCTCCTGCTGTGAGTAGGAACTCAGCAATCCGGGTAACTGTTGCACCAGCCGAGTAGATTTTAACTATTTCAATTCTTGAAGTTAGTTGTGCGTAGACGCTTTGCGTCTTGTCGTTAGACATCGCCATATTTGATGTTACGCAATTTCTGCGCTAGTGGCTCAGTGTTGTTATGCCACCTCAGGTCTAGCATCTAGTGGAAGTCACTGGCAATAATTGTTCATTGTGGCTTAGCAATTTGGATTAGCGCTAGCGAAAGCGATCGCAATGGCTTGAATTATCTCAACTGACCCAGGAATATTTTTCAAAAGGCAGAAGGAGGAAGGCACAGGGCTCTTATGTTTCTTTCTCTTATGGGATTAAACCCCTCCTGAAAGAAAGCCACTTAAACAAATGGGGGATTTACACCCTTGATCCAAATCCATCGCCAGAAGCCTTGGGAAGAAGGCAGAAGGAAAAACCTTCTTGCTTGTGCCCTTTGCATAAGAGCCTTTCTTGTTAACTGGAATTTTCTCTTTTGATCGGGCGTTGAACATTCGAGCAGTTTCTCGAGTCCCGAGGGATGTGATTACAAATAACTACTCTCATCACTCAACGATAAGCCTATCTCAAACAGCTAGTTTTTTATTTATTTAGATAAAAATCAGGTGGCAAATTTAAAGATTTAGTAAAAATCATTCTAACAAGCTTTTGAAAGGTTAAAACAAGAATATTCTACAAAAAATGGCGTTTAATAATGTTCAAACGGATTCTTCCAACAACAATTATCATCTTCGTCGTTGCTATTGCTGTTAGTATTGGCTTTGCGGCTATGGGCGCAGAGCGTTTAGCACAGGCTCCTACTCCACCAGCCCCACCAAAAACGCTCACAGTCTACTATAGTCAAGATCAGTTTCTTAAAGATACGGGGAAAATAGTCATATACCTTAGAGGGCAAGATAAGAATAAAAACGGGAAGCTAGAAACTGATGAGGTTCGTGAATTCATAGTTAATGGACTATTAAATTCTTTCTTGTATACAAGTTACTGTAATCAGTCAATCCCGCAATCCCAATGTGGTGTAAAACTAACCTATAACAAACAAGGGACATTGCAGGAATTTGCATTGAGTAACAAGACTCAAAATGGCATAGAATCCACATCCTTCTCGTATAACTATAAAATACCCAAAATGCCAACTGTAATTAAATGGCCGCAAGGATTCATTTCTTATTCTTATACTCGCGTTGGTAGCCCTGAAGTCAAATATGAGCTGGAAAGCCAATTGGGTCTGAGCAGTACGGTGATAAGTGTGATGTAATTAGTTATCACTATTGAGTGTTCAGTGACGATTCTTCAGGTTTCAGTTATTAGTTTTTAGGGTCGATAAATCTTATCGACCTGATTTGTTATCTGCCAAATCCTTAGACATCGGGCAGAAATCTTGGAATGACCCCTCTCTAAACCGCAGAGGGAACCGGATTTTCTTGCTTCCCCCGCTTCAGGGAGACACAGAGAGATTAGCTTTTCAACTTTTGCAAGAGACTCAATGAGCAAAACAGTTTTATTCCGCCTCTTCCTCAAAGAGGTTTGAGGAATTTAACCGACTGCTAAATAGATTTCAAGAATGAAGGCAACTTTTGTTTATTCCACCTTTAGGCATATACCGCTAGTGGGGGTATATGAGTTTTATTTAAGAGTATGTATGAGGATTAAGACTGTGGTTAGAAAAATCTATTTTTTTGAATAAATGTAACAATGTCGGCTAGGCAGATAGTTCCCGCTACCTGCCTAGCAGGACTTCTTCCCTAATGGACGCAACCAACTAAGGAGTCAGTAATTATGGTGTCAATAGCTTGTGATAATTGGCATCTTTTCGGAGACGGAGATACAGAGTTTCAGAGTCTGTCTGGCACATTAGTACTTGCGGTAGATGACAATGCCGATAGCCTCTTATTGACCAGTCTCATTCTCGAAGAGTGTGGAGTGCAGGTAATGACAGCGGCATCGGCTACTGAAGCGCTTGAACTAATCAAAAAATGCCAACCCGATCTTTTGATCAGCGATATCGCTATGCCAGGAGAGGACGGCTATGCCCTGATTCGCAAAATCCGCAGCCTACCCCCGCATCTTGGCGGACTTCTGCCGGCGATCGCCCTAACGGCTTATGTCATGGATGAAGATCGTACCCTTGCTCTGGAATCTGGGTTCCAAATGCATCTAACTAAGCCGATTGATTCAACTGAATTGCTTACAGCTGTTGTCAAGCTTGCTGAAGATTTTCCACCAAAAAAACATGCCCTAGGATAGAGGATTATTTACAACACCAATAATAAAGTTTGATTAAGCATTTAGTCTCTCAACAAGACAATGCTGATAGGACGACGAGCTTCTAGAATCTTATGGCTAGGAGCTTTTTTTACATCTAATTTTTTTACACCTGATAGGATAATAAGCTAGACACCCCTATAATCTCATGCTAAAAGCAAGGGCAAAGTTTAACTACTACTAGAAGGAGTATCTCTTAAGCTAGATTTGGAGCGAACTTTCTCTTCTTGAAGGTAGGGAGTGGAGAGTGGGGAAGAGAAAATTTTCAGGTCTACTCCTGTCGGGCGTTGCCTTCCACTTCGCGAACGTCGTGGGCACTGTCCTATGGTGTCTAGCTCAAAAACAGCAAACACTCAGAAAGAGCCCACCCCAATAACGCTAAAACCATTATGCAGAATGTAATATATTCGCTGTACTGCATCTTGATACCTCACTTAACTCTAAGCACCGTTTTGAGGTCACGATCATAAACCGTTTCAAATTAAAGATAAAAAACTCTACTTTGAACAACTTCTATCAAAAGTTAAGGTATTCACAAATAGTAGCTGATAACAAAGTAAGACTAGGGAAACAAGCGATGGCAATCTTTTTCCTCAAGTCCCCACTCCTGGCTCCCTTGTTTCGTAGGCGGTCTAATATAGGGGAATTAAGGGGGACTCTCTACATTTTCCTTAATTGACATCCTCACCGCCCTGGAAGGACGGTGATTCCCCAGCAGTCGAACAGGTTTAACTGCTCGTACTTTAGACAGGGTCAGTGCCATTCGAATTTAAAACTATCAGCTAAGTGTCACTCGCGAGCAGCCTAGACACTTCTGCATGCATGAGCGCAATGTCTGGGTCGCGTTGAATAGCTTGAAAGTAACGCTGCTCTCGGAGCGTTCCTTCTTCTGAAGGAGAAATCAAGGAATGGACTTCGTCTAACAGCTCATTAGCTCTGTGCAATGTTATTGGCTCTTTTGCACTTAGAGCTTCATCAATCTGGACGATAAATTGAGAGAATTCACGCAGCCAGCTAAACCATTCATCTTCGATAACAAGCTGAAAAAATTCTCCCTTTGACCGAATGCGTCCATGAAACTGCTCGTAAACATCTCGTTCTGAGTCGAGTAATTTCTTATGAAGACGAAGTAGTGCAGCACGTACCTCGCGCAGGCGTTGGAATGGAAGATCGATAGGAGGATTGGTTGAAGACATTGACAAGGATTGCAATCGCTACTCTCTTGATCTTGTCATATCGGCTCCACTCATCTCGTGCGATCGCACCTTCCCACCTAACTCTATTTACGCGATCGCGTCCTGAATGGTATGGCAAAAGGCAGAAGGCAGAAGGCAGAAGGTTTTACTGATACGTGGTCATTTCAGCTGTTAGATTTGTCCTAACCTTTATAGACACAGATATATTATCCTAATCCGGTGAGTTCCGTCGCACCTTGATTGAATCAGCTGTTTAGCTCGCTATCAGCTGAGAAGGCATCACTCGCCACAGCTGCTCTAACCCACAGGCTGGCATTGTCAGATACAGAACGTCACCAGCGCTAAGGCAAGTGTCTAATACATTCCAGCCGTGAATAGTTTGACAGTTGGTTTCGATATACAGTGGCACAAAGTCACCATCGATCGCGACCTCTTTGACACGGCGTCCACAAAAGGGATGTCCTAGTGTAATCGTTGTTGCTAAAGCGACCCAAAGCGTATTACCAGTCATTCCATTCCCCAAAACTTGCCCTCCTAAAGCAGCGGCGGCAAAGGAAGGAGCGGCTAATTCCACTGGACACAGAACGGCTTCAAATTCAAAAACTTGTTGCACCATACGAGAAAAGTGCGGGTCTTGATTGCGCACAACTACGGGCAATTTGGATGCAATGCTCTTGGCACTTAGCGCAATCTCTAAATTGATAGTATCGTTGCTGGTAACAGCTAGGAGCGCTTCGGCTCGCTGGACATTAGCGGCTGTAAGAGTGGCAGACAAACTAGCATCGGCTTGAATGACTGGGATTCCTAGGGAACGCACAATGTGGAGGAAACGGTTGTTGAGGTCGTGTTCTATCACAACAACTTCGTTTCCGTGAGCATGAAGTTGGTTGACGATTTGGATCCCTATACCACCTAGCCCACAGACAATGTAGTGATGTCGAACGGGAACCCTTGCCGCGTCCAAAAACTGTTTAAACCGGGTTCCCAATACAAAATCATTGAGCAGAGCGTAGCAAAGACCAACGACACCCGCTCCTACCAGCATCATCACCGCTGTAAAGAGCTTAATGGTATCAGGTGCCTGTTCTATAACTTTTTCTTCTCCACCAGCCCCGGTAATCATGCCGATAGAAAAATAGAGTGAATCGACAATTGATGTTTTCTGATCGACAAAAACATAAGTTAGCGTGGCAATAAAAATCAGTATCAGTAGAGTGAAAGTCCCTATGATCACCGGTTGAGCGTGATGGTTAAACTGTCGAAGGCTAGTAAGGACTTTCAGCAGTTTGCGTAGCCAGGATTGACGACGGCTACGAACATTGGGTTGGGTACCAATGATTAGGCGATCGCCCGAACGTAGGTGCTGTCCATTTAGCACTGCATATACCAGAGGAACATTACCCTTCTTCGGCAGGTAGTAAATCAGCATCCGCGATCGCTCATCCCACAAGTCACTTAATCGACGACCGAGCCAAGGATGATTTTCGCTGATCACTTCTTCGTAGATCGGCCAAGTTTGATTAAATAGGCGCAGTTGCCCGATCGCCTCATTTCCCAGTGCGGCAAAGGCAAACACTGGCGCAGCTAGAGCAGAAACGCTCATACTGACGTGGTTGGGAAGGGTCTGATCTAGGCGATCGCCTAAGCTGCTATTGAACAGGCGGTTAATAATGCGAATCTGAGGATTGAGCACTCTTGCCTGAGTGAGGATTGCCAAATTCAGGGCATCATCATTACTGGCTAAGACCAAGGTTTGGGCGTCTTCAATCCCAGCTGCTAGCAGGGTAGAAGCCATCCGTAAATCTCCAACTATGACATCATCCCCTGCTTCGGGGAGCGATCGAGTACTGATGCCAACAACAGCGGCTCCTTGCTGCTTGAGTAAGGTAAAAATCTTGTGTCCAGTACGACCCAAGCCACAAACAATGATGCGGGGTTTCATGAATTTGCTTTATTGACAGGCAGATTAGTGCCATTTAGCATCCAATCCCTTATTTTCACGCAGGGGAGTTGGGCGGATTGTAGCTCAAGACACCACCTTCTAATAAAAGCTAGAGCTATATTACAACTGCTAAAACCTGTTCTAGAGCAACGACACCACCATTGTCGGTTGCTGGATGTGGCTCATTGCCACTACCTCTTGCCCGTATAGAAATTCGCTGTAGTCGGCTAAGCTATCGAGTCCGATCAGATTCAGGATGATTTCAGCTGCTAGCCAAGTCGTCATTTTAACTAATACTGTCTTCCACTGAGCTTTCATTTGGTTTTACCTTCTGGGATGAGCGGTGGATGCTCTTCGTTTGGGTTAAACCCTCTTACTGAAGAATCAGTGCAATTTTTATGTTTTATGCATCCTTGGGAGTTTTTTTATATGGAAATCTGATTTGGGCTAGTTTCTTGGCATTTCGCCCAGATTTTTTTCAGGAAGGGCAGGACGGAATCGGCGTATTGTTTGTTGTGCTTTGTGTGGTCGTGTTCAATGGCATTCCACAAGTGTTGTAGCTGGTGCCCCGTGGAGCATTTGTGTAGTTGGCAGGCAACGGCGTTTTTCCATTGTTCTATCTGGCGGTAGCTGATGAATTGTCCTCCTTTGTCGAGGCGATGGACAAACACGACATAGAGCCAGGATTCGATTTTTACAATTAGTGATTCGGGAATTCTCAAGAATTTGGCAATTTGATGCTTGGTGATGCGGAATTTTTGTGCGGGGTTGATGCGGCGAAATAAGGCTGTCATGATTGCTTGATTCCTTCAGGGAAATCACATCTTGCACTATGCTCAGTAAGCTATTAAACCCGCCCGGAAATTAATTTCCGGGCTAATAGATTAAGTCCACTAAAGTGGACTTAAATCTCTGTATACAAACCTTGAGTCCTCTTAAGAGGACTTGATTTATGAGCCAGGGAATTAATTCCCTGGCGGTTGAATGGGAAAAGTAAAAGTTGTGTCTTGAAGCTGTTCGTTGGGAACATCAAAAACGACTACAAATTCAGCAGCAGGCATGAAGCGGTTGAGAAAGCGTCGGTGATCTTCTGCATCTTGGCGGTTGAAGAATCTCGCCACTGTATACCGTCTGGCATCAGGTAGGAGTCGGATAATCGCCCAAGGACGGGAGTAGTCTTCAGCTTGTGAAGTGCGTTTTGGCATTTTCATGACTTCCTCCCGGATGCTGGTTAAGGTGCGTTCAATGAGTTGCCAAAG
>DATNPH010000226.1:0-31807 GCA_036703315.1 Coleofasciculaceae cyanobacterium
GCCGCTGTCGGCAGTTCTTTGTAGGAATCGCCTTTAGTATCGGCTTGGTTATTGCCCAAAACCGTAGATATATTCGTGGCTTGAAGATTCTGGACTTCCATTGTTTAAACCTTCAGAGTTTTAATTAGTGTTCTTTATGACGCTCAGTTGGACTGATGGCTGAGGAACGGCTGCTATAGATGTGGGCGATTTAGCCGATGCTGATACTTCAGAACAACTAATCTGGATTTCCAATATTTCCGTACTTTTTGGTCAGAGTGTAGGATTCGGATTCACTCTTTTACTAATGAGCAAGCTTACAGAGACTGGCTTGTTGAAAGAAGTTTATATAACGTTCGATACGGTTGCAATGAACAATCTTTTGATCGCACTAACAATTCTTTCGATCTTTTAATACTGAGCTAACTGCAATGCACGTTTCTCTAGGCTTCGGGCGTTGTGGAGAAAGCCCATCAAAATACTCTATAGCAATCTATGCGAATACTCTATATCAAAATGTAACTTAGCCAGGAATAGCGATCGCTCTACTCCTGTGTTCAATTAATCTTAGCTGGGCAGAAATACCGTAATATTACGTATTTTTTAAATAGCTAAGTATAAAATTTTACCAAAAGATTCTGATTCATTGGGGCAGATTGAGATGCATTTGTCCTGGAGATAGCGTATATTAGAGAACCTGGAAGAATAAAAGCCTGTATGCCTCTTGTAGCGATTAATCAGATTAGTATAGGATTAAACCGACGTGCCTTAAAGGATAAAAAAGTTGCTGAGTTGATGGAATCAATTCAGACTAATGGTTTGTTGAACCCGATCACGTTAGATCGAAAGCTAAACTTGATTGCAGGACTTCACCGTCTTACAGCCTGCAAGCTTCTTGGGTTCGACCAAATTGAGTGCAATATCATTCTCTACGAAGATTGTGATCACACTCGTTTAGCAGAGATTGACGAGAATCTCATTCGCAGCGAGTTAGATGCTCTAGAGCGTGCTGAGCTTTGGCTGGAGCGCGATCAAATTCTGGATCGACTGGGGCTAAGGGCTAAACCAGGGGATAACCAATATACCCACAAAGGTGGTGAAATAATTTCGCCACCTCCAAAGACGACTCTGGAGTTAGCCAAAGAAGCCGGATACACTGAGCGAACCTTCCAGCAAGGTAAGCAGATTGCTAAAAGTATTGTCCCAGAAGTCAAACAGGTCATTAAGAATACCCCGATCGCCAAAAGTACTACAGTGTTACTGAAAGTAGCTAGGGCTGGTAGCGAAGAACACCAGAGGGCAAAACAGGCAGAAAAGGCGGCACAGGAAGCTCAGCGTCGCCAAGAGCAAGAGGAAGCCCAACGGCAAACTAAGCTGGCAGCACAGGCAAGAGCGAAGCAAAAGGAGTTACAGTTAATCGCGCTTAAACATGCTACAGCACACAAAGAAGCTAAGTTGGCTGTCAAGAAAGTCCGGACTGAGACTCAACAGCAACAGAAAGAACAACCAGTAGCGTCTACAAACCAGCCTAGAATACAACTTGGCGACGAATGGATTCTTGAGCGGCACCTAATTTATTGTGGCGATACCGCCAGTGATGAATTTATAAACCTCCTTCCGGGCAATGCAGCTTTAGCGATCGCTACTCCCTCATCGACTTGGAATCATGATTATTTGGTAGACGAAGCTCGTGTTGTTGCTGTGCTGCGCTCAGAAGGCTACATTCATAAATTCTGTACCTGTCACCAGATGCCCTTTAGATTTGAGTTAATGCTCGGCAATATATACGTTGCCATTTTCTCTCACCAATCAATATCCAAACCCCAGAAGCCAATCAGGATTGAGGGAGTAGAGGGAATAGTAACGTATTTGGTAAGCCTGTATACAAATTTAAATAATTTTGTAATTGCTCCCTTCCTGGGACAAGGTGAAGCCCTGATAACTTGCGAAAAGATGGGTCGTATCTGCTTCTCTGGGGCAGAGAATCCTGAACTAGTCAATCAGGCGATCGCACGGTGGCAGAAGTGGACTGGAAAGCAGGCAGAGAAAACGATAGTAGGTTAACTGCATTGTCAAGTTAATTACCAATTACCAATTCCCTTTAAACCGATAACGAAGCTCTCTTCGACTGTGCGTAGCGTCTTGTATCAATTGAGGCTGCCCAATGTCGGCTATAAGCATTGATTATTAATGACAGCCGTCCTTAGACATATTTTTTACTCCTCCTTTGGTTAGAGTTTTCTGATATTTTCGCAAATTTCAGTTAAAAAAGGTAGTAAGTTCTACTTGATAAACCTGATGGAAGCTTAACTATGGCATTTATAAAAGTCGGAAGCGTTGTCATCAACACCCTGTACATCGCCGTTGTTAAGCTAGACAGTAAGACTCTATCAGGAGAAAATGGGGTTTCTCTGCTAGTCGCTATTCCTCAGGTTATCTTGCTTGATGACGAAGCAATGTCTTCAAATACCTACCACTACGAATGGATGGAGTTTACTGGTAAAGAAGCCAAGGCATTACAAGACTATTTCAGCAGTTTCAACAATGTGATCGACTTGATTCCCCCTTATCAGGAAGCAGCCCCTGCCTAGCACTTATGCCGATTTGGTTTGTGCTTTCGCTAGTTGCGATGCAAGCTTCTCCACGCTTGGGGGGTTGTGCCGTGCAGTTGGCGAAACTGGCGGAAGAAATGAACCGCATTGTGATAACCCACCTGAGTAGCAATTTGTTCCACTATCTGGTCAGTTTCCAGGAGCAAGGAACGTGCTGCTGCCATCCGGCGCTCGATAATCCAGCGTTGCACAGTTTGTCCGGTTTGGCGTCGCGTCAGGCTAGTTAAGTAAGCAGGGGAGTAACCAACCGCTTGGGCTACGTCACCCAGAGCAATCGGTCGGTGATAATTAGCCTCGATAAAGCGGAAGACCTCACTCAACGGGGGCTCAGATGGCAGGCTCAATTGAGGGGCAGCGGCGAAAGTGACCTTTTCAGCGGATGGTGGTGCTGCAACTAGCTGGGGCTCTATCTTTGCAGCGTACCACTGCTGGAGGATAGTCTGTTTTTCCAATTGGGCTGTAACTGCCCTAAGTAATTCCTCTAATGTACAGGGTTTAATAAGATAGTCATTCGCTCCTAACTCCATGCCTTTGCGCAGGTCAGGTCGATTCTCTTTGGCACTGACAAAAATGAAGGGGATAATCGCTGTGACAGGGTCTTGGCGCAGTATAGTCAGGACGCCGTAACCATCGAGTTCCGGCATCATAATGTCGCAAATTATCAAATCGGGTAACTGTTCCTGTGCCTGTTGAATGCCAACTCGACCGTTTTCAGCACTGATAGTGTAGAAACCTTTAGCCTTCAAGCCTCTTACAAAAAGGTTTCGGGTAGGTACGTCATCTTCAATCACCAAAATTTTTTTCACTGTCTCTTCTCTCATTCACACCCTTATCCACTAAAAAAATGAGTAAATTAGCTACGAGTTACGCACTGATCAGGAAAAATCACTGTTTGAGAGTGCTTGGCTATAGCTTGCAATGATGAAATTCCGTCATCGTGCCTAAGTCCTATTAGCTACTTCTTAGCTCCACTGGCTAGCGCAGCAGCGAGACAGCAAACGTAGGAAAGTGTCAAAACTGGCTTTCCACACCAGAGGGCAGTTTTGAGCCAACAAGCTTTGCCCTGCTCATCGAGTTCATCCGTTTGTGGGGTAGGAAGTAGTTACATAGTTTATCAAACCCTTGGCAGCAGCGCTCCTACAAACAGAGAATCCAGTTCTGACACTTTTATTTAGTCAATGCTCAAGACTTACGCAAATTGAGCCTTTAGACACTACCCATAGCGTGATAGTGAGCCTAGCCCACCCTACGAATAGAGGTTATGCGTAAGTCCTATGCTCCAAAAAACGTTTGGATATCTTGTTTTCCGTTATAGCGGTTTGGCAGTTGATAGTTTCTGGAACACAGATTCGACTTCAGCCTGAAGATGCAGAAACTTAGCTTTGCCCTGAGGATTTTCACTCCAATCCTCTACAACACTCAAACTTCCAGCTAGAAACCCAGACCGACAAGCATGGCGTTGAATCTTACCGCTCGAAGTCTTGGGGATACTCCCAGTCTTAACCAGTACCGTGGCATAAACCTGTAGAGCGTGCTCCGCCGCCACAGCTTGACGGATACTCCCTACCACCTCATTCACATCCAGCTTCCGCAGGTAAGTCCGCTCCACTTCCTGAACAACTACTAATCGCTCTGAGCCTTTTACCTCCACGGCAAATGCCGCTCCACAACCAGGTCGCAGTGCCGGATGGCTCTTCTCTACTGTCAGTTCAATGTCTTGGGGATAATGGTTTTGTCCCCGGATGATAATCACATCTTTGATGCGCCCTGTGATAAACAACTCGCCATCCTGCAAAAAGCCCAAGTCCCCTGTCCGCAGAAATGGTCCTGAACTTTGTCCCGTTGCACTAGACGATCCTTGCGTTGCTACCGCTAACTCCTTCGAAGCCGCTGCGCTGTTTTCAGGCACGGAGCGCTCTACGCTAACACCCGTATCTGCCAGGTAAGCATGGAAAGCCTGTTTTGTCTCCTCAGGTCGATTCCAATAACCCTGAGCTATACTCGACCCTGATACCCAAATCTCGCCCACTTTGTCAGCAGGACATAGGGTTAAAGATTCAGGGTCAACAATAACGATTGTCTGGTCTAACCAGCTTTGACCACAGCCCACAAGGGTTCGCGTGCCCTCCTGAGCATTAGCAACTGTCACCACCCGATTTTGCTCCAGTGCTGCCCCATTAACCTGGCGAATAATGGGTGAATCTGTTTTCACACCTCCAGACACAAGCAGAGTCGTTTCAGCCATCCCGTAGCAGGGGAGAAATGCCTCGTTTCGGAAACCGCAGGACTCAAAAGTAGCTGCAAACTGCTCCAGTGTCTCGGCACGGACAGGTTCAGCTCCAGTAAAAGCCAACTCCCAGCTACTCAGGTCAAGGCTCGCCCGTTGTTCAGGTGTCACCCTACGAACACAAAGTTCATAAGCAAAATTAGGTCCACCGCTGGTAGTAGCTTTGAAGTCAGAAATAGCCTGTAGCCAGCGGAAAGGCTTTTGTAGAAACGCTACTGGTGACATCAAAATCATTGAAGCACCAACATATAGAGGTTGCAGCACCCCCCCAATCAATCCCATATCGTGGTAGGGCGGCAGCCAGCTTACACCTCGACTATTGGGTGTATCAGCAAAACACTTTTGGATCATGCTGCAATTGTGCAAAAGGTTGCCGTGGCTCACCATGACGCCTTTCGGTGTACCTGTAGATCCTGACGTGTACTGAAGAAAAGCTAGGGTATCGCTGTTTACTTCCGGTTCTTGCCATGCTGTCGCCAAATCGCTGGCAATACTATCCGTGGCTAGCCAACGCAGCTCACTCAATTCTGGAGTCTCGGCAAAACGCTCCTCTATGTTGCCCAACAGGGATGCAGTGGTGAGTGCTACTGTCGCCTGGGCATCTGCTATGATCGCCTGCAATCGAGACATATTTTGATTACGTCGGGGTGGATAAGCGGGGACAGCGACAACCCCGGCATATAAACACCCAAAGAAGGCAGCAATGAACTCTAGACCTGATGGGTAAAGCAGCAAGGCACGGGAACCTGTAGCATTTAAACTCTGAAGCTGATGCGCGATCGCCCGTGCTTGTTGGTCTAATTCTTTATACGTTAGCTTCCCTGCTTCTGTTTCCCCGTCCTGCAAGAAGGTATAAGCTACTTTGTCAGGTTGATTTTGCGCTCTGGAGATTAGCAGCTCTAGCAAAGTCGAAAATTTGTGCTCGGTGTCGGTTGCATACTCGAAATAAACAGTCATTTCATGCTCCCTTGGTAATATCTTTCAATAGTTCTTCCTTATCGGTTAAAGTCCAGTTGATTAGGTAAAATTAACTTGAATTTAACATGGTGCAGCTTAGTAAAAACTGTAATTTCGTTTACTTCTCAAGCAGAAGTTAACGAAAAATTTACAAAAAATTATTTAGCTAACGAAAAATTGCATTCTTTGAAGCTTATAGAACAAAATAAATCATTCGGCTCTTCACCTAGGCTGAAGCTAGAGTTCTAAAGCAATGATTGATGTCTTGTACAGATAGACTGGGGTATCATTCAAAAAATTAATCCTTTGAAAGCGTCTCAATAACACCTTCTATGAATAGATTTTCTTGAGGTAAATCTTCTTGATTTCATCAAAACTGTAAGCATTGATACCCAATTGATAAATTAGATACTCTGCATTTCTTGTCAAGCCATAAGTCCTAAAAGCATTAGTCTACTAAGATCCTTAAATCTTTCCAATTAGAAAAAATCTTAGGTAGACATGCCAACATTTGAGGAAAGGAAAAATTTTTTGCTTACTCTCTTCCTCACTCTGAAAGCTTTTTGGAAAATAGCTTTTCTCCAGCAATTTTATTACGAGAAAAGTTATCACGTTTTCAACAAAGCTGTCTAGCCTTTTGCCTGCGCTTCATCAAAACAACATAAATTCTGTCTAACCTTTCGCTTGAACTTCATCAAAACAACATAAACAAAATGACTGATTGGCTGATAATAACATCATTAGCCTAAAGTCATACTGGTGGTTAAATGTATTGGTATCTATGAATACAAGGAAATGTCATCAAAATTACAAGACTATTGAGGAGCAGGGATTGCAACGACTTACTCTGAAAAGCATAGAAGCTAAATTTTAGCTTCTATGCTAGTCTGCCGTCAGAGGATTTTGCGAGGAATAACTATTGCCAACCCTCCTGAGATAGATTTGTTGAGTGTAAAATAATTAGGCATTCTGCTTTATGCAAAGATTTTAGTTAAAAAAGGAGCGATAACGACTTGCTAAAAATAAATTGGCATTCTAATATAGGCGAAATGTCTGACCTACAAATCCACAACAATCGCCAAGACTAGCCGCGTGCGGCAAACCAAATTACCTTTGTCGCCGCTGTATCGTCAATTCATCCAATCTTCTATCTTGTAAAGACCAGTCTGATTAAGTTATGCGATAAGTTCTAGTAGTATCTGCCCCTGCCTTGATAAAACTGCCGTTGAACGAGTCAATTGTATCAATCAGCCTGTAACTATGAAACGCAAAATCTCAAAAGACGATAGAAGTTCAATATGGTATCTATAAGATTTGGAAATGTTCTCATTAACAGCCTTTACCTTACCACTGGGCTAAAGAGCTAGCGAGTTAAACAGTGTAAGAAAAGGTAGTGTACTCCTTTTTGCGATCGCTCACCTGAAGTTTCTGCGGTAGATACTTCTGTATGCTGAGTAAGCATACAGCCTCAGGCGCTCCAGAACGGCGAGGCTTTAGATGTGTTTGGTCTGAGCTTTAGTCAATGCTCTTTCTAGAATCTTTGCGTCTGTCTTTATGACCGATAACTATAGATTTGGTAGTTCCTAACATGACTTGTTCCAATAAAGTAATAAGCTTGATCGCGCATAAAGTTGAGTTCGCCACCGATTTCTGAGATGACTTCCGCCCCAGGGTAGAGAAATTGGAGCCATGGAGACTAGGTCAATAAACTATGAAGCCTGATGTTATCTCAGAAAATAAACCATTTTTGAAGCCTTCAGGACGATGGATTATCATCTCTACAATTGTCACAGCTCTAGCTGTTAGTGGCGTTGCTTTACGATATGTCTTTCGCTTCCAACGCAGTTCAACTGCCTCATCAAATCCTGTAGTAAGTACTCCTACAATTAGAGCCGTTTCTGCACTAGGACGTTTAAGACCAGAGGGAGAAGTCGTTTACTTATCTGCTCCTACTGCTCTTAATGGATTGGCTTCAAGCCGAGTTGCCAACGTTTTGGTGAAGGAGGGCGACAAAGTTAACAGAGGGCAAGTAATTGCTACTCTGGATAACCGTGAAAATTTACAAACAGCTGTAGAACTGGCTTTAGAAGAAGTCAAAGTCGCTCAAGCCAATCTTGCGAAGGTAAAGGCTGGAGCCAAAACAGGGGAACTTGAAGCTCAAAAAGCTAATATTGCACGACTAGAAGCTGAATTGCAGGGACAAATTACCGCTCAAGATAAAACTATCGCGCGTTTAGATGCCGAGTTGAACAACGGTAAAATCGAGTATCAACGATATCGTAAGTTATTCCAAAATGGTGCCGTTACAGCGTCGCAATTAGATAGTAAGCAGCTGACTATGACAACGGCTCAAGAACAGCTAAATGAAGCTAAAGTTAATCGAAGCCGAATTTCAACAACATTTCAACAGCAGATCGAGGCAGCCAAAGCAACTCTAAAGCAGATTGCTGAGGTTCGTCCTACAGATGTGCAGGCAGCTCAAGCTGAAATAAATAAAGCGATCGCTAATGTTGCTAAAGCTAAGGCAGATTTAGATCTAGCCTATATCCGGACTCCTATAGACGGACAAATCTTAAAAATTAACACCAGAGCTGGAGAGGCGGTTGGGAATAAAGGGATTGTTGCTTTAGGACAAACCGATCAGATGAATGTAGTTGCAGAGGTGTATGAATTAGATGTTAGCAAAGTACGAATTGGTCAAAAAGCTACTATTACTAGCAATGCATTTTCAGGCAAACTATCTGGAACAGTCACTCAAATCGGACTACAAGTGAATCCACAAGATGTTTTAAGTACCGATCCAACAGCAGACGTTAATCGGAGAATTATTGAGGTAAAAATTAGTTTGAATGCAATAGATAGCCAGAGAGTTTTTGCTTTAACTAATTTACAGGTTAATGTAGTGATTGATATTTGAATTTTGTGTCAATATTTTTTGCCTGTTTATAATTTTATTTCCTCAAATATCGAGGAGGATGATGTTTAATATTCCTTTAGCATGGCTGCAACTAAGCCGAGAAAAAATTCGTCTGCTTATTGCTTTGGCAGGTATCGGTTTTGCAGTTATTCTCATGTTTATGCAATTAGGGTTTCAAGTAGCACTCTACGATAGCACCACACGGCTGCATCAGAATTTGCAAGGAGACTTAGTTTTAATCAGTGCTACCTCTAAATCCCTTGGTTATATGACCACTTTTTCTTGGCGTCGTTTATATCAAGCTTTAAGCTTTGATGGTGTAGAATCCGTTAGCTCTATATATGTTGGCTTTGCAGGCTGGAGAAATCCGGAAAATGGAACTTTTAGAACAATATATGTCTATGGCTTTGAGCTAGGAAGCTCAGCTTTTAAATTTCCTGAGGTTGCTCAGAATGTAGATAAGCTTCAACTTAAGGAAAATATTTTATTTGATCGAGCTTCCCGCCAAGAGTATGGACCTATTGCTACAGAATTTGAGCAGGGAAAACCCATTGTTACTGAGTTAGGTGGTAAAAGAGTCAACGTTGCTGGTCTGTTTACCCTAGGGCCTTCTTTTGGTGCTGATGGGAACGTAATCATGAGTGACTTAAATTTTCTCCGTATATTTCCTAACCGTAAATTAGGAGAAATCAATATTGGTCTTATTCAGCTTAAACCTCAGGCTGATGCTCAAAATATTCTTGAAAACATAAAAGCTAGCTTGCCTAAAGATGTTAAAGTATTGAGCCATCAAGGTTTTATAGAGTTTGAGAAAAGCTACTGGAAAACGAGTACAGCAATTGGTTTTATCTTTACTTTAGGCGTAGGAATGGGATTCATTGTTGGTACGGTTATTGTTTATCAAATTCTTTATACAGATGTGTCTGATCATTTATCAGAATACGCGACTTTAAAGGCTATGGGATATAAAAACTCATATTTAGAATTTGTGGTGTTTCAAGAATCAATAATATTGGCATTCTTAGGCTTTATTCCTGGATTTGCTCTCTCTTTAAGTCTGTATGATTTAACTAAAAAAGCTACACTTCTACCTCTTGGAATGACAATTGACCGAGCTTTGCTAGTTTTAATTTTAACGATATGGATGTGTTCCATTTCTGGTTTTATTGCTGTGCGTAAACTGCGTAAAGCAGATCCAGCAGATATTTTTTAAAGCTTTGTATCTACAAAATAAAGGATATTGCCCTTATTAATATCCTTAACCCTACTAGACCAATGTACCAAAAATCTATTGTTACTGTTAAGTATCTCAATCACTACTTTGGTAATGGGGGATTACGTAGAAAAGTTTTGTCTAATATTAACTTAGAAATTAAACCTGGAGAAATTGTTATTTTATCTGGTCCATCAGGGTCAGGTAAAACTACATTGTTAACTCTGATAGGTGGGTTGCGCTCTATTCATGAAGGAAGTATTAAGGTTCTTGACCAAGAGCTTCGTAGAGCTAGTGATGCACACTTAAGAGAAATTCGTCGCTATATTGGTTATATTTTCCAATCTCACAATTTGCTAGGCTCTTTGACAGCTCAGCAAAATGTACAAATGTCAATTAAACTACATGAAAATGTTTCTAGTTTCGAAGCGCGTATAAAATCAGAAGCTGCACTAGAAGCTGTTGGGTTGGGTAACCGACTCAATTACTATCCAGAAAACCTATCTGGAGGACAAAAACAACGGGTAGCTATTGCGCGTGCTTTAGTTTGTCATCCCAAGTTAGTTCTAGCTGATGAGCCTACCGCTTCTTTGGACAGTAAATCAGGTCGAGAAGTAGTGAAACTTATGCAGCAATTGGTTAAGGAACAAGGGTGTGCCGTTCTAATGGTGACTCACGATAATCGCATCCTTGATATTGCTGACCGTATTGTTCACATGGAAGATGGTCAACTAGTTACAACCTATCGAGCAACAGATGGCACTTAAAGGAAGCCATCGTGGGGAGCATCGCACCTGGGCGAAAATGCCCAAATGGCTACTAAGCTTAGAGGCATATTAGTAGACGGACTCATTTCTCGTAATTCCAGTGACTTGAGCAACTAATTCTGAAGCGGCGCTGAGTAAAGCGGTTTCAATATCAACTCTGTAGTGACTAGACTGCCTAAGTGCTTTCACCACTTCTCCTAAATCAGCATTGCCTTTTCTGGCTCCCAGTCCATTAATGGCGCATTCAATTTGTCTCACCCCACAAGTGAGAGAAGTAATTGAATTTTCCACCGCTAATCCCAAGTCATTGTGACAGTGAACTGCGATCGCAACTTGGTCAATATTCGGAACCCGATTCACAATCCTCTCAATCAATCCTGAAAATTCCTGAGGTGAGCATGTACCAAGACTGTCAGGAATACATATAGTCGTTGCACCACTTGTGATTGCTGTTTCAACCGCTTTACATAGGAAATCAGGTTCACTCCTGGGAGCATTAAATGCTGACCATTCCACATCAGCACAGTAGTTTCGAGCAAGTGTAACGCTGTCCCGAATTACATCTAGGGTTTGTTCTTGACTGACTTCAGATTGATTCTTCAGATTGACTGGAGTATAGACATTAATTCTTCCTCTAGTCGCGGGTTTAATGGCTAGGGCAACACTGGCAATTTCCTCTGGCTTAGAGCTTGCTAATCCGCAAATCGTAGCTTGCTTGACCTGCTTCGATATCATGAATATTTCATCAAAGTCCTTCTGAAAAGCTCCCGGATAACCTACTTCTATGACATCAACACGCATCTCTTCCAGAAGCATCGCAATACTCATTTTTTGATGAAGATCCATTTTGACACCTGGCGTCAGCTCTCCATCACGCATGGTGGTATCAAAAATAATTACTTTTGACTCTGGAAATGTGTTCTGCATAAGGCTGTCCTTAAAGTTCTAAATCTGACATAAAAAGCTATTTATTTACACTAAAATCATCTGCTGTTTGGTATAATTTACCTGACTATATCTATTTTTTCTTACGTCCTATTACAATGGGTTGGTAGTATCCGCTCGCCTCTGGCATCAGCCATCTGATATCTGTAAATCCTGCATTTTCAAGGATTTCACTCAACTCATGTCGGAGAAGTGCGCGGTATTGAGTTGTATAGTGTTGAGTTTGCCAGCTTCCTTCAATTTCTTGGACTATAAAGTGGTGGACTTGGTAAATATTTCCCTCATCCGACCAATCCCAAGCCTGAAAAATAATTCGCCTTTGTTCAGCCCCATCTAATACCTCTGGCATCGTAGAGCGAGGTTTTTCCTGTATAGCTTGGTCATAATCTCGAATACTGGCTATGAGTAGACCATTTGGCTTCAACTTAGACCAGAGATTGTTTGCTGCCAGATGTAAATCATCATTACTCAATAGATGAGGTAGAGCATTGTCGCAAGAGATAACCACATCAAATTCCCCATCAACTTCTATATCCAGCGTTCGTAAGTCAGCAACACCAAATGTTAGCGAAACTCCAAACGACTCAGCCATTTCTTTAGCACGCTTTACTGCTGCTGGGCTTAAGTCGGTAGCATGAACTTGGTATCCCCGTTTTGCTAAACCGATCGCCTGTGTCCCAATCCCACAGGAACAGTCCAATACAGTGAGAGGAAACTGACGCATTTCACTACGGATGAGCCTGTCTAATACCATTGCCTGCTGTAGCACTGACTTCTGCCAATCCGCAAAGATGAGGTGATAGTTGCTAGATAGTTGCTCGTAGAAATCTAATACTGAATTAATCATATTAGTACCTATTTATTCATCAGTTTAGGTGGTAGGTGGTAGGTGGTAGGTAGTAGGTTTTAGGTTTTAGTAAAAATCTCCTAACCTAAAACCTATTCAAATAGGTGGTAGCTTTGAAAGCTTTGAAAGAACCGAAACCATTAATTTTTCCCCAAGTCTTGGTCTGACTTTTTACTAGCTTGTAGTTTGTAGGTTTTAGGAGCGGTTATTCCCAACACCTACCACCTACCACCTAAAACCTCCTTAAAATCGAGCAGCGGTGAGAGTCACGTCAGAATACTTCCAAGCTTCATCAAAGCGCTGTTGCACTGCTTTGGCTGCCTCAGTTTTGCCCTGCGCTTGTAGGCTCTGCGCCAGTCCGAATAGTGACCAAGCGTTTTCAGGATAAATCTTTAGGTCTTCCCGATACACCTGCTCTGCCTCGGCTGCACGATTAGCTTCTAGCAACACGGTTCCCAGAGATTGCCGCGTGGGGTGGTACCAGTCAGCCGGTTCGGTGTAGACCATCGTATCTTCAAATTTGATAGCGCTTTTCAGGTGGGCAACTGCCTGCTCGTAATTCCCCTGTTTAGCGGCCAGTTCACCAGCCAGTACCTCAGTTGCAATGTTCAACACATGGGTGGTTGAATTGAATCCCCAGATTTTGATTTGCTCTAAGGCAGGATCGGCAGCGATCGCTTGCAACTGTTCAAGTTCCTGAGTCGCTTGCTCTACCTGACCTTTTGCAACAAAAGCCATCCCACGCGCATAGTGCCAGACTCCAGTTGGATACTTCAGGTCGTTCGCAGGTGCAGGTGTTGTCAGAATTTCATCCCACTTACCGAAGCGGGTCAAGGTATATAGCGGAATCACATAGTAGTGCTGCAACGAGCCACTAAGCTCCGGTTGCCGCATCTGTTTTTCATCTACTTTAGCCGTTTGAGTAGCTGCCTGAATGGCTAGTTCGCTTTGTCCCGTCATCAAGGCAGCAAACCAGAGAAAGTGGTGGTTATGGGGCATATAGCCCATCGAATACATAGTCTGGGTATCACGATAAGTGGCATACGCCTTGTCCGCTTCAATACCCCGTTGATTGGAAACTACCGCATCGTGATAGCGTCCGACACGAATGTAAATGTGCGATGCCATGTGAACTAGATGCCCTGCTCCGGGTACCAGATTCATAAGGCGATCGGCGGCAGCAACGCCTAGTTCGGGACGCGCCTTTTCCACCGCATGGATGTAGAGGTGATTTGCGCCGGGATGACTTGGATTGCGTTGCAGAATAGACTCTACCCTTGCCATGATTTCAATGCCCTCAGGCTTGGGTTCACCGTTTTCTTTCCAGTAATCCCAGGGAGTGGTATCCATCAGCGCTTCTACAAACAAGGTTGCTGCATCCAAGTCGTCTGGATAACGTTTTGCCACCTCCCGCATAGCGTTGGCGTAAGCAATATCAAAAGGCTTCCGGTCTTCAACATGCTTGATTGGGTAGCGCTTCGCTAGTGCCTGAATGTAAGCTTGCTCTTTCTCACTGGCATTCTTGCTCAGTGCGATCGCTTTCTGGAGCGCCTGCCCCGTCTCAATCAGGGCTTCTGCTTCCATAGGTGCGTTGATATTGGGCCCAAGGACATAGGCAATGCCCCAGTAACACATAGCGCAGTTAGGGTCGAGTTTTGCTGCCTCTTTGAAGGAGCGTACTGCCTCAGCATGATTGAATCCGTAAGCCAAGATTAGCCCTTGGTCGAAGTAGCGCTGAGCAAGTTTCGAGTTCGTCGAAATTGGATGATCGTAGTCACCAAGATTGTTGAACAGTGGTGCAGCGTAGTTGGTATTCTCGGTATGACTAATGCTAGCCTCATGAGCTACGGCTAGTTTAGGTTGCGTCGTGATATATCCAGGCAGTCCAAGAGCGACAAGTAGAAATAAGAGAATTGCAGTTCGATTCATTCAAGTAACCTCCTATGAGAATAGGGGCTATGGACTAGGGATTGGGGGCTAGGGAAGAGTAATTTTTATTAGCGGTGGTGACAATTTTGCCATGAGAGGGTGAGGGGGAGAGAGGGGGAGAAAGCTTTTCATCCTTTATTGTGATTGAAGCTCATGGATGTCTGTTTTGAAACTAGAGCGGGAGAGAGGGGGATAGGGAGAGGGGGAGAAGAATTTTCATTCCTTCTTTCAAGTTAAGAATCACATGATTCATTAATTACTTTCTTCCAACTGATTGACTGCTGTAAGTAATGTAGTAGTCACTGACAGGTTGGCAATTTTGTTTGATTAGGGTAGATGACCTCAATGACCAGGGGCTTTCGACCTAAGCTAGAAATCAATCCGATCGCCTGAGTAAAAACGAATAACATAGTTTCGCCCGTTTTCATGGTGATATCTTTAGCCTCAAGTGTTATCCATGCGTCACCAGAGACAATTTGTATCACCAGTAGTCCTTTAGGTAATCGTAGAATATGACCCCGAAAGAGAGTAAAACGATGCTTGTTGAAAGAGTGCCAATTGAGTTCAGAAACAGAGATAAGTGATGTGTACATTAGTTAAGGCTCCATTAATACTGCACCACCGAAAACAATCCTTTATCTAACTTTCAAGGGAGCGGTACTGCAGATAGCTCCAAATAAGTAACCAGATAATAAGTAGTTGAATGTCTTACGGTTGAATGTCTTACGTTTATAGGGTTTTGACTTTTTTACAGACGTGCCAACAGCCCTATGGGCATCCTGTAGCGGGCACGTCTGTACGACTTTTGACTTCCGCGTAGCGATACTACTCCAACACTCACTAGTAATACAGCTGCTCTAGCCAAATCCGAACTTCTTCTTCAGAGTAGAGAACTGCCCTGCGACCTGTTATTGGATCATTTACGCTCCAGCGAACTTCTCCTGTCTTGTTTTTGCTCAACCTAATCCTTGGTTGCTCAGATTGAGTGAGAGCTTCAATAAACAGTTCCCAGACCTACTTAACCACAATACGAATTTCGCTTTCTCAGCTTTAGCCCTTGGTTCTGGTTTGAAAATCAGTTCCAACTCTTGATGAGTGTTTTTCTCGCCTTCAATGATGAAGTTATCCATAATAGTTATCTCTCTAAAAAGTGTTCAAGACTGAGTTGTTTCTAGGACAATTAAGTAATTACTAGGCTACTGATGCGGGAGTAGTCATTAATAAAACATCGCCAGTGCAATGAATTAATTTGTGGGGTACGATAGCAGCTCGATCAATGACTTTGAATCCGTTGCGTTGGTAAAGATTCATTGCCCCAGTATTTTGTTCAAAGCAAAGCAGGCTAAGTTCTCGGAACCCTTTTTCCTGTGCTTGCTGACGAGCGATCGATAAAAATTGGGTTCCTAATCCTTGACCTCGAAACTCTGGAAATAGGGCAAGCGCACAAATATACCAAGTCCCAGGAGCTTCCATGCTGTATGGAGCCAATATATCGGGTTCATCTGATAGTTCCTTCAACTCAGTAGTAGCTTTTGAGTTGTTCTCGGATGCTTCTTCAATTGGGAAAGTAACCATCATGCCGATTACCTCACCATCATGCTCTGCTACAACACAATTCTTGTAGCTGAATACACTTTGGTCACTGGCATAGCGTTTCGAGCCAATTTCGATAGGTGTTAAACCTGGATAATCTTTTGTCAGCGTGCTCCACATATAGTCTGCTACACCATCTGAAGCGATACTGAACAATTGAGCAATCTTGTAGCAGTCATCAATTGTAGCTGGTCGAAAAAGAGTTTGTGTTTTCATAAAATACATTCCAATTGTTGCTTGAGAAAGTTTTGTTGCGTGAACAATTAATCAACAACTTACGAACACAGTCAATAAGATGAAAAGCTTCCTTGTTTATTCAGCTAGGATGGTTTCACTAGCCAAGTTATCGACAATGACCGGACTGTCAAAGTAAGTTATTGATGGTTCAGAGCCAAACTGCTCGGCAATAGAGAGCCTAAAGTTTTCGGTATAGAAGCAGTCTGCATCCTTTCGAGACTTCCAGAGATACGCACCTCCCGCTGTCTTGCCGTCCTCAGATAACAAGAAATATTTCCGAATCAATCCCGGTATGTCGTAGAACATCGATGCGATATTTGCAAAGAGTTCTTCAGCTTGGCTACGGGTTACAGACGCAGGCAGTTTGAATTGGACGAGTACAGTAATCATTGTGAAATCCTTCTAAAATTGCTTAGGTGTTATACCAATTGGCTTTTTCAATGTCACAGTTCGCACCCCCCCAGCCCCCCTTATAAAGGGGGGAGCAATTAGAGAATATGTATCAAACTCAAACCCAATCGGTATTAGGTGGTAGGGGAGAGGAATTGCCATTATTTGGGTCTGCATACATGGCAGAGATTTCAGGAATAGTGGGTGACCATTGGCAGTTCTTGATTGAGAACCCAATTGCCGATATCTCGCAACTTGTAATCCACTGGGTCATGCAGGGTAAACGTCCGTAGGTCACGCCAGTAGCGATCGCAGCCGTACCTTGCAGCTGTAGAACGTGCGCCCATTACATCAAAGATGCGGGAGGTAATATCCAGGCCAATTTTGGTGACAAAAGCTTTGGCAGTATAAACAGCGATCGCAACTTCTCCCCGTTCCTGATGAGTCAGTGCTTCTCCCTTTTCCCAAGCGGACTGAACCTGCTGCCCTGCCTGCTCTGCTAGACTGATTGCTGCCTTGAGTTGCATCCACAGTTCGCCATAATGGTGCATGATAAAGGGATCTTTCGAGGCGCGATCGACTCCTGATGTAATCCAGGGTCGAGTTGCCGTAGTGGTATAGTCCTTTGCTGCCTCAAATGCACCCTCGGTGATTCCCAGATAAACATGGGTTTTGGCTAATTGATTCACAACGAATAAAAAGGTGGCAAACGCACTCTCTGGCGACGGCGGCGGGCCTAAAATTTCATCTGGAGTCACTAAAACGTTGTGGAATGTGAAACTGCCGCTGGCGGTGCGTCGTTGTCCCATATTGTCCCAGTCGTTGTTGTAGACAATCCCTTCTCGATCTTTGGGAAGCACGAAGACGATGGGCATATCAACTCCGTCTTGCATGGCAGAGAACGCACGCAGATCAGCCGCGACTGTACCTGTGCCAAAAGTCTTGATTCCATTCACCCGGAAATGATTGTCTTCTGGCTCAATCTTGAGGCGCGTGTCCCTCGCATTGAGAGCGTTGCCCCAAAACAGGTGATTTTGAGCGGTGGCTCGATAGTAGCGATCGGCTTGAGCGGGGGTGCCTGCAATCTGAGGCAGTACTGATAGGATTATCTGGTTGGCATAGAGCTGCCCGATGGAACCATCTGCCTTTGAAAGTTCTTGGACAATCTTGAATGCCTCTATCCAGGTTGCTCCCACACCGCCATAGGCTTTTGGTACCACCAGAGGTAACAAACCTGCGTTCCGGAGTTGCCGAACTTCCTCATCTGGGGCACCGGCTTGGCGATCGCGTTCTACTGCACTGGCGGCTAATTTGTTTGAGACAGCCGTTGCGATCGCTTTATAATCCTTCAATTCAATGTGTTCTAGTACTTGTGTCATGAGTTTCTTTCTCCTGCGTAGGTGTGATTTCCATAGGTGTGAAAACCTTGATGCAAAAGCCCAGCCGCCTCTACAGGCTGCAAATCTTTAGCAAGGTGTTTCTCAACCGAGTTCTAGGTTTTATTTGAATGCCAGTTCGCCAAGTGCTAGGCGATATCTTCTATCGAAGAGACTGTTAAGCCTTCACAACCTTTCATTTACCAAAGTAGTTTGATATTTCGTATCTGTCGTTACAGAAAATCTCTGGACTTCAGTAATGTCTTACCTCTGGAAATCTCAGGTTGCCTGACCTCAACCTCTGGGTGAGACTCCTTATCAAAGGCAGAGGGTTTCTATACAGCGAACAAAAAGCTCAACACCGATCGCCAGTGCAGTTTCATCAAAGTCGAATCTGGGATGGTGGTGAGGGTAGGACAAACCTTTTTCGAGATTAGCAGAACCTAAAAAGAAAAAGCAGCCCGGTACCTGTTGCAGATCTAGTGCCATCTCCTCACCCGCTAGAGTTTGACAATTGGGGACAACAGCTTGAGGCATCTCCACAACAGATGAAGCGACAGAACTCACCATCTCTGCTAAGAGAGCATCATTAATTACGGGTGGCGAGACGCGATGGTAGTCAAATTCGTAACTAGCCCCGTGGATTTGGCACACTCCAGCGATCGCTTGCTCAATGCGCTGTGGCAGGAAGTCTGATAATTTGAGGTTGAAATAACGCACGGTGCCATTATCTTCTAGCTGTAAGTAACATCAACGCTGTACCAGGATGTGTTGATCAATGTCACGAGTTTTTTCCGAGACGCTTCAGCGTTTGACACTTTAAAAAGCAAGCTATTTCCGATGATTGCTAAAGATAAAGCCGCAGGAAATGTGCCGATCCGCATCTGGGTGGCGGGATGTTCAACGGCGGAAGACGCTTGCTTGATCACCATTTGCCTGCTCCCTATCAGGGGTTGAGCTGGTCATCAGTCTGGCTCTGTGTACTGTGGCTTTTGGGCGATGGAACTAGAGACGTGGCTGCTCCGGCGCAGATAACTAAATAAGGTATTAGCTATTTTTACCTAGAAAATATACTTTATCTCGTTTATTGTGTAAATATTTCGTTATAGTAAATTCATATAACTTTACACGAGGGCAAACACCCATGCGCTACACCGATAAACAAGGGAAGACCCTCAACCTCAATGAGTGTATGACGGTTGACAGCTTCTTTATAGAGGCTGAGGTATATATCAGGGAACCACAGGAGATGCATTTCAACCAAAAAGGAGAGCTACGAGCAGGAAAGAAATTGAACAAAGCAGTAGCACAGGGTAGTGATGGCAGTGAGCTGATCCCTGCTGAGGTTCAAGTGCGTACACGTAGTGATGGCAGTAAATTGCTCAATCAGCCTCTGGTCGCTGGCTACACAGGAGACGAATGAGAAAATCACCAAGAACTAGGCAATTGAGCCTGCTATGTACTTGGCAGAGTATCCCTCACCCGAACAGCAACAGCGTTATGCCTTGCAGGGGGCAGTCGCTATCCTATTGGTTGCCTTGACACTGTTGAGTAGATTAGCTGTCAGCTAGGCATAACAATAGCTAGGTATTTAGCTTCTTCTCAAGATATCTAGCGAACATTAACCCTCTAGTTTTCGCCCCAAGTGGGCACAGGAGCCAGCGCGTGAATCAGCCCATGGAATTATCTTTCGAGCAACAATTTAGCATCCGTTGCTTTGCCGACCAAGTACAGCAGATGTCCCGCGAACAAGCGCAGGAGTTTTTGCTCATGCTGTATCAGCAGATGATGATTAAGGACACGATGTACCAGAATTTTCTGAAGCAGGAGTGGAAACTAGACTCAGGTGCGATCGCTCACCTTCGCAAGGAAGCCAATAGGGATGGGTTGTAGAGCCATGATTGATGGCGTTTAAATTCCACTGTGTCAAGTGGTGAAAGAAGTGGAATAACAGATGCATAACACTTCCCGCCAGAAAAACTGCCACTAGCTCTGTTTCACTTTATTGTTTGTTTGCAAGGCCAGAATTCAAGGCAAGACCCTGCTAGTATCATGGCTTGAGTACCTCCTCAACTAGCTCCCTGGCATCGATATTGAGCCGAAGAAGTTTATGGAGGCAAACCTCTATGTTTAGCAGCCTTACTGGTTTAATCAATCCCACTGGCAGCGATTGGGGAGAGCGCTTACTCAACACCGTTGCCAGCAAAACGATTCGCTACCTATTTACTCAAAGCGAGTCAGTCGAAGTCTTTGTCCGCTGCCATCCTTCCAGTAAACTCTTGCAAGGCAGCATTGACAGCTTCAAAATGACTGGTCGTGGGCTTGTCATCCGTGATGATTTTAGGGCGGAAGAAATATCTTTTGAGACCGACGCCGTATCGATTGACTTCAGCGGCGTTTTGAGCGGCAAACTGGTTTTAGCCCAACCTACCCAAGCCGTTGCCCAAGTCACCCTCTCCGAAGCAGGCATCAACCACGCTTTTCAGGCTGAACTAGTGAAAAAGCGTTTGATGAACCTCTCCCTGCCTGCCTTAACCGACCTATCTGGCGGTGAGCCGGTCTCGTTTGAAGCTGTCCAACTACAGTTATTGCCCAACAATCGAGTGCAGATTTGGGCTAAAGCCGACCTAAGCAACGGCGAACTCGTACCGATTAGCCTGAGTGCAACCATCGCCATTGAGCGGCGGCGTCGCCTTGTTTTTTGTGACCCGAAGTTTGAACCAGACACCGTGCCAGAATCTCAACGGGACATCTCTCAAACCCTGAGCACCATATTGGCTCAAATTTTGGATCGCATGGTCGATCTGGAGCGCTTCGATCTCGATGGCATCACGATGCGGCTCAACCGATTAGAAACCAAAGAGAAACAGTTGATTTTCAGCGGCTACGCTCAGATTGATCGCATTCCCGCTAGCTCTTAATCTACTGGCGTGGGTTGGGCTTTGTACCCCACTCGCTTAACTGGGCAGCCCACCATCAGCTAATATGAGGTGTTGCAGGCTAGCCTAGTTCCGTATTTGAGATATAAGCCTAGTTCCGTATTTGAGATATAATTGAGAGGCAAACAGCGACAACGCTACTCGTTGCGAGGCAGCCAATAGGGATGCCAATGAACTTTTAAGGCAATATGCAGTCGGTGAAAGAAATTTAGTCTGGAAGAATTGCCTTTTTAACAAGACAGCAATTTTCTGATTAATTAAGTATTCGTACCTGCTTATTTTGTTTGCTGCAAGTAAGTTCTGAAGAATGGTTATGCTGATCGATGCTTGGCTACCCAACGGCATCGGCAGACGCAGGGCAGGGTGATTGACCTTTAAATTGTGGTTCCCAGAAATCCCAATAGCCAGGAACGCGAACTCTACAAAAAGGCTATATCTGGAGAGCAGCCGAGCCGTTACTCCACACGGATGGGAAAACAGTAATGGTCCAACTTTTAAGCCGATATATACAAGGAGATTTTCAATGAGTAAGCACACCCAAATCAAAATCATCCAAGAAACTTTTGGAAATCCTGACAAAGATGGTAACTACAGTGGGGCTTATATCTTCTGTGACGGCACAGCTGAGTTTGTCTGTGGGTACCAAGCCCCTACTGGAGAGAGCAACGGTAGTGAAGAATACTACAACGTCATGCCAGCGACCCCTCAACAGGTATATGCCAGATATGGAAGACTTGAAAACGGTCTTTGAGTAGCAATCGAAACGGAGAGTGTTAGACCCGAATATCTTGCCCTTTCACGAATGTACGCGGGTATTAATTGACTTTTCAAGAAATAGTGGACTTGCTCACAGAAAAGAGAGTAATTCGGATTCTGGGCTGTTCTACCCGAATCTTTTACAAAAAGCTGAAAGATTTTCCAGCCCCCAAATCAACAGAGGACTGGGGGGCGATTCAGGAGATCAGTACTAGGGTGGGGATAAAGGCAGAAGACCTGACAATCCTACTGGAAATTGCTCAGACGAAAAAAGCCGCCGTAGAGCGAGTTGAGCAGGATGAAAAAGAACACAAGCTATCGCTTGCCAGAAGAAGTAGAACGGGTCATTAACCACTGCTATACCAGCATTATTCAATTGAGTTAAGCCAAGGCGCATTGAAAGTCCGGTCAGCATCAGTATGCTTGAAAGTCGCCTTACCTCAAGAGCGCCAACCAGAGCTGCAAATCAGTTTCTTGGGTAATTTGCCGGTTTTAGTTTCTCATGCAGACAGTTTGGAGCGAATTTTAACAGAGCTACTGAATAACGCCTGCAAATACACACCACCTAACGGTCAAATCGCAGTCACAGCTATAGCTCAATCCGGTACGATGCAGTTGAGCGTAAGCAACTCCAGCACTGAGATTCCTGCGAGTGAACTTGCTCACATCTTTAAGAAGTTCTACCGCATTCCCAGTTCTGATCCGTGGAAGCAGGGTGGAACTGGATTAGGACTGGCGTTAAGGCAGAAGTTGACGGAACACTTAGGCGGCACAATTCAGGTAGAGTGTGATGCTAATCAAAAAGGTTCAGTTTCTGGAATACCCTCAACTCGACGCGGGTTCATAGGGTAGCAATTGGCAAAATTGCTTAGGGCAGGCTCAATCTGGAACCACAATATTTTCCAAGCCCATCTCAGCTGCTGGGTATTGTGGATTCATCGCCTCTAGAGTGTCGGCGATTGCTCGAGCGATGACTAAGTTGCGGTACCACTTCTTGTTAGCTGGCACTACATACCATGGAGCATAGGCAGTCGAGCAATTATTAATCATCTCCTCAAAGGCAGCTTGGTAGTCATCCCAGAATAGGCGTTCTTTCAGGTCGTTACTGGAGAACTTCCAGCGCTTATCTGGGTCTTCTAACCGACTTTCTAAGCGGCGTTTTTGTTCGTCTTTAGAAATATGGAGAAAAAACTTGATTACCGCGATGTTGTTAAGAGTGAGCATATGCTCGAACTCATTAATCAGGTGATAGCGCTCTCGCCAAACGTTCTCCGGTACCAACTGCTTCACCCGCACAATCAGCACATCTTCGTAATGGGAGCGGTTGAAGATAGAGATCATCCCGCGCTGCGGTGCTTTCTGGTGGTACCGCCACAGAAAGTCGTGACTTAATTCCTCATCACTGGGCTTTTTGAATGACCACACCTGGCAGCCTTGTGGGTTGAGTCCGCCAAATACGTGTTTGATTGTGCCATCTTTACCGCCTGTATCCATCGCTTGCAGCACAATTAGCAGGCTACGCTGGTGTTCGGCATACAAGCGTTCTTGTAAATTCTGAAGACGCAGGCGCTGCTTGTCGAGTTCATCTTCGACGTGTTTCTTTTTTTTGTAATGTTCGGAGCTATTCGGATCGAGAGCAGCTAAGACAATAGGCTTTCCAGGTCGAACCCGATAGCGGGAATAGTCCGGTTCAGGCGGCGAGTCCACTAGGATTTTTTCAGGTGCCATTTCCTCGGCCACCTCGCTAGTCGCCAAGGCTTGCGCTTGTTGAGTCTTGTGAGATTCTGCTTCAGATGCACTGTGAGTAGGAGTTGAACTGTTGTCCGATGAATCGCTTGGTTGGTTCATACGGGGTGTCCTGATTAAAGGGTTTTCAAAAGGGATTTCAACCAATTGTAGAATTATCAAACCCAAATGGTATTAGGTATGCACACAGCTGGCAATTTTTGTCAAATGTGAGGTTTTGAGCGACGCTCTAGGCTGCGATTCCCTCAGTCAATTGGTCGGTCACGTACTCCATCACTACAGGTTGCTGGGTGTAACTGCCCGATCGCTTCTTGATGAGACTTCGCCAACTCAGAGACTCTAGCGCTTCCAGTAACCTAGCTCTAGAAACAGACGGCACAAGATCCGCTGCTAATTCTGCGATAGTAGTCCATTCCCGCTTAATGGCTAACCGATACATAATGGTTTTCTCCAAAGGAGAAAGACGCTCAAACTGTCGGTTGAGGAGTCGGCGAAGACCATTGAAAACAGTCGTGTTTTGCTCCAGAAACTCCCCTATTTCGCCATCAAATAAGTCTTGAATTGAGGTCGCCACAATTTTCAATGCCAAGGGATTACAGCCATAGCGATCGCATAATTGCTGCTTTTGCTGTGCAGACCCCAACAATCCCTTAGCCTGAATTAGAGCATGTGCTGCTTCTAGAGAGCCACCCAGTTGACAAGAACGCACAGATAACTCGAACCCTTCAAGAGCCGCAACTTCCGCAGGCTTTTCCCGACTAGTGAGAATCAGACAACTCTGGTGGACACTCTCTCCAATCTCCCTAAACAGTTCACCGTAGCCCTCATAGCCCAAGCGATACTGACCAGCACGACTGCCGGCTTGCAAGATTGTCTCCACATTATCCAAAATCACTAAGCAACGGGAGTTACGTAAGCATTGAATCAATTGTCCGATGTCGGCCTCCTTTTCCGGCTGGTCAGACACAAAGGAAACTAAGTCGCCCATAAGAGTTTCCACAGGTGGGGCATGCAAAAGCGATCGCCAAATCACAAAATCAAACTCACCCTGAATCTGCTGCGCTAGTTTCACAGCTAAAGAGGTTTTCCCAACTCCAGCCATCCCCAACAAAGCCACTAGGCGACAACGGTCAACTTGAATCCATTGCTCTAAGGTGGCAAGTTCAGAAGCACGTCCACAAAACAAGCTGACATCTACTGCCTCTCCCCAGTCACAACGTGGGTGAGGGGATGTTAGCGGAGCGGGATGTAGTCCGGGGGTGAGAGGGTGAGAGGAGGCAGGGGGGCAGGAATGAAAATTTGTTCCCCGTCCTGGGTTGACCACAAGGAATTCTCCCCCTCTCCCTTGCTCTCCCTCTCCTTTGCTCTCCTTCTCTCCCTGATCTTCATTTACTGATGAGCGCCACTGCCGTTCTAGGGCTGCCCGAAAGTTGGTTTTACTGACACTTTCCCCTAGGGCTTTGCTCAGAAGCTTCCAGAGTTTGGGACCGACATCACGAGTGAGGTAGCTTACGGAATAGCCCGCTACCTCGGCAATCTGCTCGTAGGTTTGACTTTGCCAAGCCCCTGTGAGGATAGCCGTTTCGACCTGGCTGAGAGGTCTGCTGATGTGAGCAAACACAGCTGTATTAGCGATCTCCATCGCTTGTTCAAAATTCATCCCACTGCCATACAACTGCTGTCGCTGGGTTGTATCTGAGCTTGCCAGAGATTCAAGGGTGCTATGGGTCATACCGTTTCCTTAAATCGCTTGTAAACGTCAAAGTTAGCTACACCGCTATAGAACTTGTCGCTTTTTTGTTTGTGTTTTATGCAACAAGCTCATGCCTCCGAAAAGGACTCGAATTCGAGGTGCAGCCCTCTTTTCCCCCACAGGCTGGAAGCCTGGGGCTACAAAAACAAAGCCCGCCTACGCGGGCTATAGAAAAGAAAAAGGGGGTATACAAATCGGATTTGGTGTCAGATGTCTGTAGGGCTTTGCAGTTGTTGACCCATTAGCTAAACTTGCACCTACCTCTACTGCAAAACCAGGCACTCACGGAGTTCCCGTACAATAAGCAGCGACTGCTGATGGTATTCAATCGCCCGTTGGCATTGCCCCAGGCAATAGTAAGCATTACTCAAACCACTTAGAGAATAAGCTTCCCCAGAACGCTCTCCGATTTCCCGTGCAATCTCTAGTGATGACCGATAGTAATCAATTGCCCGTTCGTATGCTCCTACGGAACAGCAAGCCTTGCCCAGCTTATTCAGGGAGACGGCTGTTCCAGCGCGATCGCCAAACTCTTGTTTAATGGCTAGTGACTGCTGATGGTATTCAATCGCCTTCGGGTATTGCCCCAGGGAATGGTAAGCATTGCCTAGATTGCTGAATGAGGTAGCTTGCCCTCTAGGGTCGCCGATTTTCCGTGCCATCAACAGCGATTGCCCATAGCAATCAATTGCCTGTTGGTATTGCTCCAGACAACAGTAAGCTTTGCCCAAATGATTGAGGCAAGCAAGTATCCCTCTAGCGTCACCGAACTCCCGTTTAGCCGCCAGCGATTGCCCATAGCATTCAATCGCCTGTTGGTATTGCCCTAGACAACAGTAAGCTTTGCCCAGATTGCTCACACAGGTGGCTTCCACTCTCGGATCGCCGATTTCCCGTGCAATGACCAACGACTGCTGATAGCATTCAATCGCCTGTTGGTATTGCCCCAGAGCACAGTAAGCTTTGCCTATATTGCTGAAGGAGGTGGCTTCCACTCTAGGGTCGCCGATTTCCCTGGCAATCACTAGCGATTCCTGATAAGAAGCGATCGCCTGTTGGTGTTGTCCCAGGCAATGATAAGCATTACCCAAATCTATTAAGGATTTTGTTTGGCCTCTAGCGTCGCCGAGTTCCCGTTCCATTGCTAACAACTGCTCGTAGTAATCAACTGCTTGTTGGTATTGCCTCAGGCAACAGCAAGCCTTGCCCAGATGATTTAGGCAAGTAACTAGTCCTCCAACGTCGTCGAGTTCCCGTTTAATTGCCAGGGACTGCTGATAGAACTTAATCGCCTTCTGGTATTCTCCGAGGGAATGGTAAACATTGCCTAGATTGCCCCAGACTCTCGATGTCCTAGAGCGATGTGCGCGATCGCGCCCCGCTTCGCTAGCGCCGAGTTGCCGCTCAATCTCCAACGAGTGTCCATAGTAATCAATTGCCTCCTTGTATTGCCCTAAGGAATGGTACGCCATGCCCAGATTGTTTAGGCAAGCCGCTTCCCCCGCACGATCGCCCCTCTCAATAGCAATACGCAACCGCTGCTCGTGGAACTCAATCGTCCGTTGATACTGTCCTTGGGAATCACTTTCTTGCGTTAGTTTGACTAAACTATTCGTCATTTCTTTGCCTTCTTAGAGTAAGTTAAAATTAATATAGCCAGGCATTTCTCTGTCTAGATTTTGCCACCGATGAGATAGCATCTTAATAATCTCAAATTGATGTATTTTTGCTGGTAGTCTATCAAGTATTAATCGAATTTTTTGCCATCATTTTCTCTAATAAACCCTGAGCAATTTGGATAAATTTTCATTTTTGTTTAAAGACTTTAAGGTCATGAAATTTGACTGGTAAGCTTCTCGCGAGATGGAATAGTAAACTACGTTATTGTTGTAAAAGTAGGCATCTTTCTCATAGTTCATCCCCACTTTCTCCATCACTCGGCGGGAAGCAATGTTTTCCGGTTTGGCAACCGCGACAACCCTTTCAAGCTTTGCTACCTCAAACCCATACTTCAGTGCTGCTGAAGCCGCTTCTGTACCTAAACCCATGCCCCAGTAGAAGGGAAGGAGCAAGTAACCAATTTGAATTTCTCGTGTGTTTTCGAGAAACTTAAAGCCACAATGACCGATTAGTTTTCGGTCTTTTTTACAAACTACCGCCCACACTCCAAACTGATGTTGTTTCCAATTTTCTGCTAGGGAATTAATGACCGCTACAATCTCCTCCCAGGAGAGTGTTTTTTCATTGGACATATATTTAAACAACTCGGGATAGCTGTAAATGTGATACAGCTCATCCGCATCATCAGGTGTGAAGTGTCTTAGGCGCAGTCGGAGCGTTTCTATCTCCTCAACCATCACAACCACCGAAGCTCCTAAATTCTATTAGTTAAATCTTCTACTTTTTCTTGTAGTTTTTCTTGTTTTCGTTACACAAGTTGCGAATTTGGAATATAAATTAAAAACTCTGTGCCCTGACAGGGTGTTGAAAGACATTGCAATTGACCTCCATGTTTTTCTACCACAATCTGGTAGCTAATGGATAAGCCTAACCCTGTACCATGACCGACAGATTTAGTTGTGAAAAATGGATCGAAAACTCTTCGCTGTACTTCCTCTCTCATACCGGAGCCGTTGTCAGCAATCCGAATCATTACTTGATTGCCGTCTAAAACCTCGGTGCGAATCTGAATCCTCGGTGATTGATAATTAGTAATCGGTGATTGGTGATTGGAACTCTCTTCCCCATGACCCATAACCCATGACCTATTACTATCTTCCAACGCATCAATCGCATTAATCAGGATATTCATAAACGCCTGATTGAGTAGTCCAGGGTAGCACAGCACTTGAGGGAGATTGCCATACTCTTTAATCACCTGGATAGCCGGATAATTGAATTTGGCTTTCAGACGGTGAGCGAGAATCATCAGGGTACTATCAAGACCCTCGTGAATATCTACCCATTTCTTCTCGGCTTGCTCAACTCTTGAGAAGTTTCGCAAACTAAGAACAATCTGAGAAATGCGATCAGCTCCTCCTTTCATCGCTGACACAACTTTAGGCAAATCTTGATTGATGAAATTAATGTCAATTGCCTCCGCCTCGGCTTGAATTTCTGCTGCTGGATTGGGATAGTATTCCTGGTAGAGTTGAACCAGGTTAAGCAAATCTTCGGCATAGTGAGTGACGAAGGTGAGATTGCCGTGGATGAAGCTAAGGGGGTTGTTAATTTCATGGGCGACACCCGCAACCAGTTGCCCCAGACTTGACATTTTTTCGCTTTGAACCAGTTTGGCTTGGGTCTGTTGGAGTTCGTGCAGCGCTTGTTCCAACTGGGTCGCTTTTTGTCGCAATTGCGCTTCACTTTGCCGTAAAGTTTCTTCGGCTTGCTTACGTTCGGTGATGTCAGTATGGATGCCAATTAGTCCTATTATTTGACCGCTGTGGTCTTTAATAGCATCTGCACGCAAGCTAACCTGTATGACGCGATCGCTCTTGCTGCGGAGTTCTACCTCACCATTCCAGTAATTGCCTCTCATCAGGGAAGCGAATACTTTCTGTGCAACAGTTGGGTCAGCGTAGATTACCCGTGGGTCTTCAGCGGCGTTTAACTCATCTACGGTGTACTCTAACAAGTTAATAAATGCTAGATTGTGGTAAATAGACCTACCTGTTCGGTCAGCTATACCAATAGCATCGCTGCTGCTTTCAACCGCTTTGCTAATGCCCAGGAGGGCTTCTTCTGCTGCTTTTCGCTCGGTGATATCTGTGAGCATCCCCAATGCGCCAACATACTGCCCAGCGTTATCGAAGATAGGATTGGTGGAAATCAGCGTCCACAACTCGGAGCCATCCTTGCGGCGGAATTTAAAATCGAGTTGTTCGGCAACGCCTTGGCGACGACGTTCTAGATCGTTGGCAGCGATCGCTTGTCCTTGTGCATCCGTGAACGCCAATAAAGGCATCCCGCTCATTTCCTCAACCGTGTAGCCTAGCATCTGAGCGATTTTGGCATTGGCAAAGGTCGTATTTCCTTCGGCATCCAGTATCCAAATTCCCTCGGCGGCTGTTTCAATTAAGCGACGATACCGCGCTTCACTTTCCCGTAATGCCTCCTCTGCCTGCTTGCGCTCGGTGATGTCAGTGGAGATGCCCCATACTGCATAAGGAACACCATTGGCATCACGTAGAGGAAACTTGATGGTGAGATAGGTGTGTAGTTCATCGTTATCAGGGACAAGCTCTTCGAGTTTTAGAGAAGTTCCAACTTTGAGCACTGTTTGGTTATTGGCAGCAAACGCATCAGCGATGTCATGGGGCCAAACGTCGTATATACTTTTGCCTAGAAGCTGCTCATTGGTCATTGAGACGAGGTTTTCATACCCGCGATTGACCAGCAAGTGTCTGTTGCGGGCATCTAATAGGTAAATAATCGCCGGGGAATTATCCATTAGCGCCTGTAGCTGCTCCTTGCTCTCCCGCAGCGCCTGTTCCGCTCGTACTCTCTCGCTGAGGTCAACAAACATAGCCATGCTGCCAATTACAGCACCCTTGCTATCAAACAACGGGGCTGTCCAGAGGCTGACATCAATTAATGAACCGTCTTTCCTCTGTCTGCGTACTTCTAGACCAGTCTGAGCTTCGCCCTGGAACTCCTTCTGGAGTTGTCTGCGAAACTCATTTTGTTCGTCTTCAGGAATAGTGAGGGGAATGCAACCCAGAACCTCTTGTTCGCTCCAGCCAAAAAGCCGCTCTGCCGCAGGATTCCACATTGTCACCTTTTTCTCGCTATTGATGGCACCAATAGCGATGGGTGAAGCTTGAAGCAGTGTTTGCAGAGTTCGGTTGGTGGCTCGCAACGCCTCTTCAGCAGCGACGCGCTCCTTAATCTCGCTGTGTAATTTCTCGTTGATAGACCTGAGAAGCGCTGTACGCTCCTCAACTTTGATTTCTAGCTGTTCATTAGCCTTCTTCAAGGCTTCAATGCCCTTGGCTAAGTTTTCCAGCAATGCGTGCAAAAATTCTCGTTGTTTATGCAAAGCTTCTTGTGTCTGTTTGCGATCGGTGATGTCTTCAAACGTTCCAAGGATGCCGACTACGTTTCCTTTTGAATCATGGAGGGGGACTTTGTTAGTGTCCACCCAAGCTTGTTTGCCATCGGCTTTGAGTACAGGTTCAACGATGTGATATTCGGGCGTATCCGTTTCCATCACACGGGCATCGCAGGAGCGGTAAAATTCTGTATCCTCTTTTTTCCAGGGCAAGTCGTAGTCTGTCTTCCCAACAATATTCTCTGGAGAGCCAACACCCGCTACTCCGGCGAAGTTGCAATTACAACCCAGCAAGACTGAATTTCTATCCTTCCAAAAGATGGATTGGGGAATATTGTCCATCACTAGCTGTAGCATCTGCTGAGAGGAACGCAGCTTCTCCTCAAGGCTCCTCCGTTCAAAGATTTCAGCTTTCAGTTGGCAGTTAGCTAGTTCCAGTTGTGCCGGACTCAGGTTAGCTAGTACCTTAGGAATTATCGGCACCAGTATCACAGCCGTACAAGCAGATATTCCAGCGGTTACGGCTTTGATAAAACTAAAAGTCCAATAGATTGGATACCAAATCGCCCAGACTTCGATTAAATAGTTCGTACCACAGGAGAGGATAAAGGCTCCAACTAATAGGACTATTCCTTTGAAGGGTAAATCTTGTCGTTTTTGAAAAAAGTAGACAAGCGCAATAGAGATGGAGAAATAAGCAAAAAAAAATAGAGAATCTGAAGCAACATTTAACCACACTAACTCTGGATTTCAGAGGCAACAATGTCTAGCTGTAATAAAGGAATTTGAAGTAAAAAAGCCTTGCAAAAATCCCAGCATAGATTCTCCTAAGTTTTATCGCTTACTCCTCGACTCGGTAATTTTAGTTGTTAAAAATTCAGAGCCATTGAGACGCTATCCCTGTTCTTGAGCAAGGGTTGACTTTGAGCCAAACGGCTATTAACTAATCTTAATAAGCGGCTGTTTACGTAGGTTGCCAGTTGAATATTTAATAGCAAATCTGCCTAGAATATACAAAAACTTCTGGCAATAATGAATCCGCAACTACACAAGCGAAGTTGGCTATCTAGAGTGATATACGAGAGGAAAGAGGGGTAGACAAACTGGATTTGGTATTAAAGAGACAGCTTAAAGCAAGCTAACTTAGAGAAGTAGAATACTCCCGCATATTTACAATTTAATTTTTAGCTATATCGTGAAGAATTGCAGCAGTTTTTTACACTTTGAAACACAACTAATATTAGTTACTAAACAGTGAGAAATGTTTTGGTGTGGAAAATGTAACTAAAAAGGAATAGAAGTGAGAAGTTGGCAAATCAACTTTGTTCTGGAGTATTCCCAAACCGAGAGGTTTTTCACCAGGAAGAGTAATACCAATTGGGTTTAACAATGAGACAATTAGTTAAAGCTCTTTTTTAAGGTGGTCATCAGGGTTATCAGGATGCCAAGAATTGTGAAAATTGAAATTACTGAAGGAGCTGAAACGCTGAAAAAGCTGCTAGTTCAGCAAA
>DATNPH010000227.1:0-32327 GCA_036703315.1 Coleofasciculaceae cyanobacterium
AGGAGCTGCACACTATGATCATGAGAGGCAAATCTTTATTGAGTCAACTGGAATCAACTTCTTGAGATTTACAAATAATCAGGTGTATGAAAACCTGAATGGCGTATTGGAAATAATTGCTCAGAAGATTCGAGAATTGAGGCAGTAATTTCTTCGCTGTTGCTTTTTGACCCCCCCAGCCCCCCTTGGTAAGGGGGGAGCAAGAGTAGTTGCAGATTCGTTGGGGTGGATTAGATGCGATCGCATTTAACCCTTCTCGCCTCACCTACCCTCACAACATGGGAAGTAAAAGCGATCGCGCGGAGTCTTGATGAAGATGCGATCGCACTATAGCCAGCTAACCTTAAGTGAAAATCAGTATTACAGTTCTCTTGTTCCCCCCGAACCCAAGGGGGGCTAGGGGGGTGAAAACTAAGCTACACCAATGACCCAACTCTTCAACAAAACAACCGAGAAATTAAAACGGCGACAGCTTCGCAGAAACATAACCAAAGCTGAAGCAATCGTTTGGCAAAAGCTTAGGTGCAAACAAATTGAAACCTGTAAGTTTCGTAACCAGTACAGCGTCGAGCGCTTTGTCCTAGATTTTTATTCCCCTGAAATTAAGCTAGCAATAGAAATTGATGGTGAAAGTCATTTTCAAGCAGGAGCTGCACACTATGATCATGAGAGGCAAATCTTTATTGAGTCAACTGGAATCAACTTCTTGAGATTTACAAATAATCAGGTGTATGAAAACCTTAATCGCGTATTGGAAATAATTGCTCAGAAGATTCGAGAATTGAGGAATTAATTACTTCGCTGTTGCTTTTTGACCCCCCAACCTCCTCACTAAAGCTCCGGCTTGTTAAGGGGGGAGCAAGAGTAGTTGTAGATTTGTTGGGGTAGGTTACATGCGATCTGATTCATGGGGGGAGCAAGGTATAGAGGAGAAGAAGCGCTCTTTTAATCCTTGATAAAGGTCCACTCTATTGGGTGAATTGGTGCATTTTGAAGTGCTTCTGTAAGTTCCGCGTCATCTTTAAATGTCACTTGCGTGAGGTAACACGCTTCAACATTGACAGTAAACGGTTCCTCTTCAAAAGGCCAGGGTTTGACGGTAACTTTGCCATCCTTCAGTTGCAATACATCATAGCGCTGACCATCCGGTCCTTTAGCAATTTCTAACGCACGCTCACCCACTGGCAAGTGCTGCTGACAAAGGATGAGTGAGAGGCGATCGAACATTTGCATAAAGGCATAGGCATCCTCAACGTCCTTCTTTGTCAGCTTCAACTCTTTACGCCAATGCTCTTGATGCTCTAGTTGCTCGTCAAGAAAGCGATCCATTTCCTCTGACTCGCCGCGTTTGCCTTCATTGAGAAAACTAATATGCTTAGAAATCAGCAATGCCACCCACCGTCCCCGGTATCGGGCATTCTTCGCCAGTTCTCTCAGCTTTTTGATTGAACCCGACTCATCACCTGACTTATCGAGGGTAAAGTCTAGAGGTGTCCCCGCAGGAGTAAGTTCGTTACCTTCCCATTCGCGTTCCAAATCATCGTGATGGGAAATCGCCGCTAGTGTCTCGTACAAGCGGACTGGAGCATCTTCTCTCTTCCAGTGTCCTGCTAATTGAGCAGCAAGCAAGGCGTGGGCGCGATGGTAAATTACTTCCCAACCATTTTCGTGTTGATTAACAATCACGCAAGTTTCTTCCTCTCTTAATAACTAAATTGCCTGCTCTAAAAAAGCACGGGTGAGCCGTCATGATAGAGGCGATCGCCGATTAGCGATCGCCCCTTTCCCTACCCAGTTGTTATCTAATAAACCTTCTGCAAGCATCTATAGATACTTGGAGGGACAAAGCCTTCGGACTCTTGAATAACTACTTTATGGCAGTATTCCTATCCAAATGCTTCGCCCTTGAGAGGGATTGTTTGAAAGGAGTTCAGAATGGAGGAGGTCACAAATTAATTGACTCATTAACTACAACTTGAGATGGCACTAATCAGGGTTTGTACATTTGCCGTCAACCCAGATGTTAGTTGGTGCGTTATTGGCAAGCTATCTACCACTATTCCAGTACACAAAAGCATCATGTAGAGGATGGAGTATTTAAACATTGAGCGAGCAAGTTGCTTGTCGCTGGGTGCCTGCAATAGCTGCCATGCTTTTTGGAGAAAAATACTTCCCAAGAGTAATGCGATCGCGCCATAAACCACCCCAGATGCTCTTAAGGGATAAATGAGCAACAGCGAGGCGGGTACCACTAACAGCGTGTAGTACCAGATTTGACGGGTAGTGGACTCTTCCCCAGCCACAACTGGCATCATTGGGATACCAACTTTAGCGTAGTCATCCCGAATCATCAACGCCAGCGCCCAGAAGTGGGGAGGTGTCCACAGAAAGACAAGCGCAAACAGCAACCAAGCTGTCCAACTTAATTCACCTGTAACAGCTGCCCAACCCACTAGCGCCGGAATTGCACCAGCAGCACCACCAATCACGATGTTTTGGGCGGTATGGCGTTTCAGCAAGTGAGTGTAGATGAGCATGTAGAAGACAATGCCCGACATTGCCAAAATAGCACTCAGCAGGTTGGCGAATACAGCAAGTAGGGTGAAAGAGAGAATGGCTAATGCGATCGCAAATAGCAAGGCATCACGCGGCTGCACCCTTCCCGAAGGAATGGGGCGGTGACGCGTGCGCTCCATATCGTAATCGATGTCACGGTCGTAAATGCAGTTGAGCGTCTGGGCAGAAGCGGCAGCTAAGGTACCACCGAGAAGGGTGACGAGCAGTAAAAAGGGGTCTACTTGTCCATCTGATGCCATCCACATCCCCGCCGCCGTGGTAATTAATAGCAGCGGGATAATCCGGGGCTTCGTCAGTTGATAGTAGCTTTGAATAACTTGCAGGATGTTTTCATGCTGACGGGATACGCTTGTCCCAATCATTACTTCACCAATTCCTTTTTCTTGAAACAATACGCACACTGCATTAAATTGGGCAGATGCGATGATCCCCTGGGATATTTAAGCCGCAGAGGCATCTGCGGTCAAGGTCTTCATCTGTTCGACAGCAGCACGGTCACGCAATGCCAGAACGGTAAATGCTACCAGCGCCCCCAGTAAAGCCGCTCCCACTGCTTGATGGGCAACTGTCAGTGGCTCGACTTGCAGGTGTAAACGGAAGGTGGCAATACCCAGGAGAATTTGTAAAACCACTAATCCAGCGGCAAGATTCGCCAAGCGCCGCAGGGTTGGATGGAGTGCAGGTGTCCGCCATGCCATAAACACGACCGCTAATGTCGCCAGAGTGGCAGGTACCACACCAGCAATGTGGCTATTCATCACGGTGCAAAGTTGAGATACCCCAAAGCATTGGTGCAGTGCCCATCGGGAGGCGACTAATCCACCTAAAAGACTTTGCAGATAAACCAGAATTGCCGCCGTTAAACCGACCCAAGGCAACTTACCAACAGCACCCGTGCCTTTGTAGGGCATAAGGGCTGTACCAATTACTAGCAGGGTGGTGAAAAATAAGAGCGCTGTCCCTAGATGGGCGGTGACGATATCAAACCTGAGGAGTTCTGTAACCGTCAGCCCTCCCAAGACGCCTTGGAAAACAATTAGACCTAAGGCAAAGGTGGACGCCCAAGGAAGCCAATTGGGTAAAGAGCGTCGATTCCACCAGGATAATCCAGCCAAGGCGATCGCACTCAAACCAATCAACGCGGCATCCAACCTGTGGAACCATTCGAGAAATACTTGAAGATTCATCTGCTTGCTTGGGACTAGCTGACCGTAGCATAGAGGCCAGTCAGGACAAGCAAGTCCCGCATTCATCACCCGTGTTGCACTACCAACTGCCATCAACAACAGTGTTGCGATCGCGATTTTCCATACAAGGCGACGGATACGTTCAGAGGGCTGGGATGGTTCCTGGGTTGTAACCGACCGATAGAGGACTGATTCAGCCATAGCACCAATTGCAAACCAATTTAACTTACTTTGAGAGTATCGGCTCATCTTCAACCTAACACCCTTGCCTCGGAAGATGACCGGACTCCACTTACCACTCTAATGACGCTACTACGTGCGTTGATAGAGCTTTAGAGATTTTTCAGATTGTGAGCTTATCTATCTAACCTCTACCACCTCTGTATAAATGGTTACATTATTTTGTCATCCCTCTGTAGAAAGCTTTATAGGGGTAACACTTAAACGAGTGACCAGTTTTTCAGACAGCAGTGGTCACTGGTCTGTGATAACTGTTGACTCGGCGTTGAGATTCAGCCTGATCCCGAAGAAATTGATAAAAAATTTCTAAAAAAGAAGCCGTTGTATCCTCTTTTACTGATGACCTGCCTTACCTTAGTAATTGACTACATTGGAGAAGGTGAAGCTATCGATTCAAAGTTCCCATCTCGGCTGACCTTGATAAAGGGTGTGGAGAAGGCTCTCCTTGAATACTTATCCCTTTTGAGGGATTGCAATAAGAGGTTCCAGCCCTGTAATGAGCTGTAACCTCTCCAGGCTGTTAAGGCTCTTGCTTGGGGCTGGAGAAATCCAAGTGCTAAACTGACAAGCCGAACAAAGGGGGCTTTGACTCAGCTACTCCTATCCTGAATAAAGTTTTGTAGAAAGTCCTAGACTAGCTAAACCGTGAACATTCCAAGTCAAATTGCAACTCTACTGGCTGGGATCGCCTTGACCCTAATCAGCCTGTGGTATGGTCAAAACCACGGTCTACTGCCAGTGGCAGCCTCCGATGAAGCTGCCCAGGTAGACGCACTTTTTAACATGATGATGACTATTTCCACTGGTCTATTTGTGCTGGTAGAAGGCGTGATCATCATTGCAGCTATTAGATATCGCCGCCGTAAAGATGACAACACAGATGGACCGCCAATTCATGGCAATATCCCTCTGGAGATTGTTTGGACAGCGATTCCAGCTGTTTTGGTCATGATCATCGCCGTCTATAGCTTTGAGATCTACAACGCTATGGGAGGCCTCGATCCAATGGCTTCTCATGACCATGTTGAGGCGGTGGTTGCTCACACTCATGAGGCGTCACCTTCTCAAGCTAATCCTGGTAAAAATCTCATTGCCCTAGATCCAAGTCAAAAAACAATTGCTATAGGTCTGGGTGCCTCTCCAGGAAACGTAGGCAAAGTAGTACCCTTGACCGTTAAAGTCATGGGTCTGCAATATGCCTGGATTTTTACCTACCCTGAAACTGGTATCACATCAGGTGAATTGCATATCCCAGTCGGACAAGAAGTGGATCTGAGAATCACAGCCCAAGACGTTCTGCACGCCTTCTGGCTGCCAGAGTTTCGCCTCAAGCAAGATGCGATTCCCGGTCGTGAAGCCGCGCTACGCTTCACTCCCAATAAAGTTGGTCAGTACCCCATAGTCTGTGCCGAACTCTGCGGCGCTTACCATGGCGCAATGGGTGCTCAACTTTTCGTTCAAACACCAGAAGAATACCAGGCATGGCTTAAAGAGCAACAAGCCGTGGCTAGCAACGATACTTCAGATAAAACCGTTGCCGCCGCAAAGCTTGTAAATAAGTCGAATAGCGAGTTTCTCGCTCCGTATACCCAACAGATGGGGATTTCGTCGAAAACCCTGGAGCAGTTGCACTCTACCCCTGAGCATATGGCTCAGCATTTAGCAGTTAGCCCTCAGCTGTAATTAGCTAGTGGTTAGTGGCTACTAGTTAGTGGCTAGGAGTTGTCGAAATAACTACTAACTACTAACTACTAACTACTAACTACTAACTACTAACTACTGACTACGGATAAAGAGCATGACACAAGCAGAGCTTCAAGAAAAAGCCAATCAACCTGCCCAAGCACATGAACCTGGGGTCAGGAAATGGCAAGATTATTTCACCTTCAACACCGATCACAAGGTCATTGGCATTCAATACCTCGTGGCTGCGTTCTTCTTTTTCTTTGTCGGTGGCATACTGGCATCGATCATTCGCATTGAGCTAGCAACGCCTGCTTCGGATTTCGTTAGCCCTGAGACCTACAACCGAGTATTTACGATGCACGGGACGATCATGATCTTCCTGTGGGTTGTCCCGGCGGGAACGGGTGCCTTCGCGAACTATCTAATTCCCCTGATGATTGGGGCAAAAGATATGGCGTTTCCGAAGTTGAATGCCGTAGCCTTTTGGATGAATGCTGTTGCTGGTGTGTTGCTCCTCACCAGCTTTCTGGTTGGGCCAGCCGAGGCAGGTTGGACTTCCTATCCACCGTTGAGTACGACAGCTAGCAGGCCGGGTGAGGCAATTTGGATTATGAGCCTCCTGATAGCGGGAACCTCGTCAATTTTGGGTGGTCTTAATTTTGCCGTCACTATCTTAAAGATGCGGGTGCCGGGAATGGGGCTCAATCAGATGCCTTTGTTCTGCTGGTCGATGCTGGCAACAACAGCCCTTCAGCTGTTGGCTACGCCAGTGCTGGCAGCGGCTCTGATTCTGCTTGCCTTTGACTTGATTGCTGGGACAACGTTTTTTAACCCAACCGGTGGGGGAGACCCGATTGTTTACCAGCATATGTTCTGGTTTTACTCCCACCCAGCTGTTTACATCATGATCTTGCCCTTCTTTGGGGTAATCTCGGAAGTAATCCCAGTACACGCTCGGAAGCCGATTTTTGGTTATCGTGCGATCGCGTATTCCAGTTTGGCTATTAGCTTCCTCGGACTGCTGGTTTGGGCGCACCATATGTTTACCAGTGGCACCCCAGGCTGGATGCGGATGTTTTTCATGATCGCGAGTATGATCATTGCCGTGCCGACTGGGATTAAGATATTCAGCTGGTTGGCGACCCTCTGGGGGGGCAAAATTGCCTTGGAGACTCCCATGCTTTACGCCATGGGCTTCATCTCAGTGTTTGTGATCGGCGGCATTACAGGTGTAATGCTGGCGTCGGTGCCTTTTGACATTCACGTTCACGACACCTACTTTGTCGTTGCTCACCTCCATTACGTCCTGTTTGGTGGCAGTGTTCTCGGACTTTATGCCGGGTTCTACCACTGGTTCCCGAAAGTAACAGGGCGGATGTACAACGAAAACCTGGGTCGGCTTCACTTTGTTCTGACCTACGTTGGCTTGAACCTAACGTTCATGCCAATGCACGAGTTAGGCTTATTGGGAATGAATCGGCGAATTGCCCTTTACGATCCGAAGTTTCAAGCCCTCAATGAGCTTGCCACTATCGGCGCGATCATCACCGATACCTCGATCATTCCCTTTCTCATTAATATCTTTTGGAGCCTAGCTCGCGGTAAAAAAGCGGGTGACAATCCCTGGAGAGGTTTAACCCTAGAGTGGATGACGACTTCACCACCAGCGATTGAAAACTTTGAAGGGACGCCCCTTTTAGCTACTGGTCCTTATGACTATGGCATGGGCGATCGCGAATATCAGACCTACGTGCCCTTCTCTGAGGAGCGCGAACCCGCCTTAGCCGCTGGTCCCAACTCCGCTTTACGGGCAGACCCAGACCCAGCGGTTGCTGTCCATCCCGACGACCGTCAAGGGGAAAGTCAAAATCGTGATTAGTTAGGAGTTAGTAGTTAGGAGTTAGTAGTTTTTCACCTAACCACTAACCACTAACCACTAACCACTAACCGCTGACAACTGACTATAGAGGTTTATGCAAGGTTCAACAGTTGACGAATCGAAGACTGCCCTCAATTATCACCACGCCGATCAGGCGAGTGCTCATCATGAGGCGCATCCTGACTTCCGGATGTTTGGGGTAGTTGTGTTCTTGATTGCTGAGAGTATGATTTTTCTCGGCCTATTTACGGCTTTCATGATCTATCGCTCGATCATGCCAGTTTGGCCTCCCGAAGGAACGCCAGAGTTAGAACTCCTGCTGCCTGCAATTAACACATTAGTTCTGATTTCCAGCAGTTTTGTGATGCATAAAGGCGACGAGGCAATTAAGAAAAACGATGTTTCTGGATTGCGGTTCTGGTACATCCTCACAGCGATTATGGGGGCAGCCTTTCTCGCGGGACAGGCTTATGAGTACGCTCATCTTGAATTTGGTCTGGCTACCAACGTCTTTGCTAGTTCATTTTATGTTCTGACTGGCTTCCACGGTTTGCACGTCACCGTTGGTCTTCTCCTAATCCTGACAGTGTTGTGGCGAGCGCAAAAACCAGGTCACTACTCAAGTGAAGAACACTTTGGCGTGGAAGCAGCAGAGCTTTACTGGCACTTTGTCGATGTTGTGTGGATTATTCTGTTTACGTTGGTGTACTTGCTGTGACATTCTCCTTCCCTATATCCGCAAGGTTTAGCGAGGATTCTCAGCATTAGTAGGGCGGCGAAGGTAGGGAAGAGGGGGAAGGTAGAGAAGACTCAGAAGTTATCTCCCTATCTCCCTCATCTTCCCCATCTCTCTAAGTTCTCGTCTCACTTATCTAACTTAGACGACAAGTCCATCAAGACTTTTTCGCGATCGCGCACTGTTTTCAGTGCCGTCTCCCAAGTAAAGCTAAACGATCCAAAGGATTCTGGAGTAATCCGATCCTTATCCAAATCCTCAACCACTTCCTTCAAGATCCTAAACAACTCATCCCTAGCTTTCCTCACAAGGGACACATCGTCTAGAGTCATGACTTGATCAATCAACGCGATAATTTCTAGATTGTACTTATCAGCTCGATTTTTTTGTTTTTCCGAAAGACGCGATCGCAACGACCACAACCAAGAGACAAATAGTGTTCCTAGCGACAAGAAAAAACCTAGCTTCTCAGCATTGCTGGCGAGAAAGTCCGGTTTTTCTCGATCATAGTAGGCTTGTGCTCCAGCATGAATTGATAATGATATAAGCCCTCCTGCTCCGGGAGGGCTTATCGTTGCTGCTAGGGTATTGCGAGCCACTAAATCACGCTGATGTTCATACAAAATGCTCGTGATTTCATGAATCAGTGCTGGATCGACATCCTTGTGAGCCACTAGCGTCGCACGCACACCAACAGTCGGCAGATCTGTATCTGGAACGGTGGGTTGACTCTTATAACTCCCTTCAGGAATTGAGCTAGCTTCTAGATATGGCAACTTAAATTTCATCGCTGCTGCTTGCTTAATAGGTACAAGCCTCCCACGATTATTTTTTAGTAGCTCACTTACCACATTACTCCCCACTGGAAGAATGCGAAAAATAGCATCCACTTCATCTTTGCTGAAGGCTTGAGTGGCTTCTGACCAGGAGACTACAACATATTTAAAGTCTTGAGGTTTAAGACCATAATGGTTACTCAAAAACCAAAAAGAATTATAAGAACCACTCCCTTTAGACATGAGCGCAATACGTTTGCCTTTAAGATCCGACACATTTCTAATGTCAGACTGCTCAGTAACAATCAGATGAAATACTTCTTGATACAACAAAGCAACAGCTCTAGCTGATGGTACAGTTGGTGAATCACTTTGCCAAAGCGCTAGCTGAGCCTTATTTGTCTTAAGCCGTTGGATATTTTCCTGTGCTCCTTGAGTTTCAACGACTTTAAGCTGGATTTTGGGATTGTGTTGGGCAACTACTTCTGCGATCGCTGAGGCAAAAGGATAGTAATCCCCTGTCTTCGCTCCAGCTGCAATGGTTAGGTAATGAACTTGCTGATTATTTATAACTAGCTTCCAGGTAAACCCGCCAACCAGGACAAGGCTTAACAGAGCAACTGGAAGAATAAATTTATTCGACATCGGCATTCTTAGTTTTTCAGAGTAGCATGGCTACAGCTATCCGCGTTTAGCGTACTTTAATCGATGCGGGGGATGGATCGAGGTGATCGATTTCTCTCAACAGCGCATACAATAGTCTATTTCAGTGATCGATGAGCTGTAACTGTCACTGGCTGCGTTAGCTTAAGAGACTCTATGTGCTCATTTGACGCGATCGCTCCATATCGGCAACCTTTGTTTTTCGTTTCGCAATTCTTCCAGAACCTCTCGAAGGACGCTTAGGCGTTCCACTTCGCTAACGAAGTTATATGAAACGTTCTCTATTATTTTCACTGTCGTTCATCGCGATCGCCCTCCTCTTGTTTGATTTAGAAGGATGGGCAACTGTCTTCAAAACCTCTAGAAGACTTTCTGGTTTCTCTCCGGATAGCCGTTACTATATCTATCTGGAAAGTTCTCGAAACTCCGTTACGGATGTACCTACGGCACAAATCCAAATTGTTGATGTAGCAACAAACTCTTGTGTGAATAAGGGTTGCTTAAAAACTGACTATGACAACTCATCATCAAGTCTAAGTAATCAAGCTGCTGAAAATGACTTGCTCAAAAAAACCTTAGAGATTAGACAGACTTTGAAACTGAATCAACTCAAAGTAGGAATAGAACTGCCCATTAGTTCTCATTCAGTCAAACCCGATAGAAGCGAGATGGTTCAAGTCCGTTTGAATAATAAACCAGAGCCTTTAGAGATTCGTCTAGAGCAAAAGTATATTCCATCCATTTTTTCGCGACAAGGCTTTGGTGATGTAGAGCGTGCCGCCATGAGGCTTGTAATTAATTACAACAATCGTAAACTTACCCTTGGCGATCTAAACAACTACCGCGAGGCAGTAAAAAACTACTCGATTAGAGAAGTGCGCTTATCCCCAAATGGAAATAATGTAGTTGTTCTAATAGATATGACTCAACCGACTTATGAGGGAGTATTGCAGACAACTTTCGTACAAAGCTTTCCTCTTTGACTAGCGATTTTAGATTTTAAGGAGTCCAAGAGATTCTTTCCACCTTGCGAAGGCTATCGCAGCATTGCCATCTAATTGTCACTCTCATGTCACATCTACTCGATAGTTTTTTTATGGAGTAGACGTAAGTCAGCTTCTGTGTCCAAACAACGAAAGCCATGATGCCCTCTTGATTGAAGGCAAGAGGGCATTTTTCTTGTTTACGTGAGAGTAGGGACTGGTATCCCACAGGCATACCACTTTCTTTCCCTGTTCCCCACTCCCTTTTCTGAGTTAAATGTGCCGCATCAAAATTGCCTCTAGCTGGGCAATGCCAATGGGTTGACTAAGGTAATCATCGGCACCAGCTTCTAGACAACGTTCGCGTGAAGCGTTCGCACGTTCTCCACAGAAGTAGCTGTCACTTTGTGAATCGCCTGTCATTGCCTTTGCTGCCACCATCACCACTGTCAGCCTCTTCGTGTCTGATTCTCGGCGTAGTGCTGCTAACAAATCAAACCCTGTGCAATCTCCTGGTAACTGCACATCTATCAAAATTAAATCGGGCTTGAAAGAACGCACTGTGTTGAGAAAGCCTGTGCCGTTAGTTAAATGCTCGACTTTATGACCAATCACCTGTAGATAGTCTTTTAGCAATAGGGCACTACGCTCATCATCTTCGACCAGCAGAATACGGGATCTTGCCCGATTGGGACAGCATTCCGCATCAGTATTCCTTAATGCTTCGGGTGATGACGGCAGGAGCAACTTTTCTGTAGGTGAATCTGGCAGATAGAGTGTAAATTTACTCCCCTGACCGAGAGTTGACTCCACTGTAACATCCCCACCATGTAACCAAGCCAAACTCTGAGTCAGAGCTAACCCTAAACCTGTACCAGGGAACCGTCGATTTAAGCCGCTATCCAGTTGGCGAAACGGCTCGAACAATAAGGGCAGATTTTCTGAGGCAATACCAATTCCTGTATCTGCCACCGTAAAGGAAATTCCCTTAGGCAACTTGCGAACAATTAATGAAACCTCGCCTGCTAGCGTGAACTTAACGGCATTTGATAGAAGGTTTAGCAACATCTGCTTGCATCGCCGCTGATCACCTATACAAATCTCAGCTTGGGAATCTATGTGCAGAATGAGTTTAAGTCCTTGGTCATGGGCTTGCTCCCGCACCATCGTTAAGCAGTCTTCGCACAACTCCTGTATATTCAATGGCAAAAAATTCAGTTGTTCTTTGCCTGCTTCTACTTTCGAGAGGTCGAGAATGTCGTTAATCAGCGCTAGTAGATGTTCTCCACTGCTGTGAATACAGGTAATATACTCTTTCTGCTTGTCATTGAGAGTGCCCAAGATTTCTTGCCGCAGCAGCTGGGAAAGCCCCAATATCGCATTGAGGGGTGTTCGGAGTTCGTGGCTCATTGTTGCTAGAAACTCCGATTTTGCTCGACTTCCAGCTTCAGCTGCCTCTTTGGCGTCGAGCAGTTGCGTCTCGGTTTGTTTGCGTTTGGCAATATCGTAAATCACAGCTTGTAACACTTTGCAGTTTTCTAGCTCAATAAGGCTTAGCATTACTTCGGCAGAGAAATCTTCACCGTTCCGCTTACGGTAAACCCAATCAAAGCGGCAACTGCCTTCTGAAATGGCGGTAGCCATGTACTCATGGGTAAGGCTTAAAGAATCTTGACCGTTTGGCTGCACTAACGGCGAAAATTCACGAGGGTGCTTCCCGCAAAGCTGCTCATGCTGAGTGCAGCCAAACAGCTGCAAGGCGGCACTATTGGCATCAAAAATCTTATTTTCATCCAGCAGAATTACTGGGGCACTAGTTGATTCGTACAGCGTCCGATACTTTGTCTCCGATTCTCTCAGCACTTCCTCCGTTCGCTGCCGGACAATCGCGTAGCGGATAGAGCGAACTAGCAAGTGACCGTTAAGATGGCTTTTAACTAGATAATCCTGGGCACCATTGTGTAAAGTTTGAAGGGCGATCGCTTCATCAGACAAGTCACTCATCGCCACAATCGGAATATTCGGCGCGGCTAGATGTACTCGCTTTACCGTGTCTACCCCTTGAGCGTCAGGAAGTGAAATATTTAAAAGGATCACACACAAGGATGAACTCTCCCGTGATGCTGGTGGACTGTTTAATACGGGTCCTTTTTTACCTTGGCTGAGCCGTCTGTTAGCGACACAAGAAGAATTTCGGCTCGGCGATCGCTTCGTCTCGGAAGAAGAAGTCCACTGAGGCGAAGCTTGGGGAGATAGGTAGGGAGTACGTAGGCTTAATGCGGCTAGCTTCTCCGGCAAAGCTACTTTGCTTCCGCTAACTGATGCAGCGTTCTGGACGTGATCGCTATCACAACCACTGGGCACTTGCTGTTGTAGACCTTGCGCGATCGTATTGTGTTGGACTTCATCCCGTTTTGATAACGCGATCGACGTTTTAGCCGTAAGGTGAGTTAGAGCGTCTGCCAGCCTCGAAACATGAATCAGTTGAAACTGAAAAGCCTCAACTTCTTGTAGCAGTTCTCTGACTAGACAAGCATCCCCGGAGTTATCCTCCACTAACAAAATCGTAATAGTTTCAGTGAGCATGGGTGTTTACTCGGCGAACAGCAAGACAATCTTGAGCCAGAAGTCTATTTGAGGAGTTTCACTATGTTTCTGGAGCTGCTCTCGGTCACCCAACGAAGCCATATTAAAATAGTTCGCGTTTAAAGCGTATGGACTATAAGTATTCTGGTTAACGACAGATAGTGTCAGGGCTACCATCGACAGCTGACTTGCGTCTTTCGCCCATCCTGATTACTGCGCTTTGCCTGTGTTACCTCTGACTTCCAGCGACTAACAACTACTAATATGCCTCCATGACCGACAGGATGAAGTAGAAGATACTTCCCTGTCATCGTTGAGACTGCACCCAGATTCTGCTACGATACCTCGCCACAATCGTTTTGCAAATCGCCATTAGTGATTAATGAAGGTTGGGATTTAGGAGTTGGGGGGTAGGGGTTAGAGCATGAGGTTCCAACCCCTACCCCCGGTTGTCAACATAAGTGTAAAGGAACCGTCATACACAGACAGATTTCTTTACTATTTATCCCTTTTGAAAAAGATGCCTTCAAACCGACCTATTACCACATGTTCTCTGCCTCATCGTCCAACTTAATTATCTTTATAAACATTGCTGTTGGTGCTCACAAAGTGCAGATTGCTTTTATCTAAAATGGAGAACTGATGTAATAGATCAGACCGGGGATCATCTCTAACTACTTATTTCCAGAGATAGATGAGGAAAGCCTAACTTAGGTTTATCTTATAAAAAGTTAGCGACATCGCTTGGTGGTTGGCAGGATTACAAGTTTGCTTAACAAAAACGTCTTGTCAAGGATTGGTATCAAACGATACTCCGAGATTGCTTTGTTGATAAGTACAGTACTTAAAGTACCAACCCAGTTCTCTAATAAAACTACATTTTTAAATTCAGGAGATAACAAACATATGCGCACCAACTCTTGTCCTTGTTGTGGTAACGCGTTACTACGCCATGCACGGCGGAATGGTGTTTATTGGTTTTGCACCTCCTGTCACCAGGAAATGGTACCTCTGGGGTCTGGTCACCTGCCCAACTGCATTGATGCTAAGAAATCACGAGCAACACTCAGTAGTACTTCAGGCTCACGTACTCTACAATCGATCAACTCGTAGATATAAGCCTTCACTAATTGAGTGTGATACTGCGTAGCTGAGGCGTAAGGGCGATCGCCAGCCTGATAAAATCAGGTGAAGCCAGAGTTAGCTTAAACTCCAGAATGCTTGCAGCCTTACTCTACGGTAAAGAAGATTTACGATTGGAAGACGTTGCCTCACCGACACCTGCTGTCGGTGAGGTTGTTATTAAAATAGGGACTGCAACAACTTGTGGCACTGACCTGAAGGTATGGCGTCGTGGCGGTCATGCAAGAATGTTGCGACCGCCAACGTTGTTTGGTCACGAAGCTGTTGGTGAAATTGTGTCAGTAGGAGAAGGAGTAACAGGCTGGAATGTTGGCGATCGCGTCGTTGCCAATAACTCCGCCCCCTGTATGACCTGCTTTTTCTGCCGCCGTCACGAGTATTCCCTGTGCCCCAACTTGACCTTCAACAATGGCACGTTTGCTGAGTACCTTAGAATACCGGCACCCATTGTGCAACACAACCTGTTGGCAGTACCTCCTGATTTACCGAATGCTCTGGCATCAATGACGGAACCGTTAGCCTGTGTGCTGCATGGGGTAGCTTGTTCTAATGTCCAACCCGCTGATCGGGTAGTTGTTTTAGGTGATGGGGCGATTGGGCTGATGTTCGTCGCCGTGCTAGCAGCCTACGGTAGGCAAGAGGAAAAAAATTCTACCTCTCACCGATTACCCCTTGCCTCTCGCCCTCCTATTGAGGTTTTTCTGTTTGGGGGTCATGATGGACGGCTGCATATTGGAGAGCAATTAGGAGCATCTGAGACGTTTAATTACCATCAACTGAGGGACGTGCCAACGGTGGTGCGAGACTTAACAGAAGGATGGGGTGCAGATGTGGTGATTGAGGCAACGGGGGTTCCTGCTGTATGGGAAAGTGCGATCGCCTGCGGTCGTCCTGGTGCCACTATTAACTTATTTGGCGGCTGTCCACGAGATACAACAATTACCATTAGTACCGAGCAACTGCATTACAACGCACTGACCCTCAAAGGCGTTTTTCACAACACACCAGCGTATGTACGCGACGCCCTCTCATTATTGGCAAGTCGCACCATACCCTTTGAACTCCTCATTAGTGACCACCGCCCCCTAAAAGATTTAGAACAAGCGTTTGAAGATATGAAAAATCGTAAGGTTATTAAGGTCGCGATCGAACCGGGGTCTTGAATCGAACCAAACCATGGGCGAAGATGGGGATTCTCTAGCTCGTGAGCTTCACGATCAATCGGTTATGAGTAACTTTTTTAATTCAAAACTCTTCTGGTGGTCAGTTCTGTCCCTAGGAGTTCTATTCGTCTTGGGAGGAAATCGTGCCTCAGCGCTACCCGGTGATAGTACTGATACAGTTATTGCCTGGATTAATGCCAACCCAACCCTTCGACCTGGTATTGGGGATGGACTACGGGTGCAAAAGAATGAAAGTGCTGCTCAGCGATTTACCTTTCAAGCTACCGTACTGCCTGTAGGTCGAGTCACCTTTCTTAAGGACCGAGGGACTATTCGCAGCGAACGCATTTCCTTCTATGACATGATTAACGGTGTAACTCCGGAGCGACTCAAGGAATCTCTGCGGGTCATCTATAACCCTTCTATTTACCAAGATTACGATCGCGCAAGAATTGTGTATTCGTATCCTGCCCCGGAAACCGTAGATGTAGGGCGACGACAAAATCGTCCTCTGATAGCAGCACAGCAGGGTGAACTACGGCTAGGAGAGCGCTTTGCTTATTGGATGGAAGTCACTAAAACGGAGCAGGGGAAGGCGTTCAATGGGCAATTAACGATTTTTCTGAAAGAGGATGTGGACAAGCTAGAAACGGAACTACGCGATCGCTAAGCGGCTCTGCATTTAAGTCGCATACACGCAACCATCAAAAGTCTTATACCATTGGGTTAAATGTTTGACACTTATCGGTGATTAGGTTTTAGGTGGTAGGAAGGACGTTACAACCTACTACTACCTTGACTATTTGTGTCATTTTTAAGACCAATTGGTATTACTACTACTAAATTTTCCTGTTTGACTTTTGACTTGCTTAGCTTGTCGGGTGGGTCTGCCCATGATTCTCTGGAGGAAGAGGGCTAGAGGATTGCGGTAGGCAATGTTCACCTGACGTTTAATTTTGTTCATCTACTTACCAAGATGAAAAAGTAAATCAAGATCACTTTTAGATCAGCGAGGTACTGGCCCTAAACTGAACTAGCCACCTCTATAGAAAGCAAAGCATGATAGAGATTCATCGGAAACAAGCGGCAAGCTAGCAGTACATAGACTGTAGTTAGGCTTGTCTATCTAGATGCACTCTGCAAGCCTGGCGTGGTAACCAGGCTTTTATTGCACTTATTACTGCACAACTTAAGCTATTGACAGAAATTTAAGCACAGGAGTATCAGTTACCATGCCATACTCCAGCAAATATACTCTTGACCGCTCTGGTAATTCGCTTCAAGTCTTCGTTTAGCAGAGGAGGCCAAGTAACCCCAGCCTGAAGTCCGGCTTCATAGTGCTGTTGGCTCTCATAAGACAGTAGATACAGCGAGTATACGAGTTCTCGGTCAAGCGTAGAGGCAGTTCGCAGAGCCTCAAACAGTATCTTTAGAGCTAACAGAATATTGGTTACCTGACCAGGTATCGGTGGCTTTCCCTGCCTTAGACGCACAAGGAAGGCATCGGTATTTTCGTCAGATACCGATCCTTGACTAATTAGAAAGCTACGGGCAGTTTTATAATCCATCCATTCTTAATTGCCAGCTTCCCGGAGAGTGTTTTAACTAATGCCTTCAATTTTGACATTGGATGTGTCCTATCAAGAGAACTTTTGCATTGAAGATCGGTTTGTTCTCCAAAGGAAGGAACTTAGCTCCCTCCCCTAGCTAAGGGCTGGGGTGGGGGCGCAGTAACTTGCTGCAAGATCTGAGTTCGCTGAACTTTGGCATTCCCGCGATTTCGTTGAAAACTTAATTAACTCTATGTTATAAGTAGATGTTTGGTATCCTATAGGGTGGAGTAAATCAGGCAGAATGAAACAAGTGGGAACTCATCTGGTCGTTGACGCATGGCAAGCGCCGGAAGACCTTCTTAATGATCCTGAAGGAATTCGCCGCGCCTTGCTCGATGCAGTTACAGCTGGAGAAGCAACCCTTATAGATTTGTGCGTACACCAGTTTAGTCCTCATGGGGTGACAGCAACGGCAACGTTAGCAGAATCTCATATCGCCATACACACCTGGCCAGAATATGGATACTTCGCTGCAGATCTATTCTTTTGCGGTCGTGGCAAACCTGAAGAGGCGATGAAATTTCTCCAAACGGCGCTGAAAGCTAAGCAAGTTAGGTTCAGAGAAATCCCGCGTGGCTTTGATAAAATCTCAGAGAGCAACGGGCAAATCAAAGAGCCGATTTACCAGACTATTGGATAAGCTGTTCTTTCGCTAGTGAGATCATTCTTCAAATAGAGGGCAAGGCTAATAAAACCTTGCCCTTTCTGCTTGCAAGGGCATAAATTGGGTATCAGAGGCAGTGGGATAGGCTCTGTGCAGTAGCGATCTTTGAGAACATCGCTCCACTCACAGCGATCGCTTAGTAATCTAGTTAGTAATCTAGTAACTATACTCACCCAATTTAAGGAGAAGCGCTTGTTAGAGACAATCCTGGTTTTTGTCGTGGGTTTGACCCCACCACTCCTTTCCCTATGGGTAATGCAAAAATCAAAGGAACGGGCGCAAGCAAGGATAAGAGAAGCGATGCAAGCGCCAATCGTTAGCATGCTGCCAAGAAATCAGCTGCCTCCAGACCGATACTACCTTGAAGGTGTTGGCTATTTAATTGGTGACATTACTTGTCAATTCAATGCCCGTTCTGCCTATATCCGCTGCGCTGTTAATCCCTCTGGTCCTTGTGACGAGTGTCCTCACTACCAATCTAGAGACTGAATTGTTAATGGCTCATGGCAATTAGCTATCAGCGCTTGTTAATATGTGATATTTTTATAAACCGAAAGGCTACAAATCGCGATTTGGCTTGTCTCGGTTCAAGTAGGGTTAGAAGCTAGGTTTGTAGAACGATTTTGAGATAGAAGGTTTAACCCTAAAAACAAAGCAGCAACAGTTCCACAAACACAAATTTCTCCTGTTGAGATTTTAGCCAAAACCTCTTCTACAGGTAATAGTACAACTTCAATATCTTCTGTAACATCTAGCTGTTGTATGCTGGATGGCTGAGCATTTTCTGCCATAAATAAATGAATTTTATTTGTATCTTTGACCGGATTATCGTACAACGTTGCCAGATGGATGATCTGTTCAGCAACATATCCAGTCTCTTCTTCTAGTTCTCTAGCCGCAGCTGCCAAGCTATTTTCAGTTTGTGAGTTGAACGAACCAGCCGGAAGTTCTAATAAAATTTCCCTGACACCATGTCGATATTGACGAACAAAGATAATCTCTCGGTGCTGTGTAACTGCAAGAACAAGAACGATATCAGGTCTAACATTTACAAAAAAGTCATCGATAACTTCACCATTAGATAACTCAACTTCATCTTGCCTGACCTGACACCATTGGTTATCAAGTACAAGCTGTGAATTGATGATTTTCCACGGCTGTATAGAACTCATTCGCCAGTTCCTAATAATCAGATAGGTTACTTATGACAAGCGATCGCTCTAGATAACAGCAACACATTACTCTCTAACTAGGCGACTCGCTCAGCTTGACCTTTATCTTAAAATTTCTTTACTGCAACTGGCTAGAAACAAAAATTCTTGCTTAAACAGGAGTTCAGGAAAGAGAAGAAAAATGGTGGTTTTTATGTAAATCAATGTAACGAATTTATTAAATTCTGTAGACCAACTTAATCAAAACTCCGAAGTTATGCACATTGGCATTGAAACCTTCACGGTAAATAAGCGGTTTGCCTTGACGATTAGTCGTGGCACAACGTCTCAGACGACCAATGTCTGGGTACGGGTAGAGCAGGAGGGCATTGAGGGTTGGGGGGAAGCGTCTCCCTTTTCAATCATTAAGGAAGATAGACAAACTCCTGAGGTTCTTTTTGAGGTACTAGAGAACATTGCGCCAATCCTGGAGGCATTTACGCCTTGGGATCTTCAAAAGATTGAGCGCGTATTGGCGGAGGAAAAGGTGCCGTCAGCAGCTTGGGCGTCAATTGATATGGCGTTGTATGACTGGTTGGGGAAGCGGGTGGGACTACCCCTGTGGCGTCTGTGGGGATTGAACCGCCGCCGAATTGTGCCAACGTCTGTCACGGTTGGCATCAATTCCCCAGAGGGAGCAAGACAGCGAGTGCGCGACTGGATTGCCTTAACGGGTGGAGGTGTACTGAAAATTAAATTGGGTTCGCCTGCGGGGATTGAAGCTGATCGGGAAATGCTGCTGGCGATTCGAGAAGAAGCACCTCAAGCAGAGCTGAGTGTAGATGCGAATGGGGGTTGGAGTGTAGATGATGCTGTGAAGATGTGTGAGTGGCTGGCGAAGCAGGGGGTAAGGCATGTAGAACAGCCCATCGCAGCAGGACAAGAGGAAAAATTGCCGATACTGTATGAGCGATCGCCTTTGCCAATTTTTGTAGATGAAAGCTGCTTCACTAGCCGCGATATCCCCAAGCTGGCAGACCGTGTGCATGGCATTAATATCAAACTAATGAAATCAGGAGGTCTAACCGAGGCGATGCGGATGGTGCATACGGCAAGAGCCTGTGGATTGCAGGTGATGTTCGGTTGCTATTCTGACAGCACACTGGCAAACACAGCGACGTCACATCTGGCAGCATTAGCGGATTATCTGGATTTAGACAGCCACCTGAACTTAGTGGATGACCCCTTCAGCGGTGCCACGATACAGGATGGGCGTCTAATCCCTAACGAGTTACCAGGACTAGGGGTGCAATATCATGCGTCTAACAGCTGACCATCGCGTTGCCATTTTGCTACATGAAGGACTTCGTGGTTCTCATGGTAAAACGGGGCTGACGCTGTTGCGTTATGGTGAAGCGCCGATTGTGGCGGTAATTGACAAACAGTGTGCTGGAGAGTCCTTATCTCAACTAACGGGCATTGCCTGTGACGCGCCAATTGTAGATTCCGTGGCGTCAGCACTGGCTTATAAACCCGATGTCCTGGCAATTGGAATTGCACCGTTTGGTGGTGTACTACCAGAGGCTTGGTGGCAGGAGGTAAAGCAGGGAGTAGCGGCTGGGTTGTCGGTGTTCAATGGGTTACATACTCCAATGGCATCTGATCCAGAGTTACAGGCATTACTTAGGGATACTCAGGTTATTTGGGATATTCGCCAGGAGCCAGCAAGATTAAGTGTAGGAAGTGGTAAGGCGCGATCGCTTCCCTGTCAGCGCATCTTGCTGGTGGGTACTGATATGGCTGTCGGCAAGATGTCGGCGAGTCTGGAGTTGAATCGGGCAGCACAACGGCGGGGAATACGCTCGAAGTTCTTGGCAACTGGTCAAGCGGGTTTGATGATTGCTGGAGATGGAATTCCCCTGGATGCTGTACGGGTAGACTTTGCGGCTGGTGCTGTGGAGCAGTTGCTAATGCGCTATGGCAATGACTATGACTTGTTAATTGTTGAGGGACAAGGTTCGCTGCTGCATCCGGGTTCAACGGCAACACTGCCCTTAATTCGTGGAACTCAACCAACTGGTTTAGTGTTAGTACATAGAGCCGGACAAACTCATATTTACCAGAATGAGCATGTGCCGATTCCACCACTCCCAGAGGTGATTGAGCTGTACGAGATGGTTGCTAAGGCTGGTGGGGCTTTTGCGCCTGTGCAAGTGGTTGCGATCGCTCTCAATACAGGTCATTTGGATGCTGAGGCAGCTCAACGAGCGATCGAACAAGTTAAGGAAGAGACAGGACTACCCTGCACTGATGCTGTCCGTTTTGGGGCTGATTTGCTGATGGATGCGGTGATGGCTGATTGAAAAGGTAGACGACAGCTTAGCAGCAGTGGTGACTATGACAAACTTTTCCCAGGGTAGTGAAGTCGAACCAAGTGTCAAAGTTTGGCAGCGTTCTCTACAGCGTTTTTTTCAGCTGCCAACGGTTGAGATTACCATCGCTGTCCTAGTCATTGCCTCAGTCGTGTTTACCATAGTCGAATTGTCACTGCCGGAATCTTCGCCCCTTATACCGATACTTGACGATCTCAATCAAATTATCACCTGGCTATTTGGAGTGGAGTTAACGTTCCGCTTTCTGGCTGCGCCGATTAAACGGCATTTTTTTCAGGACTATTGGCTGGATCTGCTGGCAGTGCTGCCACTGCTGCGAGTATTTCGTGTCGTCCGTGTCCTGCGGTTGCTGCGGCTACTGCGCCTGTTGCGGTTGATTGGTCTATTCAATCGTCATGCCAGCACTTTTCAGAGTATTCTTCGACGTGGTGCCCCGGAATATATCATCATTTGTGGATTGGTTATCCTCACTGTTTGTTTTAGTACCTTTTCCTTAGTAGCTTTAGAGCGCGGTAGCTACCCGCAATGGGGAAGCCTGGATAAGGCGTTTTGGAGTTCTTTTTACATGCTGTTTTCCGGTCAACCCTTACCAGGAGCACCAAACACGTTGGCGGGAAATCTAGTTATTACCTTTATCCTATTTATGAATGCTACTATCTTCGCCATGTTCACTGGTACAGTGTCGGCATTCATGGTAGATAAGCTTCGGATGGAGGGTCAAGTAATGGACTGGGAACAGTTCAATGACCACATGATTATTTGCGGCTGGAATCAAAAGGCTGAGATTATTGTGCGGCAATGCAAAGCGGCTTACAAAAATGAAGACTTTTCCGTTATTGTCATTGCCCAATTGGATGAAGAACCCAGTTTTAATGATGCCAGTTTAAAGGAACAGGTACGGTTTATTAAGGATGATTTCACCAAAGTTCCTGTCCTGGAAAAAGCTGGTATCCGCCGCGCCAAAACTTGTATTATACTCGCTGACAAGAGTCATGGGCGCAGTGAACAAGACGCCGACGCCCGAACAATCCTAGCCGCTCTGACTGTAGAGAAGATCAACCCAAAGGTTTACACCTGCGCTGAGTTAATTAACCGTGAATACAGCTCTCTTTTGGAAATGGGACAAGTCAACGCTTATGTAGTCAGTGAAGAGCAAAATGGTTTTATGTTGGCTCAGGCTGCTTTAAATCCTGGATTGATGGGTGTATTCAACGAATTGCTCACTGGTGAACATGGCAATCAGTTTTATCGGTTACCTATCAGCGAGCCATGGGTTGGCAAGACGTTCTTGGAGCTATTTGCCTATCTCAAGCAAACCCACAACGCTATCCTCATTGCTGTCTGTGACCCGGCTGGAGTTTTTCAGATTAATCCAAACGACTACAGATTCGAGTACAAAGACTACGTTATTGTTATCGCTGAGCAGAAAGTTCAACTGTGAGGCAAGCTAAAAAATGCTTAATATATTTTAAACCTCACAGGTTTACATAGAGGTTAGCAATGGAATCTCAAAAGAGTGAATCAACACTAAATATCTCCCAATTCGTGGAGAACTTAATCGTATCAAGGAAAATTAGCAATCAACAATATCATCAGTTATCGGCTGCTATCCTTGCTGATGGCGAGATTGATGAGGAGGAACGTTACCAGATTAATCGACTCTTTGATGCGATTCGAACGGGTCAAATAAGAATCGTGAATTAGCATGTAGCCATAGCCTTATAAGACTCTCTGTAGTTCTCTAGAGAAGAAAATCTACTCTTCAATAGAGTGGTTCAGAAATTCGATGAGACTAGCGCTAAAGATGCACGATATTAAGAATGTTTTTTCCAGGTTGCCAAGATTTAGAGGGCACTGGGTTCAATTGCTGATGTTTATAGCTGTGATCGCATTTTAATTTCTAGTTGTTATAAACCCTCAAAAGTCGGTTAAAGGTACTATAAATAACCTTTTAGATAGTCTTCAACTGAAACAAAAATCAAATGATGCACGCAATGAACAAAACTGTGAGACACAACACCGATAAAGACCGGAAATACTCCCATAAATTGCTCTGGAATTCACTGCTAATCTCTTTAGGAATCCTGCTGCCTACCTCGACTGTTTTAGCGGAGTCCCCCAACCCCTCAAAATCACTGGCTCTGACCGCGAGCACATGTTTTCAAACTTCCCCGTCAGATTCAGCTCCCCCTAAATCAGACTTAAAAAGGGGGACTTTAACCCAATTCTCCCCCCTTCTTAAGGGGGGCTGGGGGGGATCTCCGGGTTTGAAAACACTCCCTAGCACTTCAGAACTCATCTGTGTCTCGGATTCAAGTGCGATCGCCACCGATAGGATATCATCAACATCCGATTCAGAAGCCCATAAGCTGCCCACTGTGCTGAGCGAACCGCTTCACGCGCAAAAGACGCTTGTATCAACCCCTATTTCCACACAGGAGGCGTCCCCAGCAAAGCCGACAGAAATAGAAACAGTTGGGGTTCCGGTCACAACACTAGTAGCGACGCCCTCAGCTTTAACAGATGAAATAACACAGGCACCTGCTCAAACAACCATTCCCGAGCAGGTACCCACAACTACAGTACCAACGTCCCAAGATTCAGTAACTGGGACGCAGGCACTTACTCAAACAGAGGCTCCTGATAAGGCACCCACAACTACACCACCAAGCTCTAAAGACTCCCCACCTGGGACACAGGCACCTACTCAAACAGAGGCTCCTGACAAGGCACCCACAACTACACCACCCAGTTCCGAAGATTCAGCCGACGCCAAAAAAGAACCAAAACTAAGCCCAGAAGAAATCGCACGGCAGCAAAAGCTGATCGAAGCTGACAACCTCTATATGAGTGGACAGATAGCGGCAGCTGAGCAACTGTATCGTGAAGCCAAAGACCCTTTTAAAGCACAGGTACAAGCCAAAGAAAAAGCTCCAGCCATTCACGATCCAGCACAGCTTTCGCCTGGAGGTGCAGTGTACTGGCGTATGTCTGAGGAAGGTCTAGCACAGAAGCTACAAACAAAAATCCTGGTGCCACTCCAATTTTTGGTTGAGCAATATCCCGAATTTATTCCAGGTCATTTACGCTACGCTCAGGCACTCAAAGATAATGGGAAGCCAGAAGAAGCTTTACAGCTACTAGAGCAAGCAACAACGCTGTATCCAGCCGAGCCGGATTTGCTGAAAGGGAAAATTACGGCACTGGGTGAACAACAAAAGTGGCTAGAGGCATCACTGGCAGCACGGCAATTTGCGTTGCTCTACCCGGATAATCCTCAGAGCAAAGAATTTACGACTTTAGCCGATGAAAATCTAGAACGCTACAAAAGACATGTACGTCGGAAGTTGAGAGGAAACGCCATAACTAATGCCATTACTGGTGCTCTTGGGTTGATTTTCACTGGCAATTTGTTTGGTCCCATCTCAGCAGTTGAGTCAACGGTGATGCTGCTACGTGGAGAATCAGCAGTTGGTGAATCAGTGGCTAAGCAAGTAAAACGGCGACTGCCAATGATGGAAGACGAACAAGTGCTCAACTACGTTCGTGAGGTGGGAAACAAACTTGCCACGGTTACAGGACGGAATGATTTTCAATACGAGTTTCATGTGATCATGGATGACGATCTCAATGCTTTTGCTCTGCCGGGAGGAAAGGTATTTGTCAATGCCGGTGCCATCCTCAAGACAAACTCAGAAGCCGAGTTGGCAGGGTTATTGGCGCATGAATTATCTCATGCGGTTCTGTCTCATGGGTTTCAATTAGTCACACAGGGAAATCTGACAGCCAACGTTACGCAATTTGTCCCCTATGGAGGTCTTCTCGGTAACTTACTTATTCTCGACTATAGCCGGGACATGGAGCGTCAGGCAGACGCACTTGGAACACGGATTTTAGCCTCTAGCGGCTACCCAGCAGATGGGATGCGAAACCTAATGGTAATGCTGGATAAGCAAGAACGCGATCGCCCCTTATTTAACTGGATCTCAACCCACCCAAACACGAAACAGCGGATTAATAATTTGGAAACTCTCATTGACCGTAACGGCTACAACCGTTATACCTACGAAGGTGTAGCCCGGCACCTCGAAATGCAGAAACGGGTAAAAGAACTGCTAAGGCAGTACAAGGAGCGTAAAGAGCGTAAGGAAGAATAAGGATTGATACTATTTTGAGGCAAGCTTTCAGAGGTAATCCCTGATGCAAAGAGTATTGGAACCGGAAGTCATGGACACCCCGGAAGAGGCAGTTGAATATGACGCCATGGACTTCACCGAGGTAAACACTGCCTTTGCCGAGTGTGCTATCCAGCTAGGACCATCTATTGCTAAAGTCCTAGATGCTGGTACTGGCACCGCTCGTATCCCGATCTTAATTTGCCAGCAGCGCCCACAATGGCGAATCGTCGGCATCGATCTTGCCCAATCTATGCTGCAAATAGGACTAAAGAATGTTAAAGAGGCTGGCTTAGAACAACAAGTCACACTGGAATTAGTAGATGCCAAGCAGCTGCCCTACCCCGATGGGCAATTTGATCTGGTCATCTCAAACAGCCTCATCCACCACCTACCAGATCCTTTACCGTTTCTAGAGGAACTCAAACGCATCCTAAAACCCACAGGAGCGATTCTTATTAGGGATTTAATTCGACCACCTAGTGAAGAAGTAATGAACGCATTTGTTGAGGGTATTGGAACTGAGTACGACGAACACCAGAAGATGTTATTCCGCGATTCTCTCCACGCTGCCTTTACTTTAGATGAGGTGAATCAACTCATTTCAGACGCTGGTTTAGAGGGAGTAACAGTTTACCAATCTTCTGATCGGCATTGGACAGCCCAAAGAGCTTTTAAACAATAATTTTGAGACTTTTAAACAGCAGGCTGCTGAATTCTAACTCTTACAAAGAGGCAACTTATGAAAGTCGGATTTATAGGAACTGGGCTGATGGGACAACCAATGGCGCAGAGATTGTTAGATGCTCAGTTATCTGTCATTGCGTACAATCGCACTCCATCGAAGCTAGAACCCCTACGGCAGGCTGGAGCAGAAATTGTCGATTCCCCAGATCAAGTGATTCAGGCATCTGACTGTGTAATAGTAATGCTCACAAACGCCTCAGCAATTCAGGACGTTCTTCTATCAGATAGTTCCAAGCAACACCTGTCAGGTCGTACAGTTATCCAGATGAGCACGATCGCACCTACAGAAAGTAGAGAAATTCATGATGCCGTCGTTGCTGCTGGTGGTGATTATCTAGAAGCCCCCGTGCTGGGGAGCATTCCCCAAGTCAAGTCTGGTGAGCTACAGGTGATGGTGGGCGCTTCTCCAGAGCAATTTCAAAAGTGGTCTGAGTTTCTGAAACACTTTGGGCCAGAGCCATTGCTGCTCGGTTCAGTTGGCTCAGCCGCCGCGACGAAACTTGCCCTAAACCAATTGATTGCTTCCCTCACCAGTGCTTTTGCTCTCAGTCTCGGCTTTGTCCAACATCAGGGCGTAGAAGTTGAGCAATTTATGCAAATTTTACGAAAGAGCGCTCTCTATGCTCCAACCTTCGACAAAAAGTTACAGCAGATGCTTGATGGTAACTACGCCAACCCCAATTTTCCTACTAAACATTTATTGAAAGACACCAATTTATTTATTACTGAAGCTCAATCAGCTGATCTGAATACTAGCGGTTTAGAGGGTGTCCAAAAAGTCCTGGAGATGGCACAGCAACTAGGTCTTTCTGACGCAGATTACTCATCGCTATTTGTTGCCATAAAGCCCCAGTAGATTTAGTACCTGAACCATAGTCTTAATAGGTTACGGCTTATGTTTTTTCTACCCGTTAAAGCCAAAAGTGACAATGAGTGCGATCGCGCAACAAGCACTTTTCCTGGAGTCCATCCAACATAGCTTCAGTCTTGGGCAATCTGCTTTCATCGGGAAGGGATGAACGCGATCGCCACATAGCACATTCACAACATCCTCACAATCAGTTGCTAAGGTAAGTGAAAATACTTATTTAGTACTGATTCAGGGGCGGTATGCTATTTCATCTTTTCTGCGAGTTCGCCGATGGCTCATCAAAGTACTTACACTTGCGTACCTCTACTCAACAGGAAGCTATCCAGCAAGCCATCCAAGTTCACTGTGCCTCTGTAGTACTTTTCATTATCTGTAGTCTTGACCCCCATTGCAGGTTATTAGGACTGGAGTATATTCCGCCAACCTTCGAGTTTGATGATAGCCAACAGAAAAAATCATCACAAGGACATATAAACCTCGCCATCTCTAGAAAACAATTTTCTACTGTTTCATGCCAGTGATGTTTTCTTTTGTTTTAACTTCAGCGTTTTAGCGAGTGAATAGCGTTAAATAACGTCTGTAAAAGATTAGTAATAATTTTTATAGCAACGGACAGGCAGCATAGGACAATGATCAACTCACACAATACGCTACTGTAGACGGCTATCACCAACTTGTCCTAACAGCTTTGGCGATTGCTATACATAACCTACATTTTGCACTAGTCAATTGTGACGCTATTTGCGAGTAGGAAATGGGAAAATTATTCTACGTAGTTTATGTATAATTAATTACCAATTACTAATTACTAATTACCTTGAAACCCTTAGCGCTAGCTCTCTTCGAGTCTTGCCTGCGGCACGCTGCGCTTTCCGAGCGTCTTGTGCCAGTTGAGGGTGCGCAATCTCGGATATAAAATTAGTCATAACATTGCCGCTTCATTTCTTCCGAACATCAACATTTCTATAGAACTAAGCATCTATCGGGTCGCAGCGGATTTCGAGCAAAAAGCCATCGGGGTCATAGAAATAAATTCCGCGTCCTGTAGGGCGACTGACTGGACCATGATCGATAGGTACTTGATGTAGTCGTAGCACTTCAACGGCTTGGTCAAATAACTCTGGAGCGATATCAAAGGCTAAATGATTAGCACGGGTAAAAGCACGCTGTGGGTCAGGATCTGGCGGTGTGAGATCCGGTTCCCAAAACAGATCGAGGACAGTGTTATCTGGCGTGACGAAGTTTGCAACTTTTCCAGCAGCTACCAATTCTCGTAGCGTTGCCGGAACCTCTTCCCCAGTCAATTCATGAAGACCGAGAATAGAGCCGTAAAAATGGCAAGAAGCTTGCATATCGCGCACATTCAATGCAATGTGATGTACCCGACGCAGGCTTCCTGGGACAAGAGCAGCATGAAGAGAATCAGGGCTAGATAGCATTACTCTAAGTCGATTGATAGCATAGTTAGCCTCAGTTTACCTCCAATTAACGTTGCTACGGAAGGGTAATGATTTCAATGTTGCCTTGGGTGTAAGTAGGGCTTGGAATCGTGAAGACTGGAGTTGATGAAATCCGATATTTTCCAGAAGTAATATCTTTAAAGGTACCGTTTCTCGCTGGATCACCCACTTTAAATAGATTGTCTAACCCCCCAGCCGTGACAATCCGAATCTGCCCACCGTCAGTACCTCCTTGTGAAGAAATGCTGGCAGTAGTTACACCATCTCTAGCGGTGAAAGCGCCAGTAGCCCGGAAAGCTCCAGCAGTGGTTACTAAAGTAATATCGCCACCGATACCATTGCTACCCCCTTGAGCATTAATAGAGCTGACGGTAATATCCTTGCTAGTGGTTAGAGTAACTGCCCCGCCGTTCCCCCAAGCAGCGCTGGAGTCTATCTTCCCGCCAGTGATAGTGTTGCTAGCCGTGGCGTTAACGGCTCCACCCTTTCCACCATAAACACCAGTAGAAGAGGAGTCTAAATCGCCTGTGGCAATATTACCTCGTTGAGCAGTAAGCGTAATCGCCTCACTATCTCCAAAACGACCAGCCGAATGAGAGTCTATAGTACCTGTAGAAATGTTGCCATTTTGAGTAGTCAGTGCGATCGCACCGCTACGAGCCGATTGAGCACCAGCACTAGAGGCAAGATTCCCTGTAGCGATATTGCCATTGTGGGTAGTCAGTGCGATCGCTCCCCCCTCTCCAGAAGCATAACCATAACCGTTAGAGGAAACATTGCCTGTAGCGATGTTGCCATTTTTGGTAGTTAAAGCGATCACGCCGCCATTTGCAGAAAAGCTAGAAGCAGAAGCACGAGAGTCAATATTACCTGTAATGAGGTTACCCTCTTGGGAATTGAGAGCGATCGCTCCTCCCTTGGCAACAACACCAGCAGCAGCATGAGAGTCTAGAGTACCTGTGGCAATGTTCTGAAGGGCATTGAGAGCGATTGCTCCACCATACGCTCCCTCACCATCAGCATGAGAGTCTAGAGTACTTGTAGTAATGCTCCCCTGACGGGCTGTCAGGGCGATAACTCCGCCGTTGGAAGTATTAACTGAAGAAGCGTGAGAGTCTATAGTGCCTGTAGCGATGTTGCGATCGGCACTAAGAGTAATGACTCCGCTATTGGCAGCACTATATTTAGCAGCAGCATGAGAATCTAAATTACCTGTAATGATATTGCCAGTTTGAGCAGTCACAGCGATCAGCCCACCATTTCCAGGCGTCGCAGCCGAAGCATGAGAGTCTAAATTGCCTGTAGTGATGTTGCCATTTTGGGTAGTCAGGGTAACCATCCCACCATTGCCTGCACGATTTCCACCCGAAGACCCAGAAGTTATTTCTGCTGTAGTAATGTTTTGACTAGCTCTAAGAGTAACTGCCCCGCCATTCCCGACGTCAGCATTAGAACTTCCAGAAGAAGTAGAAGAGTGCAAGTTGCCTGTAGCGATGCCGCCATTGTTAGCGAACAGAGTAATTGCTGCGCCATTACCAGCATTAGCGGAACTACTTTGAGAATAAGAAAATAGGTTGCCTGTGCTGATGGTGCCGTTGTTAGTAGTGAAGGTAATCGCTCCACCATCACCAGATAATAAACTAATCCCTTCGGGAGAAGAAAATGAAGAATAAGAGTAAACGTTACCCGTGCTTATCTTGCCACTGTAAGCAGTAACGGTAACCGCTCCACCATTTCTTCCAGTAGCATTAGTAGCAGAATTTAGGGTGCCTGTGTTAATGCCACCTGTGTTAGCCGTGAGTAAAATTGCCCCTCCACCACCATAAAATGGATAACCCTCGATAGAGGATAGATGGGCCGTACCTGAGTCTAGATCTCCTGTAAAAATATTTTTGCCAGCTGTGAGAGTAATCATGCCACTCTCGCTGCCATAGTAATATCCAGAGGCACCATAAGAAGTGATAGCGTTTGTGGTGATATCACCCTTGTATGCACTCAGGGTAACTGCCCCACCCCTTCCTGGAAGACCACCTATCGAATAAGAGTCTATAGTACCTGTAGTAATGTTGCCATTTTCGGACGTGAGAGCGATCGCTCCGCCTATGGGATATCTGTAAGTTCGAGCAAAGGAGCTGACATTTCCCGTAGTAATATTCTTCCCTGCCGTGATAGTAATTGCCCCACCAGTGGCATAAAGACCAGTAATAGAAGAAGAATTTATATTGGCTGTAGTGACATTACCATCTTTTGCACTGAGGGTGATTGCCCCACCACCAAAGGGTCCACTCAAGCCAGAAACAACATAAGACGCGTCTAGCGTACCCCCTGTTGTGTTAATATCCCGCTTTGCGGACAATAGTATAGAACCGGCATTCTCACGAGTAGATGAGGTGTTGATACCTACTGTTGCCACATCTCCGTTTTCCACATGGATGCCCGAACCTATTAGCTGTACTGTACCATCGGGGTTAACGGTCAACCCAGTGGCATTGCCTCCATCTCCTCCCGTCATCAATTGAGCTAAGGACAAAACTGGTAACATCCAGGGTATCGGTTGATTACTACCAGGACCGATCGGTTGGATCTCTAAACTCAGAGGCGAACCGGGTTGACTTAGGCGAACCAGACTCGTACCCTGTACGGCGGCAACAATGATATTGCTTTCTGACCCTGACAACTGCCCAGTACTAACAACAGTCCCACCCAATAATGTGAGATACCTGTTGCGCTCTAACCCCGGTGGTAGTGAAAGATTGGCAGCATTCACAATTGCTGCTGGTTGCGTCATCGAGAAAGCAAAACTGCTGGGTGTGCCGACTAGGGCAGCATAGTCATTGGAGCCAGATGCATTGAACCATCTATTATCGCCGAAGCCAATCGCATTAGCTGTTGTAGCTGTCAAGGAAGCTGGCACATTTAAACTGGCATCTCGACCAAAAATAATCCCTGCTGGATTCATCAGGAACAAATTGGAAAAGCCTCCATAGACTTGGAGGATACCGTTAATCACGGAAGGATTGCCACCGTTGATGCGACCCAAAATGTTTTGGATAGTGGGCTGAGACAGAAAGTTGGCAATCTGGTTCTGTTGGAGTCCAAAATCAGTAAAGCTGTGGAAGAGATTCTTTCCATCTTGAGATAATCGTCCGCCTCCTATGTCAAAACGGTTACCGGATGGAGTAACGGTGGTATTTGTGCCGCTAGGAGCAGTTTCTGGAGTAATCGACTGTGTCAGGCTTGGCTTTGTCCCTATAACTCCTACAAAGGAAACGACAATTATGGGCAGCACAAAATTTCTGACTAGAACTTGTGCAGAATGCTTTGTGGTATTTTTTTTTGAACTCATGTCACTTACCTCAGCAAGTACAATCTGTTAAAAAATTCAGAGAGACTGCAATATTAGCAATGACTATCTAAGGATGGCTCAACGACTAAGGGTTATTTCTGCGGTGGAAAGAAAAGAACAGGGTGCCAGCTACGACGCATCAACTCACCGGCAAAGCTACGCACAGGGAATTCAATGAGCTTGCCGAAGTTCTCGGAGGCGATCGCGATCGCGCTAATGTCAAATTCTAAAGCGGCGTCCAAAATCTCTGTATAGGGATCTCCCAGTCGCACTTGTGTATTGACTTGC